>PNLP01000005.1 GCA_013823135.1 Planctomycetaceae bacterium
CCGTTCGACCCCAAGTTCCCCGACGGGGCGTGGGGCTTTCACGAGACGCTCATCCCCAAGGAACCGAAGAAGCCGATCCGCCTGTTCATCCAGGTCGGCGACCGTGACCTGCTCAACCCGAACGTGATGCGCGACGAGATGCACGACTGGGTGGAGGCCAACCACCGCATGGCGAAGGTGCTGAAGGAGAAGGGGTACGAGTACCAGTACCTGTTCTGTCAGGGGTCCGGCCACTGCGATGGCAAAGCCCAGGGGCAATTCATCCCGCACGCGATCGAATGGGTGTGGAAGGGATACGGCGAGAAGAAGGTGAAGTAGGCTTCCGTTCTTTGCCCTTCCCGCCGTTGCTGCGACTTTGGCGGGACGTTCTGATATAGTTTCTTCCGGACGAATGGTCCGAAATGGAGCCGAAAACCATCGGTTCCGGACTATTGTGCCGCAATAAATTCGGCACAAGTAACTCGATCAGAATCAGTTGTGTCATTCTGATATAGTTTCTTCCAGACAGGTAAAACGGTTCCAGGGAGGGGTGTGCCAGTCGCCTGGAACCGATTTCGCCTCGCAGATGAATCCGTCCTCGCGAACGAATCGGCCCGGAGCAGGCTCCGGGCCGATTCGCGTTATCACGCGTGGGCGATGGCTCTGGGCGGGTTCCCTTGCTCTTGTCGCGTGTCGGGGAATCGGAGATAACTGTAGGTTGTTCCGGTAAGTTGGGGGAAGTCGAACCGGGACGCTCCGCATCTTCGCCGTGGAAGGAATCACGCTGTCATGAGCACCAAGACAGGGCTTCTCGTAAGCGTGCGCTCGGCCGATGAGGTCGCGGCGGCGCTGGCAGGTGGGGCCGACCTGATCGACGTGAAAGAACCCTCCAAGGGGCCGCTCGCGCCGGCCGAGGCCGAGGTCGTGAGCGCCGTGATTGACGCGGTGAAGGGCAAGGTGCCCGTCAGCGCCGCGCTGGGCGAGTGGTCGCCGAACGCGCTCACGGAGGCACACTGGCACCTGGAACTGAAGCTGAACTACGTGAAGTGGGGGCTCGCGGGCTATTCCCCGACGCCCGGTTGGGGCGAAGACCTGCTCGACATGCGCCGCGAACTCCCCGTGGGGATGGAGATGGTCGCGGTGGCGTACGCCGACTGGGAGCGGGCGAAGTCAGTGCCGCCGGCCGAACTCGCGAAGTTCGCCAAGCGGTTCCGGTTCAAGGCGTTCCTGCTCGACACGTGGAACAAGGACGGCAAGACGCTGCTGGACTTCATGAAGGCCGACGAGATTCAGGAAATGGTCGAGAGCCTGCAGCGGGTGTACACGATCGTGGCGGTCGGCGGGTCGCTGCGGCCCGAGCAGATGAAGCAACTCAAGAACGTGAAGCCGGACTACTTCGCGGTGCGGTCGTCGGTGTGCGCTGCCGGAAAGCGCGACGGCGTGATCGACGAAGCCCGCGTCAAGAAGTGGAAAGACGCGATCGGTTGACCAACGCATTGGTTAGCGGTCGCCCCAGCGGGGCGACCGCTGACCGAGATACCTACCATGACACCTCCGTTCCAAGCGCTCGTCGTTGAAGCGTTGAACCTGATGCACCCGCGGTTCGCCGCGGCACACGGGCGCGAGTACACCCCCACCGAGGCCGAAGATCCGCCGGCGAGTCGCAAGACACGCGAACGCTCATTCGTGATGGAGTTCTACCACGAGTTCCGCAGAATGTGGGACAAGGCCATCCCCGTTCAGCGTGGGCTCGGGCACATCCTCGTGCAGGGCGACCCCGACGCACCCCGCCAGCCCGACCTGCTGTTCTGGCAACTCGGCGAACACGGCGCACCCGACCGCCGATTCGGGGCGGTGTCGCTCGTGTTCCGATCCAATCCCGCTGCGGTCGCGGCCGACCTGAAGTTGCTCGCCCGCTTCCACAGCGATCTCGGCTACCCGCACGCCTTCTGCGTCCTGATCGGCAAGGCCACGGATGCGAACCCCGACCCCGTTCCGGGCGTTACAATCATTCACTTCGACACCGAGAAGTGGCAGGTTGTGGGTTAGAACCGGTGGCGTAATGATGGATATCGTTACTGTTAGTGGGTGAGGTGTTCTCCCCCTCACCCGCGACTCGAAGACTCGTCGCGACCTCTCCCCCCGAAACCGGGGGCGAGGTGGGGGCAACCGGCTTCATCATTTGGCAAAGGGTTCGACTCGCTGACGAGAAGCCACTGCGGACCCACCTCGCCCCGGCTTTGCGGGGAGAGGTCGGCGAGGCTTTGCGAGACGGGTGAGGGGGGCTTTCCGCCGCCGCTTCAGAGTCGGTGGTCGCGGAACGGGAGGATGATACCTGTGAATGACATCGCGTTCGCATTACCCCACGCCTTATGCTCTGCTTGAGAATCGGAACAATGAACTGGGCCACGCCATGACCCGAATGATGCAGCAGTATCACGACGCGAAGAGCCAGCATCCGGGCATGATCGTGCTGTTCCGCAACGGCGAGTTCTACGAACTGTTCGAGGACGACGCCGTTCTCGTGAGCCGCGTGATCGGGCTGACGCTCACCAAACGTGACGGCACCATTCCCATGGCTGGCGTGCCGGTCGTGAAGCTCGAACACTACCTCGGATTGCTGCTGCGGGCCGGGCATCGCGTCGCTGTCTGCGAGCAGATGGAGGAGCCGGACCCGAAGAAGAAGATCATCCACCGCGAAGTGAATCGCATCGTCACTCCGGGGACGATCACCGACGAAGGTTTGCTCGATCCGCGTGCGCCGAACCACCTCATCGCGGTCGTGCCCGGCAAGGGGAATCTCTTTGGCGTCGCGTGGGTCGATCTCTCGACGGGGAGTTTCAGCGCCGCTGATGTGCCTGCCCCGCGATTGCCCGACGAACTCGCTCGCCTCAGCGCTGCCGAGTGCCTGTTCGCCGAGAATGTCGCTGCCGCTGTGACGCAGGCCGCGGGCGCACATCTGCCGAAGAGTCGCACGGCACGACCCGACTGGACCTTCGACCCCGCAACCACCACCACGGCGCTGCGAACGCACTTCCAGATCGGCACACTTACTGGCTTTGGGTTCGAGGATTCACAACCGTGCCTCGTCGCGGCCGGGGCGGTCATCATCTACCTGCAAGAAACACTGAAGGCGAGCCTCGCCCACATCCGTAGGCTGAAGCCGCATCGCCCGGAAGCCACGCTCGCGCTCGATGAAGTGACCCGCCGCAGCCTCGAACTTACCCGCACACTGCGCGACAACCAGCGCGACGGCTCGCTGCTTTCCGTGCTCGATCGCACCGTCACGCCGATGGGCGCACGGTTGCTTCACGATAGCGTCTTAGCCCCGCTTACCGATACGGTTGCGATTGATGCCCGCTTCGACGCGGTGGAAGAGATTCTGAAGGATCACAAGCTGCGTGGGCAACTGCGCGAGTTGCTCGAAGCCTGCTCCGACATCCAGCGCCTCACCACGCGAGTGAGCACGGCACGCGCCAACCCGAAGGATCTGGGCGCGATTGCCCGCACGCTTCGCATGCTCCCCGCGGTGAAGGCCAAGCTCACCGGCCGGCGTTCGGCACTGCTGCAAGACCTGGAAAAGCGTCTGGAACTGTGCCCCGACATTCGCGAACTGCTCGACAAGGCGCTGACCGACGACCCGCCGTACATCGCCAAGGATGGAGGCACCATCAAGGCCGGGTACAACGCGGAGTTGGACGAACTTCGCACTCTGATGACCGAGGGGAAGAACTGGATCGCTCGCTATCAGGCCCAGGAGATCACCCGCACCGGCATTGCGAGTCTGAAGATCGCGTACAACCAGGTCGCGGGGTACTACATCGAGGTGACGCACGCGAACGCTTCGAAGGTGCCCGAAGATTACAAACGCAAGGGAACGCTGAAGAACGCCGAGCGCTACATCACGAGCGTGCTGAAGGAATACGAGGAGAAGATTCTCAGCGCCGACGACAAGAGTAAGGCACTCGAACTGCAACTGTTCCTCGCGATCCGCGATCAGGTCGCCGCGCAGACGCCACGCCTTCTGAACGCTGCCGACGTGCTCGCCGCCGCCGACTTCCTGGCATCGCTCGCGGAACTCGCCGCCGACCGGAACTACGTGCGCCCCACGCTGTCGCACGAACCCGTGCTCGACCTCAAGGACGCCCGGCACCCCGTGCTCGATCAGATCCTTCCGCCCGGCACGTTCGTCCCCAACGACACCGCGTTCGGCCCGGACGCCGGTATGTTCTGGCTCATAACCGGCCCCAACATGGCAGGGAAGTCCACGTTCATCCGGCAGGTCGCGCTCATCACGCTGATGGCCCACGTCGGCAGTTTCGTCCCCGCGAAGGCCGCCACCATCGGCCTCACGGACCGCATCTTCACGCGAGTGGGCGCGAGCGACGAACTGAGTCGCGGGCAATCGACGTTCATGGTGGAGATGACCGAAGCCGCGAACATCCTGAACAACGCCACGCCGCGAAGCCTCGTGATCCTGGACGAGATCGGCCGCGGCACCAGCACCTACGACGGCGTTTCGTTGGCGTGGGCGATCACCGAATTCCTGCACGACACGGTCGGCTGTCGGGCACTGTTCGCCACACATTACCACGAACTGGCGCAGCTCTCCGAGTCGCTGCCGAGGTTGCGGAACTACAACGTGCAGGTGAAGGAACTCGATAGCGACGTGATCTTCCTGCACAAGATCGCGCCGGGGAACGCCGACAAGAGCTACGGCATCCACGTGGCGAAACTGGCGGGCGTGCCCGACGCGGTGTTGAAGCGAGCAACCGCCGTGCTGACGACACTGGAATCACGGCACGAGTTGCCAACGCCGCAGCGAGAGGAACCGAAGGGAAATGTGGTATTGCCACCGGAGGCCGCACCCCGCCGCAAGCACAAACTGAAACCGCAGATCACCGGCCCCACGCTGTTCGGCGACAGCGACTCCGAGGCGGTGTGATGCACCCATCTGAGCCAGCACCACAGCTCCGACTAGGCGACATCTGTGGCGTTGCTGCGCTTTTGGTCCTTGTCCTGGGCCTCTTCTTCCCCGCCCGGCCTGGTGGCCAAACCGAAACCATGGCGTGGGTGTTCGTGGGGGCGGTCTGCGTGATCGCCACACTCGGAGGCCTGGGGTTGTGGTGGGGCGGAGCGTTGGGCCGGGTAGCCGGAGGAGCGTCCCTGATGTTTGTGGCGTTGATCGTGTGCAGTGTCCAGGGCTGGTTCCGCTGACGCCTCACGTCGGCACCACCCCTTAGGAATCGCGCAACACCTCATCCCCTTCCGCTACAACAGAGCGAATCACGCCTCATTCCTCTCCGGAAAACGCACATGCCCAGGGTGTTGATCGTTCCACGTGAAGTGGCCAAGTTCGCGGACAAGTTCGGTGATGTCCTCACGAAAGCGGGACTCGAAATCGCGGTGCTACCGCCTGCTGAGGCGAACCTCCCCAATGAAGACGAGCTCATCGTCGCGCTCAAGGGGATCGACGCCACCGTTGCGGGTTCGGAGCCGTATTCGCCCCGCGTGTTCGCAGCACACCCCCAACTCAAGGTCGTGGCCCGCGTCGGTGTCGGGTACGACGCTGTCGATCTCGCCGCGGCCACGGCCGCCGGTGCTGCAGTCACCATTGCCCCGAACACGAACCAGGGCTCGGTCGCCGAACATGCGTTCGCGCTGATGCTCGGGTTCACTCGTCACATTCCTGCGCGCCATGCCGCGATCGCCGCGGGCGGTTGGCCGCGTCTCATGAGCTTGCCGATGCGTGGTCGCACGCTCGGGCTTGCGGGGTTGGGTCGCATTGGCAAGGCCGTCGCGCTTCGGGCACTCGCCTTTGAGATGCGAGTGCTGGCATACGATCCGTTCCCCGATGCGGCGTTTTGTGCCTCGCACGGCATCGGCCTCGTGTCGTTCGATCAACTCCTCGCGGAGTCCGATTTCCTTTCGCTGCACCTGCCGTTTACGCCGCAGACCCGACACATCATCAACCGCGATGCGATTGCCAGGATGAAGCCCGGCGCAGTCCTGGTGAACACCTCTCGCGGTGGCCTGGTCTGCGAGGCTGATCTGATCCCCGCACTTCGCGAAGGTCGCGTCGCCGGGGCGGCGCTCGACGTGTTCGAGGAGGAGCCCACGCCCACCGACAACCCGCTGCGGAAGTTGCCGAACGTGGTGCTGACGCCACACGCGGCCGGGGTGGATGTGCAATCCCTTCACGACATGGCACGCTCGGCTGCCGAGGCGGTCGCGTCCCTGCGGCGTGGCGAATGGCCAGCCGAGAAAGTGGTGAATCCGGACGTGCGGCCCGCATTCCGTTGGTGATGTTTCTCACTGCGGTGATTTTGTGAGCAAAGAGACGGCCCACTCGGAGCGCAGAAGAGAGTAGATCATCACGTCGTCGAACCGCGAACGTCGCAGCAAGGATGCTCGCAGGGTTCCCTCGTAGCGGAAGTTTAACTTCTCCAACACGCGAGCGCTGGCGTGGTTGCCGGCGATCACGCGAGCCTGCAATCGCTCCGGTTCGTAGGTCCGGAAGGCGAGTTGAATGATCGCCTCGCTGGCCTCGACCGCAATCCCGCGGCCCCAGAACGGCTCCGCAACCCAGTACCCCAGTTCCATTGTCTGATTCGGCTCCGACGCCCAGAAACACCCGCACGCACCGATCGGCTTGGGGTTGGGCGTGAGCGTGATCGCGTAGGGTTCGGCCATTCCTTCGCGGTACCGCAGGCGGGCGTAGTCGCGAACGAACGCAACGGTTTCGCTGGGCGTGCGGTGATGGTCCCACAGCGTGAACCGCGTCAGGTTCGGGTTCCTCGCGTACTCGAACAGCGGTTCGGCGTCGGCTTCCTCGAACGGACGCAACGTAAGTCGGGCTGTGGTGAGCGTCGGCGGTCGCCAGTCGGGCGGCATCATGGGTGTCTCGGGGCACGGCGAACGCGGATCGCTACATGAAGAGAGATGATCGCATTGTTGTCCGGGGTTTTCTTGTCCGAGCCCGAGCGCCAAGCGAGGATTAGACGTTAATCCTCGCTTGGCGCTCGGGCTCGGACAACAAGCGATCACCGTTTACGCAATCATCAATGACTAACCTTCGCCCGTCAATTCCCAGTTGGTCGAACCTTCCGGCTATACCGGTTTCCGGGAGCCAAAACCCGCCGATTTACCCGCAGTCGGCTTGACGGAGTTGGCTCCGGGCGTTCGGCGCGAGAGAATGCTCTGTTGTGAGCTACTCCCTGACCACCATCTGGTACGAGCGCCAACGGTTCCTGCCGGCGATTCTCGCCGTCGCGTTCTCGGCCGTGCTCATCACCGTTCAGGGCGGGCTCGTCCTCGGGCTGATCTCGATGATGTCGTTGCCCGTGGACCGTGCCACGGCGGACTTGTGGGTTGGCTTCCCCGGTGTCCGCAGCGTGGACCTGGGACGCCCCATCCCGGAGCGGTGGGTTGTTCGTGTCGCGTCGCACCCCGAAGTCGTGCGGGTCGAACCGGCGGTCATCGGTTTCGCACTCTGGACACGCCCAGGAATCGACTCCGCGAACACCGTCTCCGAGGTGTGCACGATTGTCGGCAGCAGGCTCGACGCAAACTCACTCGCCGCTGCCGAGGCCGTGCGATCCAACCCCGAGTTGCTGACGAGGCTTTCGGTTGACCTGGCGGTGGCGGTAGATGAATCGGAGTTGGGGCGTCTCGGGATCACCGGCGTTGGCGATATCGCCGAGATCTATGGAATCCGGGTGCGGGTCGTCGGACTCGTGAAAGGCTACAAGAGCCTCGGTGGGCCGTACCTGTTCTGCTCCTTCGAAACCGCCCGGATACTCCTGGGCTATCGCAGGGACGAGGTGACCTACGTCGTGGCGAGAACGACGACACCCGAGGCCGCCGCCGATGTCGCACAGCGGATGAGCGGCTATCCGCAACTGACAGCGATCACGGCCGCGGAATTCTCGACGCGCTCCCGGCTGCACTGGCTGTTCACGACGAAGGCCGGCATCACGGTGGGGTTCACGGCGCTACTGGGCCTACTCGTTGGGGGTGTGGTAACGAGCCAGACCCTCTTCGCTGCGACCGCCGCAAGCCAGCGGGAGTTCTCGACGCTCCGTGCGATGGGGATTCCCAAGTGGCGACTCAAGGCGACCGTGGTCGCGCAGTCGTTCTGGGTGGGCCTGTTTGGGGTGTTGGTCGCCACGCCGATCACGTTGTTGCTTGCGGAAGCGGCGACCGCGATGGGTACGGCTGTGCGATTGCACCCGCTGATCCTGTTGCTGGCAGCAATGATTACGATGGTGATGGCTCTCGGCTCAGGGCTTGCGGCTCTGCGGTCGTTCCAAAATGTGGATCCGGCACACAACATTCGATGACGGCGTGAGGGAGGCCGACCATGACCGACGAACAACGGCGGCGTGTCCCCAGCATTGGTGCGGGCATTGCGCTCCTGTTCGTGATCCTGTCCGTCGTTGGGGTAACGTGGTGGCAGGGGCAGAAGCAAACGGCCGACCCGCGATCGGATAAAACGCTGCCGGATCTCGATGTCGTGTGCCTTGGCCGCGTGGACGGGCTCGAACGCGCTGCCGACCTCGATGCGAGAATCCCCGGCAAGGTGGTTCAGGTGTTCGTGGTGGAAGGGCAGCACGTGGAAGCCAAGGCTCCGCTGCTCAAACTCGACGACACACAACTCAAACTCCGTGTCGATGAAGCTCAGGCTGCGGTTAACGCGGCAGACATCGAGATTGATGCCGCGAACCTTGAAGCGAAACAGTACCCGATTCGGAAGGCCACGCAAGAAGCCGCCGTCACCGCAGCGACCGAGCGTGTTGTTGTTGGTCGCCGGGTCTACGATGAGAAGAAGGCGGCACGGTCGTTTGGCTCGATCACCGCGGCTGAGTTGCTAGTCGCAGAGTCGGAGTTGAAGCAACTCGAACAACTCGAAGCGGTAGAGAAGTCCCGCCTGGAAGAACTGCTGCTTCCCGAGAAGTTGAAGCTCGCCGAGCCATCTCTCAAGGTCCGTGCCGCGGCCGCGAAGCGAGCCAGCGCCGAGATTGCCCTCAAACAAGCCCAAAACGCACTCGATGAGTGTACGCTGCTCGCCCCCAGCGCGGGAACGGTGTTGCGAGTGCAAACTTCGGTGGGGAAGACCGTCGCGCCGGGTACGCTTCAGCCGGCGATCGAGTTCCGCCCGGACGGGCCGCTCGTGATCTGGGCGGAGTTGGAGCAGGAATTCTTGGGCCGCGTGAAGCCGGGGATGAAGGCCACGATCCGCGACGATGCTCGTTCGGACTCACCGATATGGACCGGGAAAGTGCTGCGAGTGGGGCGTGTCATCGCCAGAAAACGCTCGGTGCTGCTCGAACCCGGCGAGATCAACGACGTTCGAACGGCCGAGTGCGTGATTGCCATCGACGGCGACGCCGCAGGGTTGCTCGTGGGCCAGAAGATGCGAGCCCGCCTTGGCCGCGGTGAATGAGCAACTTGTTCAGCCTGAAAGGCTGTGACAACCTAGCCCAGGGCAACGCCCTGGGACCGCTGAGACAAGGCGCGATGTCGCAGCCCTTCAGGCTGCACGCTGACGGGCCGCCGAACCCAGGGCGGCGACAGCTTCGCTGTCTTGCCCTGGGCTAGGTTGTCACAGCCTTTCAGGCTGAAAACCCAAAAGCCAGTCCCAAAAATCGCAACTTCAAAACTGGCAATCAGGGTTCCCCCAAATCCTCAGGGCAGCGCTTTAGCCGACTCACCTTCACCCGTGGGCGGGCCGACCGTACCATTGGGGTATGTTGCGTGAACTCGCCGTTCAGAACCTCGCCCTGATCGAAGACGTGCGCGTCGAGCTGCACCCAGGTTTTTGCGCCTGGACGGGCGAAACCGGTGCCGGGAAATCGCTGCTGCTCGGAGCGCTCGGGCTTCTCCTTGGCGAACGCGGCAACGCCGACCTCATTCGCACCGGGGCCGACGAACTTCGCGTCACCGGGCGGTTCGATCTCAGCCGACCCGAGCAGCGTGCCGTCGCGGCCGAGATACTTCAGTCACCCATCGAAGACGACGACCTCATCCTTACTCGCCGGCTCTCGCGTTCCGGGCGCAGTTCTGCACTCGTGAACGATATCCCCGTCGCGGTTGCCACGCTGAAGCGGATCGGCGAGATGCTCGTCGACGTCCACGGTCAGCGTGAAAGCTACTCGCTCCTTCAGCCCGCGTATCAGTTGGAATTGCTCGACGCCTTCGGGCGGCTCGGCGAGCAACGGAAGAGGTACGACGTGGCGGCGGAGATCGTGCGTGGGTTGCGTCGCAAGTTCAAGGAACTCTCGGACGCCCGCGCCACCCGGCAACGCGAACTGTCGCTGGTGCGATTCGAGCGCGAGGACATCGACAACGCCAAGCTCCAGGCGAACGAACTGCCGGCGCTCTCGAAAGAACGCGACACGCTGGTTCACGCACAGAGCCTCGCACAGTTCACGGGCACCGTTGCGGCACGGCTTTCCGATGACGACGGTGCGGTGAGTGACGTACTCGGGCGACTCATCAAGGAAGCGAATCGCTGGGCTAACCTCGACCCCAAATTGCAGGAAGTGAGCCAGCGACTCGAAGCACTGCGGCCCGAGGTAGACGATCTCGCCGATACGTGCCGCGATCTCTCGGAACGGTTCGAGGCCGACCCCGACCGGCTTGAGGAAGTCGAGGCTCGCATCGGCTTCCTCAAGAAACTCCAGGCACGCTACGGCAAGACTCCCGATGAGTTGATCGAGTATCGCAGCACGCTCGACGCCAAGGAGCGCTTGCTTCAGAAGGAAGAAGACGATCTCGCGGGGATCGACGGCGAACTGAAAGCGGCATGGGCCGACCTGAAGAAGGCCGCCACGACGCTGAGCACGGCACGTGCCAAGGTGGCGAAGAAGCTCGCGGCGGAAGCACAGAAGCACCTCGTCGATCTGCACATGCCGAATGCCAAGCTCGACGCGGTGATCGAAGTGCTCACGCTTCCCACAGACCCGATGGCGGGCGAAGTCCCTGCGTCGGGCATCGATCAACTCGAACTGATGCTGATGGCGAACCCCGGCGAGCCGTCACGCCCGCTGCGAAAAGTGGCGAGTGGCGGCGAGATGTCCCGAACCATGCTCGCGCTGAAGACCGTTTTGTCTGCCCACGATCCGGTTCGCACGCTGGTGGTGTTCGACGAGATCGACGCGAACGTCGGCGGGCGACTCGGCGACGTGCTGGGCCAAAAACTCTCGGCACTCGGCACGTCGCATCAGGTGTTGTGTGTCACGCACTTGCCGCAGGTTGCGTCTTACGCAGCCCACCAGTGGACGATCCGCAAGACCACGACCGCGAAGAAGACCGCCACGACGATCACGGCGCTGACGACGGACGAATCGCGTGTGGAGGAACTGGCGATGATGCTGCGCGGCGAATCGCGCAGCGAAACTACGCGCAAGGAAGCCGCCGAGATGCTGAAGACCGCCGAGCAACAACGCGGGTAGCCCGTGGCACGGGAGGTGATCGTGCAAACACTCGCGATCAAGAAGAAGAAACGCATCTACGCCATCGCCTTCGCTCCGAACGGCGAAGAACTCGCGGCGGTCTGCGGCGACCTTGTCATCCGCGTGTGGAACCTCGCTACCGGGGACGTTCGCCGTTTCGCAGTCGTCGAAGAAACGTCGTCAGGGTTCGACCTCACGTACCTGGACGAGAACCGGATCATCTTCGGCGGTGTCGCTCTCCGCTTGTGGGACATCGCCGCGGACACCTGGTACACGATCACGCCAGGCAGTCCTTGGGGGCGTCGCCTAAAAGCCTCTCCCTCCGGCGACTATCTCGCGGAGGTGAATCAGACCAGTTCGACCGACTGGGCTGCCGGGGCCGGGCTTCTCATTCGCAAAACCGACGACTGGGACTTGCTCCCGGAAATGCCCGGCTCGGCCAACACCACCGGGGGTGTCGCCTTCAGCCGCGACGGTCGGCTCCTCGCCACCGGGCACATGGCGAACGTCGGCGAACGAATCCGCCGCATCGGCATGCTCGGCAACTTCGAGTACGCGGTGAACGATTACGAATACCTCGTCCACGTCCGCGAGTTCCCAGGCGGCAACATCATCGGCACCACCGACGGCTGGCAGCAACCCGTGAAGCACCTCGCGTTCTCGCCCGACGGCCGGTTCCTCGCTGGCACGGCGGGGCCACGACTGCGCATCTGGGATCTGGAAGCCGACCGCGAAGTGGCACTGCACAAGCGAGGGACGAAGCACTTTCAGGGATTGTCGTTCACCGACGACGGCCGATTCCTGGCGACGGTCAGCAACGACGAGACGGTCCGCATCTGGGACACGCACACCTGGACGGAACACAAAACATTCACGTGGGAAATCGGCCGCTTGCTGAACATCAGCTTCGCACCAGACGGCCTTCGTATCGCGGCGGGCAGCGACAGCGGCCAGATCGTCATCTGGGACGCGGACTAAGATTTTGCGAAGCCACAAGCGGCTGCATGGTTGTTTCTTTCGCCTCCGGCGCGCGGTATGCTCACTTGCCGTCTTCACACCTCGCCCGACGGAGCCATCTCAATGACCGACCTCCCGATTGATGAAACCCGCCGCGAATTCCTCCAAACCGGTGCCGCTCTGGCGGCCGGTGTCTTGCTGGCAGGCACCGGCCGTGCCGAGGACAAGAAGCCCGGAGAGGGCGTTCCCACGCGGCCGCTCGGCAAGACCGGCGTGAACGTCTCGATTCTCTGCCTCGGCGGCTGGCACATCGGCGACGTCAAGGATAAGGCCGAAGCCGTGAAGATCATGCACACCGCGATCGACGAGGGCGTGACCTTCTTCGACAACTGCTGGGACTACCACGACGGCGGCAGCGAAGAGATCATGGGCAAGGCACTGGCCGCGGACAGTGGTAAGTGGCGGAAGAAGACGTTCCTCATGACCAAGGTCTGTTCCCGCAAAGGGCCGGAGCTTCGCAAGCAAGTCGAGGAGAGTCTTAAGCGCCTTCAGACGGATGTGATCGACCTGATGCAGATGCACGAGATCAACTGGGACAACGACCCCGAATGGGTGATCGAACAGGGCGGGCTCGCCGAGTTGCTCAAAATGCAGAAGGAAGGCAAGGTGCGGTTCGTCGGCTTCACCGGTCACAAGTCGCCACACATCCACTTGCAGATGATGCCGGTCCACAAGTGGGACACGGTGCAGTGCCCGATCAACGTGTGCGATCACTTCTACCGCAGCTTCGCGAAGCAAGTGATTCCAGCCGCGAAGAAACACGGCACAGCCGTGATCGGCATGAAGTCGCTCGGCGGCGGGAAGGGGAAGATCGTGAAGGAGGGCGTGGCGACCGCCGAGGAGTGCATTCGCTTCGCGCTGTCGCAAGATGTGGCGACCGTGGTCAGCGGCATGGACTCGATGGACGTGCTGAAGAAGAACATCGCCATTGCTCGCAACTTCAAGCCGATCGAAGGCGACGAACTCCAGAAGTTGCTGGCGAAGGTGAAGCCACACGCGGGCGACGGGCGGCACGAGCGGTTTAAGTCCACCATCGACTTCGACGGCCCGTACCACCGCAAACAGCACGGCTTCGACGAACCGCCGCCAATGTGAGAAGAGGAATTAACCACAGACACAAATTAACCACAGAGGCACCGAGACACAGAGAAAACAAGAGGAAATCAGTTCTTTGAAACATGTCTCTCTTGTTTTCTCTGTGTCTCGGTGCCTCTGTGGTTAATCACTGGCTTTGCCTTATTCCGGCACGGTCAGGATCTTCAGCTTCGGTTCGCCGTCGCCCAACTCGCCGAGCGTCTTCAACAGCGTTTGGGTGTGCTTCTCCTTCAGGTGCGCGATCAACGCATCCACGCTCTTGAACTGCTCGTACATGATGAACATCTGGGGTTGGTCCGGGTCGCGGTTCAGGAAGTAGGCCACGCAGCCGGGTTCCTTGCGTGTCGCGATGAGGCACGGGGCGAACGCTTCCTCGGCTTCCTTTTCCTTGCCGGCCTTGATCTTGAACTCCACGATCAACGCGAACGGCTTCTTCGCATCCTTCACTTTCCCCTTCACCAACTTCACGACCGGGTGTTCATCCTCGGCTCGCGCATTCGCGGCAGTCAGGGTAAGCATCACGGCCAGTGCGGGGGCGGCAATCAGCAAACGGGCACGCATCGGAACCTCCAGGTTGAGTCGGGCGGAGCCAGCGAACCGCGCCGGCGGGACTTGCCTTCGACGCGGTTCACCGTGATTCTATCTGCTCGCACCCTCTCTCGAAGGGAGTCAGACCATGTCGGAAGCGAAGAATGACGGATCGACTGAGCCGCCACCGCACCAGCCGTTCATTCCGGCGAGCGAGTCGCCACCGGAATTCACGTGGCCTGCGATTCTGGCGGGGACCATCCTCGGCATCATATTCGGGGCGTCGTCGCTGTATCTCGTGCTGAAGGTCGGGCTCACCGTGTCGGCGTCGGTGCCGATCGCGGTGCTCTCGATCACGCTGTTTCGTGCGATCTCGAACGCGTTCAAGGTTCGCAAGACGACCATCCTCGAAAACAACATTGTGCAGACAGCCGGTAGCGCGGGCGAAAGCATCGCGTTCGGTGTCGGCGTCACGATGCCAGCGCTGTTGCTGCTCGGCTTCGAGATGGAGCCGGTTCGCGTGATGACGGTCTCGGTTCTCGGCGCGGTTCTCGGAATTCTCATGATGATCCCGCTGCGGCGTGCGTTCATCGTGAAACAGCACGGAAAGCTGATCTACCCCGAAGGGACGGCGTGTGCGGAAGTGCTGGTAGCTGGCGAGAAGGGCGGAGCGACCGCGAAGATGGTGTTCGTCGGATTTGGTATCGCGCTGGTCTACAAGTTCCTGACCGCGGCGACGAAGTTGTGGGCGAGTGAACCCGCGACGAACCTGTACCGCACGAACGAGGAAACCGGAGTGCGGACGGGCATCAACGGTGCCGAAGTACGGGGTGAACTCGCCCCGGAACTTCTCGGCGTTGGCTATCTCATCGGCCCGCGAATCGCCTGTTTGATGATGGCCGGGGCCGTGCTGTCGTACCTCGTCCTCGGGCCAGCCATCGCCACGTTCGGGGCGAAGTTGAACGAACCCGTTGCACCGGCGAAGTGGGATTCGGATAAGCCCAAGGACGAACACAACCCCGGGCTGATCCGCAACATGGAACCAGACGGCATTCGCGGGTACTACCTGAAGTACATCGGGGCTGGTGCGGTTGCTGCGGGTGGCATCATCAGCATGTGCCGGGCATTGCCGCTGATCTTCGGGTCCATCGCGGCTGGTCTTCGCGACCTGCGAGCCAGCCGGGCCGCTGGAGGAGCACCCACAGCGATTCGCACCGAACGCGACATGCCGATGACGGTTGTGCTGTGGGGAAGTGTCGCTCTGATACTGGTGCTGGCCATCGTTCCGGCGTTGGGTTTGGGGCTGAACTTCCAGGGGTTGGTCGGGGCTGGCATGATCCTCCTGTTCGGCTTCCTGTTCGTCACGGTATCCAGTCGGCTCACCGGTGAGGTTGGGAGTTCGTCGAACCCCATCTCCGGGATGACCATCGCTACGTTGCTTCTCGTCTGTGCAATCTTCTTCATCCTGGGGCGAACTGGCCCGTCGGCCATGCTCACCGCGCTCACCGTGGCCGCGGTCGTCTGCATTGCCTCCAGTAACGGTGGAACCACATCGCAAGACTTGAAGACCGGCTACCTCGTGGGCGCGACGCCATCGAAACAGCAGTGGGCGATTCTCATCGGTGCCGTCACCTCGGCGCTGGTGATCGGTCTGACCATGCTCGCCCTTGATGCGGCAGGTACGCACTACACGAAGAACGGATTCTCGCGAGACGCTGTGCTGGTCATCCCCAGCGATGCGCCGATCAAACGAGCCGGTAAGCCGTACAACGCGGGCGGAGAGGAGTGGAAGGACGAGACTGATTACCGTGTCGTCCACGTTCGCGAAGGTGAGCACGAGAGCTTGCAGGCGGGGCGGTATCTCGTGAACGCGGCTGGCAATCCGGTCTACCGCACGGACATGCCAATTGCTCGCGAGTCGAAGACGATGGACAACGGTGCCGACGCACCGAAGGAGTTCACGGCACCGCAACCGGGTCTCTTCGCCAACATCATCAAGGGGATCCTCGGTGGTACGCTTCAGTGGACGCTCATCATCATCGGCGTGATGATCGCGATTGCGCTGGAACTGTGTGGCGTCGCGGCGTTGCCCGTGGCGGTCGGGATGTACCTCTCGTTCGGTTCGACGCTCCCGATCTTCATGGGCGGCATGATGCGACTGGTCACCGACAAACTGCGGAGCAAGCCACAGTCGGAAGCCGAGTCCGAGACAAGCCCAGGCGTGCTGCTCGCCAGCGGCTACATCGCGGGTGGCACGCTGTGCGGGCTCATCATTGCGTTCTTTGCGTTCATGCCGGAGGCATTCAACGACGCGCTCAACCTTGGCTCCATCCTCTTCGCAGAGATCGATCCCAAGAGCGGCAAGAAGGAGTGGAAGCCCGACGAGGTGGAGTGGGCGAAGATTCTGTCGGTGGTGATGTTCGGGTTGCTGGCGGCGTTCCTGGTGTACGTCGGAACCCGGAAGTCAGGAGTCGGGGATCAGGAGTCGGGAGTCGGGAGTCGATAAGAGCCAAAAGAGCAGGAGTCAGAAGGCGGCCGCGGCTGCGGCCTGCTTTCTGACTCCTGACTCCTGATTCCCGATGTCTGGTTCTATCGTCGGCCGGGAGGACCGCCGCCGCCACCGGGTGGCTTGGTCATCACTTCCTGAGCACGGCGTTCGAACTTCTTCAAGTGGTCGCGAAGGTTCGCGTCGCCACGTTGCATGAGTTCGAGCTCGTGTTGGATTTCCGCGCTCAGTCGCTTGAGTTCCGTTTCCTGGCGAGCAAGAAGCGCACGCTCCTTGGCCATCGAAACTTCCATCTCACGCATCTGAGCTTCAAGACCTTCCTCGTCCTCTCGTAGTTGCTGGCGTTCTTCCTGGAGTCGCTTGCGATCCTGTTGGAGTTTCGCGTTTTCCTTCTCCAACTCGTCGCCCCACTCTTCCAGTTCCGTCCGCGTTTTTGGAACGGGTGGTGGTGGTGCAAGCTCACCCTTGGCGATCTGTTCCTCGATCGCTCCAAGTTGGGCGTTCAGTTCCTCGATCTGCACTTCCTTTTCGGCCAGTGCGGTCTCGAACTCCTTCTCCTTCTCGACCAGTTTGTTCTCAGACTCACTGGCTTCCTGGAGGAGGTGTTTCATCTCGTCGAGGAGTTTGCGGAGCTCCTTGTTCTCGGACTTGAGCCGCTGAATCTCGGCGTTCGGGCCTTCATCTTGATAGCGGTTGTTTTCCTGAATCCCCGCGAGCTGATTCAGTGCCCCCGCGATGTTATCGTTGGGCATCGGGTAGTTCGGGACCGGCGGCGTCGTTGTGTCGTACCGGCCAGGGGGCAGCGGAGGGCGTCGGCCGGGTGGTGGGCGGTACGATTCCGGCGCGATGGGCACCTGGGGCGGAGCCTGATTCGGCCGACTCGCGGAGGTGACGGGGCCAGACTTCCCGGGCATCCGGAGTCGCGTCAGCAAATCCTGAGGCGAGGCACTCCGGGGGAACGACTCAGGTTCCGGCTCGAGTTCCTCAGGTTCCGGTTCGGGTTCCGGCACTGGGACCGGCTTCGGCGTGTTCATGGGGGCCGCAGGCGGCCCGGAAGAGAGGAGCCGACGACGAAGTTCCGCTGCGGATATCGCCGGGGCCGGATCGGATGGGTTAGGGGGTAACATGCGAGGGTGTACTCTGAATTGGCGTGCAACCAGACCGGGCGACCGCGTTCAGGCGATTCGCACAGTACCCGTAGCCGGTTGGAAGGATTGTTTGGGGGCATCACCCTGACAGAACAATCCTTCAATCCTGCATGAATCAGCCTAGGTCGTCCGATTCTCTAAGTCAACACGAAAGGCGGGGTTACTACCGACTCCGCGCCGGTAGAATCACCGGAAAGTACCCACCTCTCCGCGTAACTGTCACGACCGACAGCCGACAACCCTTAATCCTCGCCCAGATTTCCCGGCCGGTCCTGCGGATTCCGCCGGGTAAATGGCGGATAACCCATGATCTGGCGCACAGTTCTGCTGAACCTGCCAACGGCGGCCGAGGTGCGCCGTTAAACCGGGTAGACTTGCACACGGGGGATCAGCGAGGTTGCCATTTTCGAGTCGTGAACGACGGTTGGAAAATTCGGACCGAGCGTTTACAATCGTCAGTGCGACCGAGTTTTTGGTGAGTCTGAGTTCCGTTGCGTCTCCCCTGAGCCTTGTCGTACAATCAGGCCACGATTTGTTATTCACCCGGACGGTGCGACCGCGACCGCGACCCGTCCACCAGTAGGAGCGCAGGGTATGACCTTCCTGAAACGCCTTCGGGTGTTGCCAGTGGTGCTGGGGGTGGCCGCCACTCTCGTCACCCTCGGCACCTCTCTGTTCGGCGATGTCCGGCCGGGGGTCAACCCCGCCAAGCCGGGCGAGCCCATCCGCCCCGACGGCGGTAAAGTCGTCGAAGATCTTGTTCTGACGAAGTTCAGCAAACTCCCGGCACTCACATACCAGCTCCGCGATGGCGAAATGCTGTTCGCCTGGCAGGTGAAGCCAACGATCGAAGCCGCCCCGATCCGCCCTCGCGATGTGCTTGTGCTCGTGGACGTGTCGGCCAGCCAGGCTGGTCGCCCGCTCCAACAGGCCCGCCAGATTCTGACGGGGTTGACCAGCGTGCTTTCTCCGAACGACCGCGTCAGCGTGTGGGTCGCCAGCACCCCGGCTGCCACCCGCCCACTAACCAAGGGGTTCTTCCCCGCCAGTGCCGACGAAGTTCGTGAAGCCGCCGTGGCTCTCACCGAAATCGAGTATGGCTCAGGCGCGACAGACCTCAAGAACGCCATCAACAAGTCGCTCGCAACGATCGCCCCGGCCCGTGGCCGGCAGCAGGTCGTGCTGCTCCTGGGCGATGGTGATAGCGCGTTCAACCCCATCACCGAAGACGATCGACTCGCTCTCGGTACCGGGATGGATACCCGCGATGTCGGCTTCTTCGCCGTGCCGCTGGGTATCAAGGTAAACCCGCAAAACCTCCACGGGCTCGCCGCCCAGACTGGTGGAGCCGTCATCCGCATCCAGGAAGACCTTGCCAATCCGATCAAGCGGGGCGAGTTCGTTACCCGGTTGCTGACCTCGATCGACACGCCGGTCGTGAAGGTCGACAAGTTCAAGTTCGGTGCCGAAGTCGGCGAAGTGTACCCGACCAAGTTGCCGCCGTTGCGTGCCGACCGCACCACACTGGTGATGGGCAAACTCGCCAAGGCCGCCGAGACGATCTCGCTGACCGTGAACGGGTCCGTCGCGAACCGCGCCGTGGCCCTGAACATGGGCGAAAAGCTCCCAGCACCCCAGATCGAGCACTTCTTCCTGAACATGATGCTCGACCAGTGGCGTGACGCTCCGCACAAGGACGCGCCCGCCATGCTGCAATCCGACCGCGCTCTCGCCCTCGCGAGCACACAGGTCAAGCTGTACAAGGATGAGTTCCTCGTTCAGGCTGTGTGGGCCATCACGCAGTCGCAATGGGACGACGCCGGCAAGCTCTACGAAGCTGCGAAGAAGATTGATCCGAACGATCGCGAAGCCGCCGCCGGTATCGCCATGATCGAAAAACTCAAGAGCGGCAAACTCACCAAAAACGACATCGAGCAGAAGATCGCAGCCAAGGCCAACGGTCTGAAGGTTGCTCCGGGCGAAGTGGCCCGAGTCGTGATCCAGGATATTGCCAAGCAAGATCCACCGGCGCAGCCGCCCGTCGCCGGGGGTAACCAGAACCCACCAGCGGTTGGCAACCCTGCCGACCTCCTGAAAGAAGCCGCCGCTCGTCGGCAAGTCGAAGAACAGCGGTACAAGGTTCTCGTGGACGCGACGATTCGTCGCGCTCGCCAACTGCTCCGCACGGACCCCGACACGGCTTACCAGGATCTGAAGCGTCAACGCGACGAGATCGCGGCTTACGATGCGATCGGCAACGCGACCCGCAACCAGATGACCGGCGACCTCGAAGCGGTCATGCGGGAAATCTTCCTCAAGGGTGCCGAAGTCAAGCGTCAGGCCGCAGCCGAGCGTGAGGCGATCGCCAAGACTCGCCAGCGGCTCAACGAATTCGACCGCGCCCAGGACGACGAAGCCCGGACCAAGAACCGGATCGACCAGTTCCGCCAACTGATGAAGCAGGCCCGCTTCGAACTGGCGTACCAGGAAGCCCAGTTGATGATCCAGGAGCGGGTTGCCAAGGGGCAGACGATTCCGCCGACGGCCGTCGCCAGCTACATCATCGGCCAGCAGGCCACGCAGTTGCGGGAATGGAAAGAACTGGTCCGTATTCGTGAAGACCGCTTCCTGCTCACCATGATGCAGACTGAGAAGTCGCACATCCCGTACCCTGACGAACCGCCGGTCCACTTCCCGCCAGCGGCCGTGTGGCGTGAATTGACTTCGCTCCGTCGCGACGCGTACCTGAACTCGAACCTCGGGCCGAGCCCAACGCAATCGCAACTGCAGTTGAAGAGCCTCATCGAAGATCAGGAAGTGCTCCTCGAAGACGCCAACCTGAACGACGTGCCGCTGTTCGAGTTGCTCCAGAAGCTCTCGAAGCGTTACGCGGTCACGTTCGTGATCATGGAAGAGCAGTTCAAGGCCGAGCAGATCAACGACATCAAGGAGAAGAAGCCGAACCTCGCCGCGACCCAACTCCGCGGCATGAAGCTCGGCACGTTCCTAGACATCGTGTTGCTCTCGATGAACGCGACCTACATCGTTCGCCCCGACTATGTCGAAATCACGACCTTCAACCGTCGTCTGGAAGAAAAGGTAACCCGGGTGTTCCCGGTCGCAGACCTCGTGATCCCGATCCCGAGCTCGGTGAACCAGCAGACCCTGCAACAGAACCTCCAGTTCCAGCAGTCGCAGTTGGCCATCTTCGGTCAGGTCATCGGTGCCGCCAACTTCTTCGGTAACAACGGCGGTGGTGGCCAGATCGGCGCCAACAACGGTGCCAACGGTGGCATGAACGGGGCGTTCGCCAACCTTGGCCAGAACGGTATGCCCCAGCAGCAGAACATCGGCTTCGGTGCCGGTGGTCTTGGCGTCGGTGGTGGTCAGCTTGGCCAGTTCGGTAACCTGGGTGGCCAGTTCGGCCTCCAGGGTGGCGACCAGAGCCAGTTGCTCCTCAACCTGATCAAGGAAACGGTTGCTCGCGGTGAATGGGCTCAAGACCCCAACGCCGGTGCCCCGATCGACCCGAACGCGCCGATGGAAGCCCCGCTTCTCACGGCGAACCAGTTGAACTCCCTCGGCTACTATCCGCCGGCCCGTGCCCTGATCATCCGCGGTACGAGCCGATACCATCCGGCCGCCTCGATCAAGCTGAAGAAGGCGGAAGGCATGGCGGTGATCCCGAAGAACCCGAACGGCGGTGCGGTTGCCGTCAACGATCCGAAGGCTCCGGTTGTGGGTGCAGAGAAGGCCGGCCTGAACAACCCCAAGGTTGATGCCGTCGCGATGCGGAAGAAGCTCGGCAACGACCCGAAGCAGATGTGGAACGCTGCGATCGACCAGACGGTTTCCGATCCTGGCCTGATCGTCGCTGCCGCCGAGTTCCTGATGGAAATGGACGAGTATGGCCACGCGGCCGAAGTCCTCAAGGGTGCGCTCCGCAAGGGGTTGGCCACAGATGACTGGGTTCACGAGTCGCTCGCCGTCGCTCTGGCGGCCACCGGCCAGGCAAGCTCGGTCGAAGTGGAACGTGCTGCGGTGTCGGGTATCGACCTCGACCCGGCCGATGCGAAGGCTTACCTCAAGGCCGCGAAGGCCGAGGCCAACCTGAAGAACCACGCTCAGGCGATCGCCTTCTGCAAGCAGGCCGCCGAGTGTGCCCCGGACCAGCCGACCGCTTACGCGAATGCCCTGGCATACGCCGAAGCTGCCAAGGACGTGCAGACTGACGCCGTGGTGTGGGCCGTCAACGGCCTGCAGAAGCGGGACTGGAGCACGACCGATGGCATCAACTACCACGAGCAGGTCAAGGCCCGCCTGCCCCGCCTCGTGGAGAAGGCCGAGAAGGCCGGCCAGAAGGTCGATGGCCTCCGCAAGGCGATGACCGAGCAAACCCAGCGTGACCTCGTCATCGAACTGTTGTGGCAAGGTGCCGCCGACCTCGACCTGACTGTTGCTGAACCGAACGGGTCGACCTGCTCCGCGACCCAGAAGCGGACGACCGGTGGCGGCGTCCTGAAGTCCGACATCCTCGAACAGGGGGCGGATCGCTCCGAGCAGTACGTCGCGGCTCTGGCCTTCAAGGGCACCTACAAGGTGTCCGTGAAGCAAGCCTTCGGCAAACCGATCGGTGGCACGGCGACGGTGAAGGTGACCAAGTTCAAGGGAACCGCCAAGGAATCCCACGATCTGATCACCATTGACCTCAACTCCCCGAAGGCTGTCGAAGTGAAGCTCGAATCTGGCTCGCGTACGGAACTGGCGGTGATCTCGCAGGACACCGATGAGTTCCGGTCCGAGACGACGGGTGCAGCCCTGAGCACCGAGTCTTCCGGGTTCGCGGGTGGGTTCGGTGCCCTGGCGGCTGGTGCGACCGCGACGAGCGGCCGACCGAACCTGCCGCTGGTGAACGAGACGACCGAAAAGCGATACGCGGGGATCGGCTCGAACGCTGCCGACCTCCGGGCGTCGGTGAAGGTCAACGCCGACCGAACGACCATGAGCTTCCACGTCAACCCGGTGTTCGGAACGGGCAAGCCCGTCACGATGCCAAAGGTTCCGCTGATCCCAGGCTCCGAGGCCCGGTAATGCTGAACCCACTGTAAACCAGGGTTCGCCCTGAACCTTCTCTCCGCCCAGAGGCTCTAACCTCTGGGCGGAGTTGTTTTTTGTCTTGGGGTCGTTGTAGGTTGGTTGTCGTTTGTTGGCGGAGGGTTGTTGTCAGTGGGTGATTGGGTGTAAAGTGTTGGCTGGTGATGTAAATGACTTGAACGCACAACAACCGACCAGCCACTAACCACCACCAACGAACAACATTCCTCAAACATCGAGC
Source organism: Planctomycetaceae bacterium (assembly GCA_013823135.1). Classification (GTDB taxonomy): domain Bacteria; phylum Planctomycetota; class Planctomycetia; order Gemmatales; family Gemmataceae; genus Gemmata. Next base: position 23,065 of record PNLP01000005.1, read on the forward strand.
ACCACCCGGAAGGGGAACGCATATCAGTAGAGCATTCGACACCCAGCGAGACGATTTCTCGGTTGCCTCGGAGAAAGCTGTTCTGGTCAGCATCTCGCTGCCGGACCGGCCCTGGCTCACCGACGACCCCTGCGACGAAATCCGTGGGCTGACCGCTGCGGCCGGCGCGAAAGTCGTCGGGGAACTCGTCCAGAAGCGGCAAGAGATTCAACTCGCCACCTACATCGGCTCCGGTAAGCTCAAGGACCTTTCGGAACTCGTCCAGAGCAGCGACGCCGACGTGGTGATCTTCGATAACGACCTTTCACCCGCACAGGCACGCAACCTGGAGAAGGCACTCAGCGTCAAGGTGCTCGATCGCAGCGAGGTGATCCTCGACATCTTCGCCACCCGCGCGCAGACCGTGGAATCGCGGTTGCAGGTGGAGCTGGCTCAGCTCGAGTACTCGCTCCCTCGCCTGAAGCAGATGTGGAGCCACCTGTCGCGTCAGAAGGGCGGCGGTATCGGCCTGCGTGGTCCTGGTGAAACGCAACTCGAATCGGACCGCCGACTCGTTGGCGGGCGGATTCGCGACCTCAAGGGGAAACTCGCCGAGGTGCAGGCCCGCAAGGAACGCGAGGTGAAAAGCCGTTCGGGCGAGCACACCGTTTCGCTGGTGGGCTACACCAACGCGGGCAAGTCGCAGTTGATGAACACGGCCACCAAGGCAGGCGTTCACGTCAAGAACCAGTTGTTCTCGACGCTCGATACGCGAACCCGACAATGGCACATCCGCGACTGGGGCCGCGTGCTTCTTTCGGACACGGTTGGCTTCATCCGCGAGTTGCCTCACCATCTGGTGGCGTCGTTCAAGGCGACGCTCTCGGAAGCTCGGTACGCCAAACTCCTGATCCACGTTGTGGACGCGAGCAACCCGCAGGCTGAGGAGCAAATTCGTGCGGTCAACGCGGTCCTGAAGGAACTGGACTGCGACAAGAAACCGACGATTCTGGTGCTCAACAAAATCGATAAAGTCGCGGACCCGACGATTTTGAAGGTTTTGGAGGCACACTACCCGCGTGCGGTGGCCTTGAGCGGATTGACGGGTCAGGGTATTGACCGCCTCGAAGACGCCGTGATGGACGCGCTGGCGTCGGAGTTCGCGGAAGCCGAGGTGATTACCGAAGCGGGCAACGGGAAGGTATTGGCCTTCTTGAATGCGCACGCGGAAGTGTATCGCCAGGAGTTCCGTGACGACTCGAACGAGGTGGTGGTGCGCTGTCACCTGCCACGTCATTTGCTGCACCACATCGCTGGCCCGACGGTGAAGGTGCGTTTCATCGAACGCGAACGCCCGGCACTACCAACGCTGGGTGAGGCGGTTTAACCCGATGGCGAACCTCCCCGTGGCCGACCGAGTGATTGAACTATTCGGCCGCGGTGCCCACGAAGGGCTGGCAGATCAACTGCTGGCCCTCGCGACGGATTCGGACTTCACATCAATCCGTGTGGCTGGTTGTGATGAAGACGTCGGGGTGGTTCTGGAGTGCTCGGATTCGAGCCATGTGGTGGGATCGAGGCAAGCCGGCCCGCTTCACGTCTTGCGGTCACTTCTGGAACACTTCACGCAAATGGCTGAAACGGATGGCGGCTTGCGATCGAGCCAATTCGGAACGAAGCTACGCATTGATCGCCCGACTGTCGTTGGCCCTGTCCGACTGAGCGTGGAGTTCGCGAACACATCCGAAATTCAATACCTCGCGATCGAGAAGGCCACGTCGAACGGTTCCCAGGGTTGACACCAAACGCACCCAGGGCTGACGCCCTGGGCTATTATCTGCCGCCCCGTTGGGGCTCCGGAATTGGTGAGCCCACGGTCCCCAGGGCTGACGCCCTGGGCTATTGTCTGTCGCCCCGTTGGGGCGAAAAACGCGAACGCAATTGACATCCCCGGGGCATCGACATTCATCCTTGTCGCTGGGCGAGTATTGGTTTTCGCCCCAACGGCGATTCAGAGAGCAGCCCAGGGCGTCAGCCCTGGGCTGTTTTCGCCCCAACGGGGCGGCAGATAGTAGCCCAGGGCGTCAGCCCTGGGAAACTGGGCACCGTTTCGGTGCCGTTGTTGTTTTCGCCCCAACGGGGCGGCAGACAATAGCCCAGGGCGTCAGCCCTGGGTATCGTGGGTACCACACATTTTTTAGCCCCAACGGGGCGGCACACCCACGAGCCCAGCACCATGCCGCAATCCCTCGTGAGTCTCAACGTCCACATCGTCTTCAGTACCAAAAACCGCGAACCATTCATCGACGCCGATCTCGCCCCACGGCTCTACGGGTATATGGGCGGAGTCATCAGCAATACCGGTTCGGTTCTCATCAACATTGGCGGGGTAACGGATCACGTTCACATGCTCGTCTCCCTCGGCAGACAAAGTTGCATCGCCGACCTCGTGCGAAACGTGAAATCCAACTCATCCCGATGGGTCCACGACACCTTTGCCGAGAAGTCTCAGTTCGCATGGCAGGGAGGATACGGGGCGTTTACCGTGAGCCTCTCGTTGATTGCCCGCGTGAAGGCATACATCGCCAATCAAGTGGAACATCACAAGCGAGAGACTTTCCAGGACGAGTTTCGCACATTCTTGAAACAACACGGACTCGATTACGACGAGCGATACGTCTGGGAGTGAGGAACTCTCCAACGGTCCCCAAGGGTTCCCAGGGTTGACGCCCTGGGCTACTATCTGTCGCCCCGTTGGGGCGAAAAACGCGAACACCACGGTGCCCACGGTTGACGCCTTGGGTACCGTGGCGTCAACCGTGGGCACCGCGGCTACACTGTTCCAGACGAACGATGTCGCGGAGTGCTTCATGAACGCCGATCGGCCAGTCGATAACGCCCCCTATTTCTCGCACGTTCACGGCGGGTTCACCATCGAGGGATGGTCGCGTGCGGCCGTGCAAAGCTACTGGCGCGTCCCGGAACTGAAGGTCGGGTTCGACTTCGGTGCCCAGCCGTGGGACTTCATGGGCACGCCAACGTGGTTCGTCTCGCACACCCACCTCGATCACGTTGCCGCGTTGCCGATCTACGTCGCCCGCCGCCGCATGATGAAGATGGAACCCCCGACGATTTACGTCCCAGCCGAGAGCCTTGACGACGTGAAGAAACTGATGATGATCATGCACCGGCTTGATCGCGGGCGGCAACTTGCCGAGATCCGGGGCGTGGCACCGGGGGACGAAATCGAACTGAGCCGAGAGCACGTTGTGAGCGTCGTGAACACGGTTCACACCATCCCGAGCCGCGGGTTCATCGTGTCGGAACGGCGACGAAAGCTGAAGGACGAGTTCATCGGCCTGCCGGGCGAGAAGATCAAGGAGCTCCGGCTCTCGGGTGTGGAGATCACACGGGAGGAACGCATCCCGCTTGTGGCGTACACTGGCGACACTTCGCCGGCCGGGCTCGACAACAACCCAGCGTTCTTCGAGGCCAGGATTCTGATTACCGAGATGAGTTTCATCCGTGCGAGCCACCGGCGAGACAAGATTCATAAATTCGGACACATGCACCTGGATGACTTCGTGGAACGTTCTGCCCGGTTCAAGAACGAACTGATCGTGGCTGCGCACTTCAGCACGCGGTACCACCCGAACGAGGTGCGGAAACTGCTCGACAACCGGCTTCCGCCTGATCTCAAGACCAAACTGCGGGTTTGGGTCTGATCCTGGCGAAGCTGCAAATCGGAGGCGTTCATGGAACTTTCATCACTTTCGGCGAGACTATTACTGAGTTGAGTGTTCAATAACTTTGTTGCGAGCCGACTCGCCGGCGCTTTTGTCGGGCGTACTGGCTCCATCTCTCGGAGTGAATTCCCATGCGGAAGTTGTTGTCTGCCGTGGTTGTCCTGTTCCTGATGGCTGGTCTCGTTGTCGCCGCTGAAGTGGCCGTTGTGAAGTACGACAAGGATAAGAAGGAAGTGACCGTGAAGGAAGGCGACAAGGAAGCCACCTACACGATCAGCGATAAGACCAAGGTCACGATGCTCGATAAGGACGGCAAGGCGACCGAAGGCAAGCTCGAAGACCTCGAAAAGCGTTTGACCTCGAAGTTCGCCGACAAAATGAAGATGGATATCACCACCGACAAGAACGCGATCACGGAAGTGAAGCTCAAGGGCGGCAAGAAGAAGTGAGTTGAACCACGCGGATGAAAGCGGCCCGGTCGGTTGTCCGACCGGGCCGCTTCGTTGGCTGGCACGGCATATGCTTAACTGCAACACACCAGACCGTTTGCTCCCCGGCGAGTATTGTCCTAAGATTGGGTGGTGAATGCGATTCACCCCTCGAAGGATTCGCCCGTGGGCGCGGTTTCCCATCATTGTCTGCCTGGTGCTCCATGTCCGTGCCGAACTCTGTCGAGGAATTGCTTGGTCTGATCCGGAGAAGCGGAGTTGTCGATGAACGGCAACTCAACGCCTACCTTGAACGTCCGAAGTTCGCCAGTGGCCTCCCCGCGGAGGTTCAAGACTTCCTCGACATGATGATTCGGGACGGAATTCTGACGAACTTCCAGGCGGAACAGTACCTCCTCGGCAAGTCGCGTGGGTTCGTGATCGGTCAGTACAAATTGCTGGAGCGAGTTGGTGTCGGCGGGATGGGACAGGTCTTCCTGTGCGAAAATGCCGTCACGAGGAAGCGTGCCGCCATCAAGGTGCTCCCCCCTTCCAAGGCGGACCAGCCCTCGGCTCTCGGCCGGTTCCAGCGCGAGGCTCGCGCCGCTGCCGCACTTGAACACCCCAACGTTGTCCGCACCCACCAGATCGACCAGGACGGCGACCTGCACTTCATCGTGATGGATTACATCGACGGGTCCAACTTGATGGAAATGGTGCAGAACTTCGGGGCCATGGACATCGCGAGGGCCGTCAGTTACGCGAGGCAGGTCGCCGCCGGGCTCGACTACGCCTTCCGAAGCAAGATCATCCACCGCGACATCAAACCCGGTAACGTGCTGGTCGATCGCAAGGGCGTGGCCCGCATCCTCGACATGGGCCTGGCGCGGATTCTCACGGACCACGCCGACCAACTGACGATCAAATACGACGACAAGATTGTCCTCGGGACGGCTGATTACGTTGCCCCCGAACAGGTCGCGAACAGCCACTCGGTGGACGGCCGGGCCGACATCTATGCTCTCGGCGCGACGCTCTACTTCCTGCTCGCCGGGCACCCGCCGTTCCCGACAGGAACGGTCTCCCAGAAGTTGCTCTGGCACCGGACCAAGGAGCCGACCCCGATTCGGGCTATCCGTCCCGAGGTTCCCGAGGGCCTGGCTGCCGTGCTCGCGAAGATGATGGCGAAGGACCCCAAGGCACGCTATCAGACTCCCGCTCAGGTGGTCGTGGCGCTCGACGATTTCCTTCCCGCAACCGTGCGTCTTCCTACCGAGGAAGAAATGCCCCAACTCAGCCCGGCCGCACGCGAGTTCGTGAAGACCGACACCGCAATGTCGATGCCGGGGCTTCCTTCGCAACCCGAGCCGGCCCGAGCGGCCAAGGCTGTCGCAGCACAACCCGCGGGTAAACCAGTCTCGACTGCACCCAGCCCGTTCGCGTCGTCGGCTCCGAGTCCGTTCGCGTCGGGTGCGGCAGGTCCGTCGCCGTGGGGGGCATCGAATGGCAAGGCTCATCAGGCCGCCGAGGAAGAAGACTTACCCGAAGCGATCGAGATGCCGCCGACCTTGACCCGTCAATCACGTGACAATATCAACATCGACCCGAACTCGGTCAACCGCGATACCTTCCAGACCGGAAAGAAGTCCCGTCCCCTTGTGTTGCTGTTCATTGGGGCCATCCTGATTGCTGTCTTCGCGGCCTGGGTTGTCAATAAGTTGTAACCCGTCGCCCGACTTCACCGCAGCCCACAGCGGAAATTACACCACATTCGCCACAGCGCTGGCAGAACGGAGCGAGCACACGCTCCGCCACGGCGGGCGTTCCCGTCGCCGAGTGACCCTCGTCCAGAGTCGTCAGCCACTCCGCGTGGAACTGCAACCAGCGGCGCACGACCACTGGGAAGTCGTTCGGCAGTGGCTCCCGCGCTTCAATCCGGTGACGCCCAAACGCCAGCACGCGTCCATCGGCTTCGAGACGCACCTCGGCATCGGGGTCAGCGACAAGTTGTCCCGCGACGGCAACGCCGCGAACGCAGATCAGCACGGGGCCGATGAGGTCTTCGACGGCTCGCTCGGGTCGGTGCGACAGCAGCAGATCGGGGAACCGGGCCAGCGTGCTCGCCGCGTCGCGGGGAAGTTTGCGGGCGATGTCGAAGACCGTGTCGCCGTGCCCGACGGCGTGCCACGCCTGAGCTTCGCGGGTTTGCCACAGGCCGAATAACAGCCTGAGGCGAGGTGCCGATTCCGCCGACATGGCACGCTTCAGATTCGGAGCCGCGGCCCACAGCGTTCTCAGGTCGCGTGGCACCAGTCCCGCCTCGAACGCAGTTGCAAAGAGCAGCACCCGAAGGCGGTTGAGTTCCCCCTCTTCGCGATTCTGTTTGAGGTAAGCGGCCACGACAAACTCCGCGAAATCAGCCGACAGTTGTCCCGTGAATCCGATGGCCGCGAGTGCCGCGATTCCCGCCACCGCATCCCGCCCGAATCGCCGCGAGTCCTCGATCTGCAACACGGATGCGGTCGCCAGCAGTTGCAGCTCCGCGTCCGACTCGTCGGCTCGCGAAGCCGCAGACGCAACAATGAACGTCAACAGTTCGACACGTTGCTCGGGTGTTCCTCGACCCAGGCTTGTGAGACACAACCGCGAGAGATACCCGGCCGCACCATCCCGTTCGACGAACGCCGGGAACACCTGCTTCCACGCCACGTCCACGGCTTCATCATCGAGATCACGTTCACGCCAGGCGAACCGCACCGCGAGATACGCAATCGCACCCACCACAAGCCCTGCGAGTGTGATGGGCCGCGACGACGCGAACAGCAGCACCGCGAGCACGACGCACGACCCGACCACGGTCGCCGATAGCCGTGCGGTCGGTGCGAGCCCGCTCCGCTCCGTTGGCTGGCCGGGACCGGACACGGCACACGTGCGAACCCAGGCGTTGCCGCCAAGCTGAACGGCGTAGCCTTCGCCCGAAAGCCGACCGTTCGCAAGCTCCAGGGGTGTCGGCATGGCGGTGACGGCAGCCGGCAGCTCGGCGAAACACGCCGGGCACAAGCCGGCCCCGTGTTCGGCGGCCGATGCCAGCAGCGGGGCGAGCTCTTCGGGTGGCCCCTTGAGTTCCGCCATCCAGCGCCGCAACCCGGCTGGGCCATACAGTTCCGCGATGCGGTCGAGCGCGGCGGGGTCACCCGTGGTCGCGTAAGCCAGTTGCAGATCCGCGGCCGTTCGTGATGTAGTGCGGGTCTTGCGGCGGTGAAGTGTGAGTCGGTGTTCGTGCCAGAGGTGCTTCACCATCTCGATTCGCGGGAGCCGAATCTTGCACCGTGGGCACGCCATCTTCACGCGTTGTTCGCGGGCGTCGATCAGGTCATCGAGGGCGCTGCACGCTTCGATCTGGTTCTGCACCTGCCGCAATCGTTCGAGTGCTCGGTTGGAGGAAACCCCCGCCGAGAGGGCTCGCGCGACTCGCCGAACGGGGCGACGGCGATCCGGGATGGATTGCAGCACCCGAGCGGCCGCAGTGATCCGAATGCTGAGCGAAATGCGTGGGTCAGCCAGGAGCGGAAGGATTTGGTACACGAACGCGACTCGCTCACCACGGGGCAGCGTTGCCAGCCGGGCAAGGAGCGACTCCAGTTGTGCGGTGAGATCGGGAAAGGGCATGGTTCGACAACTCGCGATCAGAGATCGACATCCCACACGACGACTTGCCCGTCCTCGGTGCCCGCTGCTCCAATGCTGCCGTCGGGCGAAAACGCGACTGACACCAGCTTACCAAGCTTCCAATCCAGGGCGCTGACAGGCTGAAGCCCATGCGGATTCCAGTACCAAACCGTTCCATCCTCATGACACGTAGCGATCAGGCCGTCGCCCGGTCGAATAGCCATCCCCGTCACCGGCACCCGCCCAGGATGGTCGAGTCTCCCAACAACTTCGCCGGTTGTGGCGTCATGGACCAGCACGGGCGACCTCACGGTTCGCACAAACAGATTCGATCCGTCAGGCGTGAACGCAATCTGCCGCACGGAATTTTTCGCATTCTCGGCGACACGGACCGATGCACCCGTCGTTGTGTCGTGAATCTCGATCAGTTCGCCACCTGGGACTTGACCACTTTGCACGGCCGCAATCCGCGTGCCATCCGAGTTCATCGCGGGATGCTTGAACCAGATCATGGAACCCTCTTCCCTGATCGAAAGCACTTCGCCGATTGGCCAGGGTGCATCGGTTTGGACCGTTCCCGCCGAGAAATGCATCAGCCCGTACAGTCCATCGGTGATAGCGAGACGGGTGCCATCAGTCGATATCGTTAACTGCGAATGATCGCGGACCGTTGCCGGTCCGGGCAAGTGTGACGGGTCAACGGCATCCATGTCGAACATGACGACCTTCGTCGTCTCGACGACGAACAGGTATCTCCCGTCCGGTGTCAACGCCAGAGCCCGAGCCTCGCGAGCCGACACGAGTGGTCGGTGTCGAACCTCACCCGTCATGACCTCCCACACCTCGACTTGCCCAGGAATTCCGATCGTCCCGCACGCCGCAGCGACGCGGCCGCCTCCACCCACGGAAAGCAAGTCGAGTGAACGCCGTGGCTCGCTTTGCAACACGCGCATGAAATTGTGGCTCGCTTGCTCGATTCAGATATCGACATCCCACACGACGACTTGCCCGTCCTCGGTGCCGGCCGCGCCGATGCTGCCGTCGGGCGAGAACGCAACAGACACCAGCTTACCGAGCTTCCAATCGAGTGTGCGAACCAGTTCGCACTTCTCCAGGTTCCAGAAGCAGACGGTGCCGTTGTTCCGGCTGCACGCGACGGTGCCGTTCGGGTGAACGGCCATCCCCGTGACATAAGGCCGCCCCGGATGCACGAGTTCGCCCGCCGGTTGCCCCGTGGCTACGTCGAATACCTTAACCGTGCGCCCGGAAGAACGTGCGAGGAGTTTCGCGGAGTCGGCGGAGAACGCAAGTTGAAGAAGTGGGTTGGCTCCGCCGAACTCAATGCTAGCCAGAACGATGCCTTTCTCCGCTTCACGCATCTGAACCGTGTTTCGCACACGGTTACTCGTCGCGTAATGTTCGGCGACGGCCATGCGCATGCAATCTGGACTGATCGCAGGACAATCGTACAAGTAGAAGCCGCCGAAGGAGCCTGGGTTTTCAGACCACACCGTGGTCACCGCCCACGGATCACCCACTGCGTAACATATCACTCGCCCTCGCCCATTTTGGTCGACTTCTTCAGCGACGAGTAGCCGGCTTCCATCGGCAGCGATTGAGATTTTCGGGGATTGAGATTGAACCTGAGGTTCGTCGGGAAGTTCACCCATACCCAAATCGAAAACGACAATCGCGGCTTCGCCACCGACGAGGAAGTGGTTTCCGTCTGGCGTGAACGTGAGCGAGTTAACTTCCCGGCCAACAGTGTGTGTGAAAACATGCTTCCCAGTCGCAACCTCCCACACGTCCACACCACCGCGCACGTCGAAGAGTGAACACGCGGCGGTGATGTGGCCACCCGCTCCGATCGCGAGCAGGTCGAGGGGGCGTTTCATCTTGGCTTGAAGGACACGCATGCCGCCAGTTTATCGGAGAGTCGCGTAAAATGCCGGTAGAGTTGTTGACCCGAGCTGGGTGTTGATTTTTGGCTTTTTGGCGAGCGGGGGTGCGTAAGCCCCCCGAGCTTGAGTGAAGACCAAGACTCGGGGGGCTTACGCACCCCCGCTCGCCAAAATCGAAAGGCACTCGTTGCCATGTTTCCCTTCGCGAATGATGCTGTTCCGCCGTTGTCTGGTGTGCGGGTTCTCGATGCGGCTCGCGTGCTCGCCGGGCCGTTCTGCGGGCAACTACTCGCCGACCTCGGGGCCGACGTCGTGAAGCTCGAACGCCCCGGCTCCGGCGACGACACCCGCGGATGGGGACCGCCTTTCACGGCCGATGGCATGTCGGCATACTTCATGTCGTGCAATCGCGGGAAACGCTCACTCACGCTTGATATCGGCCACCCCGATGGGAATGCGGTCTTCCATCGGTTGCTCGACTCATCCGATGTGCTCATCGAGAACTTCCGCAGCGACAGTTCCGCGAAGCTCGGGCTGGCACCCGAACAACTCCTCGCCCGGCATCCGAGGCTGATCGCGTGTTCGATCAGCGGATTCGGCCGCACGGGTCCGCTGCGTGACGCGCCCGGATACGACTTCGCGATTCAGGCCATGAGTGGGCTCATGGGGATCACCGGGCCAATCGGCGGCCCGCCGTACAAGGTTGGGGTCGCGCTCGCGGACATTCTCACGGGGCTCTATGCCAGCACAGCGATTCTCGCTTGTCTGCGGGCACGCGAGCGCTCTGGCCACGGGTACGCGATCGACCTCGGGTTGCTCGACTGTGCCCTCGCGTCGCAGGTGAACGTGGCGCAAGCGTACCTCACGAGCGGCAAACTCCCTGCGAGGCAGGGGAACGCTCACCTCCAGATTGTGCCTTACGAACTGTTCGAAACCGCCGACGGTTACCTCGTGCTGAATGTCGGGAACGACGGGCAATGGCAATCGTTCTGCACGGCAGCGGGGGCAACAGAGTTGGCCAGTGAACCGCGCTATGCGAAGAATCGGCAGCGTGTCGAACTTCGATCCGAACTGGTGCCGAAGGTCGCGGCGATCATGAAACAGCATTCGACAACGGAGTGGGAACAACGGCTGACGGCGGCGAACGTGCCGCACTCCGTGGTGCAGGATTACGCGGGAGCGTTTGCCCACGAGCAGACGGCGGCACGAGGCATGAAGCTGACGATCCGCGACCCCGCCGGGAATCCCGTCGATCTGATCGGGAACCCGATTCACCTGACCGGAGCGCCGACGGCACCGTCAACGATGCCTCCGAAACTCGGGGCACAGACTGATGAAGTCTTGCGTGAGTTAGGGTTGGGTAACGAAGAGTTGAGTGCGCTTCGGGCGAAGGGTGTGGTTTGAATCAGTGGCTTTGCCGCTTGCGGCATCGCAAGCAGCGAAGAGTGGTCACTTCATGGAGATCTTCAGCAACATCCCCATGCAAGCGAGCGCGAGTGCGCACACCATCACAACAAGGATGGTGGTCGTCGTCCCGGGGCCATCGGACGTCTGCTGTCGCCGACCGCGACCACGTCCCCGTGGAGCCGGGGCATTTTCTTCGGCTTCAGCCGCTGCTGCGGCCTCGGCAGCGCCAGCGATGTATGTCCAGGAGTTGACATTCGGAGCCTGCGCCTGGGGAACCGGCGGGGGTGGCATCGGTGTCGGTTCCGGGGTCGGTACGGCATAGTGCCCTGATCCCGGAACGGCGTAATGCCCTGATCCCGGAACGGCGTACTGGCCCGACCCCGGAACGGCGTGGTAAACCCCGGAGCCTGGACCTTGGGGATAGTGACCCGATGAGCCTGGACCCGGCTGCTGCATCATGCCGCTCAGGTGACCACCAGCGAACGAGTAGGAGCCACCGTTCGAGGCGGGGAGATCGAAGCTGATGGCATCGCCGAACGAGGACAGAAGCGACTCGATGCGAGCCACAACCTCTGCGGCCGACCCCGGCCGGTGTGCTGGGTGCTTCGCAAGCATCTGGTGAACGAGCATCGCCAGAGCGGGTGGCGTGTCCGGGCGGATCAGTTCGAGCCGGGCCGGTTCTTCCCAAAGGTGTCGCTTCGCCTTCTCCTCGGCTGTGCCGCCGGGGAAGGGTGGTTGGCCAGTCAGCAGGAAGTACACGACTGCGCCGAGACTGTAAAGGTCGGCGGCCTTGTCCGCGAGTTGCGGGTGATTGGTCTGCTCGGGGGCAACGTAGTCGGCGGTCCCGAGCCAGCTACCGGGCGACGGTGTGTTGGCCAATGTCTCTGCCGACGGGCTGAACTTTGCAATGCCGAAGTCGGCGATCTTCAGCAAGTGTTCAGGGCTCGTCTTGGATGGCCGCGACACAAGCAGATTCGTTGGTTTGATATCGCGGTGGAGCATCTTGCGGGAGTGTGCGTGCTCCAGTCCCGCAGCGGCCTGCCACAGCAACTCGCAGGCTTCGGAGATGGGAAGCGGGCCACGCTCCTTCACGAGCGTTTCGAGATTTGGACCATCAACCAGTTCGAGCACGAGGTAGAAGCGTTCGCCAATCTCGTTCGCGTCGTACGCGGTAACAATGTTCGGGTGGTTGAGCTGGGCGGCGGCGCGAACCTCTTGCTGAATCGCCTGCCGTGCGGCAGCAGTATCCGTGAGATTGGCGGATAGCACCTTCACCGCGACCGGCCGATTCATCGTCTGGTGGCGGGCCTTGTAGACTCGACCCATCGGACCGCGGCCAACCTGGTCGAGAATGACGTACGGCCCGAGGTGGAAGCCATCGGTCTTCCCGGCGAGGAGTCGCTCGGCCTGGAACTTCGTCAGGTGCCCGGCCGCGATGAGTGCGCGTGCGGCATCGGTGGTTGTGGCGACACTGGCGGGTACGGCGGCCTCGACCTTGGCGAGTTGCATCGGTGCGAACAGGTTCGCGGTCCGGACGGCGGCCAGGAACTTCTCGCGGGCAGTCGATGCAGGTGCGCTGGGCGGAGTCGTCATGGGCATGCACCCATTGCGGCGATGAGCGGACGAACTGCGGAAACGGCTTTTGGCCGAATGTTGGGTGGGAAGGGCTGTGGCTGGCAAGCCCGCACGAGTATTCTGGGGTTGAGAGGACACGAGGTTCTATCCCAAGTATAGGACACAGAATGACTCGTCGTTTGCGCGTTCCTCACGATTCGTGAGAACCGCTCAGAAAGTACGACGAACTGGAGGTCTGTGTGGACGTAACGGTGGAGTAACTCGGGCGAAAATTCTGTTCCCGTAGGCACAATTACGAGCGGAGCCAAAACGTCGGCGGGCAGCTTTCTCAGTGTAGCGGGAGGGCGTGGCATACTTTTCCTCATTGTCTTCTCCCTCATTTCCCCCTCACAAGCGAGGATTTGAAGGGATCAACGTTCAGGCTGGAGGTGCTTTCGTTCGCGTTCGACCGCCGACCTTGCCCCGAGGAGTCCCGCCTCCAGGTCGCGTGACGCAACAATCCGACGATCATCGACTCTGTACCCGACTCATTTTCTCACGATATCCGCCGATTTTTTCCCTCGCGGATCAGTCTTACTTCGGTTACCTTGGATTAACGCCGCGAATATCGCGACACCCGCCAGGATCCCGGGCTCTTGCCCCGGCTCGCCAGTTCGCTGAACTCATCGCGAGGACTAACCTCATGCTGCTGCCACTCCTCCGGACGCATTCCCTACCCGCAACTTGCGCTCGCGGATTCGTCGCCACCCTGCTTTTCGCCGCGATTGGGTCGCCGGTCTTCGCCGCGCCCCCCGTCGACCCTGCCGAACGGAAGGCCATCGCCGGCGAGCCCACGGCTCTGGAAATCGCACCGGGACAGATCAAGCTCACCGGCGTGCGTGACGCCCGGCAACTGGTTGTCTCAGGGAAGTATTCGGACGGCACCGTTCGAGATTTGACGGCCGTTGCCGATGTGAAGGTCGAGCCGGCCGGGATCGTGGAAATTCAGGAAGGGCTGTTCCTTCGACCCAAGAAGAACGGCACCGCGACGGTGATCGTCACGGCTGGCGGCAAAGAAGCCCGCGTTCCCGTAACGGTTGGTGCGCTGGATCAACCCGCCCCGGTCAGCTTCCGGAACGACGTGGTTGCCGCGTTGAACGTCGGCGGTTGCAACATGGGCGCGTGCCACGGCACCCCGAGCGGGAAGAACGGCTTCAAGCTCTCACTGCGAGGCTTCGATCCCGCCGCCGACTTTCTCCAGCTCACCCGCGAGCAATTCGGCCGCCGCACCGGCAAGCACGACCCCGAGCAGAGCCTGCTTTTGCTGAAGGGCGTCGGCCGCGTTCCGCACGAAGGTGGCCAGCGTTACGGGGCGACCAGCCTCCCCGCCGAGATGATGATTGCCTGGCTCACCGAGGGGACGAAAGACGATGCCCCGACCCTCCCCGGCGTCAAGAAGATCGACGTGCTGCCGGGCGCCCGCGTTCTGAAGGCCCCGAGCAAGTGGCAACAACTCGCCGTGGTCGCGACGTTCGCCGATGGCATCAGCCGCGATGTCACCCGCCTCACGAACTTCAGCAGCAGCGACCCAAGCATCGCGGACGTGAACCCGAACGGAATGGTCGAGTTCAAGCGGTCGGGCGAAGTGGCCATCCTGTGCCGCTATCTCGAAGAACTGCAGTCGGTGCGGTTGACCTACCTCGAACCTCGTGAGGGCTTCGCGTGGCCGAACCCGCCGGAAACCAACTACGTCGATAAGCACACGTTCGCCAAGCTCAAGCAGATGAGCATCGCGCCGTCGGACGTTTGCACCGATTCCGAGTTCGTTCGCCGTGCGTACCTCGACTGCATCGGTCGCATGCCGACGGTTGAAGAAGGGAAGGCGTTCCTCGCGGACAAGGACGCGAAGAAGCGCGACAAGCTCATCGACATGCTCGTGGACACCAGCGAGTTCGCGGACTTCTGGGCGCTCAAGTGGGCCGACGTACTGCGTTCCAGCCGCAAGACGATTCAGGTGAAGGGAAGTTACGGCTTCCAGGCGTGGCTCCGCGGTCACTTCCAGAAGAACACGCCGTGGGACAAGGTCGTTCAGGAACTCATCACCGCCAACGGGAACAGCTACTCGAACCCGCCGGCGAACTACTACCGCATCGCGAAGGACCCGCAGAGCCTCGCCGAGACGACGGCACAACTGTTCCTCGGCGTCCGGATGCAGTGCGCGAAGTGCCACAACCACCCGTTCGAGCGCTGGAGCCAGGACGACTACTACGGCATGGCCGCGTGGTTTGCTCGCGTGAAGACGAAGCCAGAACCAGTTCTCGGCACTGCGGCTCCCAAGGGGCCAGCGGGTGCCGCCGAGGTGATCTACGCCACCCGCGAAGGCGAAGTGAGTCAGCCCCGCAGCGGCAAGACGATGAAGCCGCGTTACATCGGCACCGGCGACGCGGACGTGAAGCCGGGCGAAGACCGCCGCGGCGTGCTGGCCGTGTGGCTCACGAGCGGCGACAACGCCTTCTTCTCGAAGTCCGTGGTCAACCGTGTGTGGTTCCACCTGATGGGGAAGGGGATCGTGGACCCGGTGGACGACTTCCGCGAGTCGAACCCGTCGTGCAACGACGAACTCCTCGACGCGCTCGCCAAGGACTTCGCCAAGAACAAGTTCGACATGAAGCTCCTCGTGCGCACGATCATGAAGTCCCGCACCTATCAGTTGTCCGCACAGCCGACAGACTCGAACAAGGACGACAACAAGTACTTCTCGCACGCCGTCACCAAGTTGCTGACCGCCGAGCAACTGCTCGACGCGATCTGCGACTTCACCGGAATGCCCGAGAAGTTCGCCGGCCTACCGGCGGGCACGCGAGCCACGCAACTCCCCGACGGCGAAGTGAACCACCCGTTCCTGAAGGCGTTCGGCCAGCCGGCCCGCGAACTGGCCTGCGAGTGCGAACGCGAAAGCGACGGCAACCTCGCCCAGGCGTTGCAACTCATCAACGGTCCGACCGTGAACGAGAAGGTACGCAACGCGAACAACCGGCTTGGCAAGTTGCTCGCCGCGAAGGTCAGCGACGAGGAGATTCTGACCGATCTGTTCACGGCAGCGCTCGCTCGCGCTCCGTTTGAGGATGAGAAGAAGATTTCGCTGGCACACGTCGCCAAGGGAATGGACAAGCGCAAGGCATGGGAAGACGTGGTGTGGGCGCTGATCAACACCCGCGAGTTCCTGTTCCGGCATTGAGCCGTGTGCGGAGTGGCATCGCCCAACACGAACCGCCTCGGCCGTGCGCCCCGTTTTCGGGGTGCATGGTCGAGGCTGTTCGCTTGAATACGGGTGAGTTTCGCCTCACCCCGCGCTTTCCGCAGGCGGCTCGCCAGGCAAAGATAACGCACTCCTGACCGCGTGACGGATCACGTTGAACCCATCTCGAAGTCCTCGCGGATCGCTCGCACGCGCTCACGCTGACCCCATCTCGAACCCCTTCCCGACGCGGTTTCGCTCCACAACTCCCGTTCCGTATTTCATGATAGTTTTTCCCGGGAACACTATTCAGGGATGTTAATTTGACTCATGTCCCGGAACAGGACTATTGATGGGTGATGCTGGCCTGTGCCGGACTCTCCCGAACACGCGAACGGATGGCCCAAGCGATGCATACCGAAAAACGCCATGGCGTGCGGACCACCGCAACCCGTCTCCTGGCCATCCTCACGCTCCTGGCCGCCACCGCCCCTGAGGCTGGTGCGCAGACCTACACCTGGGACGCCAACGGCGCCACTGCCGGGCAGACCGACGGCGCAGGGGTTTGGCTCGCAACCGGTCAGTGGTGGAGCGGCACGACCAACGTTGACTGGTCTACGCTCACCAATCCGTACATCGCCTTTGGCAACGGCGGCACTGGCGGTGCCGTCTCGCTTGCCAGCTCGACGACGGTCGGCTCGCTCACGTTCAACTACTTCACCGGCACATACACACTGGGCTCGATCAATCAAACGATCACGCTCAACAACGGCCTTACGATGAACCCGGGTGGTGGTGCGGTAACGATCCTTAGTCCGATCAAGCTCGGCGCGGACCAAACCTGGACCAACAATACAACTGCCTTAATGACTGTGAACGACGGAACAAACAGCGTAGTTAACACCAACGGCTTTACCCTGACTTTTAAGGGCACTGGGACCAGTCCGGGGAAGTTCAATATCCCCAGGGGAAATGGCATCACCGGCAGCGGCGGAATCGTGGTGGACAATGCTTATCTTGATCTGAGAACTGGTGGAGCCCAATCGACGAACAACTACACAGGCACGACCACAGTCCAGAACGGCGGCGGTATCCTAAAATATGCTCAAAATATCGGCGGTGGTAACCTCGTCCTCAATGGGGGTTACATTGACGGATATTTCAACGAAGGGTTTACTCGGGCGTTGGGCACGGGAAACAATCAGATCCAGATCGTCGGCGGTGCCAGCGGGTTCGGCACGAACGGCAGCGCGACGATCGATTTGGGTGGTGCTGGTGCACAAGTGACTTGGGGCAGCTCTACCTTCAATCCGTCCGCGCTGATGCTTGGGACGCCGACTTCCTCGGCAGGAACCACCACTTTCGCTAACGCAATTAATCTTAGCGGAACCACCAGGACTGTATTTGTTAACTCGTCTGTCAATGCCGGCGCCATCTCCGGCATCATCAGCAACAGCACCGGCACCGCAGGCCTGACCAAGACCGGCCCCGGCAACCTGATCCTCACAGCGGCAAACACCTACAACGGCGCCACCTCGATCCAGGGCGGCAACATCTTCACAGGCGGTAACCCTACCACCATGTCGGCCGCAGGCAGCATCACCCTCAGCGGTGCCAGCGGGAGTATCAGCGGCACCAGTGCCCTGAACCTCAGCAATGGCGGCACGCTGCGCCTGGTCAGCACCAACGCGCAAAACACCGTGGATCGCATGAACAACGCCGCCATCTCTGTCACCAATGGGGGAAGTATCTCGTGGGAGAACACTGCGGGTGCCAACAGCTTCGCCGAAACCCTTGGAGCGGTTACACTCACTAGCGGCCAGTTTAACGTCGTCCTTACCACCGACCAAACAGCGGCCGGCAGCCAAACCCTCACACTTGGGGGGCTCACCCGCAACGGTACCTCAGCGGTGACATTCTCCGCCGCAGCCACCGGTCCGCAGGCTTCCGGGAACAAGAACATGATTGTGGTCAGCGGGGCGGGCAGCACGACCGCAGGCCAGATCATCGGCCCGTGGGCAACCACCGGCACAACGGCGGCACTTCAAACCGATTACGCTATCTTTAACGGTGATTTCGTCACAGGTGCTGGCATCGCGGCAAGCGCGCAATCCACTTGGTCCACGATCCATAGCGCAACCAGCAACTACACCATGTCCGCCTTATCCGCTGCGACGCTGAATACAACCCGCAACATCAACACGCTTCGCTCTCTAAACAATTCTGTGACTGTGACGGCGAGCAATGCAAACATCACTCTGACAGGCCATTCGCTCGCGGTGGGCGACGTAGTGACCTTCTCGGCGGCTGCCATGCCAACTGGATTGACAGCCGGAACACCCTACTTTGTAGTTGCCACAGGAACAAACACGATCCAAGTCTCTGCCACCGCTGGCGGCGCGGCGATTACCCCGAGCACGGCGGGTACCACTGTGGTTGCGACCGGCGGGATTCAGCTTTCCACGGGCAACAACCTCAACACCACTGGCATCCTAAACGGCTCCGCCACGGTTCTGAACATTCTGACCGCCGGCACAGGGTCCATCACCTTGCCCACTTCCGGAGCCGGCCAACTCCACATCATCACGGGTAGTGGCTCCATCACAAACAATGCGCCGATCATTGATAATGGGGGGGCGCTGACCCTTGTCAAATCCGGCAGTGGTGGTCAACTTGCGAATGGAAACAACATCTCGACGTTCGGAACGCTGGCCCTTAACGGGGTCAACACCTACACGGGCGACACGATCATCAATGCCGGTGTGTTGCGGGTGGGCACCAATGCCACCGCCAACGGAGCCAAGCTCGGGGGTGCCACAGGCATTTATGCCGGGAACATCACCATCAATGCGGGGGCGATGCTCCACATTTCCACCGATGCCAACCAAACCCTTAGTGGCATCATCAGTGGCGAGGGAACGCTGATGAAATCCTACAGCGGCACGCTCACCCTCAACGGTAACAACACTTATACCGGAAGAACATCGATCACGCCCAGTACGACCGCCGGGGCTGGCATCCTTCTTGTTTCCTCGCTCAACAGTGTCGTGGGCGGCACGGCCAGCAGTTCACTCGGTGCTCCCACGACTGTTTTCAACGGCACGATTGACCTCGGTGGACCACTTTCAATTCAGGGCGGTGCTACGCTCAGATACATCGGTTCGGGAGAAACGACCGACCGAGTCGTCAACATCTCCTATGGAAGCAACACCACCCGAACCATTGATGCTTCGGGCAGCGGGTTGCTGAAGTTCACCAGCGCATTCACCAGCACGAACGCTGCCGCTGGTGCCATCGAACTCATTGGCACGGGCAACGGCGAAATTGTCCAGGGGTTGCCCTTTGCCGTCAATAACCTCACCAAGTCCGGCACCGGCACGTGGACCCTCGGCGGTGCGGTCGGAAGCACCGGTCTTATCACCGTGAACGCTGGCACGCTGGCTTTGCAGAAGCGGGTGTCGCTCCAGGGTGGCCTTGAGTCCAATTGGACCGCGGCCAAGATCAACGTCAAGAGCGGTGCAACGCTGGCTCTCAACGTCGATTCCTCGGACGTGAACGGGCTCAGCGCGAACAGCCTGAACACCCTGCTCACCAACATCTCGGTGGCCGGCAGCGCAACAGCTGGCTTGCAATCAGGTGCCAGGCTCGGCTTCAACACCAGCACCGCAACCGGTGGCACCTTCACGCAAGGCAACGCAATTGCGAACTCCACTGGTGTCAACGGTGGAGCGATCAGCGTCATCAAACTCGGCACCGGCACCCTCATCTTTGACAAGACCAACACCTACACCGGCACGACCACAATTACCAATGGAATTCTGAACACCACCAATGCGGCCGCGCTCTCAGGATATAACGTCGCAAACAAGGTGGTTATCAATGGCGGCACCCTCGGTGTACAAGTGGGTGGCGCAGGCTGGACTACGGCCGAAGTGAACACCATGCTGAGCAATGCCACCAAGACTAGTGGTGCGTTTGGGATCGATACCACCAACGGCAGTCTGACCCAGTGGACGGCCTTTACGACCACGAACCTCGGGTCCACATTGGGCCTCACCAAGTTGGGTGCCAATACCCTGACGCTAGATCAGGCCAACACCTACGCTGGTGCCACCACGGTGAGCACCGGCACGCTGCTGGTGAACAACACGACGGGGTCCGGCACAGGCACCGGAGCCGTGGCGGTGAACAACGGTGGCACACTTGGTGGCACTGGCACCGTGGGCGGCGCGACGACCGTGGCTTCTGGTGGAACGATCCGCGGCGGGGACGGCACAGTAGTTGGAACGCTGAACCTGAAGAACGTCACAATCAATTCCGGCGGGACACTGGCCACGACCATCGGATCAGACGGCAATAGCAGCCAGCTTGCTCTTGGAACGAACATCTTGGACCTGTCCGTGGGAGGAGCCTCAACCCTCAAGCTCACCTCGATCACCGGGTTTGACTCGACCGTGGCCGGGACGTACGCGATCGCGAGTCTGACGGGAGGTGGGGTCTTCAGAATTAACGGTGTCACTCAAACCACGGCAAACAACATCGCCACTTACACCGTTGGCGGCTCGGCAACGGGTCCGGTGACCTTTGATGTCACGGGAGTCGCTGGGCTTGTGGCTGGCGATGCCTTCGGCTTGAACTACGATTCGACGACGAACCTCGTCATGGTCAACTTCGTTCCAGTTCCCGAACCGGCTGCGGTGCTCGGCATCGCAATCGCGGCGCTGGGGTTGGGGCAGTTGGTCCGTCGCCGGAAGGCTATCCGCGCCTTAAATGCTGACACAGCCGTGACCAGCGTCTGATCCCGGAACCCGATTGCACCGTAATACTGTGAGCCATGAACAGTCGTCCTGTTCATGGCTCGCATGATTCTGACGTGGACTCGGAGAGGAATTCCCCTTCGCATCCACACGCCATGACATAACTGCCGACGGATGAGTCACTTCCTGAGCTTCTGCCGGGTCTGAAATTGTTCTGATGAACTTTCTTCCGGACAGGTCAACGCTTCCAGAACGGTTCCAGACGTGGGTGTGCATCTCGCGTGGAACCGTTTTCTCTCACACCCGTTGCCTGACATTCCCCGATCGTGACGACATCTCCCCAGAAGTCGGGGAACAGTTTTGGAGGTTTTTGTAGCCGGGGTCCGTGACCTCGCGTTACGTTAGCCTCACAGTGGCTCGTTGCATCCGGAACCATCCCGAAAGTGTCGCATGAACGCTCCCGAACCGCCCGCGTTGTACGTCCGAAAGGTCCGCGGCATGGGACGCGGCGTGTTTGCAGGGCGAGCGTTCCGCAAAGGTGAGATCATCGAGGTGTGCCCGGTCATTCGCCTTCCAAACCCGACGGCGGGGCTTCCTGGCGGGGGGCTCGAACACTACGTGTTCAAGTGGGGAACGGGCGGGGTCGAGTTGGCCGTCGCACTGGGGTACGGCTCGCTGTATAACCACTCTCCGAATTTCAACGCCCGGTTCACACCGCGAACGGCACGGGACGACATTGTTTTCCGTGCTGCTCGAGACATCGCGGTCGGCGAGCAAATCCTGATCGACTACGAGTGGGATGATTCCGATTACGCGATGTTCCAGGGACCGCCGCAATCACAGGCCGAACACGGGTAACGCTGGGGGTTGCCCAACTCGTTCCGTTCTTCTTCGAGAGTAACAGACGTTCCGTGTCTCGGAAGCATCCGAGAGATGCCGTTGTGCGCATTTTGGCAGGGATGTGTCACTCTGTACCAAGACCGGGTGTGGGATCAATATTAGTCTTATAACTGTCAATCCTTCCCCGCCTTCCGCTCTCCTCACTTTGGACGCCAAGATGAAGCCGAACGTCAAGTCGTTGATACTCACTCTCCTGATAACTGGTGCCTCACACGCGACAGCACGGGCTCAGCAACCCTCGAAAGAAACCAGCACCGTGAAGGTCTTCATCCTCGCGGGCCAGTCGAACATGGAGGGGAAAGCTCCCAACACCTTGCTCGATCATCAGGCCACAGATGCGAAGACCAAGGAGCAGTTCGCACACCTCCGCAAGGACGACAAGTGGATTGTGCGCGACGATGTGTTCATCAAGTTCCTCGACCGCAAGGGACCGTTGACCGTTGGCTACGGCTCCCCGAACCGCACGGGCGTGGAACTGGAGTTCGGCACCGCGATGGGCAACCATTTCGAGGAACCCGTCCTGCTCATCAAGGCCGCGTGGGGCGGTCACTCGCTCTACAAGCTGTTCCGCTCGCCGTCGGCTGGATTCCCCGCCGCTGAAGTGCTCCAGAAGGAACTGGAGCAGGCACAAGCGAAAGTCAAGAAAGCCAACGAGAACAACAAGAAGAACGATCCGCTGCCGACGATGGAAGACATCAAGAAGGACTACGGCTCGTCGTATCGGAAGATGATGGCCGAGGTCAATGATGTGAAGGAGAACTACGCGACGCTGTTCCCCGCACTCAAAGGGAAAACTCTGGAACTGGCGGGTTTCGTGTGGTTCCAGGGCTGGAACGATCAGTACGGCGCTGAGAACGAATACGAATCGAACATGAAGCACTTCATCCAGGATGTGCGTAAGGATCTGGGCACGCCGAAGCTGCCATTCGTCATTGGGTTGATGGGCCAGAACGGATCGAAGCCAGCAACGGGTGCGATGCTCACGATCCAGAAGGCGCAACTCGCCATGAACGATGTGCCCGAGTTCAAGGGTAACGTGAAGGCCATCCGTACCGACGTGCTTGTAGACAAGGCGGCTGAGGAACTATTCCCGAAGTGGAAAGCGAACGTCGAACAGTGGAAACTCACGGGTGGCGACGGCGGATATCACTACTACGGCAGTGCCATCTGGTTCAACCGCATTGGCAAGGCGATGGGGGAAGCGATGCTGGAGCTCAAGCAAACCCCAAAGTGAGTGTCGGGCATCATGTCACCCGAGTCATGTTCCCGGAGACGTTCGTCCGGGAGCACGACTCCACTTGAATAAATCGGTTGCCATTACCCACCACCCACACCAATTCCCGAGGAATCTTGATCGTGAACAAACACGCGTTCCTGCTCGCAATCGGAGTAGTGCTCACTGCTTCGCAGACGGCCGTCGCGGATGACGGGAAGCGGTACAAGGTGTTTATTTTCGCTGGTCAGTCGAACGCCCAAGGCAAAGCACCCATTAGCATGATGGATGCTCAGGCCGAAGCACCCGAGACCAGAGACATGTACAAACACATGCGAAAGGACGGCAAGTGGATCGTTCGCGATGATGTGTTTGTCACTTATCAGAACAATCGGACCGGTCCATTGACACTCGGCTTCGGTTCGCCCAACCGCAGCGGTTCGGAGTTGGAGTTCGGCTGGATGATGGGCGACCACTTCAAGGAACCTGTGGTGATTATCAAGACGTGCCAGGGTGGCATGTCGCTGTACCAGTCTTTCCGACCGCCCTCAGCGGGGCTCCCCAATGAGGAAAAACTTCAGACCCAGCTCACCGCCGCAAAGAACCGTGCCAAGGCGAAGAAGGAGCCGGAACCGACGATGGACGACATCAAGAATCTGTATGGCGAATGGTATCGATTAATTTTCTCTGATCTCCGATCGCTGTCTTCAAACTGGGGTCGAGAATTCCCGGCATTGAAAAGCAGCGACGGCAAATACTACAACCTCAAAGCGAGGAACTGGGAGAAGGACTTCCCCGCACTTGCTGGGAGAACGCCGGAGTTGGCTGGTGTCATCTGGTTCCAGGGTTGGAACGACCAATACGGCGGTCAGGACGAGTACGCCTCGAACATGAAGCACTTCATCAAGGATTTGCGAACGGACCTGGGCACGCCGAATCTGCCGTTTGTGATTGTCGCAATGGGGCAGAATGGATCGACGCCGGCAACGGGTCCGATGCTAACGATTCGCGACTCGCAGATGGCGATGAACGATGTGCCTGAGTTCAAGGGTAATGTCAAAGCCTTCCGTTCCGACCTTCTAGTAGACAAAGATGCCGAACGCCTGTGGACCCAGAAGGATCCCGCACTGAAGGCACGCGACAAGGAAGAGACCAAGAAGTTCGCCTCGGACGATGGCTACCACTATTTCGGAAGTGCGATCTGGTTTATGCGCATCGGCCATGCAATAGGCGATGCGATGCTGGAGTTAATGAAGAAGCCGAGCAAATAAACACGACGATGGCACATTCAGCCCAATACGCGAGGGAATGCTCCAATGAAATCAATGATTGCATCACTCGCTTCCCAAATACTGTCTGATGTGGTTTGGGCTGTCTCGCAGATGGGATTGCGCACAATCAGGCGGGCGTCTGTGCTGGCCGCTGTAGTTGCGATACTCCCAGTTTACTCAGCGCAAGCGGCAGCGCCACACATTGTGCTCATCATGGTGGACGATCTGGGCTGGATGGATTTGCGTTGTCAGGGCAATGACCGCCTGAATACCCCGCGGATCGATGCTCTCGCGAAGCAAGGTGTTCGCTTCACGAACGCATACTCCGCATCGCCAGTTTGCTCGCCGACACGCGGGGCGATGATCACCGGGTTGTCCCCCGCACGATTGCATATCACTCAACACGGCAAGGACGGTCCGAACTTTTGGCCGAAGGATCGGCGCATCCAACCACCCGCTGCGGAACACGTGTTGCCGCTGAAAACCGATTCGCTTGCCAAGCGTCTGAAGGCATCCGGCTACTCGACCGGCTTCTTCGGCAAGTGGCATCTCTCGGGCGAACTCGATCCCAAAGACCCGACTGCGGGCGGTCCCGACTTCTGGCCGGAACACCACGGATTTGACGTCAACATCGGTGGCTGCGGTCTTGGCGGTCCGCCGTCGTACTTCGATCCGTATCGCATTCCGGCGATCAAGCCTCGCAAGAAGGGCGAGTATCTCGAGGACCGGCTCGCGGACGAAACGACAGCCTTCATGCAGGCCAATCACAAGAAGCCGATGTTCATCTGCCTCTGGACGTACAACGTTCACTTCCCGTTCGAGGCACCCGAGGATCTGATCGCGAAGTACAAGGGCAAGGAAGGGCCAGGTCTGAAGAACGCAAGCTACGGTGCTCAGATCGAAGCCACCGATCGAGCGGTTGGCCGTGTGCTCGACGAGATCGACCGTCTGGGGATCGCTGACAACACCATTGTCATCTTCACGAGCGACAACGGTGGCTGGGAAGGGGCGACCGACAACCGACCGCTGCGGTCGGGCAAGGGCGATCTGTACGAGGGTGGGTTGCGCGTGCCTCTGATCGTGCGTTGGCCGGCCATGACTGCGACCGGGAACCCCGTTGCTCCGGGCACGACCACCGATACGCCAGTCATCACCATGGATCTGCCCGCGACCATTCTCGATGCGGCCAACGTCAAACTGGGTCAGAACCAAGTACTCGACGGCGTGTCTCTGCGCCCGCTACTCCAGGGTAAGAAACTGGATCGTGACGCGTTGTTCTTCCACTACCCACACTACGCCTGGCACAAGGCCAATCGCCCGGGTGGTGCCGTCCGCTCGGGGCAATACAAACTGATTCGCCGCTACGACGACAACTCACTCGAACTTTTCGACCTGGCAAGTGATCTCGGAGAGAAGCGGAACCTTGCCGCTGAAAAGCCCGAAGTGGCCACGAAACTTGACGATCAACTGGGACGCTGGCTCAAAGAAACCCGGGCGCAATTACCCCTGCCCATCAAGTGAACGCAAACCCGCAACCTTCCGCCTGGAGGTTAGTTCACCCACGTCCGGAACCAGGCAAACTACGTCCGAAAGCATCATTTCGGCCAGGGGAATCATTTCACTTGTCTGGAAGAAAGGTAATCCGAGCAACGCGATTCACCGTATCACTTGGCGAGCAATGAGTTCGAGATCGATCCAGCGATCCCGGCAGTGAAAGCAAGCTGAATCTCTGACAACAATCATGCCAGAATCCATTACATCACACAGTAGAATGAGTGTGACTTCCTTCAATCATCGATCGAAATCTGTTGGTTATGAGCATCCTTGCGTTCGTCGGGAGGATCTATGCCAATAACCCTGACGATCACCCGCGGGCCTGAGATGGGTCGAGTGTTTTCGTACACCGGTCCCGGCACGTTCCTCATTGGCCGTTCCACACGATCTCAGTTCATGTTTTTGAGCAGCGATGGAGCCGACCTTCGGATTTCTCACACGCACTGCCTTGTGGAGTTTGGCCCAACCGGTTGTCGGGTCTACGATCTGAACAGCCACAACGGAACCTTCGTGGACGGTGAGAAAGTCACCAACGCGGACCTCGCGACCGGAATGGAACTGCGCGTCGGCCGGACCCTCATGAAGGTCGAGGTCGTGAGCGACTCACTCCCCGATACCATCGACTGGCACGGAGAACACCCTGTCGTTGCACCATCACCGGCATCCGCCACGTTTCGCGCCGGGCTGCCACCAACACCCCAAGCACCAGCGAAACCCGCCAAACCTTCACACGGGGTTTCCAACTCACCCGAGGAGGTCTTGGGCCGTTCGCCTGTCATACCCTCCCGCCCTGCGAAACGTGTGAAACCCTCGAAACCTACCCGATCGCACCCGGCTCTCGCTTGCCCGGCGTGTCGTGTGCCCGGCGCCCTGGCACCCGGTGAACCGCTCTGCACCGACTGCACCGAGCGAGCGGCGGAGCAGGAACAGCCGTTCCCGGGCTATCGACTGATTCGTGAGGTGGGTCGTGGCGCGATGGGCCTTGTCTTCCTGGGATGGTCGGATGTCAGCGGCCATCCCGTCGCCATGAAGGTGATTCACCCCGCGATGGCCTTGAAGTCTTCGCAGGCTGAGCGGTTCATTCGCGAAGCCGATATCCTGAAACAACTCCACCATCCGAACATCGTCGAGTTTCGCGAGGCCGGGTACGCGGATGGCGTGCTCTTTCTCGCGATGGAATTCGTCCACGGAAAAAGCGTGGCGGCCGCGCTGGCCACTCACACGCATATCGCGGAACCGATTGCCGTGTCACTCACCTGCGAGTTACTTCAGGCACTGGAGTATGCTCACGCGAAGCGGTACGTTCACCGCGACTTGAAACCGGCGAATCTACTCCTTCGTGTGACCGCCCCGGGTAAGTTGGGGATTAAACTCGCGGACTTCGGGTTGGCCCGGGTCTACGAGGCGTCGCAGTTGAGCGGGCTCACGGGCACGAATGACGTGGGCGGAACCACAGCCTACATGCCACCAGAGCAGGTGTTGGATTACCGCAATGTGAAACCAACCGCCGATCAGTATGCCGCGGCCGCGTGCCTGTACACGCTGCTAACCGGCGACCGGGTCTACGACCAACCGCCGACGGCGGCTCAGCAACTCAAGCAGATTCTGGACGAGGATCCCGTGCCGATCCTGGAGCGAAAACCGGATGTGTCGCCAGCGCTGGCCGACGCGATCATGACCGCACTGAGCCGCGACCCCGCCGACCGCTTCACGGACGTGAGAACCTTCCGCAAGGCGATCCAAGGTTTCGGAGGGTGAACCAGACTGGACGGTCAAGGGGGGCCACCGAATAACCGTTTTCCGAGTCGGAAGATCGTTCCCAGAGCGCCGCCATTGCTCGTTCCGGGAGGATCGTTTCGCGGAACCGGATCGGGTTCCTTCTTCGGGTCTTCCTTTGGTGGCTTCACTTCGATCACGACGGGGTTCGAATTCCACTCCAGGCGCAGTGCGAATTGCTCACCGAGGATTTTTCGCTCGATGCTTGGGATGCTCCGGTCCGTAAGTAACTCTCGTTTTTCCTCCCATCGGTCGGGTGGAAGTACCGCCAGTTGAGAACTGATCCCGGTGCTAACCTCCACCCACCGGATCACTTCACTCGCCTTTTGCGAAACCGCCTCCGGCTTGTCGATCAGCAAGACGGTTCCCGCTTGCAGGTCCGTGCCCGAAGCCAGGAACCGATCGCCCGGCAAGAAGCTGACGGCTTTCACAGTCGTTCCTGGTCGCCACATCGGTCCCAACGGCTTCCGCGTTCTCAGATCCCACAACCGAGCAGTGCCATCCGTTCCGCCGGTCAGGGCCGTCTGGCCATCGGCCGATAGATCAACCGCGAACACCCCCGCCGGGCCGTGCGGAAGGAGTGGTCCATTCCGCTCGGGTGCTCGGTCGGATGCTGGCCAGTCCCAGATCAGCACGGCACCGATGTAGCCGGTGATGATGCGCGAACCGTTCGCAGAAAACGCGACTGAAAGAACACCATCCGGATGCTTGAGGGTGTGGACCGGCTCGGTCTTCCGCAGGTCAGTCGCATCCCAGAGCAATCCGCGTCCGTCGGTTCCACCCGTGAACAGATAACGGCCGTTTGGCGTGTACCGCACGACATAGACGCGTCCGTCCTTCATGTGGGGCAATTCGGCGATAACCGATCTGGAACGAGTGTCCCATATCCGGGCATTGCCGTCGGCGCAGCCGGTGGCGAGGTAGCGGCCGTCGGGCGAGAAGGCAACCGATAGCACCGCGAGGGGATGTGGGAGCGGGCCGATTTTCGTGCCATCGGCCTTGTGAATCATCACGGAGCCTGTTCGAGGCGGGAGGATCGATACGGTACCGAGTGCCAGCAGCGTTCCATTCTCGCCATACGCAGCGGTGAGGATCGCCCCGCCTCCCTCGGGCTTCACGGAATCGGGTGCGACCCGGTACGTGCCCGGCTGCCACTCCTTTCCGCCCCAGACCCCGCCAACGAACAGGCGGTCCGTAATCGGTGATGAGGCCGTTGCCAGCACCGCATCGTTCGGAACGCGAAGCGGCGGCACCGTACACGGCCCTGGTGCCAGATCCCAGACGCGAATCGCGTTTTCATCGCCGCCAGTGACGAGGCGTTTCCCATCGGGAGAGAAGGCGACCGCTCGCACATCCCGACCGTGCCAGAGCGGTTGGCCGACGGCCTGCCACGTTTCGCAATCGAAGACCCGTGCGGCGCGATCCTGCGAGGCGGTCGCAACGAACCGGCCATCTCGGCTGAACGTCACCCCGTTCACTTCCGCCTGATGCCGCATCGCACCGCCGGGTAGGGGCGTGCCCATCGCCGTATCCCAGGCCCGTGCTTCTCCCGTGAGTAGCGTCCCGTGGCCGGTTACGAACACGCTCCCGTCCCTGGGGGAAAACGCCGCAGCCGTCACGGGGAGTGCGGTCTTGATTTCCTTGATCTTGGTGAGTTGGTCGGCGTCCCACAGAATGATCTCCCCGTTCAGTCGGGTTACGCCGCCCGACAACACCCGATGCCCGCGTGGGTGAACGGCCACCGCGCGAACTTCCCCGAGGCCGGGTTGCCGGGTCGGGCCAACTTGCCACTTGTCCGCCACGAGGGTGTAAATCGATACCTGTCCCTTCGAGTCGCCCAAAACGATGCGGTTGCCATCTGGGAAAACGGCACCGCTCAGGAACTTCACTCCGGCTGCTGCCGTGATCCGATCGCCGGTTTGCTCACCGGTTTCCGCGTTGAATACTCGGGCGTGGCCGCTGGTGGAGATGGTCAGCAGAACTTTGCCGTCGGGGCTGGTCGCGGCCGTTCGTGTCGGGGCATCGTCGGCCTTTGCATCCACAGCGCCGTCGACGTCTCGCAACCTCACGCCATCCGCGAGAGCCTTATCGCTGCCGAGTTGGCAGACCTGAGCGTGTCGTAACTCGCGAGGAGTGGAACTGCCAAAGAGCACAGCATCCGCCGACTTGGGATCGAACGCGAGCCAGGCCGGCGAGACGGGCAATTGACGAACGTTCGCGAGCCGATGCGCCTGTCGTCGCCACCCCGCAAGGTTCTGACGGATGACCGCCGTGAGTTGGGGATCTTCTGCTTTCTCGGCCAGCACTAGCGACCGAGCCATGTCGGTGAGACACTGACCAATTTCGCCCTGTTCACCGACGACGATCGCGCGATCGAAGGTCGCGCCTGCCAGTTCCCCGATAGCGTGTTTCTCGGCTGCTCGTGCCTTCTCCGCGTTCGCATCCGCGAGGATTTTCGCCTCGACGGCCTGCTTCTGTTTCGTGTCAGCGAGGTTCTTGGCTTCGATGGCCTGCTTCTGCGCCACGATCGCCTTGCGTTCGTTGTCGATCGCATCGTCGCGAGCCAACTCCGTGGCCGCGTTCGCGACGGTGAGTTCCTGATTCTTCCGCCGCTGGGCGGCCCCGAACGTCGCGCCCAGGATTGCCAGCACGACCACCAGTAACCCGACCACGCCGACCGCACTCGCGAGTTTCGGCTCGGTCTTCACCCACCGCTCGAACCGTTCCCTGCGGGTGAGAATGCGAACGCTCGGCACCTCGCCGGCCAGGTATTTCCGGAGGTCCGAGGCCAGCTCAGCACAGTCCGGATAGCGGTTGTCCGCGTGCTTCGCGAGCGCCTTCATGCAGATGAGTTGCAGATCGAGCGGGACGTTCGGGTTCATCTCGCTCGGTGGTGGCGGCACCGTGTTCACATGGTGGAACATCTGAATCTTGCTCGGGCCGCTGAACGGAGTGCGACCGGTGAGCAGTTCGTACAGGGTGACTCCGAGGGCATACTGATCGAACGCGGGCTTCGCGTCTCCGCTCTCACCGGCGGCGGCCTCCGGGCTCATGTACGAAGGCGTGCCGAGGATCAATCGCCCGCGTTCGGTTTCTCCACCTCGCTGGGCCAAACCAAAGTCGATGATGTGCGGTTCGCCGGCATCGTCGAGAACGATGTTGGCGGGTTTCACATCGCGATGGATGATTCCATTAGCGTGCGCGTAGGCGAGTGCGTCCGCGAGTTTCATGACGATCGCGGCGGCTTCACGGAACTCCATGGGACCGGGATCGACGGCGTCTGCCAGCGTCTGCCCACGGACGTATGCACTGGCTATGTAGAAGAGGTCGCCGTCTTTCCCGCAGTCGAAGACAGGCACAATGTGGGGATGCCGGAGTTGGGCCGCCGCCTTGGCATCACCAAGGAAGCGTGCGACACGCTTCGGAGTGTTCAGCGTTCCCGGTCGTGGCACCTTGATCGCCACTTCTCGCTCAAGTTGTGGATCGTAGGCACAGTAAACGAGGCCGAATGCACCACCGCCGAGAACCTCTCGCACCTCGAACCGCGCGATTCGGTCAGGCATCGGCAACGAGCGAGATGCGCCGCTGGGCAACTTCGGCCCCGAACCGGAACTTCGGGAAGATGGACGGGATTGCTTCGGTTCGTCAGGCGGCTCGGAATTTTGTTTTGGATCCAAGGACATGGTCACCTCGGGAAATGCCAACCCCGCGATGAGCGTATCCGACCGGGAGGTGCCACACAAGTTATTAAAGCTTTTCCATGATCATTCATGCGAGTGTTTTCCAAGGTGCGTATGCCGGTTACATCGAGAACGGTTTCAGGGCCTCGCGGAATGCCGTCACGTCCGGGTAGCGGTCCTCGGCCTCGTTTGCCATTCCCTTGTGGATCACCTCCGCCAACTCCTCTGGCAACTCCGGGCGATGCGTTCGAATTGGCACCCTCTTTTCGTCAACGATTTGAACCAGTTGCTCCTGGGGATCGGCCACGAAGTTCAACGCATACTTCCCCGTCAGCAGAAAGTACAGCGTTGCCGCCGCGGAGTACTGATCGACTGCGGGCTTCGCTTCTCGATAGTGCGTCACCTGTTCTGGAGCCATGAACGCGGGCGTGCCGCCCACCTCGCCGTGGAGTGTTCGCCCGCTCAAGCCGGATGCCTCGTAGCATCGCGACAGTCCGAAATCTGCCAACTTCACCACACGCCGGCCATCCTCGCGCCCCAGCAGTAGGTTGGCTGGCTTGACATCGCGATGAACGAACCCCTTTGCGTGAGCGTGAGCAAGACCTTCGAGCGCCTGAAGCATCAACCGCACGGCCGTTGGTACATCCATCGCGCCTCCCTGCTTCACAACTCGCGATGCGTCTGGCCCGTCCACCAGTTCCATCGCGAGGTACACAACCCCGGCACTCTGGCCACTCTCGAGAAATCGCACGATGTGCCGATGATCGAGACTCGCCAGAATCTTGGCCTCGCGAAGGAATCGCTCGATGTGTCTGGCCGACACGCCTTCCGCCAGTGAGATCACCTTCACCGCCACCGACAACCCGTCGGTGAGCCGCTTGGCGTGGTAGACCGTTCCCATTGAGCCGCGACCAATCTCCTTTTCCAGCTGATAGCCAGGGATCGAAGCCTCAGGAGTGCCTCCGATGGCTTTGAGTGGAAAGGGTTTCGAGGGCTTCGAAGGCTTTGGCGGGGCTTCGACGGGAAGCCCCAGAGTGGGCTGGGCATCGGGATCGGCGGAATGGTTCACCGTCACCCGAAATACGCTGTGTCCGGCGCGAAGTTCGTCACCATCCTTCAGCGTTGCAACTCGCTGCTTCACGCCGTTCACGGAGATGCCGTTGCGACTGTTCAGATCGAATACCCGAATCCGTGGCGGGTTTACCTCCACAAGGAAATGCCGGCGCGAGAAGTAGGGGTCGTCGTAGGAAAGCTGGAAGTGCGAGTGCTTCGACCGACCGACGAGGAACGTGTCGTGCTCGTTGAAGGCAAATTCTTTCCCCGTGTGCGGGCCAGCAATCACGACAAGTTTCAATGGCCCAGCGTCGGATGACTTCGGGGGCGGCATTTTCATTCCGCCAGCAGATTTGGCATACTCTGTATCAATCCTGGCAAGTGCATGGCGAAACGCCGGGTGATCCACTTCGTCAACTTCCGCCAGGTATGAAGCCAAGTCGGGAACACGACCGGCTTGCCACTCGTCCTCGTACCGATCACACAATTCATCAATCTGGCGAATGCGGGAAACGCGGTCACGCCGTGGTGTATCCCCTTCCTTACCCACGTTTGATCCTCCTATATCCAGATAGCTCGTCCGGCTCGCATCGAATGTGCAACTCAACTCGTCACTCGCGATTCAGTGCGAATACCCATCATGGCTGGTGCAGAAGACACCGCACACAATCTTTTGCCCGACACATCGTGATAATCGATTCCCTGTCAATCTGGAACAAACTACTTTCGCCGTGATGGGTTCGCCTGCGTGATGTCCAGATCTCTGGTATCAGCCAAGTGTCACCAGGAGAACTGCCCGTGAAATCCCTACGATTCCTCGGCTCCGCCGTTGTCATCACCCTTGCTCTGACGACTCCTGCGTTCAGTCAGGCCCACAAGGCACCTGAGCCCAGACCCGTCGCGATCCCGACCCGTATCGAAGATGTGATTTACAGCCGTCGGGATGGGTTTTCCCTGACTCTGGACGTGTTCACGCCGACAGGGAAGCCGAATGGGGCCGGCATCATCATCTGCATCTCTGGTGATTACAAATCCGGCAAGGAACTGGTCAACTTCGCTCGCAAACTGGTCTTCCCCGAGTTTCTCAAGCACGGCTACGTAGTCTTCGCAGTCCAGCACGGAAGTCAACCCCGATGCACCGTCCCGGAAATCGTTGAAGACACCCACGAGGCCGTTCGATTCATCAAGGCCAACGCGAAAAAGTACGATGTCAGCCCGGACAAACTCGGTATCGCCGGCATGTCCTCGGGCGGGCACCTGTCGCTGATGATGGGTTGTGCTTACAAGCCCGGCGACCCTAAAGCGTCGAATCCGGTCGAGCGGGAGTCGTCGAGGGTTGCGGCTGTTGCCTGCTTCTTCCCGGTCACAGATTTCTTGGTTTTCGAAGCCAAGCCGCCCGAGGGGTTCGACGATCTCTTCCCGTTCCGGGAATTTGATCCGAAAGCCGGCAAGTTCATCGCCATCACAGCAGAACGGCGCCGTGAGATTGGTCGCCAGTACTCCCCTTTGCACTGTGCCACGAAAGAAACCGTGCCCACGCTCATCATCCACGGGGACGAGGATCGGCTCGTTCCGCTCGATCAATCCAAGGATCTGATCGCCAAGCTGAAGGAATGTGATGTTGTCTGCGAATTGAGGGTCAAGCAAGGAATGGGACATTCGCCGTTTGCGGCGAGAGAGCATCTTCCAGAGATCCGCGAGTGGTTCGATAAGCACCTCCTTAAACCCTGATGCGTCTTTGAGACGTGGATCGTGGTGACCACGTCGCCACCATCGTTGGAACATTAACCACACACACAAGGGGAGCTGTGATGTCGCGGCTCATGCTATGCGGGCCGACTTGACCCGCATCCGGAGTTGTCAGAGCAAAAGTCGCCCCAACAGCTATCCACGAAGCAACGGGCGATCTTCAACTGACCTACCTTTCCCTGTTAGCGAACACTACCCTCTCCATCCAGATGTCCAAAGTGGGATGTGAGGTGATCGAGTCATTTGATCGCTTCGATGCACCAACCAACCCCACGGGGAATTGTTAATCGTGATGCTTTCATTCGAGGCGGATTGAATCACGTGATACCGACTCAAACTGACATCCGCGAGCAAATCGAGGCGATTTACCGCACTGAGTCTCGTCAAGTTTTCGCCACTCTCGTTCGGCTCTTGCGGGACTTCGATCTGGCTGAGGAGGCTCTCCACGAGGCGTTCACTGCGGCGATCGAGCAGTGGAAACGAGATGGTGTTCCGGAGAACCCAAAGGCGTGGCTCGTCTCCACAGGTCGTTTCAAGGCGGTCGATGCACTCCGGCGACGAAGCCACCTCAACACACTCCAACCGGAGGTTGCTGGTCGCTTGGCGCAGATTGCGGAAGCCAACGCTGCTCGAGAAAACAGTCTGATCGAAGATGATCGACTGCGGCTCGTGTTCACGTGCTGCCATCCCGCAATTGATCGGTCGGTGCAGATTCCACTCACCTTGCGGGAAGTGTGTGGACTGACGACCGAGGAGATCGCTGGGGCGTTCCTGACTGCGCCATCGACGATGGCCCAAAGGATCGTGCGGGGTAAAGCCAAGATTCGTGATGCTGGCATCCCATTCGTCGTCCCGTCAGTCACAGACCTTCCTGAACGGTTGAACTCGGTATTGGCGGTGGTCTACCTCGTGTTCAATGAAGGCTATTCTGCCAGTACCGGCGAGGCACTGACGCGAGCCGATCTCTCGGGCGAGGCCATTCGTCTTGGGCGTCTTGTAGTCGAGTTACTGCCAGACCCGGAAGCCGTCGGCTTGCTCGCTCTCATGCTGCTCCAGGAATCACGCCGGCTTGCTCGATCAACTCCGGACGGCGACATCGTGCTGCTCGAAGACCAGGACCGATCCTCCTGGGATGCGGGACTGATTACCGAGGGACAAGGGTTGGTGGAAGTCTCGCTGAACTCTGGACGGTTCGGACCATATACACTTCAGGCTGCGATTGCGGCAGTTCACGCGCGAGCCCCCACACCGGCAGCAACGGACTGGCAGCGGATTGCATCACTGTATGATGCGCTCCTCGCGTGGAACCCTTCGCCAGTCGTGGAGTTGAACCGGGCCGTGGCTGTAGCCATGCGTGACGGGCCTGTGGCCGGTCTCGGCCTCATCGAGCAAATTCTCGGGCGTGGTGAACTCACCGAGTATCACCTCGCCCACGCTGCTCGTGCAGACTTACTCCGTCGACTCGGGAAGCGGGACGATGCTCGCGTTGCATACGAGAGAGCCCTCGCGCTGGCACAGCAGGAGCCCGAGCGAAGATTTCTGACGAAGCGATTGTTGCAACTTTAACGGTTCTGATGCACTTCCATCGCTCCCGTAAACACCCATCAGCAACTATGCAGGGGAAAAATCCGAAGCATGTCGATTCGGTGCGGTGCTGTTCGACAAGTAGATGTGGAGAACGTCGAGATGCTTTGAATCCCGATTGCCGAACGAGGAGAACGTATGGGACGGCAGAAGATCACTCCTTTCTTGTGGTTCGATGGGCAGGCCGAAGAAGCTGCCAATTTTTATGTATCAATCTTCCCAGATTCCGCAGTTACGAACATCACACCAGGACCGGGTGGGGTGGCGATGGTGGTCGAGTTCCGACTCGCGGGGTTGCAACTTCTCGCATTGAACGGCGGGCCGCATTTCAAGTTCAATGAAGCGATCTCACTTTCGATCGACTGTCACTCGCAGGCTGAAGTCGATGACTTGTGGGAGAAACTGTCGGCTGGCGGGTCGAAGGGCCAGTGTGGGTGGCTGAAGGACAAGTATGGCCTGTCGTGGCAAGTGGTGCCTTCCGTGCTGCCAAACCTCCTGGCGGATGCCGACCCGGCGAAAGCGGCGAGGGTCATGGGGGCGATGATGCAAATGACCAAGCTGGATATTCAGGCGCTGCAGAATGCAGCCGATGGGAAGTAGGCTGCGACTCGTCCACCAACCCGGGGAACCGCAATGAAATACATGCTGCTCATCTATGGAACCGAGTGTCAGTGGACGGACGAGGAGCGGAAGGATTGCATGAACGAATCGTTGCGGATCTGCGATGAGTTGGCAGCACAAGGTAAGTTCATCGCGACCTCTCCGCTTCAACCTGTCACGACAGCCGCGACCGTTCGTGTCAGAGAGGGTCGGCCTCTGATCACCGACGGTCCATTCACCGAGACGACGGAACAACTCGGCGGCTACTTCTTGTTGGAACTTGCCGATCTCGACGAGGCGATCGCGATCGCCAGCCGACTTCCACCCGTCACGAAGGGAACTGTCGAGATCCGCCCCGTCTTCACGCTCGAGGGCTTACCACCCGCACGATCGCTTCAGGCGGGTTCGATCGGTCCGAACGTCCGGCCGTTCCTCCTCCTTTGCTACGACGACGAAGCGGCCTGGCAGGAAGCCGGTGAGGCGGCTCGACGGGAGGCCATGGCAAAAGCTGCGTCACTATGCCATCGGTTGAGCGAGACCGGTACGTACCTGCGTGCATCGCCACTCCATCCGGCGGCGACTGCCACTTGCGTGCGTGTGCGTAACGGGAAGAGGCAGATCACCGACGGTCCGTTCGCCGAGACGCACGAAGTGCTTGGCGGTTTCTACCTCATCCTGGCGGAGTCCCGCGAGGCGGCGCTGGATGTCGCAGCCCAACATTCCGGGTTGGAGCGTGGCGCAGTCGAGGTCCGACCGCTCTTCGACCTTTCCGGGTTGCGAAGTTCGATTGCGATTTCTTGAGCCGCTGTCGATTTGTCGCGGGCCCGTTCGACTACGTTGTGAATCGGGAGAACGGCATCAATCCGACGTGGAGAAAATTCAAATGACGGGCACTACGATCTCGCCTTATCTGTTCTTCGGTGGCCGATGTGAAGAAGCCCTCAACTTCTATCGTGAGGCGCTTGGGGCAGAGGTCGATATGTTGATGCGTTTTGACGAGAGCCCCGACCCGACGCCGCCCGGGATGCTTCAAACCGGGTTTGAGAAGAAGGTCATGCATGCCGCGTTTCGGATCCGCGGAATTCCACTGATGGCGTCTGATGGGTGCGACGACAAGTCGAAGTTCGATGGATTCCGGCTCGCTCTGAGCGTTTCGACCGAGGCGGATGCAACGCGTTCGTTCGATGCTCTGGCCGACGGTGGAAGCGTTCAGATGCCGCTCTGCAAGACCTTTTGGTCCCCATGCTACGGAATGGTCACCGACCGCTTCGGCCTCGGCTGGATGGTGATGGTACCCGGCCCAATGGGGTGATGGTGTGGACGGCAAAGCCGTTCACGCGATGCACTGAAACACATGAGTACAACTCCGTGCTGACGGGGTGTGAGTTCGCCCTTCTTTACCTGACTGGGAGATCGAAATGATGCAACGGATGTTGACTGGCGGCCTCCTGATGATGGCCCTGACCACCAGTGGCCGGAGCGACGATGCTCCTGCCAAGACCGCGCCGACGAACCCGAATTTCGAGCGGATCAAGAAACTGGCCGGAACCTGGGTCGAGGCCGACAAGGATGGCAAACCCACGGAAAAGGTGTTCTCTGTTGTTCGAGTGATCGCGGGTGGCTCCGCGGTTCACGAGACCGCGTTCCCAGGCCAACCGCAAGAGATGGTTTCGGTCTACCACCTGGACAAGGGTGACCTGGTGATGACCCATTACTGCGTCCTGGGAAATCAGCCGCGGATGAAGGCCGACCCGGCGTCCGCGAAGAATCAGATTCGCTTTGCCTTCGCGGGCGGAACGAACCTCGACCCTGCGAAGGACACGCACATGCACGAGGCGACGATCACGTTTGTTGACGATGATCACATCCAGATTGCCGGGGTGGCCTGGGTGAACGGTAAGCCATCCGAGGACCACTGCGGCACGATGAAACTGGTCCGGAAGAAGTAACACTGCTAGTTGGGGGGGATAGTTGAATGGCGAGACCATTTCCATGGTCTCGCCATTCAGTAACGCGCTGACCGTCCATCAGGATGGCACCGTGAGGTTCTTTCGCTGCACGATGATCCCCGTCACATATGCAATCAAGAATCCGACAACAGCCACATGTGGGGCGAGCAAACCGACCCCGAGGGCTTCGATAAGCTGGCCATAGCCATATTTCACGACCTGCCCTTCAGGAAGGGTTAACTCTGCGCCATACACCGCGAAAAGCCCGGACGCGAAGACTCCTACCGACCACAACATCCCGATTGCCAATGCCCACGGCCAAATCCGAGGGATGCGTGTTTGCCCGGCGTTCACAGCCTGAGCGGTTCGTCGTCCTCGCCATCGCCCCATGACCCAGGAGACGATCAATCCTGCAATCCCGACGGCTGCGAACACACTCTGCGAGATGCCGATCAGAGGGCGATACCACCGCCCTTCAGGTGCCCGGAATGTGATGGCGATTGAATCCGCTGGCAGGTGCTCGAAACTGCCTCGGAGCGTATCTCCCTCGCGTTCAAGTTGAGGTGTCACAACTGCAATCCAACCTTCGGGTAGATGCAGGGTGACATCCAAACCACCGAAGCCGTCCCACGACCGAGCCGGAGCCAGAACGTATGCGAACTGGTGATGGCGAGTCGGTTGGCCAAGCCAATTCGTTGCCGCTGCTGCCGAGTACCGGACCATGAGCGTGTGCGGACCCGTCGGCACGGTCAGCGAGAACCCGACCAGTTTGACGGAGTATTTGAAGTCGCGAAGACCCGGTGCGTAATCGAGTTTCTGACCATCCCCAAAATTGGGCGTTTCCTTTGGCGGCTTCCAACTGTCCGGGATGGTCGCCCCGCTGATTGGCTTTGTTGCTATTGGCTTCCCATCGAACAGAACCTCAAACTCGACCACTTCGTAAGAGCCCCCCGCAAAGAGCAAGTCAAGCGATTGCTCGGCTCCGTTGTTTTGCAACTGGTATGTGGCTTCCACCATCGCCTTCTGATCTCGGGCTACGGGCCGCAGGTCGATGACGAGTTTCTCACGAACGATTTGGATGTGGCGGATTCCGACCGGTTCACCTGTAACCTGTCCGCCAGTGGCTGGTGGGCCGACGTTGGCCGCGACTGGGGCTGCGAGCAGAGCAAGGTTCAGGGCAGAGAGGGCGAAGCGGGACACGGGAATTTCTCTCGGAAGTGAGGTAGTGGTCGCACAGACATCGTTCGAGTTACTGGTTCCAGCGTGGATAACGGACCCATTGGGTGGGCGAGGCTCCTGCCGAGCCGCACGCCAACGGCTCGGCAGGAGCCTCGCCCTCCCGACCCAGAACTTTAACCACGCTGGAACCATTAGCAATCCTCATGCCGACTCCGAAGTTCGTGGTCGGCATTCAGTCCGTGGCAATTCGTTCCCCGCGAGCCCTACCCTCCGGCGACCCCCTGTGTGTTGACGAAGAGCGAGTAGACCGACGTGCTGGCAGCCATGAAGAGGCGATTGCGATGACGGCCTCCGAAACACAGATTCGCACACCGTTCCGGCAAGTCGATGCGACCGATCAGTTTTCCCGCCGGGTTGAACACCGCCACACCGTCGAGCCCCTCCGCACCCATGCCCCAGCCGATCCACAGGTTGCCGTCCACATCGACTCGCAATCCGTCGGGTGTTCCCTTATCCTCGGCGGTGATCAGGACCGACGAGCTCTTGCCAAGTCGTGTGCCACCGTCGCTCACCTCGTAGGCGCGAATGACCCGTGGGTTAACGCCAGCCTCGACGATGTAAAGTTTGGATTCGTCAGGAGAGAACGCCAGCCCGTTCGGGCGGTCGATGTCACCCGCCACAACTGCCAACTTCCCGGATTTGGGATCCCAGCGGTAGACGTTCGTCGGCAATTCCGGCTTGGCGACATGCCCCTCGTAGTAGCCGAGGATGCCGAACTGTGGGTCGGTGAACCAGATCGAGCCGTCGGATTTGCATATTACGTCGTTCGGCGAGTTCAGCGGCTTGCCGTCGAATTTGTCCGCGATCACGGTGATACCTCCGTCGTACTCGGTGCGGCTTACCCGCCGGGTATCGTGTTCGCATGTAACGAGCCGCCCCTGCCGATCTCGCGTGTTGCCGTTGGCGTTGTTGGCTGGTTTACGGAACGCGCTGACCGTTCCGGTTTCCTCGTCCCATCGCAGGATGCGATTGTTGGGGATATCGCTCCAGAGCAGGAAGCGGGCGTCGCCAAACCACACCGGTCCTTCTGCCCACCGCATACCCGTGGCGATCCGTTCGACCTTGGCGAGATTCACGCGATACTTGGTGAAGCTCGGGTCAATGATCTTGATGAGCGGGTCCGGGTAACGCGGGCTCGGTTGCCAGTCTGCTCGAACGCAAGGCACCACCGACGCGCCAATTGCACTGCCAGCCGCGAGAAACGAACGACGGTTAATGGTCATCATTCACCCCTCCAACACGTGATCGAAATCGGAGCCAGAGAAAACCCGTAGGTCGATTCGGTTGAACATAGACCGACATTGCCCGACGACTTCCACTGTATCCCGCTTTGACTCGCCCTCCCAGAAACCAAAATCTTCCGCAAGAATCCGAGGACGAAAAACTGTGGTCTTCGGGTCCGTGAAGTGTAAAGTTGGTGAAAGTCCTCGAATCGATATCGACGAGTGACGTTCCTCTAAACACTTCGGACTGTTACTGCCCGGGAGATTAAGTGATGCGTTCGCTCGTTGCTCTGGCTCTCGTAGCGGTTCTCGGGATCAACACCGCAACCGCTGCGGAACCGGCCAAGCCCAACATCGTCATCATCTTCATCGATGATCTGGGTTACGCGGACATCGGTCCGTTCGGGGCGACGAAACAGAAGACGCCGAACCTCGACCGCATGGCCGAACAAGGGATGAAACTCACGAGTTTCTACGCCGCGCCGGTCTGTTCGGTGTCGCGGGCGCAACTCATGACCGGTTGTTACGGCGCAAGGATCTCCGTCCCGGGTGTGTTCTTCCCAGCGGGGCCGCAAGGGCTCAACCCCAAGGAGGTCACAATCGCGGAGCGGCTCAAAGAGCAAGGTTATGCCACGCAGTGCGTCGGCAAGTGGCACCTCGGTGATCAACCCGAGTTCCTGCCCACGAAGCAGGGGTTCGATCACTACTTTGGGATCCCGTACTCCAACGACATGCAGAGGAAGTCGAAGGAGACCGGCGAACGCGTGGTGCCATTGCTCCGCGACGACAAGGTTGCCGAACTGTTAACGGATGCACAACAGAGCAGGATCGTGGAGCGGTACACCGACGAGGCCGTGGGATTCATCCGCAAGAACAAGGACAAGCCATTCTTTCTGTACATGCCCCACACGGCGGTCCACACACCCATTTTCCCCGGCGAGAAGTTCCGAGGCAAATCCGCCAATGGTCGCTTCGGCGACTGGGTTGAAGAAATGGACTGGAGCGTCGGGCAAGTGCTGGACACGTTGAGGGAACTGAAGTTGCAAGACAACACGTTGGTTGTCTTCACCAGTGATAATGGTCCGTGGCTCACCAAAGGTGCGGACGGTGGCAACGCAAAACCACTCCGCGGGAGCAAAGGCAGCACCTGGGAGGGTGGCGTGCGCGTGCCGACCATCGCGTGGTGGCCCGGCAAAATCGCCCCCAAGGCCGTGAATGATACCGTCGCTGGCACGATCGACCTGTTGCCGACGTGCGTCGCACTCGCCGGCGGCAAAGTGCCAGCAGAACCGATCATCGACGGCCGCGACATGTCGCCTGTCCTGTTTGGCACAAGTAAGGACTCACCTCGGGAGGCGCATTACTATTTCTCCGGCTACAACCTCCAGGCTGTTCGTCAGGGGCCGTGGAAACTCGCGATCGTCGCCCAGCAAGATGCTCTGGGTGCAAAAGGGTTAGCCGAAGACACCAAGACCAACCCTCGGCTCTACAACCTTGACAAGGACATTGGCGAAACGACCAACCTCGCCGACAAACATCCCGAGATCGTCGAGAAACTGAAGGCCCTCGCAACAAAGATGAACGACGAGATCGGCGGCCAGAAGCCCAGTGCCCGCCGGCCCGCAGGTGTTGTGAAAGACCCCAAAACACTGTACCCGACTGATGAGACGCCCAAGGCGAAGGATGCCGCCAAGCCCGCGGCACTGGACAATCTCAAGCCGGGCGATGCCATCGACTCCGGGGTCGCCCCACAGATCGGGGGCAAGGCGTTCACGCTGAGTTGCCAGATCGAAACGGAACTCGGCGATACCGTGATCGTCGCCCACGGCGGAGCCTCTGCTGGATATGCATTGCACCTCCGCGAGAACCGTGTGGTATTCTCGCTGCGAACAGGTGCCAACGACGCCATCACCGAAATCCGGTCCGAGCCGATCAAGGGGTTGGTTCGGATCACGGCGACTGTCGGCAAGGACGGCGAGATTGCCCTTGCCGTCGGCGAGCAGTCAATCGTCAAAGGCAAGGCTCCGAGCCCAGTTCCCCGGCAACCTCAGGAAGACTTCTGCCTTGGTCACGACAACGGCCATCCCGTGGCGAACTACTCCAAGGGGAAACCATTCGTGGGCAAGATCACTGAGATGAAATTGACTGTCCCGTGAAGCAACAAGATTTGCCGGGTATGAATCAGTTGATTCGGAGGAGGCGTGTAACACTCGCCTGGAGCCAATGAGAACCCGACAACTATCGAGACACACGACCATGCACGCCATCCGAACTTCTGCGATCGCCGTACTGCTGCTTGCCGGTGGCCCGGCCAGCGCAGCGGACCGTCCGAACATCGTGTTCTGCTTCGCGGACGACTGGGGCCGATATGCCTCGGCTTACGCTGCGATCGACGCTGGTCCGACAGCGAACAGTGTCATCAAGACACCGAACATCGACTCGGTCGCAGCGCGTGGAGTGCTGTTCCGGAACGCCTTTGTACCCGCTCCTTCGTGTACCCCGTGTCGCAGTTCGATCCTGAGCGGGCGGTACTTCTTCAACACCGGCCGCGGCGCAATCCTGCGAGGCGCAGTCTGGGACGAGAACATCCCCTCGTTCCCGCTTTTGCTCCGTGACGCGGGATACGCGATTGGCAAAACCGCGAAAGTTTGGAGTCCTGGCACACCAGCCGATGCCCCGATCGGCAAGCAAGAGTACGCCTACCAGAAGTCCGGCATGGGTTTCAATCAGTTCTCGGAACAGGCCACACAAGCCGTGAAGAATGGCAAGACGGTCGCGGAAGCACGGGCCGATTTGCTCGCCCAGGTCGATGGCAACTTCGCTTCGTTCCTCAAGGCCCGCGATTCGAAGAAGCCTTTCTTCTTCTGGTTTGGCCCAACAAATGTGCACAGGAAATGGGTCAAAGGATCGGGCAAGGCGCTCTGGAACATCGACCCGGAGTCCCTCAAGGGGAAGTTGCCGAAGTTTCTCCCAGACGTGCCCGAGGTGCGTGAGGATTTCGCTGACTATCTGGGCGAGGCGCAGGCATTCGATTCTCAGGTCGGCGTGATCCTCAAGCAACTCAAGGATGCAGGTGAACTCGACCGCACGCTCGTGGTCATCAGCGGGGACCACGGCGCACCAGGCTTCCCCGGTGGGAAGTGCAACCTATACGACTTCGGCACAGGTGTCACGCTTGTCGCTGCCGGCCCGGGCGTGCCGGGACCGCGAGTGGTGGATGATATCGTGAACCTCATGGACCTCACCCCGACGTTCCTCGACGCTGGCGGTGTGAAAGCTCCCGCGGGGTTGAACAGCAAGTCTCTGTGGCCGGTACTCACCTCGAAGCAGGCGGGTCAGGTGGACCCGGAGCGATCGTGGGTTGTGACGGGCCGAGAGCGGCACGTCGGTGATGCGCGAGAAGGAAACCTCCCGTATCCACAGCGGGCACTGCGGACGAAGGACTTTCTCTACATTCGCAACTTCGCCCCGGACCGCTACCCGCTCGGCGACCCGAAAGGAGTGACCGCCGACAAGGCTCCAGATGCGAACGCACTCGAGAACAACACCTATGCCGCGTTCGCGGACATGGACGCCAGCCCCACAAAAGCCTGGCTCGTTGCCCACCGGAGCGACCCACAGTGGAAATGGCACTATGACTACGCTTTCGCCAAACGCCCCGCGGAGGAACTCTACGACCTCCGAACCGATCGGGATCAAGTGAAGAACGTAGCCGGCGACAAGGAGCACGAGGCGACACGCAAGAAACTCGCCGAACAGTTGACCAAGATCCTGACAGATGCTGGCGACCCACGGCTCGTTGAGAAGGACTGCCGGTTCGAGAGATCACCATTCACCGATGCCGCAACCCAGAAGAAGTGATTCTGCCTCCACCAAGAACGTGAGCCACACCGAGAGGGAGATGTTCGACAAGCCCTTGTTGCGTCGGACATTTCCCTCTCGCGAGTTGGTGGGCGCGACGACATGCTGACCACTCAACGCCGGGCCGTCGGAACTACAGGGGGCGCCGGAGGCGGAACAGGCTTTGGTGCGGGGATCGGTTTCGGTGGGACCATTGCACCAGGAACGGTCGGCACATCCACAGGTTGCGGGACGGCGGCATCCAGGCCCATCACTGCCGGTTGACCGATCGCTGTGTGAAGGCGGAACTGCGACCGGTTGAACTCGACGACCTGCTGGAGATACTGCACCCGAGCAGCGTTTAGCGACTGAACCGCAGTCAGGGGTTCGAGCGCGTCGAACTGGGCCTTCGGACCAACCACGCCGAACGACGATTCGCGGAA
Organism: Planctomycetaceae bacterium; assembly: GCA_013823135.1. Lineage (GTDB taxonomy): Bacteria > Planctomycetota > Planctomycetia > Gemmatales > Gemmataceae > Gemmata. The sequence goes on from PNLP01000005.1 coordinate 67,818, forward strand.
CTTTCGGTACATCTCCTGTGCCTGCCGCACGGCTTCCTGTGCGGGTTCCAGTGCATCGAATCGCGCGGCGGCCGTCTGAGCGGCCTCGACAACCTGGGACGACACCATCACCTCGACTTCCCGGAGGCGGTACATCGCGGCGTCCTGTCCTGCTCGGCGTCCGCGGATTGTGGCGGCGTTCCCCAAACCAAAATTATCGAGACTCCATACCAGCGCGACGCCGGTGTTGTACTGGTTCTGGAATGGGCTGAAGTCGTTACCACGTCCACCGCTAAGACCACCGGCAATGAAGTCGGCCTGGACTTTCGGCAGAAGCGGAGCCATCTTTGCCTGTCGCACCAGAGTCTCTGCTGCCGTCAACCCCGCCTGGGCGACCGTGATTTCCGGGCGAGCGCGGAGTGCCGTCTGAATCAACTGCTCCAGAGAGTATTCACCCGGCACCAGCATGAGCGGGACGACTGCCACTTCGTAAGGAGTCAGTTCGATCGACGGATCGAGCAGAAGCAGTCGGGCGAGGCGAGCGGCCGCCGCCGAGGTTCGCCCGCGAAGCACGATCCCTTCCTCACGCCTGAGATTCACCTCGGTTGCGGCGCGGTTCACGTCCGCAGCCGTCTTGTTCAACCCGGCCTTGGCACCGGTCTGTGCAGATCGAAGAATCTGCTCCGTGCGATCCAGGATATCGGCATTGATCGCCATCAGACCGTGAAGTTCGACGAGATCGAGATACGCGACTGCAACATCCAGTTCGATGTTGTTCGTGGTAGCACGAGCATGTGAATCCGCGGCTCGGACGTGTTGTTTCGCGACGAGTGGGAGGTACAACGCGTCGGAAACATCGACACGCAGGGTCGGGCCAGCGCCGAGAGTGTAGTTCCCACGTGCGACGTTGAAGATGTCGCCGCGACGGTTCTGATCGACACCGTCGTGGTAGAAGAACGTCGGGCCAAATGCGAGGTTGGGCACCCATGCGACCCGAGCGCGATCGAGTTGCGCGACGGCTTCTCGAACGCGGGCGCGAGCAACTTCGACCGTGGGGTTATTCGCATCGGCAAGACGAAGCGCTGTCGGCAGGTCGATCGGGTAAGTTGTGGGCTTCGCCGCGGGTTCCGCCACCTGTGGCGTCGGTACAGGCCGAACCATCGTCGGCGCGTACATTCGGGGTGTTGAAGCGGGCTGTTCAGCGGAAACCGGCACGACGACGGCAAGCGACAAGGCCGTGAATATCCCTGTTCGCGCAGCCCGACCGGGGGTGATGAAACGAATCATGGCCTCTCCTTGGCACTGTGTTTCTTTGCCCAGTCTTCCGAGGGCAAACCTGAATCGTTACCACTTCTCGGAAACCGGGGTGACCTTGCGTGCCTCACCCACTTCCAACTGCCGGGTTGCCACGATCACTTCGTTGCCAGTCAATTCGCGAATCAACTGCTGACCGCCGGAGGAAACCACGGTTGCCACTTTCGCCAGGGTTCCGTCGTTCATCTGAACCACAACGGGCACCTGCCGCGTGACCCCGTTCTCGACGACCAGAATGTAAGGTTGGCCAGCCCGACCATACACCGCACCGGCTGGCAGCAGGTACGAATCACCGAACTTCTCCAGGTCGAGCCGCATCGTCGCCGTGGTTCCGGCGACGATGCTCCGGTAACGCCCGCCCGGTCCCCAGTCAGGTGTCCGTGCTTCGCCTTCGTGCCAGCCCTTGTGATCGGCCTTGCTCCGAATCAGACCCGCTCCGGCGGAGACGACTGCTGCCATCGAGTCGAGCGGAATGAGGGGTGATATCGTGCTTTTCAAGGCTGCCCGCACGAGCAACGTCCGGTACTCGTTCGCTGTCCCGTTGTACACATCCACCTCGACTCGCATGGTCTGGTCGGCTGGGTCGATCACCTTACTGAACCGAGTGATCCGCCCCCGGACAGTCACCCCTGGGAGTTGGGCGAACTCCACAAGTGCCTCGGTATCCCAGGAGATAAACGGGGCCGCACTATCTGGCACTTTCGCAACCACAGTCACGAGGTCGGTGCGGGCTACGCTGACGAGTGCTTCCGACGATCCGCTCGCCCCGCCAAAGACGAATCGCCCCGGATCTGTGGTGCGTGTCACAATCTCGCCATCGAAAGGCGCGACGAGTTGGGTGTAGCTGAGCTGGATGAGTGCGGCGTCGCGGTCACGGCGCGCAACCTCGACCAGCGACTGTTTGAGTTCTATATCGGCTGCGGCCTTTTCCAGACTTGCGGCTTTTCCGGCCTGTTCCACCCGAGCTTTCTCAACATCCACGCCAGCAACCTCAAGTGCCCGGCCCGCAGCCTGATACTCGAGCATTGCCGCGTCCACCCGCGCTTTCACGGCCGAATCACCCTTGAACAGGATTTCCCACTGCTCCAGCTCGAGCTTCCGGGCCGCTCGAATGTCATTCGCCCGGGTCACCTCGATACCCTTCAACTTCACCGCAACGGCGGCCGCATCGACCGCAGAGCGAGCGACAGCAAGATCCGCGCGGGCCGCAGCAAGCTCCTTCTCACGCTGAAGGATGATCGCTTCCTTCTGTTCCACGGCTTGTTTCAAGTCGGGAACGTCGATGTCCACTAGCACTTCCCCGGCCCGCACTGAATCGCCGATGTCCTTGGTCACGCTGCGGACAACGCCCGACACCCGTGCTCGCAACCCCGCCTGATAATATGGCTCAATCACCGCCACCCGACGGATCGTGATGCGGAAGTCCGGATTACGTTTGGGCTGAACTACCTTCACCTGAAGCGGCCCGGTGTCACGCGGTTCGTTTAGCCCATCGGCCTTTGGATCGCCCGCGACAATGGGGTTGGGAAGGAACCCGGTGAGCACCCCGGCTCCGGCCGCGATGCCGCCCAGGGTAATGACCACGAGGAACGTGCCCACCACGCGGCGGCGTGTCCGCCCCGACACAGGGTGCCCGTGTGGAGCGTGGTGCGGCGAGTGCATTTCAACCGGACCACCCGCGTCGGGTTCGTGCGTTCGATCCGTGGGAGAGATATCGCTCATATCGTTGGTTCCGCTTGTGAGTAATTGGAACGCGCGTCAACCCTGTGCCGGATCAGCGTGTAGTTGCTCGTGCCCGTCGTGATGGCCACGCGGGTGTCGCTTGTCGCGAATCAAGAGCGTGTAGAGGATCGGCACGACGAACAATGTCAGGGCCGTTGACGACACCAGCCCACCGACGACAGCGCGAGCCAGCGGCGTGAGTGCCTCGCTCCCACGACCCAGGCCAATCGCCATCGGAAGCAGGTCCAGGAAGGTTGCGAGGAAGGTCATCAGGATCGGCTTGAACCGAATCACCGCGGATTCGACGATTGCTTCGTGAACCGTGCGGCCTTGTTTGCGGAGTTGGTTCGCGAAGTCCATCAGCAGCACACCTTGGGAGACGATGATCCCGACGAGGAAGATCACTCCCATCTCGGATTGCACGTTTAACGTGCTGCCAGTTGCCCACAGGATCACGAGCACGCCGATCAATCCGAGTGGCACAGTCGCCATGATGATGAGCGGCATGAGGAACGATCGCATCAACGGGACCATGAGCAGGTAGACCAGCACGGAAGCCAGTGCCAAGCCGACGGCGAGGCTGTCGAACGATTCCTGCATACGGGCATACTCACCGCGAAGCTCGGCCTTCATTCCCTTGGGCAGTTCCAGTCCCTTGAGCCGCTTGCTGATGTCCGCCGCGACGCTTCCGATGTCCCGGTTCTCGGTGTTGACCTGCACATCTACCACACGCTTCAACCCGTCGTGGTTGAACTCCACGGGTTGCGTCGTCGTCCGAACTGTGACCAGCGTGCCGAGTTGAACCGGTTGCCTCTGGTTCGTCCCGGTTGCGGTCACGTTCTGCAAGTCTTCGATCTTGAAGTACGGGTTATCGGGATACTGAACGGCGATGAAGTACTGGTTCCCGCTCTTGGGGTCGATCCAGAAGTTACGGGTCAAGGCGATGCTGGAGTTCATCGCGGTTACCACCTGAAGCACGGCATCTTTCGCTGACAGACCGACGGCTTGCGCCTTCTCCCGATTCACTTCCAACACGAGATACGGTGAGTCGTTTCGCTGAAGGACGCGCACATCGGCCGCACCCTTCACGTCGCTCACCAGAGCCTTGATTTTACCGGCAACCTCGAACTTCTGCTCGGGCGTGCCCCCCGTGACCTGTATGTCGATCGGGGACGATGCACCAAAGTTCAGGGCGGCGGAAACCATACCACCGGTGTCGAAGCTGAACTCCAGATCGGCAAATCGGGGATCGGAAGCGAGTTTCTTTCGGAGCACCACGGCGTACTGCTGGGCCGACAGCGATCGCTCGGGGGTCAGCTGAAGTCGGATCACGGTGTCCTGCTGCCCGGCGTTCGCGGAGTACGCTGCTGACCAGTCGTTGTTCAGCCCAATCTCGGACACCACCATTTGCAATTCGTTCCCTGGAATGCCGCCCAATTCCGGCTTCTCGGGGTCGAGGAGCAACGCGGCTTCCACGTCGATAATTCGCCGCTCTGTTGCATCGAGTCGGAGGTTCGACGGGCCGCGAACTTGAATCGTGATCTGCCCTGCGTCCACCGCGGGGAAGAATTCCTGGCCGATGAACTTGGCCAGACCCAGCGATCCGGCAAAGAGCATTCCGATCCCGAGCAACACCGCAAGCCGGTTCCGCAAAGCGATTGCGAGCATCGCCGCGTAGCCCCGACCGATGAGGTTGATTCCGGCGTTGATCCGAGCGTAAATCCGTTTGAAGAGCCCGGGTGGGCGCTCCGGATGACTGTGCCCACCGGGGTTGTGGCTTCCGTGACCGTGGCCTGTGAGCATCTTGGAACACAGGGCCGGCACGAACGTCCATGACAGAATGAACGAGGCGATCATGGCGAAGGCTACGGCCATTGTGAGTGGCTTGAAGAGGAACCCGCTGACGCCGGGCGTCAAGGCAACGGGACAAAGTACGATGATGAGTGCGAGCGTGGCGACGATCACAGGCATCGTCAGTTCGGTTGTCGCATCGCTCGCTGCCTGGTGTGGCGTCTTCCCCATCTCCAAGTGGCGGTGCGTGTTCTCCAGCACCACGATCGCGTTATCGACCAGTGGACCGATCGCGAGGAACAACCCACCAAGAGTCATGACGTTGATCGTCTGCCCGGTGGTCTGGAGGCCAATCACGGCTCCCAGGATCGCCAGCGGCAGCGACATTGATGCGATCAATGTCATCTTCCAGTCGCCCAGGAAAACCAAGATCATCAGCGAGACGAGGATGGCACCAATGACCCCCTCATGGAGCAGGCTCTCGATGGCTTTGCGGACGTATTCCGATTGGTCGATGACGTAATTCAGTTTGCTGCCTTCGGGGAGTTCCGCTTCCATCTTCGGGACGGCCTCTCGTACACCATCGGCCACGGCCAAACTGCTCGAGCCGGCTTGTCGATAGATGGGCACGAATACCTGTTGGTTGCCGTTCACCCGGACCCGCGACTTCTGGATAACCGCGTCGTCCACGGCCGTTCCGACATCACGAAGTAGAATCTGCCGACCCGCATCGAACGTAATGGGCATGTCGTTCAGTTCATCGACTGTCCGGACCATCATGTTCGTGTCGAGTGAAACTTGATTGTCACCGAAATACGCGGTTCCGGGGGAAACCATCGCGTTCCCGCGATCGAGTGCGGCAACCACATCCACCGCCGAGAGATTCCGGGACTCCAACTTCTTCGGGTCCAGGTAGATCATGATTCGGCGGTCCTTCCCGCCGACGACCACAGGCGCGACAACTCCGCTGATCGCTCCGAGGCGGTTACGAACCTCGACGCGAGCAAGGTCCTTCACTTCCTGTTCGGCCATCTTCGGATTGCTGACTGTCAGAATCCCGAGCGGCAGTGTACCGGTGGGGTCGAACGGCAACACAACGGGCGGAAGTGTGTTGGTCGGCAGATACGCCTGGGCGCCGCCGGCGAGCGAGTTGGTCAGTGTCAGTGCCGCGGTTGGATCGGTGTCCTGGCGGAAGTAGAGCTTCACGACGCTGACTCCGGAAACCGATCGGCTTTCGACGTTCGCCACACCCGGCGCCTGGTTCACCCACCGCTCGATGCGATCCGTGAGCGTTCGCTCGACGGAACGGGCGGGCATTCCGTTGAAGTAAGTGAGAACCTGAACGGCTGGCACCTTAAACGCCGGCAGAATATCCACCGGGATCGAGATGATGGCAACTGCACCGAGAACCAACATGAACAGGGCGAAGACAATGACCCCGTGGATGTTGCCGAGCGCAAGTTTAACCAGTCCCATGTTGGGGCCTTGGGGAGAGGACGGTCGGTACGTATTGGATTTCCTGGAGCGAGTGGACAATAACCGCTCAGTTCGGACTTCAGTATGTCCAACTACTGAACAGATACGGTTCGTTGTGCGCACTTCTCCAGAAAGCAGTTAGCATAATGCATAACGTGTGCCGTGTCAGATGGAGGATTTCGTTTGGGCGTGGCACTGGTTTCCGGGGTGTGCTTGGCGGTTTTGTGCGGCATGAATGGCAGTGAAGCGTTGCAGACGATTTGCTAATCGTGTGATGCGGCGAATGGCATGATTCTTACATTCTTTCTTCCAGACAGGTCATCGCTTCCAGAACGGTTCCACGGATGGGTGGGTATATTGCGTGGAATCGATGAGAAACACACATCCGCTTGCATTCCAGGTATTGAGTATTGAAGCCCTGATTCACCCCTCGGTACTGGTATCCGACCCCCGGTACAGCATCCAGTACACGACCGGCACCAGCAGCAGAGTGAACGCCGTTGAGACGAGCAGCCCGAAGATCAACGCCCACGCAAGCCCGCTGAACACGGGGTCGAGTGTGATCGGCCACGCACCGAGCATCGCCGCCCCAGCGGTGAGCAAGATCGGCCGGAACCGCACGGCACCGCTCTCGATCAGTGCTTCCTTCAAGGTTGCTCCACGATCGCGGACGTGTTGAATGAAGTCGATCAGCAGAATCGCATTTCGGTCCGCGATCCCCGCCAGCGCGATCATCCCGATCATCGCGGTTGCCGTGAAGTACACTGGATTCGCAAACCCGCCGACCGTGGTGCCCGTCACGAGATTCAACAGCCAAAACCCGGGCATGATCCCGATCACCGTGAGCGGAATCGAGATCATCTGCACGAGCGGAATCAGGTAACTTCCCGTCTGGTAGACCATCAGGATGTAGATCAGCAGCATCGCCCCGCCGAACGCCAGCCCCAGGTCGCGGAACACGTCCAGCGTGATCTTCCATTCGCCCTCGCCGGTCCAGACCACTTCCGCGCCGCCGGGCGTGGGGTGGTCGCGAAGCTGGAACAGAAGCCCGATCACTGCTTCTGCAGGAGTGCGGCCCGCGGTGTCCGCCGTGACGTACCCGACCCGCCGCATGTTCTTGTGGTAGATTGTCTGCTCCGCGGGCAACTCCTCGAACTTGCCCAACTCGCCGACCCGCACGATCTCGCCGCCCGGAGTTTTCACTCCCAACCGCAACAGGTCGGTCAATCCCGTGCGGTTGCCGAGAGGAACCTGAATCAGGATCGTCAGGGGGTTCAGTTCTCGCGGCAGGTGACCGCTGCCGGCACGGAAATCCTTGGGGTCACCCTCGCCGGGTGTCATGCCGTTGAGCCCGATCCGGAGCGTGTTCGCGATCTGCTCGGTCGTGATCCCCGTGAGCGACGCCTTCTCCTTGTCCACGTGGAAAACGTAGCGCGGGCGATCGGATTCGAATGTGTCGTCCACATCGACGACACCCGGCTCTTTGTCGAAGAGCGAACGCACGTGGCGAGCGTCGGCCTTGAGTTCGCCCTGCGTCTGGAAGGGTTTTGCATACACTTCAGCGACGAGAGTGCTGAGCACAGGCGGGCCGGGCGGCACCTCCACGACCTTGATTCGTGCCTTGTGCGTGCGTGCGAGTTGATCCAGCCCGTTGCGGACTCGCAGCACGATGGCGTGGCTTTGGGTCGAACGCTCTTCCTTGGGAATCAGGTTGACGCGGAGGTCGCCACGATGCGGTTCACGACGCAGGTAGTAGTGTCGGACCATGCCGTTGAAGTCCATCGGCGACGCGGTGCCGGCGAACGTCAGCACCTCGGAGACTTCCGGGTTCTTCTTCAGTTCGTGTGCCAGGTCCTGCAGAACCGCGTCGGTCGTCTCGACCGTCGTGCCCTCGGGAAGATCCACGAGAACCTGGAACTCGTTCTTGTTGTCGAACGGCAACATCTTCAGTGGCACCAAGCCCAGCGCCGGGACGATACACGCGCCCAGAAGCAGCAAGCCCGTGAAGCCAATGAGTGCCCACGCCGCACGGCGTGATTCGAGAAACGGAGTGAGTACCGCCTTGTAGATGCGGTATGTCCGCGTCTTGTGAGGATCGACCGGTTCGTGCCCGCCTTTGTCGTACACGCCCTTCAGCACCTGATAGCTCAACCACGGCGTGACGGTGAACGCGACCACCATCGACATGAACATCGCAACCGGGACGTTCAACGCCATCGGCCGCATGTACGGTCCCATCATTCCCGTGATGAACATCATCGGGAGGAAGGACACCATCACGACGAGCGTCGCCACGATGATCGGCGGCCGGACCTCGTTCACGGCGTCGAACACGGCCTCGCGTGCCGGCTTCTTCCGGAGTCCGAAGTGGCGGAAGATGTTCTCCACGTCCACGATCGGGTCATCGACCACGAGGCCCAGCGCGAGGATGAGTGCGAATAGCGTCACGCGGTTGATCGAGTAGCCGGCGAGGTAGTTGACCAGGAGCGTGAGCGCGAACGTGAGCGGCACCGCCAGCACGACGATGATCGCTTCACGCCACCCCAGACTGAACATGACCAGCGCCGACACGATGATGATCGCGAGGCCGAGTTCGCGGATCAGTTCGCTCACCTTCTCGTCAGCCGTTTCGCCGTTGTTCCGCGTGATGCGAGCTTCGATGTCTTGCGGGATGACCGTGCCGCGAAGTTCGGCGAGTCTCGCCTCGATGGCGTGCGACACCGACACTGCGTTGCTCCCCTTCCGCTTGGCAACGCCGACTGTCACGGCCGGATAGTCAGTGACTCCATCGGGTCGGTTTGGGGTTCCCGGACCAAATCCGATACGGGTGTAGGTGCCAGGTTCCTCGGGGCCATCGAGTACCTTGGCGATCTCGCTCACATACACCGGCTTGCCCGCGAACACGCCGACGACCAGCGTTTCGAGTTCCTTGGCGGTCTGCACGAACGAACCACCCTCGACGGTCACCTCGCGGTTGTTCGACCGCAGCGAACCCGCCTGGATGTTCACGTTCGCACCACGGAGCACACGGTCCACGTCCAGCGACGTGACTTGCCGGGCGGTCATACGTTCGGGATCGAGCATCACGCGAAGTTGCCGCCGGCGACCACCGACGATCTCGGTGCGGGCAGTTTCGGGAACGCCCTGGAGCGCCACCTCCACCTGCTCGGCCACGCGCCGCAGTGCAAAGTCGTCCGAAGTCTTGCTCCACAGCGTGACGTTCACCAGTGGCACATCGTCGATCTCGACCGGCTTCACCACCCAGCCCGTGACCCCGGGTGGGACCACATCCGAGTGCATCATGATCTTGTTGTGGAGCTTCACGAGGCTTGCTTCGCGGTTCTCTCCGACGAAGAACCGCACCGTGACGATCGCCTCGCCGGGCCGCGACATGGAGTAGACGTACTCCACGCCGTCGATCTGCGCGAGGAGGCGTTCGAGCTTCGACGAGACTTGCTGTTCCACTTCCTCGGCAGTGGCACCCGGCATGCGGATGAAGATGTCTGCCATCGGCACGACGATCTGCGGCTCCTCTTCTCGCGGCGTGAGGAGGAGGGCCGCGGCCCCACACGCGAGCATGAGGAGGATCAGAAGGACGGACAGGTTCCCGTGGAGGAACGCCTCGACGATTCGAGCGACGAAGTTGTGATCGGTGCGCGGCGCGGTCATCCGGGGAATCCTCGGAGTAGGGCGGGGCTTACGAGGAATGCTCAGCGAGTGGGCAGGGCGACGGTTTCGCCCTCACTCAGTCCGGACAGGATCTCGATACGATCACCAACCGCGGGGCCAACGCGAACGAAGCGGCGTGTCAACGTGTTATCGGGGTTCACCACCTCGACCAGATCGAGTTGGCCGAGTTGACGCGCCGCGACCGACGGCACGAACAATCGCTCCACGGTGCCCACGGGAATGCTGACACGGCCGAACATACCTGGCAGCAGCGGCTTCACGGACGGTACCTTCGGCAAGGTCACCTTCACGAGCACGGAACGGCTTGCTTGCTGAGCCTGTGGCACCACCTCGCGAACGGTCCCCATCACGTCACTAAGCCCTGCGGCTTCGATCTGAACCGCGAGTTGCTGCCCCTCGCGAAGCTCCGGGGCGAGACTCTCGGGGACGTTGACATGCAATTCCAGTTCCGCAGGATCGTAAATTACCATGATCGGCTTGCCAGGCGTCGCGATGTCCCCGGGGTCCGCGAAACGATCCGCAACGATCCCACGAGAGCCGGCGAGGATCTTCGTGTACGTGAGTTGCACGTCGAGCCTGTTGACCGCTTCCTTCACCCGTTTCACCTGGGCCTCGGCCACCTTCATCGCTCCCTCGTACCGGGCGAATTCTGCCGCACCGATGACACCTTTCTCGCGCTCGTTCTGGGCACGGGTGAAGTCGGTCTTGCGGACAAGCAAATCAGCCTCGGTGGCCGTGACGGCGGCAAGTGCCTCCGCCTGTTGCGCTAGCAGTTCGCGGTTGTCGAGGAGCACCAACTCCTGGTCGGGCTTCACGGCGTCGCCGGGGCGAACCTTCACGTCGAGGATACGAGCAAGCAACTGTGCCGATACCTCAGTTCGACGTCGGGGTTGCACGCTCCCAACAGCGGTTGCCGTGTCCTCGATCCGCCGACTCTCGACTTTCGCCCTGGGTCGGCCACCGGCGCTTTCACGCGGCACGGTCGCCTCACCGGGTTGCACCTTCTCGCGGAAAGCACCACCCATCCAGGCCAGGAACGCGACGAGGCCGACGACCGCAAGGGCGGCCGTACCGATGGACTTAACGACCGGCCACACCCGGCGAGGCTCGGCCTGGGCTGCGGTTGCTGTCATGGGTGTCACCGTTCCGTCGGGTCAGTGTTTTCGGCCTGCGGTTGGGCAGGCTTCGGATTCGTTGGAGGCGTAGGTTTCTGCCGCGACCGCGGCTCACACGCCCCACTCATTCAGGTCGAGATCCCCGCCTTCGGTAGAACCCAGATTTGGAGGATTAACCAGAGAGCTACAATACCCATGAGTAGCAGAACATCCATCGAATACCTCGTTGTTGGAACCGCACCCACTTCGCCAGAGGATAATGGATCGGGCGTGGGAGAATGCTCATCGGGCGTCATAAACTCCTCGGGGTTGAGTGCCGCCGATTGAATCTAACGATCGCGCGGGCTTAGCGGGCACAGCAGTTCCTATTAGGGAACAGGATCAGGGTAAGACCTCCAAGGACGGCCAGCCCCGACCACGCAGGATCGAAAAGTAGCGAGAGGGCAGCCCCGACCACAGCGAGTGAACCGCCGGCAATCACAAGACGACGATGGGCCAGTCGCGAATCGCGGCTGGCAGAGGCTTTGATGGTGCCTGCTGACGACGCACATGGCGTTGACATGATTGGCTTCTCCGTTGAGGGTTCACAAAGGTTTGATCCGGGAGTGGGCCAGAAAGTTACAAGCACGGGGAATAATTCGCTGGGAATATTCTGTAACCTCGCAAGTGGGTCGGGGATCAACCAGTTGTCCGGCTTGCTGGTCGCGAGCCGGGTTCGTTTCGAGTACGGAGAGTGTGATGAACCGATTCGTGTACGGTGCAGTTGCGATGTGTGCGGTGTCGGGGGCCGCGTGTGCCGCAGACCACACAACCGATAGCCTGGAGACCGTGAAGAAAAGCGTCGCGGATGGCAAAGCCGTGCTTGTTGATGTGCGGGAAGACGGTGAGTGGAAGGATGGGCACCTCAAGGACGCCCGACTGCTTCCTCTTTCAGAAATCAAGAAGGGCGTTCCGGAGGAGAAACTCAAGAAGACGGTGCCGCCGGGTAGCGTTGTTTACCTGCATTGTGGGTCCGGTATCCGATGTCTGGCCGCGGCTGAGTTGCTCAAGAAGCAGGGCTATGATGTGCGTCCACTGAAGGACGGCTACATGGGGCTGTTGAAGGCCGGGTTCCCGCAGGAGAAGTGATTTCGAGCCCGTCGCTGGGGTGGTCGGTGTGGCCCGGGCGGGTAGGGTAGACATGCCCGATAACCTCAGCGTTCGACTCGATGAGTTCACATCCCCCAGAGTCCGAGTCTGTTCAACCTGGCGATCCCGACCGGGACATTGTCCGTCGCGCGCAGTCCGGTGACTTCGCGGCCTTTGAGGAACTCGTCGGGCAGTTCCAGTCCCGGGTCTACGGGCTGGCCTACCGGATGCTGGGAGATCCGCACGACGCGGAGGACGTGACCCAGCAGACTTTCCTCAGTCTGGTCGAGCACCTGCGAGACTTCCGCGAAGAGTCGGTGGTCGCCGCCTGGGTGCTACGGATCGCCGCCAACCACGCCCTGAAGCACCTCCGCAAGCGGCGGGGCTTGCCAACCGTTCCGCTCGCCGATGCGGGTGGGCACGAGGAAGGCTACGGTGGCGTGCCGCACCCGGAGTTCATCGCGCCGTGGCGGGATGACCCCGCCGACCTTGCTGAGCGACACGAGGTTCGCGAGTTGATCGACCGGGCGCTGGCTGATCTCGACGAAAAGTACCGGGCCGTGTTCGTTCTGCGGGATGTCGAGGGGTTCTCAATTCAGGAGACGGCCGACCTGCTCAGCATCTCGGAAGCCAACGTGAAAGTCCGGCTCCTTCGGGCGCGACTCGCGCTCCGCGAGCGACTGACCCGGGTGTTGGGTGACGAGGCCGCACGCGTGTTCCCTGATCATCAACATAGCTGAGCGCACAAGTGGGGTGAACGATGTCCGAGATCAACACGCTGAAAGAGCAGATCGACGCCCAACTGACGGCCGCGGCTCACCGAGCCGAAGTGGGGCTGCAGGAGGCAGCGCGGGAACAGCAGGAGCGAGAAGAACGGCTCGCCAAGTTCGATGCCGCGGTGGAACTGTTCTGCACCGTCTGGCGGCCCCGGCTGGAACTCCTCCGCAATCGCTTTGCCGAGTTGGTGAAGGTCGACCCGGTGATCAAACCGCATAACCGGGAAGCCACTTTCTCGTTCGTCTCCGAGCGGTACAGGATCGAACTCAAGTTCTCCGCCGGTCCCGACTACGACATCCGGAACCTGATCCTGGAATACAACCTCCTGATCATCCCGGTCCTGATCAAGTTCGACTCCCACAGCCGTCTGGTTCAACCCCTCGACCAGATCGACGAGCGGGCAGTCGCGGACTGGCTGGACGAGCGCATTCTGGGATTCGTCAGCACCTACGTCGCCCTCCAGGGCGACACCTTCTTCCTCGAACACCTGGCTCGGAGCAGTGTGCCGAAGTGAGTCGAGCCAAGGAGCCTGAACGGGAGGACAGCGATGACCTGCGAAGAGTTGCTGAAGGCGCTGAACGACTACGTCGATGACGAGACGATGGTCGCCGTGTGCCGAGAGTTCGCTGAGCACTTGGCCGGGTGCAACCCGTGCCAGGTGGTAGTCGATAACATCCGCAAGACGATCCGGCTCTACAAGGACGGCGAGCCGTACCCTGTGCCGCCTGCCTGCGCCGCACGCATGAGAGAAGCCCTCCGCGAAAAGTGGAAGGCGGTCTACCCGCACACCACGGGCTGATTTGATTGCATCATCATCAGTGGCCAAGACATTGATGCGAGTCCTCGCGGGTATGAAAGATGAGAAGCGAGCACGGCCATCATGCCCCACCTTTTCGATAAGCATGCGCTGCTTCTTACGCACGCCGGGCGGTTGTGGTAGGCTGCCGGGGCACCCCCGACACCACCGCATCAGGCACCACCATGCCCCGAATCGTAGCCGGGTTCCTCTGCCTGCTTGCCCTTGCGACGACACCGGCACGCGGTTACGAGGCACCTCGGGACGGGGCGGCGACGATTTCCGCCCACGGATCCGCGCTTCAACCGGTCGAATACCCCGACCACACTGACCTGACATATGCCCTTGATCGCAAGGGGACGAAGACACCGATCCGCACCACCGCCGACTGGGAGTTTCGGCGCTCGCACATCCTCGACAACGTGGCGAGGGTCATGGGGCCGTTCCCGGGTGAACCCCACCGCGTGCCGCTCGAAGTGAAGTTGGTCGATGAGGTGAAGGTCGGTAACCTGACCCGCCGGAAAGTGACGTATCAATCGGACGCGGCCGACCGCGTTCCCGCGTACATCTTCTTGCCCGCGGACAAACCGACGGGCAAGCTCCCCGGGATCCTCGCCCTCCACCAGACCACGAAAATTGGGAAGGACGAACCTGCGGGCCTCGGCAACAAGGACATGGCCTACGGGCTGGAACTCGCACAGCGCGGCTACGTCGTGATCGTGCCCGATTATCCGTCATTCGGGGAGCACAAGTACAACTTCGCCAGGTCCGGATACGCCAGCGGCTCGATGAAGGCCGTCTGGGACAACGTCCGTGCGGTCGATCTGCTGGAGTCGCTCCCAGATGTGGACGCGAAACGGATTGGCGTCGTCGGCCACTCGCTCGGCGGGCACAATGCACTGTTCACGGCGTTGCACGATTCGCGATTGAAGGCGGTCGTGTCCAACTGCGGGTTCTGCAGCATGCGGAAGGACGACCTGCCGAGTTGGACCGGCCCGGTGTACATGCCGCGGATCAAGAGCGATTTCGGGAACGACGTGAACAAGTTGCCGTTCGACTTCCACGAGATTGTCGCAGCCATCGCCCCGCGTGCGGTCCTCGCAATCGCGGCCGAGAAGGACACCGACTTCGATGCGTCCGGGGTCCGCGACGTGATGGCTGCTGCCGCAGTGGTGTACAAACTCCACAAGGCCGACGACCGTCTCTCCGCACACTACCCGAAAGGTCCGCACGCCTTCCCACTCGACGCCCGGAAGACTGCTTACGAATTCCTCGACAAGCACCTCAAGAAGTGACCTCCCCGGAGACGCCCTCATGCCGTTCACCCGTCGCAACATGCTCACCTCCGCCGGCGCGTTCGTCGCCGGGACGGCGTTCGCCCCCGATCCGATCGCGGCGGCGCAGAACCCCGCGGCGCAGGTCGGCGACCGCACGACCACGATTCGCATCAAGAGCCTGAAGGCCACGCCATTCGGACCGAAGGTGTACGTGAAGATCGAGACAAACCACGGCGTCACCGGCTGGGGGGAAATCGATCAGCTTGAGCCGAAGGTCGCCGCGGCGCTCGCGGAGTCGCTGTTCGTGTTGCTCGACGGCGAGAACCCGACGCGGATCGAGCACCTGTGGCAGAAACTGTACCGCGCTCACCGAGACATGCGCGGCGGGCCGTTCATGGTTCACACCATCGCCGGCATCGACATGGCGTTGTGGGACATCACGGGCAAGCTCTGGGGGGTGCCAGTCTACAGCATGCTCGGCGGTCCCACACGCGATAAGATCCGCGTGTACCCTTCCGCGAAGGTGACGAAGCCCGGGGCAGGTCCGGCCGAGCATGCCGCGACACCTGCCGACGTTAAGCGGTACGTCGATTACATACAGGGCGAGCGGAAAAAGGTCGGCCCGGACGGGCTGGTCATCTTCGACGCCCACTGTGCGTTCCCCCCGCCGTTCTTGATCCAGTTGGCGAACGCCCTGGAGTCGACTGACGTCGCGTTCATCGAGGAGGCCGCCGTCCCAGGGAACGTCGAGGTGTTCAAGCGCCTCAAGGCCGCGATCAAGATTCCCATTGCGACCGGCGAGCGTGACCGGACCATCTGGGAATTCGTGCCATATTTGCAGGAACGCTGCGTCGATGTGCTCCAACCCGACTGTGCCCACTGCGGCGGGATCACTCAGATGAAGAAGATCGCAACGCTGGCCGAGGCGTACCACGTGCCGCTCTCGCCCCACTGCGTCACCACCGAACTCGGAGTGTCGGCGAGCTTGCACGCGTCCGCGGCGATCCCGTTCTTCATCGTCCACGAGTATTACCCGCAGATTACCCCGGCGGGACTGCTCAAGAAGAACTGGTCGGTGGACAAGGACGGGTACGCGTCGTTGCCGCAGGGGCCGGGGCTCGGCGTCGAGATCGACGAGACGAAGCTCGAAGAGCTGTCCAAGAAGCCGCACAAGCCCGAGTGGCCGACCCGCGGTCGGCTCAAGGACGGCTCCATCGCCGACTACTGACATACTCGCTGCACTCTGGTCCTTCCGCGTTTTCTACCCACTGGTTCTGATCCCACGGAATTCGATGATGAACTGACTCGCGATCAGGATGATTTCGGCACTCGCCGAAGTGGCAGATGCCGCCCGCCGTCGCGAACTGCTCGACGGTTTCGCCGACTGGCTTTGGCTCGCTCGCGTGCCGACGCGGTGCGCGCAGCAATGCTGATGAGGATAACCAGGAAGTAATCCTCATCACGGATCCGCTATTCGATCCTCCGATCTTCCGGACCTCCCTTGCGGATAAGTACCCCCTCTTCATCGATGAAGAAAATACCCGCCTCCAACCCGGTCGCGAGTTGTTCCCACCAAGCCTCATACGTCGGGGCTACCAAGTCTCTCAGAGCATCATCGTGATACCATGAAATTACTTGCCCACGCTGGCCGCCATCGGCCGGTGCCAGATCCATGCAGAGGTGATTCCCGCTTGGCTCACTCGTCAACGGTATCCATCTTGGGTTCCACCACTCCCGACGGATCGGACCTCGTGGGTTGCTCTGTGCCTCCTCGAAGAAACCTCGGTCGTAGCAGTCTCGGAGTAAGTTCCAAGCAGTGACTATCTCGGTCAAGGATAAGAAATCCCAGTATTCCAGAAGAGAGCAGGTTCGAGCACCGTTATGGATGATTTGTGACTGCTTGAACACGTCTGGGAATTCACAGCCAATCAATCCCTCGGCCCGACGAATCTCCTCCGCAGTAGCCCCATCGTGAAGGCCCACGAGCACAGTCGGTGCATTTCGGGAGAGCCAGCGTTCAATACGCTCCCAAACCTGTTGCATACCGCTTCCCCGGTCTGGATCAGTGATCTTTCTCGCTGGTGTCCTTGCTCAAATGATCGATTCCAGTAGCCCTTGCATCTCGCCCTGCGCGTGGGAGTCGCCGACGCGACGGGCCACGTCCACTCCCTCACGAAGCATGTCGCATGCTTCCGAAATGCGGTCCAGGCGTACGAGCGCTTGCCCAGCCTGTAAGTATGCCGGCACATACGGCGTGGTCGCACCTGTGCGGGCGATCAGGTCACGCATTACGAGTACGCACGAAGCGTCGTCGCCGGAACTCGCGTGCTCCATCGCCAGGCCGTAGCGAAGGAAGGCGTCGTCGGGATCTTCGGCCAACATCGCCTCGATCTGTTCCATCCGTGCGGTTCGGGCCATTTGTGCGTGCGCTCTGTGTTGTATTCGGGCGAAATCGTCCGCTTATGTTCAAGTCGGCGGGCCTTCCCTCACGGTACGCTGGAACCCCGGCGGTGACAACCGCTTGCATAATCCATCCCGTCGGCACACTCTACCGAGACGGATAACCGTTCTACTCGGTTCGACAAGCGCGGTCGGCGCAGGTGTGCGTCCGATGTGGCGGATGTGCGATTCCCGAGCACGCTGCCGTGTAGCCGGCTCCTTCACCGGGTCGAAATCTTAAGCATCCGGTAAGGATTCCGCCGCTGGCACGGGGGCCACATGCGATCGGCTTCAATCATTAGTCTGCTTCAGGCTGCTCACCGCCGCCTGATCGTCCCTGCGGGCCTGGCGGCGGCCGTTGGTCTGGCCACGCTCACCCCCGCATTCCAGGCACCCGTTGCGCACCTCGCGGCGGCAGACCGCGAAGTGACGCCGGGTAAGCGTAAGGATCAAGTTGTCGATGTGTACGAGCGGGTGAAGGCCGGGGTGGTCAACATTCACAGCGAGCGGACGGTCACCACCCCGGCCGACGACCCGTTCTCACGGACACCTGTGCAACCGCAACGGGTGAATGGCATGGGTACGGGGATCGTGCTCGATCCCCGCGGCTACATCCTCACCAACTTCCACGTTGTCGATGACGTTCACTCGCTCCGCATCCGCCTTCACGACGGCACCAACTACACTGCCCGCATCCTGTCGCTCGACAAGGAAGCTGATCTCGCGCTCATCAAGATTGAACCGACTCGCCCGTTGCCATTTGTCATGCCGTTCGGCACTTCGTCTGACCTGATGGTGGGCGAGTCAGTGATCGCGATTGGCAACGCCTACGGCTACGAGCACTCGGTCACCGATGGCCGCGTGTCGTTCAAAGGCCGCGACGTGACGCTGAACAAGGAGATGGGTTACAAAGGCCTGATCCAAACTTCGGCACCGATCAACCCGGGGAACTCGGGCGGCCCGCTACTTAACATAATGGGCGAAGTGGTCGGGGTGAACGTCGCCATCCGTGCGGGTGCCCAGAACATCGGCTTCGCCCTGCCTGCTGACTACGTGATCGGTCGTGCCGCAGACCTGCTCGGCCGACGCCGGGGTGGACTCCGGCATGGGCTACTGGTTCGCGACACAGTGATTCGGGAAGCGGTCGAGAGCCCAATCCGTCGGGCGTTGGTTGTGGAGGGTGTTGAACCAAATTCGCCTGCTGCTGCTGCCGGTGTTAAAGTTGGCGATGTCATCGAACAAGTGGACGATCTTAGCGTCGTCTCCTCGATCGACCTGGAGCGTGGATTCCTCGAGAAGCCACTCGGTGCCAAGGTTCCCATCAAGGTGACACGCGACAAACTGAGTGTCGCGCTGGACCTGAACTTCCAGGGCGTTGCCGCGAAGCCTGTGGTTGTGGCCGCATCTGCTACCGACTTGGCTTGGAAGAAGCTCGGCGTAAAACTGCAGCCCGTGGCGGCCGACGCCGTGGCCAAAGCGAATCCGCAATTGCACGGCGGACTGCTCGTAACGGATGTAGCGGTCGGGAGCATCGCTGCTGCATCGGGCATCCAGAAGGGCGACATTCTCGTTGGATTGCACACCTGGGAAACGCTGAATATAGACAATGTAACCTTCGTGCTGAACCACAAGGACTTCGCGAGCTTCCAACCCCTGAAGTTCTATCTCGCCCGCGACGGCAAGCTCCGCGACGGTTGGATCGCCAGCACACCTTGAGCCATGTGAAAGTTCTCCTCGCGCCGCCGCCCCGGGTCTCGCCACCTGGGGCGGCGGTTTTTCATTTGGGCTTCCGGCTCGCAAAGAACGCGGCAATCAGCCGCTTCGATTCGTCCGACCCCGCTAACCGCATGAACGCCTCGGTCTCGACCGCGATGGCTTCCTTGAGCGGAAGCGACGCCCCCTCGACCATCACACGCACCCCTTCCGCTGCTGCTCCGGTGTGGCTTGCGTTGCCTGGTGTGCTGTCAGACGTGACGCAACCTTGCTTGATCACTCGAACCGCCGCCGCGGACTGAGCGGTTTCACATCGTTTCGCCGCATCATCGAGGAGCAACGCGGATTCAACTACCTCAGCGACAAGCCGGAACTTCGCAGCTTCATTCGCATCAACGCTCCGCCCGGTTGTCAGCATCTCCGCAGCCATCTCCATCCCTATGATTCGCGGCAACCGCTGCGTGCCGCCCCAACCGGGGATCAGGCCCAGCGTCACTTCGGGAAGGCCGAGACGCACCTTCGGATTCCTTCCACAGATGCGGTGGTCGCACGCCAGTGCCACCTCCAATCCGCCGCCGAGAGCGGCACCGTCGATTGCGGCACACGTGGGGAAGGGCAGTGCCTCCAGTTTCTCCAGAACACGCAAGCCTTGTTCGATGAAACTGCGCACGGCGGGGTCGTTCGGTCCGGGGGCGTTCACGAGCAAGTTCAGGTCGGCACCGGCGATAAAGATACCCGGCTTCGCACTCATGAGCACCAAACCGCGCAGGTCCGTGCGAGCGGCAAGCGAATCGAGGACGGTTTCAAGTTCCGTCCACAGATCGGCCGTGAGAACGTTCGCCTTGCTGCCGGGTTGGTCGAACGTGAGAACTGCGACGGAATCGGGGTGAGTGATGAGTTGAATTGCAGACATGATGCCACACCAGGAGAAAGCCCACGGGTTGGAACCCGTAGGCTTTATATCCCGTCAGCGAACCTGGCGAGGGATACGTTCGCCGGGTTGTCGTGACGTAATTGGATAACCATCGGCACCGATCAGCGGAAGCAACCAGTCGTGCGTCTCGGGGTAAGTCGGGAACGATCCGCCCCGCAGATAGAGTTTTGCGAGCCGACTCGTGCCCGGTTCGCCCACCCGGAGTACGGGCTGAATGTAGTGCCGTACCGCCGGCCCGGCGCTCGTGAGGGCATGGACGCAGTTCACAACGTGCTCGTTCGTGTTGAAGGAGTCGATCGACCGAAACTTGACTTCACCAGACGCGAGGTACGCCGCTTGCTTCTTCGCAAGCTCGAACCGATTGGCATCCACTTCATACGGCCCCCAACGCGACACCCGCGAGTTGTGGCTCGCCATGATGGCCAGGGTCTCTTCGAGCGACCAGTTCTTCCCAGTAACTGGCCTCAGTCGGTAGGGTTGAACGTTGGCATCGGCGGGCAGCCAACTGATCG
Organism: Planctomycetaceae bacterium; assembly: GCA_013823135.1. Taxonomy (GTDB): domain Bacteria; phylum Planctomycetota; class Planctomycetia; order Gemmatales; family Gemmataceae; genus Gemmata. The sequence goes on from PNLP01000005.1 coordinate 88,481, forward strand.
TGAGGGGTTCCACGATCTGGCCACCGTCGGCGGTGGGAGTCACCTTCGTGTAGGTTCCCCATGTGTGAGCCGTGTTGGGCCGGAACGGGACGGACTGACCCGCGAATAGCGTGAAGTAGTAACGGGGTTGGCCAACGGTTTCGACCGTGCCGGCGGACGGCTCTTGGCTGAACGATGTCACTGGCACACCGAGACATACGAGAAACGTCGCAATGAAACGAGAACGCATGAATAGCTCCAGAATGAGGCACGCAAGTTTACCCAACCGACGCGACTCGGGCGGTCAAGGAAATGCGAAAGTCGTGCCGGGAACAATTCCGCGACCGCAAAGGCGCTCTGCGGGGAGAAATGAAGACGCCCCGCAGGTGATTCGCGGGGCGCGAGTGGATCGAGAACACCGCCCGTACTATTTGATCCGGTTGCCCTGCTTGTCGAGCCATGTGAACGGCTTCACGACGTCGACCGGCTTCGTGCTGATCTTCTCGCCGAGGATGTTCTCGAACACGGTTCCGTACACCCGCTCGATCGGAACCAGCGAGTGGGCCGCCATCACCTGATGAACGAGGCTCTGGTTCGTCACCACAACCCGCCTCCCCTTGGCGTCCATCGCCGTGCGGTTTCCCGGAGCGCCGGCCGCGTTCTTCTGCAACTCCTGGAACTTTGCCTCTGTCAGTCTCACGTCCGGGCCGTCAATCGGCGGCGGCGGGAGTTTCGGGGCCAGCGGCCGGCCAGTCGGGTCGCGGTATGTCAGGCTGTCGTTCTCTCCCATCGCCTGGGGTGAGTCGTAAGTCACCGGGCTGACGGCGATGCCGAATTCCTGCCGCAGTTTCTCGGAGTGAGCGGTTCTGAACAGTTCCTTGAACTTGGCTCCGTCTCCTTTGCTGTCCTTGATGCACGTCTTGGCGGTGTCCACGGTCCACTTCAACTCGTGGAGGAATGCCTGGGCATCCACGGGGCCGGCGACACAGTGCAGCACGCGGCCGTCTGGCGCACAGAAGTACGCGGCGACGTTGCCACCCTGCTTGGCACCATTCACGATCTTGAAGGTCGCGACCTTCTGAAATGACGCAACGAAATGTTCGTTAACAAACTTACCCACTTCGGGGTTGTTCAGAGCACTCACACGGAGCGCTTCAGCATTGTTTCACGTCAAACCCGGGTCTTCAAAGTGACCCGAGACGTGCAGGACGAACACAAGCTTCTCCTGCTTTTTCGCCAGGGTTGCGGCTTCCTTGGGAGTGTCCACGAAGTGGATCTTCGTGCCGAACTCACAGGTTTCCTGAGCCACGGCAGGACAGGCAGCCACAGCGGCTACCGTCAGCGCCAACAACAGTCGTTTCATGTGCCACCTCCACGGATCGGACGAAGGGTTGGCCCCGGCCAACCCTTCACCAATCGCAATTATCCCTCCGTCCGACGTGGAAGTCGCATCCTGAGTTGCCAGACGTTACACGAGTGTTACGGCTTCGGCGGTTCTTCCAGACTCCCCTTCGGCGGGTGGAAGAACAACGCCAGGATGATTGCACCGGCCAGCGCAGCCGCCATCGAATACTGGAAGATCGCGGAGTAGTTCAGCTTGTCGCCGACCTTGTAAGTTTCACCGAGCTGCCCGCAGATCAGGTTCGCCACGAACGGCCCGACGCCGATGATGATGGCGTTGAACAACCCCTGGGCACTGCTGCGGGCGTCCTTGGGGAAGAACTCGTCCACGAAGATGTACACTGTTGCGAAGAAGAACGCGTAACAGATCCCGTGCAAGACGTTCACGGCCACGGCTGCCCACGGCTCCGGGTAGAACGAGAACACTGCGAACCGGGCCGCGTGGCCCAGAACGCCGAAGATCATCGTCGTGCGCCAGCCGAGCGTTTTCAGAACGTACCCGAGCACCATCATGGTCAGAATCTCGGCGATCTGGCCGATCTTCATGACCGGCGTCACCCAGTTCGCCGGGATACCAACTTCCGTCTTGAGGAACGACGCGGTCCAGTAGAAGAAACTCTGGTGAACGGCGGCGTCGATGAACGTGACCAGGAACAGCACGGCCACGAACGGATGTTTCAGCAACCGGGCTGCCTTGAGCCACGCGAGCGAGTCGCCCCCGGTGGCGGGCTTTGGAGGCGTGTGCGGAAGCATCGGGCTGATGGCTGCCAGCACGAACGACGCGATTCCCGCGACAAGGAAGATGTACCGCTCCGCAGCGTAGGCTTCCGCGCCGGTCTTCGACGTGCCGAGGGCTTTCCCGATCCAGTTCACAAACCCACCGGCTTCACTGATGGTTGGCACCGCGGACCAGTCCACCAGGATGAAGATGAACGGCCACGATGCGGCGATCCAGCCGATCGTTCCCCACACCCGGACCGGGCCGAACTCGCTGGCGGGGTCTTTCAGGTTGGCAAAGGCGATGGAGTTCGTGATCGAGACAGTGGGAACGTAAAAGACGCAGTGGAGCAGCATCAGCAGGAAGAATGGCCAGAAATCGGCCTTCTCGCCGGGTGCGGGGTGGATGAAGAACAGGCCCAAGATCGCCCCGCCGCCAATGAGGTGGCTTACACCCAGGAACTTCTCCGCGGCGAACTTGCGGTCCGCGAACTGTGTGCTGAAGAACAGCGCTACCAGGGCACCGATGTTGAACGCCCCGAAAATCATCGCGTTCTGCCAGCCGGCGAACCCGAGGCTGGGGATGTAGTCGAACCCGAGTTCAAACCATGCCCCCCAGATGAAGATCTGGAGGAACATCATCAAACAGAGTTTGCGCCGCAAGACTTTGTCATGTGGCGTGGCGAGCGGAGTGGCCGAGGCCATCAGTGGGGCTCCAGGTGCGGAGTGGAAGGCAAGTGTTCCCGAATGTAAGCCCGCGCTCTGGAAGCGGCAACTGGAACAGGGATTTTCAGGGTAGGATTTGGGTCGTCACGATGCCTTTGCGTTCTTCTTGGCCAGATGAATTAGTTCCGTGGGTCGGGGACGTATTCGCCGTGGACGGCTTGCATGACGGGTGCATCAACGTCAGTACCAGGCATTAACTCTAGCATTGCGCGAACGATCTGCTCGCGGATCGCCACGAATGCTTCGGCACATTTGGGGTCGAAGTGTCGGCCGGCCTGTTTTGCCACTTCGTTGAAAGCCCACGCGGGCGGTTTACCCTTCTGGTTCTCATGATATGGCCGGTGTGATGTCATCGCGTCGAAGGCGTCGGCGACGGCCACAATACGAGCGAGGAACGGGATCGCCTCACCAGCGAGTTTGTCCGGATAGCCTGTGCCGTCCCATCGTTCGTGGTGGTTGCGGACGATCGGGATAATCGGGTGCATGTCCGGAACCGTTTGCAGAATCTCGGCACCCATCGTCGTATGCTTTTGCATCTTCGCGTATTCGTCGGCCGTTAGCTTTCCGGGCTTGCGAAGGATCGCGTCGTCGATGCCTATCTTGCCGATGTCGTGCAGCGGCCCACCAAACTTGACGAGTTCAAGTTGGTCCTCAGGTACTTCCAATTTCTCCGCGAGCATGATCGCGTAGCGGGTCACTCGCTGGGTGTGTCCGCCCGTGTAGTCGTCCCGCAGTTCGACTGCCTGTGCCAGGATGGTGATCGTCTTCAGGAACATATCGCGTTGCTTTTTGAGCAACTGCGCGCTCTCGATGGCTGCCGAGACGTGCGCGGCCAGGGCGTCGGCCAAGAACAGGTGATCCTCGTTGAACGGTGCCTGCGCGAGGTTTCGGTCGAGGTGCAGAACTCCAAGCCGTTTCCGCGGAGTTCGCAGCAAGACGCACAGGACGCTCGCCATCCCGCCGTCGGACATGCTCTGCGTCGCACTCCCCTCGGAATCGTTGTTGAGCGTGCTGTAGAGCAACGAGACGCCACCAGCGTAGCAACGATGGGCGAGCTTCTTGGAGAAATGGAAACGGCCGGGAGGTTCCCCTTGCCCGACCGCGAGTGCCCGGAGTTGAAGGTTCGGCTCGGCGCCATCACCCTCGGCGAGCACAATGGCCCCCCGCTGTGCCTCCAACACGCTGACCGCGTCGTTGAGCACCGCGTTGAGAAGTTGGTCCTCGCTCTGCATGTGAACGAAGTGGTGCCCTGCACGTAGCAGTGCAAACATTTGCTCGCCCGCACGGGGCATGTGGTTGCGGTCGAACGCAAGCCGGCGGATGCCATCCTCGAACGTGGATTCTGCTGCGGCGACGATGTGCTGGTTCGAGGCTGGCCCTTCCGCGAGGGTGGATTCGCCACCCTCTACGATCATCGCGACCTTGCCAAACTGAACGATGTCTCGCATGTGGAGTGGGTGTTCGCCCGGTCCCATCCGAACACCATTCACGTACGTCCCGTTGGTGCTCTCCAGATCGCGGACAAACCAGCCGTTATCTCCGAGGCGAACCTCTGCGTGCCGGCGACTGACGGAACTGTCGTCGAGAACGATTTCCAGGGATGCGAGACGGCCGGCGCGCAGGAGTGTTTCGGACTCCCACACCTGACCCTTGATCTCGCCGCTAATCCCGCGGAGCCGAATCGTGCGTTTCACACGCGCCTCGGAATACGACTCATGACTGGGGTGGCCGGTGAATGATACGAAGATCGAGAACCGGTCACGACATGTTAGAGTTTGGTGGAATTGATTCTAACACGCACGACACCAATTCACACCATAGAGAACGGCTTCAACGATCGGTTTGAGGTTTAGGAGTGAATTTATCGAGCCAAACTGAACAGCGGCAATCCGCTCACGGACGGTCGCCAGGGCGTCCCAGCACGACATCATTGACATTCGCACCGGCTGCTACGCGGCCATAAAGGTTCCGGTAGATATCGTCGCCGCTCGGGCCAATCAGGGGAGAAGTGGTGTGCCGGACGTTGCCGCCCGCATACAGCACGTTCATCCCAACATTGTGAGGGCAGAGTGGCCCGGCCGCAGGTGCGGCGGTGGCGGTCGGATAGTCTGCCGAGATCGGGACAAGGTCGTGTTCCTCGCCGTTCGATCGGCGAAGCCCTCGCAATTCGCCTGTAGGGGCTCGGTAACCGAGGCTGTAGGTGTAACCGACAGGAGTGGTGGTGATGGGGTCTGCGGGACAGCACGGGCGGAACCCCGCAGGGACTTGCCCCGCGTCGGTCAACGCCGTGACAAAGGTGTCGGCTGTGGGGTTAGTCTCGCTTCCGACGTGCGGGTACTTTCCGCTGTGGGTGTCGGCGTAACCCGCCAACCCGCTGTGGAGCGTGCGCAAATTCGACTGGCAAACAAGTACCTGATTCTGGGCCCGGAGTTTGCCAATACCCGAGAAAATTAGCCCGCCCGCAAAGAGAGCGATCCCGCAGGCAACGAGCAAATCGAGGCGTAATCGACCGCCGATTGCGCGGGCTTCGGGTTCCTCACGCGGCGCACGGCGCAAAGGCGGGGCAGGAAACGCGAGCGGGTGGGTTTCGGGAACGCGGTAGTCCGATTCCATCGCCGCGGCCACGGCGAGGAGGGTCCCGTGGTCCGATTCCACGGACTGAGGCGGTTCGTGATTCGCGAGATGCGCGGCAAGCCGGCCGATTGTGCGGAGCGCAAGTTCTGATGGCGGGGTAGGCGAGTAATCGCGATCGACTTCGAGAGGGGCCGTCGCCCGACGCAGTTGTTCAAGTCGAGCGGCCATGACGGGGTCCGCGTGAACCTGCGCCGCGACGGCGTCGTGCTCGGCAGAGTCGAGGGCGTCGAGCAGGTATCCGATGAGTGTTTCGTCGGCTGTCATGATTGTACCTCGATCATTCCGCATTCCGCGTCCCGCACTCCGCGTTCTCGCCGGCCCAGTCTTCGGTCAACTTGGTCAGTGCGGCGTGCAGGCGGGATTTCACCGTGCCAACCGGAATGCCGAGTGCGTCTGCGGCATCCTGATACTTCAAACCCTGAAAGTACACAAGCAGAACGGTCTGCCGAAGTAACTCGGGTAACCGATCTACAGCGGCCCGCACCAACTCGCGTTGTTCGCTGCGGTCGGCGGCGTCGGGCGGCGTGTCGCCGGGGGCTGGCAGCAACTCGAACAGCGGTCGGGCTTCGCCGTCTTCATCCGGAGCAGAAACCGTGTCAGCAGGGCGGTCTGCGAGCCGCCGATTCCGCCTGCGCAAAGCGTCGATCGCCTGGTTGGTTGCAATCGCGTAGAGCCACGGGCGGGCGGCCCGACCTGGCTCATACTGCTGAATCTTGAGGAACACCTGCACAAAGGTGTTCTGGAATACGTCGTCCGCGAGGTCGTCGTCTCCCAGGTATCGCCTGAGGTAGCCGAACAACTCGCGCTCGTAGCGGCGGACCAGTGGGCCGAACACGTCACGCTCACCGTCCCGCAACCGTGCGAGGAGGTTTTCGTCGGTTTCCGGTTCTGGTGGGGTGAGGTCGAGCACAGCCCTGTTGCCTGATACGTTGCGGCTAAACCGGGCGTTCGCGCGGCGGCTTCGAATTCAGGTTATCACACCAGTGGCGAATCGGCGCGGGGGGTGTATACCCTTCACTGCTCTCACGAGAGAGAGGACCTCAATCTGGGGACGACATGGGATTTACCCTTCGCCGTGGCGCCGTAGCCGATGTGGACGTGTTGGTCGGTTTCAACGCCGCACTGGCCTGGGAGACGGAACAAAAGACGCTTCGGAAAGACGTGCTGACCGCGGGAGTGCTGGCCGCACTCAACGACCCAGCCCGTGCATTTTACACCGTCGCCGTGAACGAGGCTGGCGAGATCGTCGGCCAGATGATGGTGACCTTCGAGTGGAGCGACTGGCGGAACGGCTGGTTTTGGTGGATTCAGAGTGTGTATGTGCGGTCGGACGCTCGCCGGGGCGGGGTGTTCCGGCTCCTGTATCGCGAGATCGAACGGCAGGCAGCAAGCGACCCCGGTGTCATCGGCGTGCGACTGTGTGTCCAGGGGGAGAACACGCGAGCCCAGCAAACCTACCTCGCCATGGGGATGGTTGAAACGGGCTACCTGGTGATGGAAGAATACCCGCTGCCGGGCCGGAACAACGACATCGGGTGAACCATACGGAAGAGTGCTCACCGCTGAGAACGCGGAGTGCGCAGAGGAAAACCAAGACGGAGACAAAGCCGAGTTTGAAACCAATTCTTCTCTCGGTCTTCTGTTTTCTCCCTGCGTTCTCAGCGTTCTCTGCGGTGAATCAGGTTTGGCCAATGAAGGAGTGCGGTGTGGATCGCGTGGCGGTGATCGGTGGAGGATTGGCCGGGCTGGCGTGTGCGGCCGCGCTCGGCTCACGTGGCTTCCGCGTGACCGTGCTGGAATCCCGCCGGCGACTCGGTGGCCGGGCGAGTTCGTTCGCGGACCCGGACAGCGGGCAACTCGTTGATGCGTGCCAGCACGTGAGCATGGGATGCTGCACCAACCTCGATCACTTCTTTGGCACCATCGGCGTGTCGCACCTGCTCTCGCCGCAGCCGCGATTGCACTTCGTCACACCCGACCGAAAGCGAAGCGTCTTCAAGGCCGACCCCTGGCCCGCTCCGTTCCACCTGGGCCGAGCGCTCATGGGAGCGCACTACCTCACCCCGGCCGAGAAGCTCCGCGTCGCGTGGGGATTCCTGGCTCTGCTCCGCGAGAAGCCCGACGCCGATCCGCCCCTTCGAGACTGGCTTCTCGCCCATCGCCAAACGGAACGAACGATTAGCCGATTCTGGGGCGTCGTGTTGGTCAGCGCCCTGAACGAAACCGTGGATCGCCTCGGCTTGAAGTACGCCCGCAAGGTGCTCGTCGATGGCTTCATGCGTCACCGCGACGGCTTTGTCGTGCATCTCCCAACCGTGCCGCTGGGCCGGCTGTACGGCGAGGAGTTGAGCAACTGGTTCGGGCAACACGGCGTGGAAGTGCGTGAGAACGCGGCCGTGCGGAGTGTGGTTGCCACGCGGGACGGCGTGCAGCATCTCGCGATGCGGGACGGCACAACCGTGAACGCGGACTGGTTCGTTCTTGCTGTCCCCTTTGAGCGGGTTGCGGATTTGCTCCCGGAAAGCCTCGTCGCACAGGAGCCGTACTTCGGGAACATCGCGAACCTGACGCCGTCGCCGATCACCAGCGTTCACCTGTGGTTCGACCGCGAAGTGCAGTCGTTGCCGCACGCCGTGCTCGTGGATTGCCTGGGGCACTGGGTGTTCAACCGTGGGGAAGTGACGCCCGGCGAGTTCTACCTTCAGGTGGTCATCAGCGCGACCCGTGCGCTCCGCGAACTCGGCCACGACGAGATTCGTCGGCGAATCGTCACCGAACTGGGGCAGGTGTTCCCCGCTCTCGGGCAAGCGAAGGTATTGCGGTCGAAGGTGGTGACCGAGCACACCGCGACGTTCAGTGCGGTTCCGGGTGTGGATCAGTGGCGACCGCCGCAAGCATCGCCCGTCCCGAATCTCGCCGTGGCAGGCGACTGGACTGCAACAGGGTGGCCCGCGACGATGGAAGGGGCGGTTCGCAGTGGCTATCTCGCCGCCGAAGCGATCCTGGCTCGTGCGGGCCGGCCCCAGCGCATACTCCGGCCCGACCTGGGCACACAACGTCACGCACGCCCGATCTGAGCGTAGACCGTTCACTTGACCTCAGGCGTCTGAACACTTTTCCAGGGCGGTGTCGGGTTCGGGCGGAAGCCAGTGGGCCAAACGCAACTCCCGAAGCATGGCTTGCTTCTTGGTCTGATGCGTCTGCATCCGCCGCAGGATATCGTCCAGCACCCGCACTGCGCTCACGACGTGAGGCCCTTTGTTCAGCATGACACATTCGGCGCGGTGCCCCATGGCTGCGTCCGTGATCTCGGCACGGGAGGGCATTCCCTCGCGAGCCAGAGTTTCGAGAACTTGTGTGGCCCAGATCACCGGAACGTGCGCAGCCTCGCAGATCCAAAGAATCTCCTCCTGCACTTCCGCGAGGCGCTCGAAGCCGCATTCGACAGCCAGGTCGCCACGGGCGATCATCACCCCACAACGGGGCATCCGCATTGCCGTCAGCAACATGTCGGGTAAGTTCTGGAAGCCTCGTCGCGTCTCGATTTTCAGCACTATGGCGGGTTGTCGATTGCCGAGTCGCGAGAGGTGCTGTTGAAGCAACTCCACATCCTGGGTGGTGTTGGCGAATGAAAGCTCGACCACGTCGGCGTGCTGGGCTACGAAGACGAGGTCCGCGAGGTCTTTGGCGGTCAGTGCTCCGAGTTGGAGGGGGCTCTCGGGGAGGTTGATCCCCTTGTCGGCGCGGAGCTTTTCTCCGCGCACGCGAGCCTGTGTGATCCGCACGAGAACCTGGGTCTCCTCCACTTTGACAACGACGCCACCGATCTTGCCGTCGTCGAACCAGATCGACTCGCCAGACCTCACGTCGTCAAATACTTCCGGGATTGAGCACCCGATCGTTGCAGGAGTCAGAATGCCGCCAGCGCTATCCAGAACGGCCGCGCGACCCGGCTTGAGGTCGCGGGTCACGATGAGCAAATCCCCCTGCTGAAGGGCGATCACGTTCTCTCCAGGGGGCAGGCTGCCGACGGGAGTTCGGTCTTCGTCGCCCCGGAAATCCTTGCGATCGAGGCAAAGGACGGTTCCGGGGACGATGTAGGCGGTCTTGATCGCTTCTGCCCAGCACCCGTGATCCGTGATGTCAACAATCGTGAACGTCCGCTGTGAGTCGCGAGCGTCGGTGAATCTCACCGTTTCTCCCGTGCGGAGGCGTGCCAGCCACGCTGCAGAGACGGGAAGAGAAGCGTCGGCGGGTGATGGAGCAGGGCAGGGTGTGGCCTCTGAGGTCAACCAAACCCGTGCGGGCGCGGTGACACGCCCATAGACATCGCGACGGGGGCGAATCCGCACCACCGCTGGCCCCGGTTCCAGTGGCCCGGTGCGGAGTTTCGGCCCGCCCAGATCCATCACGACTCGGCAGGATCGCCCCAGCGAATGCTCGGCCCGCCGCAGGTGTTCGATCATCCTCGCCCAACTCGCGGCGTCGTCGTGGGCGCAGTTGATCCGCATGCAGTCCATGCCCTGATTGAGCAGCTTGTGAACCAGGGTGTAATCTTCCCCGGCCTCGCTCGGCATGGTGACCATGATGCGAACGCCGCGACCGGAAGTCTCGGGACCCAGCAAGGCGTTCGTGTGCTCGGCTAGCAACCGCTTGCCGTCGTCGAACCCGATTCGCTTCTCTTGGGATGTCGACGGGTTCCAGGGGTGGCCCTCAAGGCGATGCAGGACTTCCAGTACCGCGTCGACCGTGGCGAGAACGTGCGATTCCGCACGCCCGAGCGAGGAGAGCCCGAGGGAGGCCAGGCGAAGTTGCAACGGCCGGAGGTCGCGGCGGCGGAGTGCCAGATAGTGCAGCAGGTTCCGCGCACTATCGCGGTAGTTCGGGTGAATCGGATCAAGCCGCTGTCGCAGGACGGCGATGCCATCAACCATGTCTGCACGGATGGATGTCAGTTCTCGAAGAACGGCTGCGATGTTCGCATCCCGCAGTCGAACGCCATCGTCAGTGTGCTCCTCGTTCAAGTGAAACCGCTCCCTGTGTGCCGGGATGATCCTGATCCCCACGGATCACGGATAATGCTGTGCTCGCTCGTTCAACATGAGAGTACGGTATGGTGACATCCGTCGCTACCGGGACAATACGAGACATGAACCACAACAACCCCGTGATTCCGGACAGGGAAACGAGCAACGATCGAGGAATTTCAAGCAACGGCTGTGAGGGAAAACGGTTCCACGCGAGATGCACACCCTTCCCTGGAACCGTGCTGGAACCGTTCCATTCGTCTGGAAGAAAGTTCATCAGAGCAATTTCAGGCTTCGCAGTAACTCATGAAGTGACGCACTCGCAGGGAGTTATGCAACCGAGGTGTGGTTCGGACGCGTAGTTCATCTCCGAGTCTACATCAGAATCATGCGAGACGTGAACAGATTTCGACCAGCGAACAACTTGCTGATAAACCCGAAACAGTTCCCGGGCGTGTGCCACGGTGAGATAGCCAATCACGCTTCGCGCCAATTCCCCCCCCCCCAATTTCTGAAACGAAAGCGGACAACATTCCGCATAGGCCACAGTGTCTACCCTCCGGAAAGGCTGTCCGCTGGAATGGCTGAAATGAGTGGTGGAAGTCGGCGACCGGTGAACCGATGGACCGATTCCGCTTCTCTTGAAAGCCTACACGTACAGAAGAAGCCCACCCGACGAATCGGGTGGGCTTCTTCTGTACGATTCCTGTCAAGCGAACTTGGAGCGTCGGTCGGTAACTGGCGTCACTCCTTTTCCGGCTTGCCAACCTCCTGGTACCCCGCCGGCACCTTCAACTCGAATTGACCCTCGTCGAGCTCCTCGTCGAGGCCGAGGAGGATGCCCTCCTGGATAAAGCCCTTACTCTTCCCGGTCGTCGTCTCCAACCGGAACTTGAGAATCGTCGCCGCCTTGGGCTCGATCCACAGGGTGATGTCGGACTGTTCGCCCTCCTCCCACTTGAACCCCTTGACGACGAACACCTTGGCCTTGTGGCCTTCCACGACCTCGTCGGGCAGTGTCTCGTACTTGGCCCCTTTGAGTTCGGTCAGCGCGTCAACCAGGGTGGGCACGTCGGCGCCGGCCAACCGCTTGGTGATCGCTTCGGGCAACGGGAGCGTCTCCGCAGGGTCGTCCGACCACATGGCGAGCTTGTTGTTGCGGAGGAGCACCAGGCTGGTTTTCTTGGCGAAGTCCCCGAGGATGACCACCGGCCCCATGTTGCCGCCCAGGTCCTGTTCGATTCGCACTTTGCCGCCACGCGCCGAAACCTTCATCTCGAGCTTGTTATTCCCGTCCCCGCTGATGGTGAACTTGGCCCGGAAGGACTTGGCCTTCTCGACCTTCTCGATCGCCTTCTCGAACATCCCGGCTTCGGACCGGGCGGGGGACCACATCACGACCGCAACGGCGACAGCCGCGGCCGTCGCGGTACCGAATCCAACGTAACTCATGATTCGTCTCCTGCGTTTGCGGGCAAGGGCTTCCGCCGGCACTGCGCCGGCGAGTCGGTCTCGGACTGCCGCGATCGTCGCGGCAACAAGTTCTGCCGGCGGACCGGCTGGGACGGGGGCTCCCCGGAGCACGTCCGTCGCCAAGTCGAGGGGGTCGGGTGCGGGACGGTTGTTCGCTTCACTCACGGGTGACCTCCCGGTAGGTGTTGGTTACTCGGGTCGAAGGCCCGCAGGCGATCCCGGAGGGCCGCCCGGCCGCGGGAGAGCAGCACTCCTGCGTGGGTGACCGTGACGCCAAGGGCGGTCGCTGCGTCGGCGTAGCTCAGGCCCTCCAGGCAGACCAGGCAGAAGGTCTCAGCCTGGGCCGGGTCGATCTCGGCCAGCGCCGCCCGGAGGGCCACAGCCAGTTCCTTGGCTTCGGCGAGGTCGGACGGCCCAGGCGCGAGCCGGTCGGCAAGCGGCGAGTCGGGGAGGCACTCGACGCGGGCGGCCGGTCGGTAGCGGTTGCGTAACTGCTCCAGCGCACGGGCCGTGGCGATCCGCTTCAGCATGCCCGGCCAACTCCGCACTGGGCAGGTGGCGGCCAGTTCGACCGCGGCCAGGAACGTGCGCTGAAAGCAGTCCGCCGCATCCGCCTCGTGGTTGAGCAGGCGGTAGGCCGTCTGCCACACCACCGGCCCGTACTCGTGGACGATCGCGTTCCAATCGGTCATCGGCTGATCCCGTGTGACGCGTGGTTTTCACCCACCCAGTCGATCGGGAGGCGGGATTTATTACAGGAAGCGTGTGCCGCCTCTCCCGCGTGGCCCGCCAAACTCTGAAGGTCTACGGGAAATGCAAGAAGCCCACCCGACGAACCGGGTGGGCTTCTTGTGTTTGGTTCCTGTCACGCGAGCGTGGCTCAGGTCGTTGCGGGAGCTTCGACCGCTGCCGGGGCAACCGGCGCTGGCGCCGGGATGCTGGCCGGTCGGGCCTTCTTCGATTGCACCTTCGTCTCGCCAGCCTTGAGCAACTCGATGACGGCCGTTACGCTGGCGTCGCCGAGGCGGCGATAGTGCTGCTTCATGATACGGGTGTAACCACCCGGACGGTTCGCGTAGCGTGGCCCGAGCTCGCGGAACAACTTCTTCAGCACCGTGTCGTTCGCGGTGTTCTCGTCGTTCTTGTCCCAGATGCCGGTGCCGTGCGTTGGGCCGAGGATCGCCATCGCCTGCCGGCGATAGTGCAGGGCCGCGACGGCGGCCTTCTTGACCTCGACATCGCCCTTGCCAGCCGCCTCGGCTACCACCTGATTCGCCTTCTTGGCGAGGGTGATGAGTTTCTCGACGAAGGGACGCATTTCCTTCGCCTTGGGAACGGTGGTGACGATGGTTTCGTGCGTGAACAGTGCCCGGGCCAGGTTGCGGAACAAGCTCCGCCGGTGGGATGGCTTCCGGTTCAGGTGACGACCGCGTTTACCGTGACGCATGACAGTTCTCGTTGGTTAGGGTAAGAACCCCGCGCCGTGTCAAGGGACGTGGGGGATACAAGTGTAGCGGTCGCCCCAGCGGGGCGACGTGGCGGACCCAGATAGGTCCGCCTCTACACCATTTGCCGAGCCTTAGCTGCGGCGTGGGGGAATCCGCATTCCGAGGGTCAGGCCGCGTTCCTGAAGTTTCAGTTGAACTTCGCGGAGCGTGGTGTCGCCGAAGTTACGCACTTCGAGGAGTTCGTCCGGGCTGCGGAGCACAAGTTCCCGGACGGTCGTGATCCCTTCGGTTTCGAGACAGTTGGTGGCCCGAACCGACAGTTCGAGTTCGGCCAGGCTCATGTTCAGCTTGCGTTCGAGCTCGGCATCGTTGGTGTCGGGTCCGGCTCGCCCGGCGCTGATTTCCATCGACTCTTCGAGCGGGACTTCTGGCCCCGGCTCCGTGTACTGAACAAATGGATTCAGGTGCTTGCGGAGAATCTTGGCCGATTCCACGAGCGCCATTTGTGGTCCGATGGTGCCGTTCGTCCAGATTTCCATCACGAGCCGGTCGTAGTTCGTCTTCTGGCCGACGCGGGTTTCCTCGCTGTCGTACTTCACACGCACGACCGGCGAGAAGCTGCTATCCACGGGGATGACGCCGATCTCGCGTTCCTTGCCCGAGTTCTCTTCCGCGGTGCGGTAGCCACGACCGTTCTCGACCGTCATTTCCATGACGAACGGAACGTCGCTGGTGAGCGTTGCGATGTGGTGCTCGGGGTTGATGATCTGCACCATTTCGTCGTGCTGAACATCGACGCCGCGAACCGGACCTGCCTCGTGCTTCTGGATGCGGATGATCTTCGGCTGGTCCGACAGGTTCTTCACCACGAGGCTCTTGACGTTCAGGATGATGTCCGTCACGTCTTCGACCACGCCCGTGATCGTCGAGATCTCGTGCTGAACGTCGTGAATCTTGATCTTCGTGATGGCGCTGCCTTCCAGGCTGGAAAGCAGGATTCGCCGCAGGCTGTTGCCGATCGTCATGCCGAAGCCGCGTTCGAATGGCTCGGCGAAGAACTTCCCGTAGGTGTCGGTGAGTGTTGCCCGGTCGGTGTGAACTCGGCTCGGCAACTCCAGACCACGCCAGCGAACTCGCATGTGCAATCCTCCGAGACCGTCGGTTTACCGCCACCCCGAGCGCGACCTGCACGGGGGACGAACCAGACGGGACTTGTTCAGGTGAAACACCGGCGGTCGCCGCCGGAGATCTAAGAACTCGGAATTCGGAACGCGGAGTGCGGAATTGAAGAAACCCAAATCTTGGTTTTCTGTTCCGCAGTCCGCGTTCCGAATTCCGCACTTGGTTAGCGTGTCGCGATTTCGATGATCAACTGCACCCGTTGCGCGAGGCTTTCGGGGCGGTCGTAGAATCGCTCGTCCACGTCAGCGGAGTTCGGCAACCGGGTCATGCGACCTTCGGGTTGCTCCTGGCCGCCGGTCAGTTCCAGGAAGTCCGGGATGCGGACGATGTTCTTCTGGAGCGTTTCGCGAGCCATCTTCAGGCTGCCTTCGCGGGGCTTGACCTTGATGGTGTCGCCCGGCTTGAGCAACATGCTCGGGATGTCGCACTTCTTGCCGTTCACGAGAACGTGACCGTGCGAGACCATCTGGCGGGCCGCGTTGCGGCTGATCCCCAGCCCGAGCCGGTGGACAACGTTATCCAATCGCCGTTCGAGAATCGAGAGCAACTGCTCGCCGGTGTTCTCGGGCGATCGGGTCGCGAGGTCGTAGTAACGGCGGAACTGGGCTTCAAGGATGCCGTAGAATCGCTTGAGCTTCTGCTTCTCGCGGAGACGCAGCCCGTATTCGGATTGCTTGCCGCGGCGAAGGCCGTGCATGCCGGGCGGTGGCTTTTCCTTGTCGATGGGGCACTTCGGGCTGAAGCAGCGTTCGCCCTTGAGGAACAACTTCATCTGCTCTCGTCTGCACATCTTGCAGACGGGGTCTACGTTACGGGCCATGGATACCAGTTGTCAGGAACCAGGGGTCAGGTTGACGCCGCCGGAGCGGGTCGGTTATCAGTGGTTAGTCATCAGTTGTCAGTCGGAACCCGGCGAACCCCAGAGTCGTGGCGGGAATGACTGAAACAACAGTGTGGTCAGAGGTCAACCGCCCAGGGGGATTGGCTGACAACTGACCACAGATAACTGACCACTCTTGAGAGCGATTAGACGCGCCGCTTTTTGGGCGGGCGGCAACCGTTGTGCGGGAGCGGTGTCACGTCTTCGATGGCCTTGACGTTCAGCCCGGCGGCCTGGAGTGCAGTGACCGCGGACTCGCGACCAGCACCTGGGCCTTTCACCCGCACTTCGATTTCTTTCACGCCGTACTTGCTCGCCTTGGCGGCGCACTCTTCAGCTGCTCGTTGAGCGGCGAACGGCGTGCTCTTACGGCTACCCTTGAACCCGACCGCACCGCCGGACGAGTGGCACAGCGTGTCGCCGTTCGTGTCGGTGATGGTGATGATCGTGTTGTTGAACGTGCTCTGCACGTGGGCAACGCCACGGCTCACGTTACGACGGGCTTTCTTCTTCTTGGATTTGGCCATGACCAGTGTGAGTGGCTAGTGTGAGTGTGAGTGAAAACTAATCAGGCGAGTGGCCAAGCCGTTCGCGTGAGCGAGAAACCGTGACCGGTCTTCTCACTCACACTCACACTAGCCACTCACACTGCCTATCGCAGATCCTTGACGCCCTTCTTGCCCGCGACGGTCTTCCGGACACCCTTGCGGGTTCGGGCGTTCGTCTTGGAGCGTTGGCCACGGCACGGCAGGTTCTTGCGGTGCCGCTCGCCACGGTAGCTCTTGATTTCCTTGAGCCGGGCGATGTTCGAGCCTTCTTGCCGACGCAACGGCCCTTCGACGAGGTATTCCTTGTCGAGCAGGGTCGCGATTTGGGCAACCTCGGAGTCCGAGAGTTCCTTCGCACGACGTTGCGGGTCGATGTTCAGCTTTTCGCACACTTCCAGCGACGTGGTCGCCCCCAGCCCGCGAATGTACCGCAGGGAGATGTGGGTTGGCTTATCGGCTGGAATGTCAACGCCTTGAATACGCGGCATGTTCTTGCTCGTTTTCGTGAAGCGGCAACCCGTTGGCTACCCGCCAGACCGGATCAACCTTGCCGTTGTTTGTGGCGAGGATCTTCGCAAATGACCCGCACAACACCCTTGCGCTTGATCAACTTGCACTTATCGCAGATCCGCCGCACGCTTGCTCGCACCTTCATGGTTCAATCCCCAACCCCAGGCCGGAAAGAAGTTCGCGAACCTGGGAAAACTCCAGCATATCGGTAGCTGCAGAATCGACAAGTCCGGCACGCGATTTCGAGCGCTTCTTGAGCATTTTCGGCGAGCCAGACTGATTGGTCCGAACCCGAGCGCCAAGCGAGGTCAACGTTGATCCTCGCTTGGCGCTCGGGCTCGGACGTCGCATCAATCAACGTATGGATCGGCCCCGATGTCCTTCAACATTTCTTGCCGGTGTTTGTCGTGATTCTTCAGATCCAACCGCTGTCGGTAGTGGCGATGTTCGATCTTCCTCTGGGCTTCGCGAAACAGCGGGGCGTAGCTGTTCCAGTTCCGGTCGCCACCGCGCTTCCCCAGTGCCACGAGTTCGGCCTGCCGCTTGTTGCCAAGCCCTTCGAGGAGTTGGTCTTCCAGCGAGAGCAGGAACTGGGCGCTGCCAGGGTCGCCCTGACGACCAGCACGCCCGATCAACTGCCGGTCCACCCGCTCGGCCTCGTGCCGCTCCGTGCCGATGACGTGCAACCCACCAGCCTCTGCAACGCCCATCCCGAGCTTGATGTCGGTGCCCCGGCCAGCCATGTTCGTTGCCACCGTGACAGCTCCGTGCTGCCCGGCCAGCGAAACGATCTCGGCCTCGCGTTCCGTTTGTTCCGCGTTCAGCACCTGATGCGGGATGCTGGCCGCGGTCAGCTTCGCCGAGAGCTTCTTACTGGAATCGACGGTCCGGGTGCCGATGAGCACGGGTCGGTTCACGGCGAGCATCTCGCGAGTCTTCGCCACGACCGCATCGAATTTCGCGTCTTCCGTGGGGTAAACCGCGTCCGGAAACACGATCCGCTTCGTGGGTCGGTTCGTCGGGCCGCTCGTCGTCCACAGCCGGTACACCTTCCGCAACTCCCAGAAGTTCGGCATCAGGGTTCCGCTCATGCCGCCGATCTTGGAGTACAGGCGGTAGAAGTTCTGGAACGTGATCTGCGCCGCGTGCTCGCTGGGCATGTTGATCGGCACGTTCTCCTTGGCCTCGACAGCCTGGTGGAGTCCGTCGCGCCAGTGGCGGTCGGGCATCGGGCGGCCGGTCCCTTCTTCGATGATGACGATCTTCTTCTCGCTGCTGATGATGTACTGCTGGTCGCGGATGAAGCGGTAGTGAGCTTGAAGTGCCTTCTCGATCGAATCCAGAACCTTGTCCATCGCCTTGGCGTGCTTCCCCGTGGGCGGGTCGGAGTAACGAACCTGCTTCCGCCCGGCGTCGGTCAGTTCGAGCTTTTCCTTCTTCAGATCGAGGTTGAAGTGCTCGCCCCGCACGAGCGTCCGTGCGACCTTGTCGGCCCATTCGTAGATCAGTCGCTCTTCTGGCTCGGCGAGCCGGGTCGGGTTCGCGATGATGAGCGGCGTCTTGGCTTCGTCGATGAAGATGCTGTCCGCTTCGTCCACGATGGCGAAGTGCAACGGTCGCTGCACTCGCGGGTCGAGACGGGCCGCACCCGCACCCGGCAACCACGGAGCCCAGAACGGTGCGGCCGTGGTCTGGCCGCCACGCACCTTCAGACGATCCCGCAGGAAGTCGAAGCCGAACTCGGCCGCGGTGCCATACGTGACGTCCTGGCGGTACGCATCGACCCGTGCCGCGTCTTCCATCTTCTGGAACAGACACGAGACGCTGAGCCCGAGTTTTTGGTAAACCGGCCCGATCCACTCGGCGTCGCGCTGTGCCAGGTAATCGTTGACCGTGGTGACGTGAACGCCCTTGCCAAGCAATGCGTTCAGATACGTCGGAAGCGACGCGGTGACCGTCTTCCCCTCGCCGGTTGCGAGTTCGACGAGCCCGCCG
This sequence comes from Planctomycetaceae bacterium, assembly GCA_013823135.1. Taxonomy (GTDB): domain Bacteria; phylum Planctomycetota; class Planctomycetia; order Gemmatales; family Gemmataceae; genus Gemmata. The sequence continues at coordinate 107,001 of PNLP01000005.1, forward strand.
AAGTGGATGACGGCCCCGCCGGCGAGTTGCACGTCGAACGGCCGGATGCTCAGTGCCCGCTGAATCGCCACGCTCACGAGGCCGAACGCCTCGGGGAGCAGGAGGTCCAGCCCCCAGTTCCCGCGAGCTTTCCCCCGCAACTCCATGCTCTTGGCCAACATGCCGTCGTCGGAGAGGCTGGCGAACTGTTCTTCCCAGTAGCGGATCTTGGGGATGTACAGCGCGGCCCTGGCGAGTCGGCGACGCCACGGCAAGGCGATCCGGGCACGGACCACATTCGCGGCCCACGATCCGAGTCGACCCGGTACGTTCTCGATCTTTCGCACCGGGTGGGGAGCACGTTCCTCGACCGGCAGCGACTCGACAACGGCACTCATGCAGGATCTCCTTCCCAGCAGGATAAGGGAAGGAGAAAGAAGGATGAATGGCAATCTTGGCGAGCGGGGGCACGTCAGTCCGCCGAGTGTCTTGCTATTCGCGGAACTCGGAGGACTGACGTCCCCCGCTCGCCAAGAAGCACGTCACTGAGGCAAGCCGCACTCCATCAGTACAACCTCACGCGAAGGCACGCACGTCGCTTCGCCGACCTCGGCCGGCAGCAGAACTGTGTCCCCCGTTGCGATTGCGGAGCGGTGACCATTCCACAAGATTTCCCCCGAGCCGCCCACGCACACGACCATTCGGCACTGGCCCTTCGCCCCGATCCGGAACGGCACCCGGCTCGTCAGGCGGTTCAGAGTGAAGTACTCGCAGTTCACCAACAATTCGCGGCGAACGCCCTCGGAGTCGTTCACCTTGGGTCGCACCGGGTTACACGGTCCGCGGCCGAAGTCCGACGCCGCCAACCCTTCCTCGATGTGGAGTTGCCGGGGCTTGCCAGTTTGCGAATCGACGCGGTCCCAGTCGTACAGTCTGTAGGTGATGTCGGAGGTTTGTTGCACCTCGAAGATCAGCAGATTCGCACCGATGGCGTGAACCGTCCCCGCTTCGAGGAACAGGCAGTCGCCTTGCTTCGGCGTGAAACTGTGGAGCGTGCCGGGCGTGGTCTTGTCGCGGAGTGCCTTGCGGAAGCAGTCTGCGGAGATGCCGTGCGCGAAGCCCGCGTAAAGGCGGCTCGTTTGCTCGCACGAGTCGAGCACGACCCACGCTTCGGTTTTGCCGAACATCCCCGGCCCGAGTTTCGCGGCCTGCTCGTCGTTCGGGTGAACCTGGACCGAAAGTTCCTGGCGAGCATCGATGAACTTCAGCAGCAGTGGGAACTTGCCCTGTGGTGCCGTGGCGGTGCCAAGGATGCGTGCGGCATCGGCAGCGAGGAGCTCGCGGAGTGTGGTCCCTTCGAGTACGCCATCAGCGACGCGGCTGAGGCTCCCTTCGACGTCGCTGACGACCCAGGCTTCGCCGATGGCGTTATCGTGGGGCGGGGTGCGGTTCAGGAACCCAGGCAAGCGCTGACCGCCCCACAGGTTGTGTTTGAAGATCGGCTCGAACCGCAGTGGGTAGAGAGGCTTCATGCGCTTCCTCCGGACGACAATGCGAGCATAACCCGCACCGCCTGCGCATTCCACCCCGCTTCGCAACCCGGGGTGCGGTTTGATTTATTGGCGAGCGGCGCACCGTAAGGTCGCCGGTGCTTGATAAAGCCTTTGAAAACCACCGGCGACCTTACGGTGCGCCGCTCGCCGACCAAAATCCCCAGAGGCACCCCCGCAAACCGCATGCGATGGTAGCAATTCACGCCTCGTGGTAAACTCGCAGAGTAACCGCAAGCGAGTTGGCCGACAGGAAGCATTTCATGAGTACAACCGCGACCGAACCGCTGATAACGGGCGACGAGTTCCTTCGTCTGCACGGTGACGACAAGCGTGTCGAACTCGTCGACGGCCAAATTGTGAGGTATCCCATGCCAGGGATGGAACACGGCGTCGTGTGCAGCACGGCGAACTATCTCATCACCGCGTTCGTGCGAGAGAATCGTCTGGGCTGGGTGATGGGGAACGACAGCTTCATCCGCACGAAATCCTCCCCTGATCGATACCGTGGGGCAGATGTGTGCTACGTGAGCTACTCGAAACTGGCAAAGGATGCCGGGGCACCAAAGGGGCCGCTTCCCGTCCCGCCAGATCTGGTAATTGAAGTGCGGTCGCCCTCCGATCGCATCGGAGAGATGACAGATAAGGCCATCGAGTACATCAAAGCAGGAGTGACTGTTGTGATCGTGCTCGATCCCGAGAGTGAATCCCTGGCGGTCTTCCGTGCCGAGGAATTTCCACTCCGGATGCACAACGGCGACGAACTCACGCTGCCCGACGTGTTGCCAGGCTTCGCGGTGCAGGTGAAGAAGTTCTTCGAGTGAGAATCGCACTCACTTCAACATCAGCCCCAGGCCCGGTTCCGCGCTCGGTACCAGCTTGCCGCCCTCGATCTTCGGGCCGCCCGCGAACACGTCCTTGAACCACGACACCGAATCGACGTGCGGGACCACGCTCAGGCCGCAGGCCAGATGGACGCTCACTTCCGGCATTCGCACGGGCGACACGGCCACATGGAACGCCTCCGCGACCGCGGCCACCTTCAGGAACGGCGTGATCCCACCCAGGCGGCACACATCCGGGCGAATCGTGCGGACTTGCCCGGCCCGAATCACGCGGAAGAACGCCTCCCGCGACCCGAAGCCGCTCCCCACTGCCAGCGGCGTTTCCATCAGGCCCGCCAACTTCGCGTAACCAATCTCGTCGGCCGCGGGGATCGGATCCTCGAACCAGTCGATGCCGATGTCCTCGAAGAAGTGGGCCAGTGCCTGTGCGGTCCCCAGATCGAATCGCCCGTCGGCTGCCACGCCGACCCACGCATCGTCGCCGAGGCCGTCCGAAATCTCCCGCACACGCTCGGCATCGGCCTGCACGTCGCCGCCGCCAATCTCGATGCGAACACCCGTCGCGCCCTGCTTCATCAGGGGCTTCGCCGCCTTCACCACTTCGGCAGAGTCTCGCCCACCCAGGCCAAGGTCCGAGACGAAGAACCCACTCGCGGTCCTTGCTCCGCCGAGGAGTTGGAACAGTGGCAACGCGGCCGCTTTCGCCTTGATGTCCCACAGCGCGATGTCGAGTGCCGAGTACGCGCGTGCGGCGAGCCCCGCGAAACCAGCGGCCCGGAAGTGCCCCTCTACCTTGGCGAACAGCTTTTCGGTGTCGCGGGGGTCTTCGCCCAGAACCAGCGGAGCGAGTTCCGTCTCGATCAGCGAGCGAATCGCCGACGCCCCTGGGCCAAGGACGTAACTGAACCCAAGCCCGGTGTGCCCGGCGTCGGTTTCGAGTTGAACGGTCACCAACTCGACGGCGTTCGGGCCGGTCGGCTTGGGGTCGGTGAGGGGAATGCGCGTCGGCTTCCCGAGCGGGACTCGCTGCGACTCGGCGGTAATCTTGGTGACTTTCATCGGGATAAAGTACGAACCGTTTTGTCGTTTTCCCGGAAACCACTCCCGGAATTGGTCTCGACATCCGATAACGAGAGAATGCCCGCAACGGGCGGAGGTTACAACGAGTGTCGAGAGCGTCGAGACGCAGCATGGCCAAGCCACCAGTTCTCGTGTTGTTCAACCGTCCGGTGCTACCGCCTAACCATCCCGAGGCGGGGTCCGAATACGACATCCTCGACACGGTTGCAGACACTGCCAAGATCCTCGCTGTCGCGGGGTTCGCTGTCCGCCAGTTGGGGATTGCTCACGACCCGCGTGAACTCCTCGACGAACTCCGCGACCACCCACCGCTTGCCGTGTTCAACCTGTTCGAGGGGCTCGCCACCCACCCGGCCACCGAGGTATCGGTCGCCGCAATGCTGGAATGGCTGAACATCCCGTTCACGGGGTGTCCGTCGTCGGCTTTGACGCTCGGCCGCGACAAGATTCGCGTCAAGCACCTGCTGACGGCCGCCCGCATCCCGACACCTGCCTACATCGTGGTCGAGAACGGGCCGATTCCGGTCTGGCGCGGCGGTTGGCCGGCAATCGTGAAGCCCGCGATGCAGGACGCGAGCATCGGCATCGATCAGGGAAGTGTCGTCACCTCACGCGACCAACTGCTGGCACGGATCGATTATGTACTGACGAAGTATGGGCCGCCTGTGCTGGTCGAGAAGTTCGTGCCAGGGCGGGAGTTCCTGGTTCACGTGTTCGAGGACGGCCCCGAGCGTGCGGTCACCGTTCTTCCGCCATCCGAGATCGCGTACAACGGCGACCGAACGAACCGCTGGCCCGTCTACACGTTCACCGCGAAGTGGGACGAGGCGAGCGACGAGTATAAGGCCGCACCCGTCATCGCGCCGGTCCAAGTGCCGCAAGAAGCCTGGGAACAACTTAGCGCCATCGCGGCCAGGGGGTTCGCCCTCCTCGGGTGCCACGATTACGCCCGACTCGACCTCCGGATGGACGCGGAAGGCGACTTTCACGTGCTGGAAATCAACCCGAACCCCTACCTGAATAGCGTCGCACTGGTGAAGGGCTTGGAGGCGATCGGCCGAAGCCACGAGTGGTTGATCGTCAACCTGACGCTGAACGCCATCGCCCGTGGCGGTAGCTCGGTTGTTCCCGGAGCGATAAAGATTCCGGTGAACGTGGTAACGGGAGCTTGAGAAACGCAGATGTAGAGTGCCGATGTGTCGTTTTGACCGGCAGAGCACTGGCGGATATCCTGCCGCACGGATAAAATGAATCTTGCCCCCCTTGACAGGGTGGCACGAAAGCAGAATGATTTTCGATACTCGCTTGGTTCCGCTCACCGGTTGTGTCTCCATTTCCGGATGAGCATTTGTCGCGTTCACCCCTCACTGGGGTAAGGTGCAGGTATGTCGTCCCAACCCGCCCGCCGCCGTCGGCTTGAGGTCGAGGACATCGGGGATATCGCAGTCGTCAACTTTGTCGACAAGAAGATCCTGGATGAACAAAACATTCAGATGATCGGCGACGACCTGTTCCGCCTCGTCGATGAACTCGGCCGCCGCAAGGTGTTGCTGAACTTCGCCAACGTGGAGTTCATGTCCAGTGCCGCGCTGGGCAAGCTCATCACGCTGCACCGCAAATTGCAAGCGGTCCAGGGCAAACTCGTGCTTTGCAACATCGCCAAGGACATCCTTGACGTATTCAAAATCACGAAGCTCGACCGCATTCTGACGATCGCGCTCGACGAGCAAGCTGGCTTGCAGATGTTTTGATCCATTTCAGGTTCCAAGTTGAAACACCTACGACTCAGTGTTTCAACTTGGAACCTGAAACCTGGAACCTGAAACTTCTGGCCGTTCTTCGATTCTGGCACCTTGCGACTTCCCACCATGTGCCCTGACCAAACCGCCGAAGTCACGATTGCCAGCGATCTGGCCGAGGCCCGGCGCGTTCAAGAATTGGTCGAATCGGCACTCCAGAATTCCGCATACTGCGAACGCGACATCTTCTCAATCAAGCTCGCTCTCGAAGAAGCACTCGTCAACGCGATCAAGCATGGCAACCAAATGGACCCCGACAAGCGGGTCTTCGTCGCCTACTGCATTCGCCCGACACGCTTCGAGATCAAGATCACCGATGAGGGCGAGGGGTTCAACCCCGAGGATGTGCCCGACCCCACGGCGATCGAGAACCTCGAACGCCCCTGCGGTCGCGGTCTGCTGCTGATGAGGGGCTTCATGACCGAAGTTGCCTATCACGGTAAGGGGAACTGCGTGAGCATGGCCCTCGAAAAGAACGGCGAATCGGCTGACTAATCGTGTGGCATGCAGGGAAAACTCGTAAAGGCCCGCGACTTGTTCGCGGGCCTTTTGCTTGATTTCCAACCCAGCGTGTTTCCACGACAGCGCAATCTTCGGCGTTCACGCCAAATCGGGATGACCAACCACTCCGGTTGCGCCTAACCTCATGTTGATGGGCACACACGCCCTGAGCGACGGTAACCAACCCTTCGGGCCGAAGATTCAGGAACTCACGATGTACCGCGTCTTTTTCGCATTCGCATTGCTGCTTGGAGCCGCGATGATGTCCCTTCCCGGCGAAACATCTGCCGAAGACAAGGACAAACCCGCCGCACCGAAACCACCGGCACCCATCAAGGAAGACGCCGTGTTCAGCAAGTTATTCCAGACATGGCTCGCCGAAGAGTTTGAGGCTCACCCGCTGTTCGCCACACAGCAGGGGAACCACGAACACGACGACCGGCTCGACGACCTTTCCCCCGCGGCTCGCGCCAAGGATCTCGAACGCGCTCGGACGTGGCTCGCACGTTTGCCCAAGACTCTCGAACGCGATGAACTCTCCCGCAGTGTGCAGATCGACCTCGACATCTGGCTGGCGAACCTCACCTACTCCCTTTGGTCTGCCGAGAACGACAACCGGTTCGTGTTCGACCCCCGCGTCTACGGCGAATACATGTCGGATGGCGTGTTCCTGCTGTTCACGCAATCGACATTGCCACGCGAACGGAACGTGCAGAACGCCGCCAAGCGGATCACGCAGATTCCGAAGATCGTCGCCGCTGCGAAAGCGAGCCTGAAGAATCCGCCCCAGGAACTGACGCAGGTCGCCATCAAGCGGAACCTCGGGGCGATCGCGTTCTTCGAGAAGGAGATTTACACGATCTCAGGCGAAACCCCCGGCAGCGAACCGCTGGCGACGCCGTGCAAGGCCGCGGTTGCCGCGCTTCAGGACTACCAGACGTTCCTCGAAAAGGAACTGCTGCCAAAGTCGAAGGGTGAATGGCGGCTCGGCAAGGAGAAGTTCGCCAAGAAGCTGGAACTGGAGCTCGACGCCGGGCTGACGGCCGATCAAGTGCTGAAACTCGCCGAGGAGGAAGCCGACCGCGTTGAGCGCGAGATGTGGTACGTCGCGAAGCAACTGTGGTCGAAGCTCTTCCCAGGCAAGCCCGTCCCGCAGGACGACGTAACTGGGCGCCGCGCTGCGATTGAGGCGGTGCTCGCGGAACTTGGCAAGAATCACGGTAAGCCCGAAGACCTCGTGGCCGACGCTCGCAAGACCGTGGGCAAGATCAAGGCGTTCATCACCGAGAAGAAGATCCTGACACTGCCGAACCCGGATACCTGCAAAATCGTGGAGATGCCCGAGTTCCAGCGTGGCTTCTCGCTGGCGTACCTGAACCCCGCGCCGCCGCTCGACCCGAAGGCCGACAGCCTATACGCCGTTGCGCCGCCCCCCGCTGACTGGAGCCCCGAACGAGTGGAAACGCTCCTCCGCGAGTACAACTCGGCAATGCTCCAGGTGCTCACCATCCACGAAGCATACCCGGGGCACTACGTTCAACTCGCGTACTCGAACCGCTATCCGTCGCTGGTGCGGAAGGTGCTGTATTCGGGCACGTTCGCGGAAGGATGGGCCGTGTACACCGAGCAGATGATGCTCGACCAGGGCTACGGCGACGGTGATCTGTCGCTGCGGTTGCACCAGTTGAAGTTCTACCAGCGGGCGGTCATCAACGCGATCCTCGACCACAAGATGCACTGCGAGAACATGACCGACGAGGCGGCGAAGAAGTTGTTGATGGAACGCGGCTTCCAGACCGAGGCGGAAGCGGTGGGGAAGATTTCGCGGTCGAAGCAGAGCAGCACGCAGCTTTCGACGTACTTCGTCGGCCGTACCGCGTTCTACAAGTTGCGGCAGGAGGTGCAGAAAGCACGTGGCGACAGGTTCGACCTGGGTAAGTTCCACGAAGCGGTGCTGAGCCAGGGCACGCTGCCGGTGAAGTACCTGCCGGAACTGGTGAAGTGAACCAACCACGTTTAGCGGCCGTCCCATCGGGGCGGTGCGCTCACGCTCGGTAGCGCCGCCCCGATGGGGCGGACGCTAAACGCGCTCGGTGCATGTCGTTGGTTCGAGAATTGTTCGTGTCGCAACCTTCGGTGCTTCCTCGGGTGTCTTCGGCTTGCGATTCGGGCCGAACAACAACGGCAGCACCAGCAACATCGTGATCAGCCCGAACGATCCTGCCATGATCGCCGAGTGCCCCCGGCTGAACTGAAGGATGAGCCAGAACGCCACGAACCACACCACGAAGTGCACAAAATTGATAAACAGCGCCACGATCACCGTTCCCGTCGTCGGCACGTAGACCACACCGAGTTGATCCGCGTTCACGTAGCGGCTCCCGCGTTCCTCGATGAACTTGCGGCCGTCCGGGCTGTTGACGTACGTCCGCTTATCTTTCGTTAACTGAGCGTCGAACCGGATCGCTTCGAGGTCCGGGGCGGGCTTCATTTTGATTGCCGCGGTCATGTAGGACACGCCGGTTTTGCCGCTGCTGTTCAACTGGAACGGCTCGCCCGCGTCGTCGAGGAAGATGTTCTTCTTCTCGCCCACGCCTCGCTTGAACTTCACCACCACTTCGACCGGGTTGCCAGATGGGTCCACCTGTAATTTGCTCCCGTCGGGCGATACCCAGCGGATCGCTTCCATGTCGTCGAATGTCTTGGTTTCGTAAGGTGCGAACTCGAAGAAGGTGTCGTACTTGCGGGGGTTCTTCTGGTCGATCCACACCCACATAGTGAGGAACAATCCGACGAGCGCGGCGGCCGCGAGTGCCCGCAGTGGCAATCGCTCGGCGGGCGACTGATAGAGGTACCCTTGCGCGATCAGGCCGCCACCGAGGAACATGGTGAACAGCACGAGCGTCACGAGAACGAGAACGATCAACAGCGTCACGGCGTGGCCCCGGCGGACATGGGGGTAACGCGGAAAAGACTACCAGCGCCACGCGCCCACGGCTACGGGCAGTGTTGTGGTTTCAGCCATAACTTGCCAACGAGAGGGAATCACGCCGGCTTGGTTTCGGCATCCGACAGACCGTGGCCGACCAGTTCGATGAACACATCTTCGAGCGTCGGCTCCACTTTCTTGAGGCTCAGAATACGGTCGCCGCCGGTCACGAGCGTTTGCACCACAGTGCCAATCGCTGACTCTTCGAGCAACGACACTTTCAGTTCCACAGTCGTCGGCGTGGTCGTGGCCTTCGACTGATGCACGCCGGGCAGTTTCTCCAGGTGTGCCCAGTCGTTCGCACCCGTGCCGGGAGCCAGCGTCAGTTCGTACAGCGGGTACTTCTGCACGCGGCGTTTCAGGTTCGTCGGGGTGTCGCAGGCTAACACGCGTCCCTGATCGATGATCGCTAGGCGGTCGCACAGATCATCCGCTTCCGCCATGTAGTGCGTCGTCAGAAGCAGCGTGCGGTCGGGTCGCTCCCGCATCCACTCGCGGATGAACACGCGGATGGCGCGAGCGCTGGTCACGTCCAACCCGAGCGTCGGTTCATCAAGGAACAGGATCTTTGGATCGGTGATGAAGCCGCGGCAGAAGTTCATCTTCTGCCGCTGACCGGTTGAGAGATAGCTGACACGACTCTTCGCCTTGTCGGTCAACCCAACGACTTCGAGCATCTTGTCGATGCGTTCGTGGGCGACGGCCGTTGGCACGCCGTAGATACGCGCGAACAGCCAGAGGTTCTCGCGGACGTTCAGGATGCCGTAGCCCGACGATTCGCCGCCCGAGACCATGTTGATGAGCGGGCGAATCTTGTCGGCCTGCGTGATCACGTCGAGATCGTCAACGAATGCGGAGCCGGCACTGGGTGCCAGCAGCGTGGTGAGGATCTTGATGAGCGTGGTTTTGCCGGCACCGTTCGGGCCAAGCAGGCCGAAGAGTTCGCCCGGGCGGACTTCAAGCGAGACTCCGTCAAGAGCAACGAAGTCGCGAGATTCTTCGGTTGTAGGCTTCTTGCTCCACCACCAGCGCCGCTTGCGTGGCTTGGAGTAGATGCGTGTGAGTGCGTCGGTGCGGATCGCGGTGGGTGCAGTCGGTTCCATCACAGGCATTATAGGCAGAAGCCCCGGGCTTGCCCGGGGCTGCCAACGAGCTCACTTCTTCTTGGCCGGTTTCTTGGCGGGAGCCGGTTTCTTGGCGGCGGGCTTCTGTGCCACTGCCTTGGCGGGGGCTGCCTTGCCAGCCTTCTTCCCGAAGATGGCCTCGTACCCGCTGCCGAACTTGTCGTCTTCTGCCATGCCCATGCGAACGATGCTCACGGTGAACTCCGCGGTGGTGGTGGAATGCTGCCTCATGAGTCAGTGTAAGTCACAACACGAAGGTTGTCACGAGGAGGCGAACGACTTTGGCCTTTTGGCGAGTGAGACATCAGCAGTCGAAGCCGAAGCAATGGCACGCGGATGACGCGGATGAAAGCCAGGATTGAAAACCGATCAGAGAAGACCAAATCCGGATTAACCACAGAGTCACAGAGGGCACAGAGAGCAGACAGAAGGCCGAGACCAGAGTGTGTTCAACTCCTGCATTCTCTCGGTAGTTGTCTTGTCTCTGTGCCCTCTGTGACTCTGTGGTTAATCCTGGTTTTGTTTGATCCTCTTGATCCGCGTTTCATCCGCGTCATCCGCGTGCCATTGCTTCCGGTCTCATTCTTCTCCCGCTAGGGTTCCTTGTCGCTTTCGCCGTAATCCGTTATCGTTCACGGTGAACCGGTCGGCCGCCGGAGGAACATCATGACTGACGACAACTTGATCCGTGCCGCCGATTGGCTTCGTCTCGCCGAGCGTGTGTGCGTGCTCACCGGCGCCGGCGTATCTGCCGAGAGCGGCGTCCCGACGTTCCGCGCTTCCGACGGCTTGTGGGAAGGCCACCGCATCGAAGACGTAGCCAGCCCCGAAGGCTTCGAGCGAGATCCTGGGTTGGTGTGGAACTTCTACAACGCTCGCCGGGCGAACGTGAAGACGGTGAAGCCCAACCCCGGCCACTACGCACTCGCGAAGCTCGAAGAACGCTGGGGCGACCGCTTCACACTCGTGACGCAAAACGTGGACGGCCTGCACCGTGCCGCGGGCAGCAAGAACATCCTCGAAATTCACGGCAGCCTGCACCGCACCCGCTGCCTTTGCTGTGCGAAGGTCGAAGACCGCGGACTTGAACCGCTCGGCGAGGCGCCTGAATGCCCGCACTGCCACGGTCAATTGCGACCCGACATCGTGTGGTTTGGCGAGGCACTACCGAACGACATCTGGGAGCCAGCTCTTGTCGCCGCTCACGAGTGCGACGTTCTGCTGGTCGTGGGCACGTCGGCAGTCGTTCACCCGGCGGCGTCGCTGATCCCGGTCGCGAAGGGGCGGAAGCAACCGGCCGCGAAGGTGGTCGAGATCAACCTGACGCCCACTGAGGCGAGCCGACATGCGGATGTCGGGCTCTACGGGCCATCCGGGCAAGTGCTGCCGAAGTTGGTGGAACGTCTTGGCTAATCGAAGCCGACCGATTTCTATCGGTGGCTTGGGAGTTCAAATGACTGCGACGAAGCTGGACGGCAAGGCCCTCGCGGCCACCATTCGCGCCGAAGTGGCTGCCACGGTGGCGACCCGTGCCGCGACCGGGAAGCGATCTCCCGGCCTCGCGGCCGTGATCGTCGGCGACAACCCCGCGAGCCACGTCTACGTTCGCAACAAGCACAAGGCTTGCTCGGATGTCGGTTTCGCATCGTGGGTTCATACGCTACCAGCCGACACGACCCAGGCCGGATTGCTCGAACTGATCGAAAAATTGAACCACGACCCCGCGGTTCATGGTATTCTCGTTCAGCTTCCTCTCCCGAAGCAAATCGACGAGGACGCGGTCATTCGGGCCGTGTCCCCGGCCAAGGACGTCGATTGCTTTCACCCAGAAAATGTGGGTTTGCTCGCCGCCGGGCACCCCCGTTACTACCCCTGTACTCCACACGGGGTGGTACAACTGTTACACCGCAATGGAATTGCGACCGCTGGTCAGGAAGTTGTCGTCGTCGGCCGCAGCAACATCGTCGGCAAGCCGCAAGCCCTGATGATGATGCAAAAGCAGACGAAGGCGAACCCCGCGGGTTGCGACTCCACCGTGACCGTTGCGCACACCCGTACCCGCGACCTCGCAGCGGTGTGCCGACGTGCCGACATCCTGATCGTGGCGGCCGGTGCGCTGCACGCGATCACTCCGGACATGGTGACGCCAGGAGCCACAGTGATCGACGTGGGAATGCACAGTGTGAACGGCAAGTTGGCAGGCGATGTGCATCCGGGAGTGGCGGAAGTGGCCGGGGCGATGTCGCCGGTTCCCGGAGGCGTTGGGCCGATGACGATTGCAATGCTTCTGGTGAACACGCTCTCGGCAGCCGAGCAGATTGACGGGGTCTGATAATTAGCCCCCGGCTTGCCGGGGTTAGAAGACTCGGCGAAAACGCCGGGCAATATTCGGGATTCGCGCACGATGAACCTGAATCTCACGACCGCCACCCGGATTGGGCTGAACCTCTCAGCCATGCTGGGCATTGCCGCCCTGATGAAGCTTGGCGGGAATCTGTTCATCCCGCTGATCCTCGCAGTGCTGATGGCATCGATTCTCTATCCTGGTGCACGCTTCCTTCACAACTACATGCGAGTGCCCTGGTTCTTCTCGTGCGTCACAGTGCTTCTCGCCGCAGTGGTGTCGTTCCTTGTCGTGTTCGTCGCGTTCGCGGTCGCCATCCCCCGAACGATCGAGGGATTGCCGAAGACCGAAGAAGAGTGGAGAGAGCAGTACAAGAAGATCCAGACGAACCTGAGCGCTGTGATCCCGTACAAGCTCGACCACGCACTTCACCCCGACCCCGATCAATCGAACGTCTACAAGTACGCCAAGGACTACTTCACGAGTTCCAAGATCTCGGACGCGATTCAGTCGATCGTCGCGGCCGCTGGCGGGCGGCTCTGGCAGGCGATTCTGATCATGTTCATCACCCTGTTCCTTCTGCTCGAAGGGCAGATGCTTGCCGACAAGGTCAGGGCCATCTTTGGCCCGTCCCGCGAGACGCAGAGCCGGGTCACGACCGCGCTCGCAGAGATGGCCACAGCGATCCGCACGTACCTGATCTGGCGAACGATCGTGAATATCGCCCTCGCGGTCGTACTCGGGGCAGTCTACAACGCGGCCGGGCTGAAGTACTGGTATCTGTGGGCGTTGCTCGTCGCCGTGCTGAGCTACGTCCCGTACCTGGGCACGATCGCCGCCGGCATCCCGCCAACGCTCGACGCGATGCTGTTCGTCGATCCGACCATGGCTCTGCTCATCGGATGTTTCTACGTCGGGGTCGTCACCTTTGAGGGTTACATCCTTGTCCCCTGGGTGATGGGCCGGAGCATGGATTTGAACGCGACAACCGTGCTCCTGGCGTGCTTGTTTTGGGAAGAAATCTGGGGAATGTCGGGCCTGTTCCTCGCCATGCCGATCATGGCCGCGATCAAGGCCATCTGTATGCAGGTCGATGGCTGGCAGGGCTGGGGCGAGTTGATGGGTTCCGGCCCGGCCAAGCCCTTGGTGCTACTGGAAACGGATCCGGAGAAGGCGAGGCTCGACGCCATCGCGGCGGCGGGGATGAATGGAGATGCTACCGTTGTCATGGACAGCGGGCATGATAAAGGGGGCAGCCCAAACATGGGCGACCCCAAAAGCGACGCCTACTAAACCCCCGCCCGAGCCCACCGACCTGGAGCGAGTCGCCCGCGGATTCACTCGTGCCGCCGTGTGGGCGACGATGACGGTTGTGAAGGTTCTGGAGGACTCGCTTTCCCGCGACCGGAAACGCAAACGCGACCCACCCGATCCGCCGGACCCGAAATAAGGAAAGCCCACGAGTTTGCTCGTGGGCTTTCTTCGTTGAACACTACCAAGAGGTAAACACCTGGGAACCTACCACTACTTCACTTCAACACGGACAGGTTTGCGACCCAGCCGGTCACGCTCGGATCGACCCAACTGAAGAGGATTGCCTGCGGGAAGATTCCCAGCGCGATCGCCAGCGCCACGAACGGGAACAGCACGGCCGCTTCCCGTGGTGACAGGTCCGGGTAGCTCTGCGTCTGCTCGTTCGTTCCCAGGAACACACGTTGCCACGTCCAGAGTAGATAACCGGCTGTGAGAATCACGCTCAGGATCGCGGGAACGGCGAGTGTCGGCGAGAAGTCCCACGCGGCGGCCAACACCATGAACTCGCCCACGAAGCCACACAGACCGGGCAAGCCCATCGAAGCGAAGAACAGGATCGCGGCGAACCCCGAGTACAGCGGCATCGGCTCTTTCAGCCCGCCGAAGCGGTTCACGTCGCGGTGGTGTGCCCGGTCGTAGATCACGCCCACAACGAAGAACAACGCGCTCGCCGTGACACCGTGGGCGAACATCTGGAACACGGCACCGTTGATCCCCCACTGCCAGTATTGCGAGTGATTCCCGGAACCCCAAGCGGCGAGGCCGAGAACGACAAAGCCCATGTGGCTCACGGACGAGTAGGCGAGCAGTTTCTTGAAGTCGGTCTGCCCCATTGCCACGAGTGCGCCGTACACGATCCCGATGACGCCAATCAACCCGATCCACCACGCGAGTTCCGACGCGGCCCACGGGCAGATCGGGAACGCGACACGGATGAGGCCGTAGCCGCCGAGCTTCAGCAGAACCCCCGCGAGTATCATGCTGATCGGCGTCGGGGCTTCGACGTGCGCGTCGGGCAGCCACGAGTGCAGCGGCACGATCGGCACCTTCACCGCAAACCCAAGGAACAGCATCGCGAAGAACAGGTACTGGAACTGCTTCGTGCAAACGGGTTGGCTCTTGAGTCTGGCAATCGCATCCTCAGTCTTCACACCAGGGGCGAACAGCCCCACTTGCTTCGAGGGATCATTGCTCCCGCTTTCGCCGAACTTCAGTTGCGGCGCCAGCCGTTCTTCCTGACCGTTCAGCACGAGCATGACAGCTCGCCCGACTTTGCCGAGCGTCACGAAGTCGAAGGTGTGAACCGTGACCCGTTCCGCCGCCTGCGCCACTTGCTCGGCCGTCGGCGTTGGCCCGTGTTCTGCTTTCGCGATCTCGACCGCACGCTGTTTCACGTCTTCCTGATCGACGAAATCGCGGACGTTCACCGTGTACAACCCGATGAGCGCGACCAGCAACCCGACGCTACCGAGGAGGGTGTAAATCACGAACTTGAGCGCCGCGTACTTTCGCCGAGCCCCGCCCCACAGCCCGATGAGCACGAACATCGGGATCAGCATGATCTCGTAGAAGACGTAGAAGAGGAAGAAATCGAGTGCCACGAACGCACCGATGACGCCGCTTTCCAGCACCAACACGAGCGCGAGGTAGCCCCGCACAGAGTGCTCTATCTTCCACGATGCGATGATCGCGAAGAACATGACCACAGTCGTGAGAACGACCATCGCCAGGCTGATGCCGTCCACGCCGAGGGCGTACTGTGCTCCGAAGCGTGCGATCCACCCCCGGCGGGTGATCCAGTCTTCCGACTGCTTGACCTTGGGAATCTGCTGAGCAGCGTCACTCGCGTCGCGGTCGGCGCGGGCGTCGAGACGGGTTTCCACGGCGTAGCGAGGGTATCCGTTGGCGTCCGGGTAGTGGTCGATCATCGAGAAGTAGCCGATGACGACGCAGAGGCTCACGGCGAGCGTGCCTGCGGCCCCGAACAACGCCCACCAGCGCATGGCCTCGTGCCACTTGGCGGGGAATACGAGTAAGCCAGTGGCGAATGCTGCTGGCAAGAACACCAACAGCGACAACCAGGTGAGATCGGACTCAGGCATTCCTTGGCCTTGTATGGATCGTGCGTAGCCGCGACCCGAAGGGGAGCGCGACATCTCAACGCGCTCCCCTTCGGGTCGCGGCTACGCGTGAAGTCATTTCACCAGAACTGTGAGAATCGCCAAGACGGCCACCGCCGTCAAGGCCAGCGTCAGGACGTAGGTCCGCAGTTGACCCGTTTGCACAGCTCGCAGGGACCGGCCGAACACGATAAACAACTCTGCCGCGGTGTTCAGAATCCCGTCCAGAGTCGGCAAAGCGAACTGTCGCGGCCGGTCGGTTGGTGCCTTGTCCACGGCGGCGGCGGCCTTCGCCAGCGTGATCGTTGGGTTTACGATCGCCGCATCATAAAGTTCGTCGAAGTACCATTTCCCGTGGAGGAAGCGGTATCCTGGGCCACCAGGGCGGTACATCTCCATATCCGCGGGCTGTCGCCAGCCGAAGAGCCACCACGCGAGCCAGGCACCGCTCACCGCGAGCAACAGGGCCAGCGCCCCTGCCGTCAGGTGATGTTCGTGGGCTTCGTGGTGTTCGGTCGCAAACTGAACGGGAACGAATGCGGGTTGGGCTTTCTCCAGAACGTGACCGAGGTAGCTGGCGTTGGCGTCCCACAGCGGCCAACCCCATGCGACACCAATGCTGAAGGCCGCAAGCAACACGAGCGGCACCGTCATCACCAGTGGCGACTCGTGGGCCTTCTCGTTCAGGTGCGTATCTCGCGGCTTCCCGGCGAATGTGAGGAACCACAAGCGGAACATGTAGTACGCGGTGAGCCCCGTGGTCACCAGCGGCAACACCATCAGCAAAATGTGTTGCTTGTGTTCGATGCCATACCCCATTGCGGTCGCGAGGATTTGATCCTTGCTATACCACCCACTCAGGAGCGGTGCCCCGCTGATCGCCAGCACGCCGACCAGCATGGTGAACGCGGTCACGGGCATCTTGCGTCGCAGGCCACCCATCTTGCGGATGTCCTGCTCGTGATGGCAACCGTGGATCACGCTTCCCGAGCAGAGGAACAGCAGAGCCTTGAAGAACGCGTGCGTGATGAGGTGCAGCAACCCCGCGACCCACCCGCCGATGCCGAGCGCGAGCATCATGAACCCGAGCTGGCTGCACGTCGAGTACGCCAGGATTCGCTTGATGTCGGTCTGCACGAGGGCAATCGTCGCGGAGATGAACAGCGTGATGACACCGATGTAAGCGATGGTTAGCAGCACTTCGGGCGCGAACAGGGTGTAGCACCGCCCCACGAGATACACGCCAGCTGCGACCATCGTGGCGGCGTGGATAAGTGCTGATACGGGTGTCGGGCCTTCCATCGCATCGGGGAGCCACGTTTGCAACGGCACCTGAGCACTCTTACCGACGCAGCCGAGGAAGATACCGAGCCCCATGAGCACGAACAGGGCGTAAGGCATCACACCGTAGGTGAGATAATCGCTTCGGGGCGGCACCTCAAAGACATTGTCCTTGTGCTTCCCATACCCGGGGCCGTGGAAGTGGGTCGGCTCTTCCCATGCGAGCGGGAACAGTAACACATGCGAGCCCGTGCCGGGCTTGTCTCGCGGTTCGAGGGAGTAGTCACGCGGCGTGGCTGCCGTCGCGGCCGCTGGAATCGGGTCCGCGTTCACGCGGATGACACGACTCGCGAGTTCGTAGGTGCCGTGCGAATCCGCCTCCGGGCTTCGTACACGGCGAGTCAGTTCCTCGATGTTCAGCGTGCCGCAGTACGACCACGCGACCATGATCCCGACAAGGAACCCCGCGTCGCCAATGCGGTTCACGATGAACGCTTTGTTCGCCGCAGCGCTGGCACTCGGGCGTTCGTAGTAGAAACCGATCAGGAAGAACGAGCAGACGCCGACGAGTTCCCAGCTCACGAACACCTGGAACAGGTTGTCCGCGATGACGAGATTGAGCATCGAGAAGCAGAACAGCGACAGAAAGAGGAAGAAGCGCCCGAACCGCCCGCGACGGTGAAAACCAGAGTGGGAGGGTGGGAGATGGGGAGATGGGGAGTGATCCCCGTGATTCTTGTCTCCCCCTCTCCTTGTCTCCCCGCCTCCCACTCTTTCAACAACCTGATGATCCTCGACCGTCTCCCGAACCTCGTCCGCCATGTAGCCGAGCGAGAACAAGAATATCAGCGTGCTGATGACCGTGACCATCGCGAAAACGACGGCGGTGAGTTGATCGATCTTGTAGCCCACTTCGAGCGCCAGCGCCAGTCGTGGCGTGGCTCGGGTCGCGTCGGCTGCTCGCTGAAGTTCCCATTCCGGCTGTGGTGATGTGTCGAGCGGTCCGATACGCACCCAGTCGATCCGTTCGGCCCACTTGGAGGCGCGGATCGAGCCCTCGCTGGGGTCGGTGAGAACCCACACGAGCCCGAGAACGCCCAGCCCGGCCGCGACTGCCATGCACCCCGTCGCGAGGTAAGCACCCGTCTTCAGTGGTTTGTCGCCACCGCATACCCAGTACATGCCGCCAGCGAACCCACCCTGCTTGCGGAACGGCCGAAAGAATGCACGAGTTGCTCCTGCGATCAATAGCACCAGGAAAGCCGCCAGCGGCAGCAAGGTGGCGACAACGTAAATGCGGCCGGGGACGTCGAACATTTGCGAAGTTCCAGGTTCCAGGTTCCAGGTTCCAAGTATTCTGCTTACCAACTTGGAACCTCGAACTTGAAACTAGCCCTTTAACGAGTCCGCGGAGTCCACGTCCACGGTGGCGTGGTTGTTGTAGAAGTTCAGAATGATCGCGAGCGCCACGGCCGCTTCGGCCGCGGCGAGCACGATCACCATGAGTGCGAACACTTGCCCGTCGAGCCGGAACGCGGGGTTGAAGCGGGCGAACGCGACGACGTTGATGTTCGCTGCGTTCAGGACGAGTTCGACGCCCATCAGCACGCCAATCGCGTTCCGCTTGGTGGCGATGCACACGACGCCGCAGGCGAAGATGAACGCCGACAGAATGAGGAACGGCTGCATACCCAACTCGCTCATGCCTTCACCCTCCGCTTTGCACGTGCGAGGTACGCGGCCCCAACCAACACGACAAGCAAGTGAACCGACACAATCTCAAACGGTAGCAGATACGCGACCGGCTTTCGCGTGATCGTCGCGCTATCCGGCACGCCCGTCACGTTCGTGTTCGGGCTCACATCCGTCACGCCCAGGAAAGTCAATCCGAGTGGCCCCGGCCCCGGCAGCGTGTTGTCCGCAGAGGCGGGCGGTAGCGCGATCTGATACGACGCGGTGACCAGCAAGCCGAATAGCAGTGCGCCGACGATGCCGCCGATAACCCATTCTGCTGGCCGTGTGCGGAGTTCTCGCAGTGGCCCCTGTGCGGTCAGCATCACGCCGAACACGATGAGGATCAGCGTTCCACCGACGTACACGATGAGTTGAACAGTTCCCGCGAACTCGGCCCCGAGGAGGAAGTACAGCAGCGACACGCCGATGAGCGTGAACAGCAACCAGACCGCCATGCGCACGATGTTCTTGGCCAGCACCACCCCGAGGGCGGAGACGGCCGTGATGGTCGCGACGACGGCGAAGAGGACAACGGGGAGGGTCATCGTCGTTGGACGACTCCAAGGGACTGAGTGGGTCAGGATTACGAACGCGGGAACCAGACGCAAACAGATTTCTTACGTGGGATCACCCGGCGAGTGATAGTCGCCACCCGATCGCCTATTCGACCCTCAGGTTCGGCAACGCCTTCTGGAGCACGTCAACACCCTTTGGTGTGGCGGCACCGAACTGACTACGCAGTCGGAGGACCTGCAGTGCCTTCAATGAAACAAGTTCGTTCACGTCAGACATGCTCGCCGAACTGATATCCAAGTCACGCAGTTTTGTTAGCTTTGCGACGTGCGGCGTTGCTTTGGAGGCCCCGGGTATTGTTGAGGCAATGTAGAGCGTCTCAAGTTCCGTCAGGGACGACAGAGACGCAGCGCCGACCTCGGTGAAAGGACCGATCCACAGGCGTAGCGTCTTCAATCTTTTCAGCGATGCGAGTTCTTTCAACCCCGCATCGGTCAGGATGTTGTTCGCGATGGGAGTTTCGTTACCAAGGTGCAACTCGTGTAACTTCGCGTGCTTGGCGAGGTGGGGCATGGCCTTATCCGCGTTCGGCTGCAATTGGCTCCCCGCGAGGTCGAGGACCTCCAATTCGGTGAGGTTCGACAAGGCGACCACACCAACCTCGGAGATCTTGCCGATGTGCAACCGCAACGTCTTGAGTCCTTTCAATTCCTTGAGTTTCGCAAGGGTTTGATCGGTCAAGGGTTTATCGGAATACCGCAGGGTGAAAGAGGTCAGACGGGGGAATGCCGCGAGCAGGCCCATGCTCTCCGGGGAAAATTGGTAAGCAGGCAAGCTAAGTGTTTGTAGTTGTTTCAACGTCGTGAGAGCCTTCAGATTGGCGTCTCCCAGCGGGAAGTTGGTTTGCAGCTCGGTCAGTTCCGTTATCGCCGCGAGTTTCGCGACACCCGCGGGGCCGGTCGGATTGTCATCCGGGTAGTACCAGTGCAAGTGAACGGAACGCAGCGCGGGCAGTTTGGCGAGCGTTTCGAAGAACGCCACGGACTTGTTCGGAGCGAAACAGTTCAATCGCTTCAAAGACTTGAATCCCGCGAGATTCTCGGGCGAGATGTCGTCAACGACGTACTCGAGCGATTCGAGTTTCGGAAGTTTGTGGAGTGGGCGGAGCATTTCCGCCTTGAGAGAAACCGCACCCGTGAAGGTGGACGAATCCACGGACACGGACGTGATCGACGGAACTTTCGCGATCGCCTCGAAGTGCTCAGCGGTGAACTCGCTTTCTCGGCCGAGGGTGAGTTCCTTGATGGGCGGCCCGTCGGTCAAGTTTTTGAGTGCCGTGAGGTCAGCCGCACCTTCGAGCCTGAGGGTTTCCAGCGTGGGGTGATCCTTCAGGAGTTTCAAGACACCCGGTTTGAACGTGATGCCGTGGCCGCCCAGACTCCTGAGGTGTTTCAACTCGTTGAGCAGCCCCGCGAGTTTCTCGTCGACCACACCATAACTCATGAACACCCCGATGATCGGCTTATTCGGGTGATTCTCGTCAAGGGTCACCCCACTGAGGATCGTTTTGTACGGGTAAGCTGCAAGCCGAGTGGTGGTCCCGCCGACCAGTTTCTTAACGGCGACAGCGGCTTTCTGTTCGGCCTCGGTTACTGGCGATGAGTCGCCTTTCGGGTTCGGTTGCGCGGCGGGATTGGCGCTACGCCCGTCTGCCTGTGTCGAGAACAGCGTCTGGGAAAACCCGGCGACCAACATCACCAACACCATCATGGATGGCCGCTTCACGATCCACCTCCGGTTTCAGTTCGGCTTCACGTCTGCGGGGGTGCGCTGGTCATGCCAGGCACCGGGGAGTTCGCCACGGGCCGCGTCCGAACCCGCAGGCGTGCGGAGCACGCTCAGGAATACGACAGCCAGGAAGCCCGTCCAGCCGAACGCCAGCACGTATGTCACCACCATTGCGGCCGAAGACGGCACCAGCAGTTGCCAGAGGCACACGCCCACGAGTAGCACGCAACTGATCGGCAGGAAGTATTGCAAGCACGTCATCATCACCTGGTCGATTCGCAACCGCGGCAGCGACCACCGCAACCACATCATGAGCAGCACCAGCATCCAGCACTTCCCGATGAAGACCGCCGCGTTCAGCAGGCTGCCGACCCAGAAACCAAACTGTGCCGTTGGCTCGAACGGCAACACACCGGTGTGCCAGCCGCCAAGGAACAGCAGGCTCGCCAACCCGCTCACGGCGAACATGCTGCCGTATTCCGCAAGGAAGAAGTACGACCAGCGAATGCCGCTGTACTCGGTGAGGAACCCCGCGACGAGTTCGCTTTCCGCCTCGGCAAGGTCGAACGGGGCACGCTTGCAACTCGCCGTTGCGCAGATGAAGAACACGAAGAACGCGACGAAGGTGAACGGGTCGTGGAACAGGTTCCAGTTCCAGAACCAGCCAACCTGTTGGCTTCCGATGATGTTCAGGTTCAGCGTGCCGGCCACGCAGATGGGCACGACGACGCACATCGCACGCGGCACCTCATAGCTCACGACCTGCGCCGCCTCGCGAACGCCGCCGAACAGCGACCACTTGCTGCCCGATGCGTAACCGGCAAGCACCACGCCGAATACCTCACTCGAAAGCACGGCCAGCATGAAGAACGCGGCGACGTTCAGTTCCTGTGCGACAAGATTCTGCCCGAATGGCAGCGCGAGGAAACCAATGAAACTGGCGCAGAATGCGAGGTAGGGTGCGAGTTTGAACAGGAAGCGATCCGCGCCGAGGGGGGCGTGATCTTCTTTTGAGATGAGCTTGATGCCGTCCGCAAGCGATTGCAGTAACCCGAACGGCCCGACTCGGGTGGGGCCGAGGCGATCCTGAATGCGGCCGGAAACCTTCCGTTCCGCCCAGATGGCGAAGAACGTGGATCCGCCGATGAAGCTGAACAACAGGAGTGCCGCAACCCCCCCGGCGGCGACAATGTTCCACGGTGGTTGCAGGAATTCGGACCAGAACTCAGGCACGGCGAAGTCCCTCTTCCGCGGCGTATCGCCACAGCATAAGCTACCTTCGTCCAACCGGGGGCGTCCGGGAAGTGTACCGAAGCGGTCGCGGAGTTGCCAGCAGGAGAAGGGATGTTCCACCTTCGTCAGCGTCACGGCACGGCAACCGTCCGCCCACATTCGGCGCGACCCGGGAACCACACACTTCCCACCGCGTTCCGGTTTCGCCCCGAGACCGTCGAAGCGGCGGCCCTCGACCCGCACGCTCGCGATCCCAAACTCGCACGGCTTGAAGCGATTCTCCTTCTCGCCGACGAACCCCTGCCGGCCCGCCGTCTCGCCGAAGCCGCCGATCTCGCCGACGCTGCTGAAGCCCGAGCGATGGTGGATCGGTTGCACGAGTTGTACGACGCCGACGGCTCCGCATTTCAGATCGAGGAAATCGCCGGCGGTTATCAACTCCTGACGCGGCCGCGTTACCACCCCTGGCTCGCACGCCTCAAACGCACGGGCCACGAACTCAAGCTGACGCCGGCCACGTTGGAAACGCTCGCCGTGATCGCATACAAACAGCCGATCATGCGTGCGGAGGTGGAGAAGGTTCGCGGCGTGGCGTGTGGCGAGGTGGTGCGGCAACTCATGGAACGGGGACTCGTCCGCGTCGCGGGCCGCCACGATTCGCTCGGTCGTCCGCAGCTTTACAGCACAACGAAAAAGTTTCTGCAAGCATTCGGCCTGAACGCGATCAAAGATTTACCGGAAGTGGAAGCGTTACGAAATCCTGGCTCGTGAATGTCGCCACCTTGCCAAGTGGTCGCTGGACTGCCAAGATTCCACAACCACTTGGGTGAGTGGTGGAATGGCAGACACCGGAGACTTAAAATTTCCTGCTCCGTAAGGGGCGTGCGGGTTCGAGTCCCGCCTCACCCACTTGAGATTAGCCGCTTGCGGCTTCGCATGCGAAGCCGCAAGCGGCTAACTTCACTTCGCGAACATCGCGTGCTTCCGGTCGCCACGCGACAGTACATACGCCAGCATGTCGAGCACTTCGTCTTCCTTGAACGTGTCCACCAACCCCGATGGCATCATCGAGATCTTGGAAGGTTTCATCACCTCGATGAGTTTCCGGTCCACCGAGACGGTTGAACCCGGGTTCATCATGTCGGTGTTCACCATCACGTTATCGGTGTTCAGGTTCACGATGCGACCGATCACGATCCGCTCATCCGTGGTGCGGATTTCGACCGCGCCGTACTGATCGCTCACTTCCTTGCTCGGGTCGAGGATCGACTCCAGCAGATCGCGAGCGCTGAAGCGACCGGAAACACCCGTGAGGTCCGGGCCGTTGCTGCCGCCCTCGTTGTCGAACCGGTGGCACGCGAAACACTTGCCCGTCGCGAACAGCTTGCGGCCACGCTCGAAGTCGCGGCCCGACTTCAGCCCGGTCTCCAGTGCCTTCTCCAGATCGGCAACCTTGTACGCCTTCACGAACGGCCGCGGTGCCTCCTCAGGGAGTTTCACGGTTGCCGGAGTAGCGTTGATGGTGTCTTTCAGCGCGACGGCTTCAGCGGGCGTGAGCGACGCGATGGCGTCTGTCTTGATGAGTACGAGGAACTTCGCGAAGCTGTTGCCACCCTTGTAGTTCGCGGCCTTCACGAACCACAGGAAGTAGTCCTTCCGCAGTTCCGGCGTCCACCCGGCCTTCAGCATTCGCAGGGCACGAACGTAATCCAGCTGTTCCTCTTGCGTTGGTGAGTCCTTCAGGAGTTTCATTCCCTTCGCGGCTGCGGCTTCGTCCTGAAGGAACACGAACACCTGAAGCAGTTCCACATCGGTGAAGCGGCTGCCGGTCGGGAACGCCGGGCTGTACTTGGCGAGCCACGCCTTCCGTTCGTCGGCCGTTGGCTGCCCGAATCGGTTGAGGACAACTTGATACGTGCGGGCGAGGTCGGTCTTCTGCTCGTCGGTGAGCTTGGCGAAGTCGATGCGGCCGAGGGCTTCGAGAATCTTGCCGCGAAGTGCCGGATCTCCTGCGACCTTCTTGTCCTTGGTGTGCTCGGGGCATGGTGCCGAAACGCGAGCCAGTGCCAGCAATGCGGGAATCGCCTTGGTGCCGTCCTTCTCGGCGAGCGCCTTCTCGACCCACAGTTTCACGTCCTGGTGTTCGATGGCGACGCGAGCGGCGAAGCGAATGTAGCGGTCGGCGTTGTCGAGTTCCTTCCACGCGGCATCGACGGCTGGCTGGCCCACGCTGGTGTGGTGTTGTTCCAGTGCCAGACGGGTCGCACGGGCTGCGGTCGCCGCCGGGTCTGCGGCCGGTGCCGGTGCGTCCTTCGCGGTGCCATCTGCTGTCACGCGGTACAGCCCCGATTTCGTTCTGCGGCCGCCGATGGTGAAGTACATCGCCCCATCGACTGGGTTGATGACGACATCCGTGAGTGGCAGTGGCGTCCCCGTCACGAACTCTTCGAGTTCCGCGGTGTACCCGCTGCCGCTTGGCTTCAGATGCGTTGCGTACAGCTTGCCGTAGCTCCAGTCGCAGATGTAGAAGGCATCCTGGTACTTCTGCGGGAACTTGGCCCCGTAGCCGAAGCAGACACCGGTGGGCGAACCCGGCCCGACGTTCACGACACCTGGCAGGTTATCGACGTAGTACGCGGGGTATTTCCCTGCACCGTTGCGCCAGCCGAACTCGCTGCCGCTGGTGGCGAGGCACACTCGCGTTGGCCGGTACCACGGCGTGTTGAAGTCCCATTCCATGTCGGCGTCGTACGTGAACAGATCGCCGGCCTTGTTGTAAGCGGCGTCGTACTGGTTGCGGAACCCAACGCTGAACAGTTCCCACGTCTTGCCGTCCGGGGTCACGTTATACATCGCGCCGCCTGGCCCCATCACGCCCTTCATGAAGCCGTTGCCATCCGGAACGCGGGGCAGCAGGTGATCTTCGCCCCAGATCGCCGGAACTTTTGTCGTGTCGTACTTCACGAGCTTCGTCTGGTTGCCACACACCACCGTGAGCCGCTTGCCATCTGGGTGCATCATCACCGCGTGCGGGCCGTGTTCGCCAGCACCGGCACCGAACTCACGAAGCAATTCCACCTTGTCGAGCGTGTCGTCATTCTTCGACGACGTGACCTTGTACAACCCGCTCCCCTTGCCGTTCACCACGACGTAGAGGCCATCGAACGCCCAGAGCAAGCCCTGGGCCATGCCGATTGCTGCGGGGATCTTCTCAACCTTCGTCTCGCCCTTCATCCCAATTGGCGACGGCGTGATGCGATACAGACTGCCGTACTGATCCGAAACGATGAGCCGACCCTTGGGGTCCACGCACATGTTGACCCACGAACCCTGCTCGGCTTTCGGCACCGAGTACAGCAGTTCGACCTTGAAGCCCTTGGCGATCTTCATCGTCGCCGGGTCGGTGGCCGGTGGTTCCTTGGGCACGGGCTTGGCCTGTGCGAACGCGGCCGATGGCAGCGCCATCGCTGCGAGGAGCGGCAGTACAAAACGAACGGGTGTCATTGTGGAAATTTCCATTGGGGTGACTCGGAAAGGCAGTATAGCCGAAGGATGCGACGATGTGGAGCGATCGTCAGCGACTGGAGCGAACGAATACGAAGCAATGGCACGCGGATCACGCAGATCAAACGCGGATGAAGAGGATCAGAAAAGCGAATTAACCACAGAGTCACAGAGAGCACAGAGAGAAAACAGAATGCCGAGACAATGCAGGGTTTGAACACAATTCTTCTCTCGGCCTTTGACTTTATCTCTGTGGTCTCTGTGACTCTGTGGTTAATTCGCTTTTCTGATCCTCTTCATCCGCGTTTGATCTGCGTGATCCGCGTGCCATTGCTTGATTTTGAAAGCTGCTGTAGCCCTACACCTCCAGCCCCACGGCACGCATGAGTGCCAGGCCGTTGCCGTGCGGGACGACGCCAGGACGCATGGTGTAATCGAACTTCAGTTCGCCGCCCGCGAAACCGTCGCAGAAGTGGACGTTCACCGTACCTGGCAACAGTGAGGCGACTCCTGTCAGGCTCAGATCGTGCGTGGTGACAAACCCGATGGCACCGGCCGCGAGCAATGCCTTCACGACACCCTCGGCACCGGCCACGCGATCGGCAGAGTTGGTGCCCGAGAAGATTTCGTCGAGCAGAAACAACAACGGCAAGCCGCCGGGCTTCGCGAGGTCGAGGAGCTGGCGAACTTTGGTTACTTCCGCGTAGAACCGCGAACGCCCCGCCTGCAAGGAGTCCTGAACACGCATCGTCGCACCGAGCGTGAGCGGCGTCAGCGTCAGCGATGTGGCACGCACGACGCCACCCGCGAGGGCCAGCACGGCGTTCACGCCCACGGCTCGCAGCAGCGTACTCTTCCCGGACATATTCGAACCGCTGATGAGCAGCACACGCGGGCCGGATTCGCCACCGATCGTCACGTCGTTCCGCACGCACTTCTCGAGCGGGATGAGTGGGTGGCCGACGCCAATCGCCACGACTCGAACCGGGCCAGCCTCCACGACCGGGAACACATCGGTCGGGTTCTCGTAGGCGAACCCCGCGAGCGAGGAGAGCGCTTCGACTTCGCCAACGGCTCGCAGCCAGCGACCGACCGCGGGGCCGGAACGTGCCCGCCACTGTTCGAGCATGTACGCGAAACGAATGTCCCACATGCGGAGAATCGCAATTGGAACAAACAGTGCGTTCCGACGCGAGTTGTACCATTCCAGCAGCATCCGCATTTCGCGAATCTGTGCGGATGCTGTCAACCCGCCCGCGACCATCCCCGATTGCAGTTCCTTGAGTCGTGGCGAGGTGAACGGTTCGCGTTCCAACCGCACAAGGAGTGATTCCAACAATGAC
Source organism: Planctomycetaceae bacterium (assembly GCA_013823135.1). Lineage (GTDB taxonomy): Bacteria > Planctomycetota > Planctomycetia > Gemmatales > Gemmataceae > Gemmata. Next base: position 134,042 of record PNLP01000005.1, read on the forward strand.
AGATGGTGTTCGGCCTTCTCCAGCGGCGAGAGAACACGGCGCGCCCAGGGCAGCATCGGCATTGCGAGAATGAGCGACGCCAACCCGAGGATCAGCACCGGCAACGCTGTGGTGCCCACGAAAAGCCAGCCGACCCACGCCAGGATGTTCGCCCAGCCCATCACCTCGACGGCCCATCGCTTCCACTGCGGTGCCAGCTCGGCCTCGGCGGCCCCCCATGTCGCAAGTGGCGTGTAATTTGCTGCGGGGACATTCGCACCGGCGACGGCAACCGCTTCACGCAGGTCAAGCCGTGGCCGGAGATCCGCGACCGCTTCCTGGCGTGCCTTCACTTCAGTCGGATCGGCTGGGCCACCGAGCCACGCCGTGAGGGTCGATTCCCCGATCTGGGTGCGACACGCGGTCAATCGCTCGAACAACGAACCGGGGCCGAACAGGTCGAGATCGGCCGCGTAAGGGTGATCTTCGTTCGCGAAGTGGGAACCATCGTTGATGCCAGCGGGTTTGCCGGCGAGTCGATCGATGCCAGTCGCGTAGAACGCTGCGGATCGTTCGGCCCACGCCATCCGCCCGCGTGTCATCTCGAAATGCGCCACGAGGTACACGAACCCCGCGACGGGGATAAGCGTGAACCACGGCGAAAGCAGGTCCGTTCCGAAGCCGATTCCCGCGACCACCAACGCAACCAGGAACATAACGAGCCGGGCATAGCTCAACTGCTCGAGTCGCTGGGCAAGCGTCGCTGCGGTTGCGCGACGTGCGGCCTGTCGCTCGGCGTAAACGGACGCGGGAGAGTGGAGATCGGGCACCGGGATTCCTGACGTGAAAACGGGAACGACGTGGTTCCGTTTAGCGGCCGCCCTACCGGGGCGGCCGGGTTTCGTTGCCCCGGTGGGGCAACTGCTAAACTTTCGCGGTCTCGGGCTTCGCCGCGAACGACGCCTTGAATGAGTCGATGGCCTGCTTCATCCCTTCGTCGAACAACACGCGAGGCTGATAGCCGAGTTTCGTGCGGGCCTTGGCAATCGAGAAGTCGAGGTTCAACCCCGCGAACTTGAGCTGGGCCTGCGTGATGCGTGGTGGCGTCGGGCGATTCTCACGGCGGAACTTCGACTCACGCCAGTTCGCCAGGATTCGCGCCAGCCACACCGGCACCGGCGGGAACTTCTTCGGCCGCTTCAGGCCCAACCCGTCGGCGAGCGTCTCGAAGAACCGCCGCTTGCTCACGGCCTCGCCGTCGGTGATGTTGAAGATCTCGCCCACCGCGTTCGGGCTGTCGATCGCCAGCAACACCGCGTCGGCCAGGTTCCCGACATAGATCGTGTTCATCGCGTACTTGCCACGAGCAATGTACATCACGCTTCCCTCGGCGAGTCGCTTGGCGATTCGCGGAAGTAGCGTGCGGTCGCGCGGGCCATACACGAACCCCGGCCGCAAGATCGTGACTGGCACCGACTGTTTGCGGTGGTATTGGAGCGCGAGGCGTTCTGTTTCGACCTTCGATTGCGTGTATCCGTCGATGTGCTTGTCGGGCAGCGGTTCCGACTCATCGGTCTGATAATGGTGCCGCGCCTCGTACACACCAAGCGTGCTGACGTGAACGAACCGGTGCAACGGCTTGCCGAGTGTGGCGTCGAGCAGGGCACGAAGCCCTTCGACGTTCACTTTGCGGTAGTCTTCGAGTGGTCCCCAGTCGCCCACCTTCGCCGCGCAGTGGACGATCACATCAACGCCCTCGACGGCGGGCTTCACCGCCTCGGGGTTGGACAGATCACCGCGAATGATGGTGATCCCGAGTTTTTCCAACTCAGTGGTGTCGGCACCCGGCCGAGCGAGAGCACGAACAGTGTCGCCGCGCTTCACGAGCGCCTCGGCCACGTGCGACCCCACAAACCCGGTGGCTCCGGTGACGAGAACAGTGTGCGGCATGATGGCTACTGGTGGACTGTGGGAAGTAACCGATGTTGTGCTGGGAAGAGGGGCTGTCGGCAAGAGCAGGGACAGGTGTCGGGCAGTCAATTCTCGGTCGTGCCAAGTTTGAGTTTGTCGCGGCGGGGTAGCTTCTTGATTGCTGCCTCCCGCCGCAACGCTGGCCCGTGGCCCTTCGCAGCCTCGCGGTAAACCAATTCCACCGGGCCGCGCGAGCGTGTGTACTTCGCCGCGGTGCCGGCGTTGTGCTGTTTCACCCGCCGCGTGAGGTCGGTCGTCACACCGGTGTACAGTGTGTCGTCGGCACACCGGAGAACGTACACCCACCAGCGCGGCTTACGAGTTGCCACGGTTCACCTCTCACCCGGCGAGCGTCGATGCCGCCATCGTGGTCATTTCCACCCACACGAACGGCGGCGTACGACCCATCCGCATCACCAGCACGTCGGCCGGCTTTCTGTCCGGCAGAGTCATCCACACCCGCAACCCTTCGCTTAACCCCAGGCGGTCGGCTTCGTCTACCGAGAGTCGCACTCGCACCGAGTTGCCGTCGGTGGTGTAATAAGCGTACACCGTCTCACTACCCCAGGTGACCAGTCCCGTTCCCCGCATAGCATTTCCCCCTCGACAGCAATATCCCCGCGGAGAGATTCGCACGGGGCGAGCAGGAGTGCAATCTCGGTGCTTCTCGGAACGTTCACACAGTCCGCGACCGGTCCGTCCCGCCGGTACGACCAATTCCATCAGCAGAAGTAATCCAGTTTCTCAGCGCTGGAAATCTTGCTGATTCGCGATCACAATGCCCTCACCTTGTAGGAGCCACCATGAAGATCGTGCGGATCGAAACACATGTCTGCCATGCCCGGATGCGAAACTGGGTATTCGTTAAAGTTGTCACCGATCAGGACGGGCTGTTTGGATGGGGTGAAGCCACGCTCGAATGGCACACGCGGGCGGTCGTTGGGGCAGTGGAAGACTGCGCGGAATTGCTCATCGGCGAAGACCCCACGCGAGTCGAGCATCTCTGGCAAATGATGTATCGCCAGCACTTCTGGCACGGGCACGGCATCATTCGCGCCACCGCCATCGCGGGGATCGACATCGCACTGTGGGACATTCTCGGCAAGGTGGCGGGGTTGCCGTGCTCGAAGTTGTGGGGCGGCCCGGTTCGCGATCACGTTCGTACGTACTGCCACCTCGGCGGCGGTAAGATGGAAGACTTCTACGAGACCGCGTCGGAAGATGCCAAGCGATTCGCGGCACTCGCACAACAGGCCGTTGCGGACGGGTTCACGGCGTTCAAGTGCATGGCCGTGCCGCCGACGCTTCCGCTTGAAGGGTTGAAGCCGATCAAGACTGCCGAGAAGTGCGTGGCCGCGATGCGAGAGGCGGTCGGCGACGGCATCGACATCATGGTCGATTGCCACGCCCGGCCGTCACCCGCAATGGGGCTCCAGTTCGCGAAAGCACTCGAACCCTATGGGCTGTTCTTCTTCGAGGAACCGTGCTGGCCCGAGAGCGTCGATGGACTCGCGATGATTAACCGTGCCGTGGTGACACCCATTGCGACCGGCGAACGGGTGACGAACCTCGCGGCGTTCAAGGATCTGTTCAACGCGCGAGCGTGCGAAGTCTGCCAGGTGGATATCACGCACTGCGGCGGCTTATCGGAAGCTCGCCGAATCGCGGCACTCGCCGAGGCACACCGCATCTCGCTGGCACCGCACAACCCGCAAGGGCCGGTTAGCACCGCGGCGAGTTTGGAGTTCGGGTTCTCGCAGCCGAGTTACATCATCTGTGAAACCGTTCACGCTGATGTGCCGTGGCGTGCGGACGTGGTGGAGGAAGGCTTCACCATCGAGAAGAAGGGCCGGATCGTGCGACCAAACACGCGGCCCGGCCTAGGCATCACGATCAACGAGGCCGAGGTGAAGAAACACCCGTTCCAGCAGGAGTTGCCGCAGCGTGTGTTCTACACCGACGGCAGCGTTGGCGACTGGTGAACCATTATCCGAGCCCGAGCGCCAAGCGAGGGTCTTGCCTCCCTCGCTTGGCGCTCGGGCTCGGACGGATTTCACACGCCGCGCGTGCTCGGATCCCAAACGACCTTGTGCAACTGAAGCTGGAAACGCACGCGCTGCAAACCCGAGTCAAGGAGCCAGTTCACGAGTTCGACGGGCTGCACCGAACCGAACACCGCCCCCACGAGGCACTCGAACCGCGAATCGAGGTGATGCTCGCGGATCGTTGCGGCAGTCCAATCCCAGTCTCGTCGCGAGGCGATCACGAACTTGATCTGATCCGTTGGCTTCAGCAGGTCCAGATTCGCCCACAAGTTGCGGTGGCTCTCGCCGCTGTCGGGGCACTTCAGATCCATGATGATGTGAACGCGGCGATCGACCGGCGAAACGTCGTGGGCACCACTCGTTTCGAGAAGCACGGTCTTCCCCGCGTCCGCAAGTTCCGTCATGAGCGGGAACACTTCTGGCTGAAGCAACGGTTCACCGCCCGTGATCTCGACCAGCGGGCAATTGTACGCGAGTGCCTGCGCCAGCACTGATTCGCGGCTCATGCGTTCGCCGCGATTGAAGGCGTGCGGGGTGTCGCACCAGCGGCACCGAAGGTCACACACCGAGCACCGCACGAACACGCACGGCAACCCCGCGAACGTCGATTCGCCCTGCACACTGCGGTAGATCTCGTGGATCAGTAATTCGCCCGTGGGGACGTGCTCAAGCAACGCCACACGGTGGCTCGCTTCGGGGGGAACGCTCGCAAACGGCATTAACTTCAACTCACTCATACCACCTATCTTAGCAGGCGGAACGCGATTGCACGCGGGGACGCTCACGGCTATACGGCCGGCCCGAGGAGGTCTACCATGCGTGCTGCTGTTTTTGCTGCGATGATTGCCGTGTCGAGCGCGGTTGCGGTCGAGCCGATGGATTCCGGCACTGCGGCCACCGTGAACGGACAGGCGATCACGCTTTCCGAGCTTGATGCGGTCGTGAACGTGAACCTGCCGAACGTGCCGATCACCCCGGCACAACGGCGACAACTTCGCGCCACCCTGGTCGAAGACCTGATCGACGAGGCACTGCTGAAGCAGTTCCTCGCCAAGAACGGCCCCAAGGTGGACCCTGCCGAACTCGAAGCGCAGATGAAAGCGCTCACGGCTCAACTGACGATGGTGAACCGCACCCTGGAGACGTTCCTGAAGGAGACGGGCCGGACCGAGGCCCAACTCCGGGAAACGTGGTCGCTCCAGATTCAACTCGCCGGGTACGTGAAGCAGCAAGCCACTGACGACCAGTTGAAGGCATACCACGCCGCGAACCGCGACCACTTCGACAAGGTCGAAGTGCGAGTGAGCCACATCTTGCTTCGCGTGCCGAGGACCGCACTGCCAGTCGAGCGAGCCGCCGTGAAGGAACGACTCCAGGCGATTCGATCCGCTGTCGCGTCGGGGAAGGCTGATTTTGCGACTGCGGCCCGCAAGTTTTCGCACTGCCCCTCCGCGAAGGAGAATGGCGACCTGGGCTACATCGTGCGTCGCGGCTTGCCCGAAGACGAACCGCTCGCGAAGGCAGCGTTCGCACTCAAGGTCGGCGAGATGAGTAACGTCATCGAGACGGAGTCCGGCTTCCACGTGTTGCTGGTCACCGACCGCAAACCCGGCAAGCCCTCGGTTGTGGAGAAGTGCGTGGTCGAAGTCCTGGAAGCGTACACCGACGACTACCGGCTGGATCTGGTGAAGAAACTCCGCAGAGAAGGTCAGATCAAGATCACGTTGCCGTGATAAGAAAAGACATGATGGCCACAAAAAGGCACAAAGACTCACAAAAAGGAAAGACAGAAGACTCTTGATCTCTGCACTATTTTTGTGCCTTTTTGTGGCCATCATGTCTTTACTCAGATCTCTTTGCCAACTTCGCCGCGAGTTCCACGGCCTTCACGAAGCTCGACACGTCGGCCACGCCCTTCCAGGCGATGTCGAACGCGGTGCCGTGATCGACCGATGTGCGCACGATCGGCAACCCCAGCGTCACGTTCACCGCTTCCTCGAACGCCAGCGACTTCAGCGGGATCAATCCCTGATCGTGGTACATGCAGACGTAAGCATCCGTCTCTTTGCGGAGCTTTGGCAAGAACGCGGTATCCGGCGGTAATGGGCCGCTCACGTCGATCCCCAGAGCGCGAGCGTCGGCGATTGCGGGGGCGATGATCCGTTCCTCTTCGCGGTCGCCGAACAGCCCGTGTTCGCCGGCGTGCGGGTTCAGCCCGCACACCAGCAATCGCGGCTTCCGGCCGCGCATTCGCTCCATCGCGACCGCAGTGAACTCGATCGTCTCCCGCACGAGTTCACGTGTCAGCAGCGCCGGCACTTCTCGGTAACCAACGTGAACCGTCACGAGAGAACAGGTGATCGCGTCGGACGTGAGCATCATGCAGACTCGCGGTGTCTTCGTGCGATCCGCGAGTATCTCAGTGTGCCCAGGAAACGGGATACCGGCCGCGTGCAACGCTTCCTTGTTCAGCGGGCCGGTTGCGATGGCATCAACCCGCCCTGCCAAAGCTTCATCGATGGCGAAGGTCACGTACTCGTAAGCCGCTTGCCCACAGATAGGAGAGACACGACCCGGAACTATCGCATCGTAGCCGCCATCAACCGTGGTCAAATCATGAACCAATGCCGAGTCGGGCTCGCGCCAGCCGAGGTGAATCGACACCCGCCTCAGCACACCGAGATCGCCCACGATCACCGGCACGCACACCGCGAGCACTCGCGGATCGGTGAGCAATCGCAGGCACAACTCGGGACCGACCCCCGCAGGGTCGCCCATCGTGATCGCGATACGCGGAAGTTTCGGCATGGGACTCGCTCAAGAATCGACACGGGTTGGCCAAACACGCTGCATCACTCCTCTCTGAAATATAGACTGTCCTCACCGCACCCTCAGCTTTCCGTGCTCCCGAGATCCCCATGCCGCCGGCCGAACTCATCAACCCGTCCGTCCGTCGCGGGCCATTCAAAGCCGTGCTGTTCGACTTCGACGGAACGCTCTCGTTGCTCCGCGAGGGCTGGCCTCGCGTGATGGTCGGCATGCTGATCGAACGCCTCCGGGCCATGTCGTTACTGCGTGAGCCCGAGTCCGATGAATGGGTCGCGATTGATAAGCTCGTCATGGCTCAGAACGGTGCGCCCACGATCCGCCAGATGGAAGTGTTCGTTGAGGAAGTCCGCCGACGCGGCGGCACACCGGCCGATTCGTGGGACTACCTCCGCGAGTACATCGAACTCCTGATGCGGGACGTTCGCGGCCGCTGGGATGCACTCGAAGTCGGCGAGCTTCAACCCGCCGACTGGGTGGTGCCGAACGCCCACGCGATCCTCACGAACCTTCGCGACCGAGGCGTGCCGTTGTTCGTCGCCAGCGGAACGGAGTACGACCACGTTGCCCGCGAAGCACACCTGCTGCGTGTGGAGGATTTCTTCCTCACGGGGATCAACGCCCCGAAGGACAACGACCCAAGTTTCGGGAAGGGGAAGGTCATCGCTCGCGTGCTGGCTGAACTGGGCATCCGTGGCGAGGAACTTCTCGGCTTCGGTGATGGCGTGGTCGAAACGGGCGAGGTGAAGCGAGTCGGCGGGGTGGCGGTGGGTGTGGCGAGCTCCGAACCGGGCAGCGGGTGGGGCGTGGTTCAGCCCGAAAAGCGTGCCCGGCTCATCGCCACCGGTGCCGATCTGATTGTGCCGGATTACAGCCAGCAAGAGGGGTTGATCCGCTGGCTTTGGGGCGAGGCGAAATGATTGCTACCACCTTTGCATGAACTGAGTGGTGGATTAGCATCATTTGCGTCATCACCACAAATGCAGGAAGGATAGACGATGTTCCGCCCAACGCTGATTATCCTCGGCCTTGCCATTCTCATCGGGGGGTGCAAGATGCCCACCGAAGAACCCCCGGCACAACTGGAAGAGTTCATTTCGAAAGAAGGGAAGTTCAAGGTCAAGTTCCCCGGCAAGCCCGAGGTCAAGCAACAAGACGTCAAAGAACAAGCGGGCGGAAAGGTTGTTCAAGTCAAACTTCTGATGTACACGAAGACCTACGCTAACGAGAGCTACATGATCGCCGTCGCGGAACTGCCCATTGCGGTAGACCCGACCGCGATTGAAACACGGTTGCTGCTCGAAGCGTCTCGTGACGGTGCGATCGCGAGGTCCAAGTCAACCCTCGAATCGAGTAAATCGGTCCTGCTTCAGGGGCGGTATCAGGGGATGGAACTCCTCGCAAAGGGGCCGACTGATGGGCCACCCGGTAGTGCCCTCCGCGGGCGAGTCTATCTCGTCGGAAAGCGGCAGTACCAGACGCTCGTGGTTGGCACCGCCGCGGCCACCCAGGATGCTCGCGCGAACGAATTCCTGGATTCATTCCAGGTGACCGATTGAACCCAACCGGAATGGTCCCCGCAACGCTTACGTCCGATACGGCATCAAGATCGGTTCCGCGTCGATGCCCGCGACAAACTCACTGTGACCTTCCGCGATCGTGGAGCCGAGTTCCGTCATGTCGCGAAGCTCGCGGTCGGTCGGTCGCTTCCCGAGGAATTGCCGCGTCAGCGTGTGGCACAACCCGTCGGCCGCCTTCCGCACTAACTCGTCCGTTTGCCGACCCGCATACAGTGCCGTGCAGAGGATCACAACAAGCGATTGCACACGCGACGACAGTTCCGACATGCGGCACTGCCGATCGGCGAGCTTCAGTTGATGCTTCCGCATCGTGCCGGAAATCTCGCTCGCCATCGCCCGCAGTTGGCGTGCCGCGAACGTGGCGTGCTTGTGCAGGTTCCTTGGTAGTAGCGGCAACCGCGTGTGGCTGCGGCGCAGTTGCTGGCCGATCATCCACTTCGTGTATTGCCACATCGGCCCCTTCAGGCTCCACATGTGCGCCGGGTTCAGGAAGTTCGGTTTGCGAATCTTCTTTGCGGCGAGAACCCTCCCGATCGGCTCGAAGTATTGCCGGCCGTGTTGCTTCACGAGCGACTTGAAGAACGCCATGCCGAGCATCTCGCCCTCGCCCTCGTAAATGCACGGCGCGAGGAACTCATGGACGTTATCGCCGAACAGGTGACCGTGCAGGAATGCCCGGCCGCCGTGAGTCTTCATGTGCAATTCGATCGCGGCTTCCTTCTGCGCCTCGCTGCCAAAGATCTTCGCGATGATGCATTCCATCTCGCCGCGATACCCGGCATCGAGCATCCCCGCGCACCACGCCGTCAGTGCATCGCAGGCGACGATCGACCCCGCGAGTTGACCCAGCCGGCGGCACACCAACTCACGCTTCGCGATGGGCTGGCCATACGTCACGCGGAACTTGGCCCACGGGATCATGTCGGCCATCATCTTCCGCATCGCACCCGCGGCGTTGGCACACAGCGACACGCGACCGCGGTTCAGCCCGTGGTACGCGATGGTGAGGCCGTCGCCGTCCGCGGGCGTGAGCAGGTTCGACACCGGCACGCGGAACTTGTCGAAGATAATCCCGTGGTTGTGGCAGTGCTTCAGCGCGTACAGCCCGTAGTTCTTCAGCTTGAACTCGGCGGTCTCAGAGTCCGGCAGATCGACGATCAGCACGGCGGGCTTGCCTTCGATGAGGCACACCAGGCCAATCGTTCGCCCCGGCCGCACGTTTGTGATGAACAGCTTCTCGCCGGTCACCACGAACTCGTCGCCATCGCGAACCGCCACGGTCCGTAGCGCGGTGAGGTCGGAGCCGGCACACGGTTCCGTGAGCGCGAACGCGGACAGTCGCCGACCGCTCGCCAGTTCCGGCAGCCAGCGTTGTTTCTGTTCCTCGGTGCCGAATGTCTGGACGGGATCGACGGCACCGATGCATCCGTGAACGGACGCCAGCCCGGCAACGGTTGGGTCCAGTTGCGCCATCTCGGTGATGAACGAGGCGAACCGCGAGAACGGCACGCCCGAGCCGCCATACTTCTTCTCGACGAGCAATCCCCAGTAGCCCGCGACGCCCAACTCGTCGAGCACGGATTCCGCGATCTTCCCTTCGTCGTCGTGGAGCGTTCCTTCCACGAGATGGTGCCGAATCACGTTCAGCGAGTTCTTCATCGCCAGTTCCGCTTCAGGCGATACTGGCCCGGTCGGATTGACCCACTGCTCGGGCGATACCTCGGCATCCCACACAGCACGGTGAATCGGGCTGGCGTTCGTGCGGTAACGCGCCGCGAACAGTTCTTCGACCTGATCGTCGGCCGTGTCCACCGCGCCCATGCGGCGAACTTCCTCGGCTCCCTTGCCGCCGAGCCGGAGGGCTTCTTCCGCGAACGATGGTGTGCGAACGTCGGTGCTCATGGGCCAATCTCCTGTGTGGATCGTCGAGAGCAAAGCGCTCCCTTCGATCGCGGCTAAACGTGTGCATGCATTTGCGTGTCCGCGTAAAACCCCCGACCCTCGTCGGCCAAAGTGCGGAGCAATCTCGCTGCTTCGAAGCGTTCACCGTACTCGCCACTAAGTGCATCCAACCCTCGTACCACTCGCTCAATACCGAGTGTGTCCGCCGTGCGGAGTGGGCCACCCCGGAACGGCGCGAACCCGGTGCCCAGCACCATCGCCAGATCAGCCATCCACGCCTCGGCTACCACTCCCGCTTCGAGACATTTCGCGGCCTCGTTGATCATCGGGTACATCAATCGCTTCTGGAGTGCCGACAGTTCACCAGCGTCGGCATTTTGAACAGGCGAGTGCGGGTGCTTTGGCGTTGCCCACTGGGTTGGCTTGCCACGACGGTCGCCGTGGTAGTGGTAGAACCCGTGGCCGGACTTCTTGCCGAGCGCACCCGCGGACACCATCTCTGCAAATCGCGTGGGCGATGGACCAACATCAGAACTCAGTGCCGCGAACGTCTTCGACACATCGGCGGCGATATCCACGCCAATCTGATCGAGCAGTTCGAGTGGCCCCATCGGCATTCCGAATCGCACTGCCGCGCGATCAATCTCGGCACCCGGAACGCCTTCGATCACGAGTCGAACCGCTTCATCGAGGTACGGGAACAGTGTGCGGTTCACGAGAAACCCGGGGCTGTCCGCGACGACGACTGGTACCTTCCCCAGCTTGCGGACCAGTTCCACGAGCGTGGCGATGGTGGCGTCGTTGCTCGCGCGACCGCGAACCACTTCAACTAGTTGCATCTTGTGGACAGGGTTGAAGAAGTGCAGCCCGGCGACCCGTTCAGGGCTCGGCGTCGTGTCGGCGATGCGGGTGACCGACAGCGCCGAAGTATTCGACGCGAGCACCGCGTTCGGAAGCCGTTCCGCGAGATCCTTGAAGACCGTGCGTTTGATCTCTTCGCGTTCGACGACGGCTTCGATCACGAGATCGCAGCCCGCGAGCGACTCCCAGCCACTCGTCGGGGTGATGCTCTGCATCAGGGCATCGCCCGCTTCGCGAGAGAGCAACGCCTTGGCGACGGCCGCATCGGTCAGGGCTGCGCACTTCTTGATGCCAGCATCGACGATCTCGTCATTGATGTCCTTGAGTACGACTGGGATGCCGTTGAACGCGAGTAGTTGCGCGATTCCCGCACCCATCGTGCCAGCGCCCACGACAGCAGTTTTCTGGATGATCGCGGGCTTTACCCCACGGACCCATGTCGCGGGCTTGCGGGCACGCTCCCGCTGGAAGAACAGGCCGATGAGGCTTCGCGCGACGGGGGTGAAGACCACGCCGACGAACTCTTCGCGTTCGACCTCGAATCCGTACGAACCAGGGGAACCGAACCCCGCCTCGATCGCACGCAACGCGGCGTGAATCGCCGGGTAGTCGCGGCCTCGCTGGGCAATTCGGCGTCGTGCCGTCGCGAGGACGACCGCATGCCCAGGCCATGTTCCATCGAGCAGGGTGTCGAGCAAGCCATGACTCGGCCGACGCACGGATCGCCCCATCATTCGGTCGTCGATGAAGTGGCTGACCGTGGCATCGAATATTTCGGGCGGCGCGGAGACATCCACGAGGCCATCGGCAGCGGCTTTCGATGCGTTCAGATTCACGCCTTCGAGGATGATCCGCAGTGCTTCCCGTAATCCGACAACTCGCGGTAGTCGCTGTGTTCCACCCCAGCCAGGGATGAGGCCGAGCGTCACTTCCGGGAGCCCGAACTTGGTGGAAGCGTCATCCCGAGCAATGCGGTACCGGCAGGCGAGCGCGAACTCTAACCCGCCGCCGAGACACGGCCCGTGAATGACCGCGATCGTGGGGCAGGGGAGGTGCTCGATGCGGCCGAATACTTCATGACCCGCGTCGATGACAGATCGCACTTCGTCGGCGGTTTCCAGTTGTTGGATGCGGTTGACATCAGCTCCGGCGAAGAAGCCCGATGCCTTTCCACTGCGAAACACCACGACTCGTGGTAGGTCGTGCTCCAGTTCATCGAGCACTGCACGCAGTTCCCCGATTACCTGGTCGTTGAAGACGTTGAACGGACTTCCCTGCACGTCGAACGTGACCGTTGCGACGCCGCGTTCATCGCGGTCGAGTCGGAGATGTTGCAAGCCAGACATGGGGTTTCCCTTGTAACGCGGAACGTGAATTTAAGCGACTTCAAGCCACACCGCGGCACCTTGCCCACCACCCACGCACAGCGAAGCGATGCCACGCCTTAACCCGCGATCACGCAGCGCCCGCAGCAGCGTGATGATGAGCCGCGTGCCCGACGTGCCCACCGGGTGGCCCAGCGCGATCGCCCCGCCGTTCACATTTACCTTGTCGAGATCCAGTTCGCCCACCGCACGGTCATCGTTGAGTTCACGCCGTGCGAACTCGTCGGATGCCATCGCGTTCTTGCACGCCAGCACCTGCACCGCGAACGCCTCGTTGATCTCGAGCAAGTCAAAGTTCGCGAGGGTCATGCCGGTCTTGCGGAGCAGTTTGTGGATTGCGAACACTGGCCCCAAACCCATGCGTCGCGGGTCGCACCCCGCGATGGCGTAATCGCGGATGTAGCCGAGCGGCTCGCGCCCCGCGAGCTTGTCGGCTGGCACCAGCACGACCGCTGCGGCCCCATCGGTGATGGGGCAACTGTTGCCGGCCGTGACCGTGCCGTTCTTGCGGTCGAAGATCGGTTTCAACTTGGCGAGCGCTTCGAGCGATTGGCCCGGCCGCGGTCCGGTATCCATCGAGACGGCCTCCCCCTTCGTGAGATCCGCGGGCACGGGCACTACCTCATCCGCGAAGAACCCACGCTTCCACGCACTGACCGTTCGCAGGTGGCTTGTCACCGCGAATTGATCCTGTTCCGTGCGCGAGATGCTGAATTCTTTTGCGAGGATCTCGGCGGTCTGCCCCATGTTCAGCCCGCATGTGGGGTCGGTGAGGCCGAGTTCGAGTGCGGGGACAGGCTTCAGCAGCGACGGCCGGAATCGCCGCAGGAACATCGAGAGCTTCCCCGCGAACCCGGCCTTCCGGAAGTCGAGGAAGAAGTCGCGGGCCTTGCGGTTCCACAGGAACGGTACGTTCGACATTGACTCCGTACCACCCGCGACGATCAGATCGGTGCGACCCTCGTTGAGGATTTGCCACGCCGAGAAGATCGACTCCATCCCCGATGCGCAGTTGCGGTTCACGGTGTGGGCGATGCGATCGTTTGGAACGCCGCTTCGCAGCGCAATCACTCGCGACACGTTCGATGCCTCGGGTGGCCCGGATACATTCCCAAAAACCACCTCGCCAACATCGGTAGGGCGGAGGTTGGCGCGAGCGAGCACCCCCTCGACAGCGACCTTCCCGAGTTGATCGGCGGGCACGTTGGCGAGCGAGCCGAACGCCTTGGCGAACGGGGTTCGCACACCAGCGAGTACGGCAAGCGGTGGAAGAGTTCGTGATGCAGACATGGGGCACCTCACAGGGAGCTTGGTTGCGAGCCACGGAGTCGATCCCCGTGGTGTTGGGTCTTTCGAACCCCACGGGGATCAACCCCGTGGCTCACCTTGTGTCTGGTTGAACTTGTTCGCCCTTCACATCGCGGAGCGCACGCCGCAGGACCTTCCCCAGCAGCGTGCGTGGAAGTGGCCCAGGCACCACCTCCACGACACGCGGCCGTTTGTGGACCTCCAGGTGTTCGTGTGCGAAATGATCGAACGCACGCCGGCTGAACTTCCGCATGTCCTTCGGCACCACCACGGCCTTCACCAGTTCGCCGCGATCCGGGTCGGGGACGCCCAGGATCGCGATGTCTTCCACCTCCTCGCAATTCCGGAGCACGTGTTCCACATCCGTGGGGTACACATTCACACCCGACGTGATGATGAGATCCTTCTTGCGGTCCACGATCTTGAAGAATCCGTCGGCATCGCATGTCGCGAGGTCGCCCGTGTAGAGCCAGCCGTTGCGGATCGCCAGTGCGGTGGCAGCGGGATCGTTCCAGTAACCGGACATTACCTGCGGGCCGCGGATGATGAGTTCCCCGACTTCCCCGAACGGCAGCGGCCCGACGCCGGTGAGGGCATCCACGATCATGGCATCGGTGTCGGGCATCGGCATTCCGATGGTGCCGGGGCGTGCGGTACCGTCGAGCGGTCCCGCGTGCGTCACGGGGCTCGCTTCCGAGAGTCCGTAACCTTCGACCACGACGGCACCGCTCCGCTGTGAGAACTCCGCAGCGACATCGGGACTAAGTGGCGCGCCGCCCGACATGACCGATCGAATCTCGCCGAGATCGTAGTGCCGGCGGCGCAGTGCCTTGTTGAACGCGGCGAGCATCGCAGGTACTGCCGGGACCAGTGTCGGGTGCCAGCGTTCGATGAGTTTCAGAACCGTGTCGGCCTTGAAACGATGGTGCATAACCAGCGTTGCGCCCATTGCGATGCCGGTCAGACCGCAGGTGGTCAGACCGTAACTGTGAAAGAACGGCAGACACGCGAGGATCACGTCCTCGCTCACACGCTGCCCGTTCCAGTGGAACACCTGCCAGGCGTTCGCGACGAGGTTACGGTGCGTCAAAAGCACTGGCTTCGGCGAACCGGTCGTGCCGCCGCTGGGCATGATGTTCGCGGGTGCGTCGGGCGAAACGTGTTCGGGCGTGAAGCCCGTCGGCGCCGCCGCGAGTGCGTCGATCAGATCGACGGCAACCGCTGGCATGTGTCGAGATGTCAACCCGAGGCGGTGCAGTAACGCGAGCTTGTAGAACTGCCGGTCCCACCACGGGAGGCGGTGCTTCAGGCTGGTGACGAACACCACCTTTGGTTGGTCGTGGCCTGTCGAACTCACCAGTGGCAAGAGCAAGTCCAGGCTGACGAGAAACCGGCACGCCGTGGAATGCACGATCTCGGAGAGTTCTTCGGGGACCATGAGTGGGTTCAGCGGAAGCGTGACTCCGCCTGCCATCCAGGTGCCGAACAAACTGACCAGGTATTCCGGCGTGTTTGGCAGCAGAATCCCCACACGGTCGCCCGGTTGCAGTCCGCGTTCGCGGAGCGCGGCCGCCATCTGTCGGCTCTGAATGAGCAGTTGCTCATAGGTCACTTCCTGCTGGAAGAAGCGGCACGCGACCCGTTTGGGGTCGCGGAGCGCAGCCTGTTCCAACAGCCAGTAGATCGGCTCTTGCGGGTAATCGAGCTGTGTTGGGACACCCTGCGGGTAATGAGCGACCCACGGGTGTCGAGACAGATGATCTTGGAGAACGGCGACCATAGAACACCTTTCGTCGGGGGAGAATCGACGGCAGGTATCAGGGCGGGCGCTGTGAAATCAGATCCAGAATGGGCGTCTGGGTCAGCAGTAGATGTGAGACTGCAAACAGCGGCCCGGAGCGATACGACAACCCATTATTCGATGCGTGGGTTGTCGAAATCAAGGATAGGACAGTCCAGACATGCTGCGGGTCGATTCTTAAGAATCGTTACAACCCGACTTTCATCCCTTCTCAAACAATTCATTCACGAACGCATCCGGGTCGAAGGTTTCCATGTCGTCGATCTGTTCGCCGAGCCCAACAAACTTCACGGGCAACCCGAGCTTTGTCTTGATCGCGAAGATGGAACCGCCCTTCGCCGTGCCGTCGAGCTTCGACAGGATGATGCCGGTACACTTCACCGACTTCGAGAACTGCTCGGCCTGCAACACGGCGTTCTGTCCGGTTGTCGCATCCAGCACGAGCAACACTTCGTGCGGCGCGCCGGGGATTTGCTTGGTCACCACGCCGTGTATCTTCTCCAACTCCTTCATCAGGTGTGTTTGCGTGTGAAGCCGGCCGGCGGTGTCCACGATCAGCACGTCGAACGCGCGGGCCTTCGCCTTTTCGCACGCATCGAACGCCACGGCCGACGGGTTGGCCCCCTGCCCTTGCTTCACGATATCGCAGCCGATTCGCCCGGCCCATACCGTGAGCTGCTCCACTGCCGCGGCCCGGAACGTATCGCACGCCGCGACAACCACCTTTTTGCCATCGGTCTGGAGCCGCTTCGCCAGTTTCGCGATGCTGGTGGTTTTCCCGGAGCCGTTCACCCCGGCGATCATGATGACCGTCGGCCCCGTCGCCGCCCAGTGAATGCCGGGCGTCTCGGTGACGAGCAGTTCGCGGAGTTGTTTCTTCACGAACTCCTCGACCTCGCCGCTCACTTCCTTGTCGCGGAACGCCTGCCGTACGCGATCGACGATGAGGGCGGTGGCCTGCGTGCCAACATCGGCGAGGTACAGTCGCTTTTCGAGTTCATCGAGGAACGCCTGATCGACCCTTCCTTTGCCCCGGAGAAGGTCGAACACGCCACCAAAGACGTTCTTGGTCTTGGCGAGTCCCGATTTAATCTTGCTGAACAGCCGCCCGAGCATGCCGATTCCCCTGTGGTCGCGAACGCCGTTCTTTCATTGTACGGACACGCATCCCACTGCCCGTCGCCAGCCGCATTCGCGAATGGCGACGCTTGCGGTATATTAGCTGTGAACCTGACAGGAGATTCGCAATGTCGTATCGCGACTTCTCGTATCCCGAAGTCACTACCCAGTTCGGCTTGAGCGAAGGAAGCGCTGACCTGTTACCCGGAGTGCCGGAACTCGCCGCAAGCCCCGCGCTGCGGTCGTTTCTCGGAATGAACCTGACGCTCGCGAACCTCATCAACACTGAAAAGGCACGGTCAGAACTGCTCGTTGCGCCCGTTCTCAGCGAGTTATGGGGACACGGAGGGGGCCGGATCAACCTATTCTCGGGGATCGAGTTCCCGGCCGACCCAGCCGCCCAGTTGACCGGCTACGTCGATTTCCTCATCGGCCAGGGTCCGCAATTACCGCGAGTGTCGGCACCGGTAGTCGTGATCTTCGAGGCGAAGCGGGACAACATCGCCGAAGGTTACGGTCAGTGCATCGCCGCGATGATCGGTGCCCAGCGGTTCAACATGCGTGCCGGCAACACGGTGAGCACGATTTACGGCTGCGTAACCACAGGGATCAACTGGAAGTTCCTCCGACTTGAGGGGAATCAACTCACGTTCGACCTTTCGGAATACTCCATCCAGCAACCCGACCGCCTGCTCGGCCTGCTCGCGCACATGGCCGGCCTGCCGCCAGCCCCAGCAGTTGCCGCGTGAGTTGCTTGCAGCTTAAATTCCTGGAGGTGCGATCATGGAAATCGCCGTGATTATCGAACCGCACGACGGCGGCTATCGTGCTCGTTGTCGGCATCGAAGAGTGGTTGGATGCCGTGGCCAACTATCGTCGACGATGTGACCTCGTAGACCAGCAAGCACTTCCCCCAACTCCGACCCAACCCCAACCCGTGCGGTGAGTCTCTTCGTTACACCCAGAGTTCGATCGGTTACCACTGGATTTTACACTTCGGCAATGACTTCTGAAGCTCTCGTACCCCTGCATCAGTTACCTTCGTGCTGTGTAACTGGAGCGTGATGAGATTCGTGAGTTTGCCAAGCTCTTTCATCCCCACATCCGTCACCTGCGTGCCGCTCAGATCGAGCGTGGTGAGGTTCGTGAGCGGGGCCAAATTTATCACCCCCAAATCGGTCACTTTCTTCGCGAAAGACAGATCGAGTGCGGTGAGATTCTTGAGTGAGGCGAGAGGCTTCAGGCCCGCGTCCGTCACTGCCGTACTGCCCAGATCAAGCGTGTCGAGGTTATTGAACGAAGCGATTTCCTTTAGACCCTCGTCCGTCACTTGCGAGCGCCCCAAATCGAGCTTTGTGAGTTTCGTTAACACAGCCAAATCCTTCAACCCAGTCCCCGTCACCTTCGTGCAATTAAGGTTGAGTGTGGTGACGTTCTTGAACACGGCCAACTCCTTCAACCCGGCGTCCGTGACCCCTGTGGCGATGAACCAGATTGTTGTGACGTCATCAGTTTTGGTGGCTCGCTTGCCGCCCGGCGCGCTGACCTCGTAAAGGGTGTGGAGCAGGTCGATCTCACGCAGCACTGCCAGTGTGTCGTCGGTAACCTGAGTGCGAGCATCCAGGCCCAGTCCTGTTAGCTTTTTGAGCGGGGCCAATGCTTTTAGACCCACGGCAGTTACCTTCGTTTTGTGCAGGTTGAGTGTGGTGAGGTTCTTGAGCGAGGCTAATTCCTGCAACCCGACGTCGGTGATTTGAGTCTCGCCCAACTGCAGTCTGGTGAGGTTCTTGAGTGAGGCCAGTTCACTCAGCCCCTTACCCGTCACCTTCGTCTTGCTCAGATTCAGCGTTGTGAGACTCTTGACTGCGGCCAGTTCCATCACACTGGCGTCCGTGACCTGTGTATCGCTCAGGTCGAGTGTGGTGAGTTTCGCGAGGGTGGCCAAATTCTTCAGACCCGGGCCTGACACCTTCGAGTTGAACATCGTGAGCGTGGTAAGATTCTTGAGCGGGGCCAGATGCTTCAAGCCATCGGCCGTCACTTCGTCGTGGATCAACAAGAGTTCGATCACTTCATCGGCCGCACCTGGCCTGAATGGCCCCTTAGTGCTGGCCATGTGATAGGTGTGGAGTTGATTGGCCTCCCGGAGTGCTGCAAGTGTCTGATCTGTCAGGCAGGTCAACGAGAGCGTGGTGAGTTTCTTGAGTGGAGCCAGTTCCTTTACCCCATCGGCCGTGACCTTCGTTTGAACCAGGTGGAGCGATGTTAGGTTCGTGAGTTTGGCGAGTTCGTTCATGCCATCATCTGTGACCTGCGTGTAGGAAAGGTTGAGCGTCGTGAGGCTCTTGAGGGTTGAGACATGCTTCATCCCTCTACCGGACACCCACACGCCCCGCAGGTCGAGCGTGGTGAGATTTGTGAGCGAGACCAACTCCTTCAGACCCTCATCGGTCACCTTGGTGTCTTCCAGGTTGAGTGTGGTGAGGGTCGTGAGCGGGGCCAACTCCTTCAGATCGGCGTCTGTCACTGGCTTGTATGCCAGATAGACGACAACGACAGGTTTTCCCGGCTTCGTGTCGTCTCGTCCAATGCTACCGCCAAGTTTCACGATGAACTTGATCGCCTTATCTTCAGCATCGTCAGCACGAGCTGGCGATCCAGAACACAGAACCAGCGCCATCATCGCCCCGCCGAGCATCCACCGCGACATGACAGGCCCTCCGGGAAGGCGAACGAAACACGATTGCCTTAGAACTGCCGTAAGAACCTCAGGTCGTTCTGCCAGAAGAGGCGGATGTCGTCGATGGCATGTTTGAGCATCAGCATTCGCTGTGGGCCCATGCCGAAGGCGAAGCCGGTTACCTTGTCCGGGTCGTAGCCGCCCGCACGCAGCACGTTAGGATGCACCATCCCCGCGCCCAGGATCTCCAGCCAGCCCGTGCCCTTCGTCAGGCGGTCGCGGTTGGGGTCGTCTGCGGGCCAGTCGATGTCCACCTCGATGCTCGGCTCCGTGAACGGGAAGTAACTGCTGCGGATGCGGACCTGACGCTCCGGGCCGAACATGCGGCGGGCGAACGCCGTGATCGTTCCCTTCAGGTCGGCCATCGTCACGCCCTCGCCAATGACCAGCCCTTCCACCTGATAGAACTGGATCTCAGATCGCGTGCTGATCGCCTCGTTGCGGTAGCACATCCCCGGCAGAATCACGCGGATCGGCTTACCAGCGGCTTCCCGCATCACGTGGATTTGCCCCGGGCTCGTGTGCGTTCGCAACACCACGCCGGGGGTCGTTGTGAAGAACGTGTCCCACATGTCGCGCGCCGGGTGGTGAGCTGGCATGTTCAGGAACTCGAAGTTCAGCTCGTCCGTTTCCACCTCGCGGGTGCGGTACACCTGGAAGCCAAGGTCGGCGAAGATGGTGTAGATTTGCCGCAAGATTTGCGTCGCCGGGTGCAGCCGACCACGCGGGCGACCACGCCCTGGCAGCGACACGTCGAGCGGGTTCGCCGTGAGGCTCGCTTGAAGCGCCGTCTCCTTCGCTTCCGCGAGGGCGGTGTCGTATGCAGCCGTGAGTGCGACCTTCACGCGGTTCGCTTCCTGGCCGTAAGCCGCCCGCTGATCCTTCGCGATTGTGCCGAGCTTGCCCAGCGCGGCCTTGATGAGCCCCTTGTCGCCGAAGTATTTGGTGTTCCACGCCCGCAGCGTTGCCTCGTCGGCGCACGCTTTCAACTCTTCCATCGCCTGAACTTCGAGGGTCTTCAGTTCGTCGGTCGCAGTGTCGGCCATTTCCCGGCTCCATCAGCGTGGATCACATCGTGATGCAGACAGGATATGATCGCAGTGGGTTCACGTTGAGGTGAGCAACGACCTCGCTGGCGGAGATTTAGTGGAATCGAGTCCGAACACGGATTAAAACCAAAGCATGAACGCTTGCCGGCTAATTCCATAAGTCGCTATTGGGTTGAGTCGTTTGGAAATCGCGGAGGCTCTCCCGTGCCCATCCAGCACCACATCGATCACAAACGGCGGTTGATCATCGCCCGGGCCATCGGCGAGGTGTCTGCCCGTGACCTGTTCGATTATCAGCGAACCGTCTGGTCGTGCCCCGATGTAGCGGGGTTCGACGAAATCGTGGACATGACCGCAGCCGAGAAAATCGACGCACCGAACGCCACGACGATGCGAGAACTCGCGAACCTGTCGGCCACCATGGAAGTGTCTGTCCCAGTGGGGAAAACCGCG
This sequence comes from Planctomycetaceae bacterium, assembly GCA_013823135.1. Taxonomy (GTDB): domain Bacteria; phylum Planctomycetota; class Planctomycetia; order Gemmatales; family Gemmataceae; genus Gemmata. Next base: position 155,061 of record PNLP01000005.1, read on the forward strand.
GTCGTGGCACCGCAGCAACTCGTCTTCGGGCTTGGGCGGATGTACGAGGCTTACCGAGGTTTGCAGGACGGTAGTTCGAAGGTGATCCGCGTCTTCCGGACCATCTCCGAAGCCATTGCGTTCCTGGGAATTGACGGTTCTGTTCTGCCAGCCCAAACGAAAGAGGAAGGGGCGACATAAGTCGTAACCCCTTCCTCGTTGGTGCTGCAAATCGACTCGCGATTACTTCGCGGCGGCTACAGGCTTCTTCGCAGCCGCGATGGCCTTCTTGGCGATCTCGACGATCTTGTCGAACGTGCCCGGATCGTGAATCGCGATTTCGGACAGCGACTTGCGGTCGAGCGAGATGAACGCCAATTGCAGACCGTGGATGAATTCGCTGTAGCGGATGTCGCGCATGCGGCAGGCCGCGTTGACTCGGACGATCCACATCCGGCGATACTGGCGCTTCTTGGCCTTACGGTCGCGGAACGCATAAACCCGTGATCGGATGAGCGTTACGATTGCTTGGCGGAACAGGTTGTGGCGGCTGGCGCGGAAACCCTTGGTGAGCTTCCGCGTCCGTTTCCGACGAGCCGCCTGCGTCCTCCCGCTACCCGAACGAACCATGATCTATCCCCTGAAGTTGTGTTTTTGAGTGAGAAACAAGAGCGATGGTGCCCACGTCGCAACGCGGGCACCGGGATCACAGCAAGCCGAGAGCGATCCGGTACTTCTTCTGCACCTTTGGACGGTTGCCGATAACGCCGGCCCGCCGGAGTTGTCGCTTTCGCTTGGTGGTCATGTGGGCGTTCAAGTGGCGGCGGCCGACCTTGGAATATTTCAGTTTGCCGGTGCCGGTTACCTTGATCCGCTTCTTGACGCTCTTGTTCGTCTTGTTCTTTGTGGCCATGGGGATGGTTCTCCGTGCGGGGGAGCGATTTGTGAGAGTTTCGAGTTTCGAGTTTCGAGTTGAAGACCACCAAGTGACTCTGGGTCTTCAACTCGAAACTCGAAACTCGAAACAAACCAAGCCGTCTTGAAGTCCCCCCGTCACCTGGGTGGTGGAACCTGTCGAAGCGTTCGGCAGGCTCACCGGGGAGTCGCGGGCGTCCGCGACTTGTGAACGAACAACGAGCGAAACCCGGGAATTGTCCCGGGGTTCGAGCGGCGTTCCGTTCGGTAATCGCTGATTGTAGGACCGACTGGACCGAGCGGGAAGGGGGAGTCGGCGCGAGAAACCCCGCGCCGGCCGTCAGAACTGCCTCAACTGGCTGGTTTCGCTGCGGAAGCCTTGGCCGGTGCAGGCTTTGCAGCCGCAACTGCGGGCGCTGCTGGTGCGGGTGGCTCTGTTGCCACGGCAGGGGTTCCGTTCGTCGCCGCAGGTGCCGGCTTGGCCTCAGCCTTCTCGACGGGCTTCGCCTCGGCCTTCGGTGCGGCAGGCTTGTCGGACTTGGGCTTCGGGGCGGCGGCGGGCTTGGCAGGGCCGCTCCCGCCTGGCTTGGGAGCCAGAAGGGCCACCATCCGCTTGCCTTCCATCCGGGCTGGGGATTCGAGCTTGCAGTGATCGACCAGGGCTTCGAGCAACTGGTTCATCACCCGCTGGCCTTCCTCGATGTGCTGCATCTCACGACCGCGGAACAGGACGTTCACCTGTACCTTGTCGCTGTGTTCGAGGAACTTCCGTGCCTGGGCGATCTTGGTGTCAATGTCGTGGTCGCCGGTCTTCGGGCGAACGCGAATTTCCTTGAGCTTTTGCTGGTGTGTCTTCTGGTGCGACTTCTTGGACTGGGCATATTTGAACTTGCCGTAGTCCATGATCTTGCAGACGGGTGGCCGTTCCTTGTCGGCAACCTCGACGAGATCAAGTCCGGCCTCGCGGGCCATTTCCAGTGCCTGAGCGGTGGGAACAATGCCGTGCTGCTCGCCTTCTGCTCCAATGAGGCGGATGGGACTGATGCGAATTGTTTCGTTCATCCGGGGTCCGGCCGGGCCGCGTGGAGCGGCGTTGCGATCGAATGGAGGGATTGCTGTATCTCCTTCTGCACACAGGATCGGGGGTATGGCCGGCCCGATTAACCGGCTCCCGATTCCGAGTGACGATCCACTGTCAAGCCCGGGATTCGGGAAGAGCCATTAACTTAATACACTTAACTTCTCGTACCAGCGTCGTCAACAGCGCGTCGCGAAAATCGTGCGAGTTTGGCGGCAATTACTCGTGGCCTCCCCGTTGATGCAATCATCTCGCTCCGGCACAAAAATCCAGCCAATTCTAAGTCGGTACGCACTGAGACCTTTCGGATGATCGGAATTCGGTGTAATCTATCCTTTGGTGCCGGAACGGATCACTCGTGGATTGCAGCGGTAGCAACATTGTCGCCCGGGTAGGAATTGCACTCCTCTGAACGGTTTGGCCCGCACGAAGGAGCACCGCCAGATGCGGTTCATTATCGCCAACGAATTCTATCAGCAGATGGTTCAGATGCCGTACCACACACCGGACTGTTACGTCCGGCCGGGTGAGTACTTGCACCACATGTACCTCGACGGTGTGAAATACGCCATCGCTCCAGCAGTCCTCGATTGCCTCGCCGAAGCCGAGGCGAAAGGCGATACCGAGGCCGTTGCTCACCTCCAGTTGCACAAGGTTCACTTCGAGAGTCTCCTCGCCGATGCCGAGCGAACGGGCACCCTGACCGATGAAGTCACCCTCCTGGGAGATGCCCCGCCCAGCGACGAGGAGTCCATGCCGGTCGCCGGTAACTCCTACACCCCGCGTATGCCCACCAAGTGGGAAGACCTCGGCGTCGAACTCCCGTTCATTTACGAACTGGCACTCCGGACGATCTACAGTCGCGGCCAGATCACCGGGAGTGACCTCGCGAGTTCGATGGCTGTGCCGTTCCCCGTGCTTAACCCTGTCTTCCAGTCGATGCGGAAACAGAGCCTGATCGACATCGTCGCGCAGAAGGGGAACAGCGGCGACGCCGGGTTCGTGTACGCGATCAAACCGCCCAAGGGTGAAGACGCACTGCGTGACTGCCTCGACAAGACAACGTACATCGGCCCATTACCCGTTCCGTTCTCGGATTACGTTGAGTCTGTGCTGGCTCAAACCGTCAAGAAACTGACCGTGACTCGCCGGAGTATCAGCAAGGCGTTCGAAGACCTGATCATGACCGAGGACGTATTCAACGAGATTGGTCCGGCCATCAACTCGGCACAGTCCATCTTCTTCTTCGGCTACCCCGGCAACGGGAAGACGAGCGTGGCCGAGCGCATCACGCGATTGATGGGCGATGCCATCTTCGTCCCCCACGCGGTTGAAGCGAACGGGTCAATCATCAAGGTCTACGACCCAATTCAGCACACCACGGTGGCCGATGACGATGGTCGTGAAGTCACCGAGACGATTCTGAAGCGAGGTGGCAACCACGACATGCGGTACATCCGCGTGAAACGCCCCACCATCATCGTTGGTGGTGAACTGACGATGCCGATGCTCGACCTAAAATACAACGCGGTCGGCAAGTACTACGAAGCGCCGCTTCAAATGAAGGCCAATGGCGGCATCTTCATGATTGACGACTTCGGTCGCCAGCAAGTCCGCGCGATGGACTTGCTGAACCGGTGGATCGTGCCGCTGGAAAAGAAGTACGACTACCTCAACACGACCAGTGGCACCAAGGTCGAGGTTCCGTTCGACCAGTTGCTCATCTTCAGCACCAACCTCGACCCGCACCAACTGGCCGACGAGGCGTTCCTGCGGCGCATCAAGTTCAAGATCGAGATCCGCGACCCCGACGAGTCGCAATACCGGAAGATTTGGGAACTCGTCTGCAAGGCCAAGCGGGTCGAGTACGACGACCGCGGTCTCGATTACCTGATTAACAAGTGGTACAAGCCGGTCAAGCGACCACTTCGCATGTGCCAACCGCGTGACTTGCTCGACCAGATGATGAGCATCGCGAAGTACAATATGGAGCGGGTGAACTTTAGCCCGGACCTCATCGACGCGGCCTGTGCCACGTACTTCATCAGCGCCGAGCAGAAGAACTTCGGAGCCAAGGTCCGGATGGACTGATCGGAAATGCGGAACTCGGAATGCGGAATCCTCACACAGTGGAGCCACCGTCGCTCGAAGATCGCCTGAAAGCCGAGGCCACACGCCTCGGTTTTTCGCTTTCCGGCATTGCACCCGCCACCGAAGCCGATGGCTTCGCACGCTTTCAGGCGTGGCTCGACCAGGGTTACGCCGGTGAGATGGATTACCTCCACCGGCACAGCGAGCAACGCCGCCACCCCAGTTCGATCCTGCAATCGGTCCGCAGCGTGCTGATGCTGGGAATGGAATACGGGGCAGGATTCGGGATTCGGGATTCGGGATTCAGGAACGAACACAAGGAGTCAGTTGCCTTCACCGATTCGGCTTTGCATTCCCTGAATCCCGAATCCCGAATCCCGAATCCTGTTGGCCAGGTCGCCAGCTATGCTCAGGGGCCAGACTACCACCGCTTCGTGTGGGATCGCATCAACTCACTGGCTGCGTGGCTCGAAGCTGAAGTACCGGGTTGCCGGGCCAAGGCCGTCGCGGATACCGCACCATTGTTGGAACGCGACTTCGCTCGTCGGGCCGGATTGGGCTGGGTCGGCAAGAACACGATGCTCATTAACCCGCGACGGGGGAGTTTCTTTTTCCTCGCGGCGGTGCTCACCGATCGGGACTTGAAGCCCGATCCCACGTTCGCGACCACTCACTGTGGCACCTGCACGGCCTGCCTCGACGCCTGCCCCACAGATGCGTTTGCGCAACCGTTTGTGCTCGATGCGTCGAAGTGCATCAGTTACCTGACCATCGAACTCCGTGGGGAGATGCCTGTCGAACTTCGACCGAAGGTCGGGGACTGGCTCTACGGCTGCGATGTGTGCCAGGACGTGTGTCCGTGGAACCGCAAACCCTCGCCGGGGCCGGTCGCGTTTCCGCACAATCCGGAGATGGAATCGCTCGATCCCGTGGAGTTGCTTGGTCTCGATGCAGACGCCTTCCGGGTGCGGTTCAAACCGACATCCCTGTGGCGGAATCGCAGGGCAGGGCTTCTGCGAAACGCCGCAATTGTCCTGGGGAACATCGGTGACAAGCGTGCATTACCCGCGTTGGAGAAGGCACTGACAGACCCGGACGCCGCTATCCGCGACGCGGCAACCTGGGCGATCGAGCGTATCCACGAACGCATCGGTGGGCGGAAAATGTAAGCGATCGGTTGACGCAAAAGAACTCGTGTCGCTTACGCTCGAGGTTCGTCCAGCATAGACTACCCCGAAACTTCCCGCCGCCTTCAGCAGGGGTTCGCAATGCCCGCACACGTTCACGTTTCCACTCACCCGCTGATTCAGGACAAACTCGCTCGACTGCGGGCCATTCACACGAAGCCGCCCGAGTTTCGGTCACTCATTGCCGCCATCTCACGAGTGTTGTTCTTCGAGGCAACCCGCGATGTACTCCTCAAACCCGTGCTGGTCACGACGCCGTTGACCACGACGACCTGCCACGAGGTCGCCGAGAAGATCGGGCTGGTGCCGGTCTTGCGGGCGGGGTTGGGTATGGCCGATGCGATGCTCGAAGCATTACCCGAAGCGGCGGTGTGGCACCTGGGACTTTACCGCGATCACGTCACTCTGAAGCCGGTAACGTATTACAACAAGCTACCCGCGAAGCCCGACATGGATCTGGGGATCGTGCTCGACCCGATGCTCGCGACAGGTGGCAGTGCGATTGCAGCCATCGATATTCTGAAGAAAGCCGGCACACCCAAGGTGTCGTTTATCGGAATCCTGGCAGCACCGGAAGGAATCGCGGCACTTCAGGAAGCGCACCCGGATGTTCCGGTGTTCCTGGCCGCGCTCGACCTGCATTTAAACGAGGTAGGTTACATCGTCCCCGGCCTCGGCGACGCTGGAGACAGGCAGTTCGGCACCTGCTGAGTCCCACTTCGAGTTCCGCAAGGTCGCTCGGTGGCGCGGGCGAGCCTGTTCGGTTGTACCCAAATCTCAACGGCACACGCGATACAGTTGCCCAAAGATCGAACCTCGCGAACACCCGCATCACTGTTGCCCTCTATACTGAACAGGTACGGAGGGCGAATGTATGCTGCGGGTGGTTCTGGCGATGAGTGGCGGGGTGGATAGCTCCGCGTCGGCCGTGTTGCTGAAGCGACAGGGCTACGACGTGGTTGGGCTGTTCATGCGCACGGGGGTTCACGATCACGGCGACGCCCGCCCCGAGAACAAGAAAGGGTGCTGCTCCGCCATCGACGCTGGCGACGCCCGCCGCGTCGCGGATCGGCTCGACATCCCGTTCTACGCGCTCGATTTCGAGGCCGAGTTCTCCAAGATCATCGACTATTTCGCCGACGAGTATGCCCGCGGTCGCACGCCCAACCCCTGTGTCGTGTGCAACACCTGGCTGAAGTTCGGCCAACTCTGGACATTCGCGAAACAACTCGGGGCCGAGTTCATCGCCACGGGCCACTACGCCCGCGTGCTCCACGGATCGAGTGGCGCGGAGTTGCACAAGGGCGTCGATCCCGAGAAAGATCAGAGCTACGTTCTCCACGGCATCAAGCGTGAAGTGCTGCCACACCTGCTGTTCCCCGTAGGCGGCTACGCCAAGGCCGAGATTCGCGAGATTGCCCGCGAGGCCGGTTTGCTGAGCGTGGCCGAGAAACCCGATAGCGTGGAGATCTGCTTCGTCCCCAGCGGGAATCACACGGATGTCGTGCGGTCGCGGCGACCGGAAGTCATGACTGCGGGAACGATCGTCGAGAAGGACGGGAGTATCCTCGGCGAGCATGATGGCATTGATCGCTTCACGATCGGTCAACGCAAGGGACTCGGCGTCGCGGCCGGGCGGAAGCGGTTCGTGCTGGAGATTCTGCCCGAGACGAACACGGTGGTGGTCGGCGATATCGAGGATTTGCTCGCGACCGGCCTGGAGGCGTCGCGGATGAACTGGCTGGTCGATGCACCCACCGAACCGCTCCGCTGCTCAGCGAAGATCCGATATCGCCACGCGGGTGTGCCCGCAACTGTGGTTGCGACTCCCGAAGGCGGCGCGGATGTTCAGTTCGATGAACCACAACCCGCGGTAACCCCGGGGCAAGCGATCACCTTGTACGATGGGTCGCGAGTTCTTGGCGGCGGTTGGATCGAAGCCGCGAGGCGAGAATGTCACTGATCTGCGTTAACGAATCCCCTTCGCCCCTGTCGGAATGACATGGGGAGCCAACACTATCCTTTTCCCGTCATCTCACGAGGTGATGATTTCATTCGACACCGCCTCAAACCCCGCCCGGACAGAATCCCGCACTTCACTCCAGGCGGTCGTTTCGCCATTGAGTTGCCAGCCCGCACGCAGATCGGTTTCGACCTCCGCGAACGTCCACAGGTTGAACTGCGATTGCGATCGCTTCCCGTGTCGAAATGCACGCCGAAGAACTTCGCAAAATGCGAATTCAGGATTCACGCCACCAACATCTTCCAGCGAGATGTCCTCGGGGCTGTCGTCTCGTGATGGATCCATGAGAATGACTCCATTCGCAAGAAATGTCGTCTGATAATCTAGCTCAAATCTTGGGCGAGTTGCAACGTGTTCCGGTGTTCATAAGCGACGGAACCTGATTCGCTATAGGAAGTTCGATCCGAAAAAATGGTCGATAATACCCGCGTTGAGGATTCACACTCCGGGTTCGCGGAGTTGTTTCGCATCGAATCCGTGAGGCAAAAGCTCTCGCATGGTGAACCGTTCCACGGTCCCAGTCAAATTGGCGAGAATCACTTCTGCTTCCGGGGCGAACTCCCACAGGATCTGTCTGCACGCGCCACAGGGCGGGGTGGGTGTCGCGGTATCGGTCACAATCGCGACACGACGAAAACAGTGGAACCCCTGCAAGATGCCAGCGAACACAGCAACCCGCTCGGCGCACATCGTCAGGCCATAGCTGGCGCTCTCGACGTTACAACCCCGCACAACGGTGCCATCTTCGGCTTCGAGCGCCGCCCCGACCTGGAATTTCGAGTACGGAGCAAATGCGCGAGTGCGAGCTTCCGTCGCGGCAACAATAAGCAGATCGGGGGTCACGCGAGTTCCTCCATCAAGATGGGCTCGATAACGGGGGGCGTGTCCGCGAGGGTGAACGACTCTTCGAGCAAGGGTAACGCCGCCATCATCTTCGCACTCGAGCGGTAATGCACTTCGTAAATCGTGTCTCCCGCCCGCACCTTCTCACCCGGCTTTGCTCGACAGATGATCCCCACCGCGTGATCGACTCCATCCTCGGCTCGTTCGCGGCCGCCGCCCAGGACCATCGACGCGACTCCAATTGCACCGGCAACCATTTCCGAGACGAACCCCGATCGCGGCGCGACGACCAGCATGGTTCGGTGCGTGGTGGGCAATCGTGAGTAGTCATCGAGTGTATGGGGGTCGCCACCTTGTTCCTCGACGCAACGGCGAAAGACCTCCAGACCCGCCCCACTGTAAAGGGCGGTCTGCACTTTCCGGGTCGCTTCGTCGTCGTCCTCCGCCAACCCTGCCAACTTCACCATCTGGGCCGCGAGTAGTACCGATAACTCCGTGAGGTCACGCGGGCCATTCCCCTTCAATGTCTCGATGGATTCGATCACCTCCAAGGTATTCCCGACGTATCGGCCAAGTGGAACGTCCATGGCCGTGAGCATTGCGACCGTCTTCAGCCCGTTCGCAGTGCCGACCCGCACGAGAGATTCTGCAAGTTGGCGGGCCGAACTGCGAGTCTTCATGAACGCCCCGTGCCCACACTTCACATCCATGACCAGGCCGTTGATCCCCTCCGCGATTTTCTTGCTGAGGATCGACGCCGTGATGAGCGGAATGCTCTCGACCGTGCTCGTAACATCTCGCATCGCGTAGAGCGTTTTGTCGGCCGGAGCAACGTCCGAGGTCTGCCCGATCATACCGATGCCGACGTTCCGGAGCGCCGAGCGAAATTCCGCTTCCGAGAGCCCGACGCGAAAGCCGGGGATCGATTCGAGCTTGTCCAGTGTCCCGCCGCTGTGCCCGAGTCCGCGACCGGACATCATCGGCACGATAACCCCACACGCGGCTGCGAGCGGGCCAAGGATGAGGGACGTTTTGTCACCGACGCCGCCGGTGCTGTGCTTGTCGACCTTCGGTCCGGGGATGTCGGAGAGGTCGAGCACTTTTCCGGAATCGGCCATGGCTCGCGTGAGGTGGGCGGTTTCGCCGGGCGACATTCCGCGGAGGAACACCGCCATGAGCAACGCGGAGAGTTGGTAGGGTGCCCAGGCAGCGCCGGTCGTGGCTCCGCGAACGAACGAGTCGATTTCGGCTGCGGTGAGTTCGCCGCCGTCGCGTTTCGTCCGGATGATGTCCGCCGCCCGCATAATGCGTCTCGTGGTTGGCGCGTGAAAATGAATCTGCGTTGACTGCCCAGCAAAGCCCCAATCACGAACGGGATCCTACAGGGACACTTTATCGAGTTCGCCATGGCAGCCACCGGTTTTGGCCACCCCATCCGAACGGAATGGCTGGGTCGTTTTGAGCCGTGGCAACGAATGGTCGGGGATGTCTTCGAGGAGGCTTACGTGCGGAATCCACGGGAACTGGGGATAGGGCTTGCTGGGTTTGCCAGAGGCACTAAGATATTTTTCGGGTAGGGGTGAACTGTTTCAGAAGAACCGGTGTCACTCAATTGGTCGTGGCGGCGACGCCGTAACCATAACCCTGTGTTACTGCGTGTGAGAGATGGTCTTGGGGGCAGAGAACTTCGGCCCCACAAATGCCGTGACTCCAAACAGTTAACACCAAATTTGCCGCCTTAGCACAGTGGTAGTGCACCGCTTTCGTAAAGCGGGGGTCGTGAGTTCAAATCTCACAGGCGGCTCTCCCGAAGCCTCGCAAGAACCAAGACTTGCGAGGCTTCTGTCATTTCGCCAGATATCTGACTAACCCCATCCGCCACCTTGACCCACCTTAAGTGATAAAGCGAACTCAAATTGCGATGTCGAGCGAGGAAACACCGGGTGTTGTGTTCATTTTGTGGACGCCACCGTAGGTCGCGTTGATCCGCCCGCCGAATCCAGGCTTGCCGCTGTTCTTGCCCGCGGGGTGCGGATCGGTACCCCGGCTCATCCGCCAGGAATGTGTTCGTTGCTCGGGGCGTTAGTTTCGAGTAACGTGTTCGTCATTCACCTCTCTGCGTCCCGTCTCGCAGTTCCGGAGTCGAAAATGAATTGGTACCTCAAGGCCGTCGCCGCGGTGGTCCTCGCGGTCGGCAGTGTCGCCGCCGACGAGAAGCCTGCAGCCGTTCCGCCCGTTCCCGGGGCACCCAAAAACCCGGCAGAGAAACTCGAGACCACCCACAAAGTGGTGGCCTCGGTCGCCGTGAAGGGCGAAAAGGGGATGACCCTTCAAACCCTTTGCCTCGACACCCAAGGTCGAGTCATTGGGTTGGTCGCACCCCCCAAGCCGTTCGGGGCGCCCACCAAGGGGGCGACGGCCGAGATCCACGTCTTCGACGCGGACGGCAAGCCCGTCAAGAACTGGAAAGTCGCCTTCCACGCTACGGCAGTGAACTCCGGCCCGGACGGCACCATCTACGTGGCCGGCGACAGCAAACTCGCACGGTTCGATAAGGATGGCAAGTTGGTCGGCGAAGTCGTGGAGTTGCCCCACCTGGCTGCCGCGCTCAAGGACCAGGACGGACTCAAGAAGAAGGCCGAGGCCCAACTCAAGCAAGAAAAAGACCAGATGGCCGCGGTCTACGCGAACGCCCGCAAGCAGATTACCGAGCAACTCAAGGCGATCGAAGACAAGCAGCCCGAGGATCGCACCAAGACCGAGGTCCGGCAGATTGAGCAGTTCAAGAACCTGCTGAAGAACTATGAGAAAATCGAAGGCGATCTGAAGAATCGAACCATCGAGCAGGTTCTGGAGCAGATGACGGGTCGGATGCGGATTGCGAACGGGATTTCAGTGTCGGAGAAGGACGTGTTCGTGGCCAGCGGCGACGTCGGCTACGGGTACGCGGTCTGGCGCTGCGGGACCGATCTCAAGGACGCCAAGCAGGTTCTTTCCGGCATCGGCGGTTGCTGTGGCCAGATGGATATTCAGTGCCATGGCCCCGACGTGCTCGTGGCCGAAAACACCAAGCACCAGTTCACTCGCTACGATCGCGACGGCAAAAAGATGGGGTCGTTCGGAAAGCGTGGCCTGGACACGGACCCGAAGTGCTTTGGCGGTTGTTGCAACCCGATGAACATCCGCGCGAACGGCGTCGGCGACATTTACACGGCCGAGAGTGAAGGGATCATCAAGCGGTTCAGCCCGTCGGGTGAGTACCTGGAAACCGCGGGCGTGGTGAAACTGTCGGGCGGTTGCAAGAACGTGGCAGTCGCGGTGTCGGCCGATGCAAAGAAGTTGTACTTCTGCGACCTGCCGGGTTCCAAGTTTCACGTCCTCGAGAAGAAGTGATCCGATCTCTTCTGTTGGTTCGTGATTCAAGTCGAACGCCGGAAGTCACGAGCTTCCGGCGTTCCCCGAAGCAAAAACTGACGATCAAGAACTTCCTCACATCAACCTTCCGATTTCCACTGAAGAGATCCCTATGTCCTCGAACCTGAATCGTCGCGAGGCGTTGGCTGCGGGCCTGGCTCTCCCACTTTTGCCTGCCATTACCGTTGCGGCAGAGAAGCCTGTTGCCGCGGTCCCGAATGCCTTGACCGTGGTCGTGATGGACCCGCTCGCCGCCCCGCTTTCCTGCCCGTGCGTGAAGGGCTACGCACAGCGAGATTACGATAAACTTGGGAAGCACCTCGAAAGCAAACTTGGCCGCCCGGTCGCGGTCCATTACGCAGAAACCCTCGCCGGAGCACTCACCAAGAAGACCAACGGCAAAGCCGATCTGATCATCGGGAAGGACTCAGTTGTGCGTGCCGAGGCCGGTGCCAACAAGCTGACCGTGACCCACCTGGCCGCACTCACAGGCAAGGATGGAAAGACCACCCAGACCGGGTTGATCTGCGTCGCTGCGGCCGATAAGGCCATCACGCCCGCTGATCTGAAGGGCTACACAATTTACTTTGGCATTGCCGATGCCGAGGAGAAACACGGGGCGGCAATCAAAACGCTCAAGGAGTTGGGTGTCGACGTTCCCGCCAAGCCCGAGACGTGCCCGGCCTGCACCGACGGGGCCACGAAAGTGATTGACTCGTCGAAGAACGGGGACAAGGTCGCCACGGTCATCTCGAGCTATGCACAACCACTTCTCGAAGGGTGCGGAACGATCAAGAAGGGCGACCTCCGGATGGTCGGCGAAACCGATCCCGTGCCGTTCGTCGCGGCGTTTGCCACCGGCAACCTGTCCGTGGGTGAGCAGACAGCGATCAAGGCGGCCTTGCTCGCGGTCGGGTCGAGCAAGGATCTGTGTGCGGCCCTGGAGACTAAGGCCGGGTTTGTCGAAGCCGAGCCGGCAAAAAAAAAGTAACCGGCAACCCTGATTGGTTTCAATGGCGGGGGCGAAACCGTGACGGTCGCCTCGACTGGCTGCCCGCGAAACTCCCAGCCAAGCTCGAACCAGTCTGGACCGTGAACCTGACCGCCCCCGGTCTCGGGGGCGTCGCCGCGACCGCCGAACACGTCCTGGTCTCCGACCGCGAGTTGAACGACACGGTCGATGTCTTCCGTTGCCTGAGTGCCAGCGATGGGAAGGAACTCTGGTCGCGTCGCACGCCAGCCGTGGGGAACCTCGATTACGGCAACTCACCTCGCGCCACGCCGCTGATTCACGAAGGCAACGTGTTCCTGCTCGGGGCGTTCGGCGACCTCGCGTGCGTTGACCTCCTGACCGGGAAGGCACGCTGGGCGCTCAACGTGCGGGACGAGTTCGACGCCACCGACGAGCGGAAGTGGGGCGTGTGCGATTCCCCGTTAATCGCGAACGGAAACTTGATCGTTGCACCCGGTGCGAAGGACGCCTCCCTTGTCGCGCTGAATCCGAAGACGGCCAAAGTAATCTGGAAGACACCCGGAAAGCCGGCGGGCTACGGTTCGTTCATCGCCGCACAATTCGGGGGCGTCCACCAGATCATCGGCCACGACTCCGAGACCCTGGGTGGGTGGGACGCGAAGACGGGGAAGCGGCTCTGGACCGTGACGCCCGAGCGTCGGGGCGACTTCAACGTCCCCACGCCGATTCTCGTGGGCGACAAACTGTTGGTCACCACAGAGAACAACGGCACCCGGTTGTTCGCGTTCAATGCTGAAGGGGTGATCGACCCTAAGCCGGTTGCGGTCAACAAACGCCTTGCCCCGGACACGCACACACCCGTGCTCGCGGGAGACCGACTGTTTGGCGTATGGAATCGACTCTTCTGCCTCAACGTGAAGGACGGCTTGAAGGCGACCTACGATCAGGAAGGCCAGGCGTATTCGGGGTACTGTGCGGCCGTCGCGACCGAAGATCGGGTGATGGTGGTGAGCAAGACCGGCGAGTTGATCCTGTTGGACGCGAAGGCGAGTGATTACACAGAACTCGGCCGATTAGCGGCTCTCGGCAAGGATGAGAAGGGGGTGTACGCCCACCCGGCGTTTGTCGGTACCCGCGTATACCTCCGCGGCAGTTCCTCGCTCGTGTGCTTTGATCTCGGCACTTGAGGCGAGCAACCCAGTGCCAGGACGGAGTGCCTTACGGGCCGACGCTAACGTCGGCCGACCTGCTCGCGTTCTTGAGTTTCAACCCTGCCTGACATTAGCCCTCTGCACGCAACCGACACCCCTACGGTTGCCCGCGTCAGGGTTGTTGTCCGGGACGTGGGGTGACAACGGGCACGGGTTGCCTTCGCGTCGTTTCCCAGAGGTACACGAGGGTCTCGAACCCAGAGGTGGCGAGCGTTTCACCGTCGGGGGAGAACGCCACCGCACGAACCTCGAAGGAGTGCGACACGAGCTTGCCGCGCGGTCGGCCGTTGAGGACGTCCCAGAGCCGTACCTCGCACCCCGCGAACCCCTCGCCGCTGCCGGAAGCCAGCGTCTTGCCGTCCGGACTGAAGGTCATCGACCAGATGCGTGAATGATGACCCGTGAGTGTCACGCGATGCTTCAAACTCGCCTCCTCCAGGTCCCAGAACTTGATCGACTTATCGACGCTCGCGGAAGCCAGCGTGTGCCCGTCGGGGCTGAAGCTCACGCACCACACCGCTTGAGTGTGCCCCTCGATGGAAGCACGTTGCCGCTTCTCGACGACATCCCAGACGCGGACCGTTTTGTCATCCCCGGCCGAAGCGAGGGTTCGCCCGTCGGGGTGAAACGCCACGCCGAACACGCTGCGCACGTGCCCGGAGAGTGTGGCCCGGAGTTGCCCCTTCGCGACGTCCCAGACACGCACGTTCCCGTCTTCGTGGGCGGAAGCCAGCAGCGACCTATCGCGGTTGAAGGCGACGCACCGCACCGGGCCGGGCTTGTCGGTCAGCGTGAACCGGGGCGAACCCGTGGTAACGTCCGTGAGGATCACTTTCCCGTCGCCCGCACACGAGGCCAGCGTGTTGCCGTCCGGGCTGAAGGCGAGCGACCACACGTGGCCGATGTGGGCCTTGAAGACTTTCCCCCGCTCACCGGTCGCGCGGTCCCAAAGTTGGATCTGCCCGGCACCGTTCCCACTGCTGTCCGTGTTCGCGGCGGCCACCGTCTTGCTATCGGGGCTGATCGCGAGCGCGAAGTACCACCCCAGCAGTTTCGATTCCAGGCCGCGCGGCTTCTGCGGCTCCAGGTGCCAGACCTTGACGCCGCCGTCCACACCGCCGGTGGCGAACCACCGCCTTTGGTGACTCGCCGAAAACACGATCGCGGAAGCGGAAGTACCGCTGTCGGTGAGCGTCACGTATTCCGCGTCCTTCTGCCAGTCGTCGATCTCCCGTTTGGTGTCCCACAACTTCACGATCCCGCCCGAGTCGAGCGAGGCCAGCAGTTTGCTATCCGCGCTGAACGCGAAGGCCCGCAGCGGTCGGGAGTGACCGAGGTAGGACTGGCGACGGGAGATTTGCTGCTTCGTCGGCTCGGCGGGGTCGGACGGCCGCAGTTCCATTCGACCGACCTCTCCCGAGCCAAACTGGGTGTCGCCGAACGCAAGCGTCTTGCCGTCTGGACTGAGCGTCGCCACGTAGCCGCCGTCATCGAAGCCTTTCCAGGTGGTGGCTTCCTTGGTCGCCAGGTTCCACTTCTTGATTCCGAGTCGGCGGTCGGAAACCGTGAGCGTCTCGGCCTTGCCGTTGGCAGCGATGCCGAAGCCAATCGCACCGTGTTCCCCGTCGTGCCCCGGCAGCGTTTGTTGCAGCTTGCCCAGGTTCGGGTCCCAAACCTTCACCGTCTTGTCGAGGCTGCTCGTTGCTAGCAGGTTGCCCATTTGATCGAACGTCACGGCGCGGATGCGTGCGTCGTGAGCGTTGAGCGCGTACGCGAATTTTCCGCTGGGGACGTGCCAGAACAGCAGTCGCCGGCCCTGCGTCGAAACCAGAACGGTCCCGGAGGGGGCGAACGCGATTCGCTCGGCTGGCTCATTGATCGACGTGATGAGCTGCCCGGTTTCGATGTCTCGAACTTTGATGCCGTCCGCGCCGCACGACCCGAGCATGCGGCCGTTCGGGCTGCTCGCAAGACTCACCACGTTGCCCGTGTGATTCTTCCACGAGGCCCGTTCTCGCGGCACCAACTGCTCGAAGAGTTTCCAGGTGAAGTCGCGAATCTCGGGCGGGCAGACCGCTTCGTCGTGAAGCATCCGCATCGCCTCGACGGGGTCGCGTTCCCAGATTTGATTGACGTGGAGCAACTGCGCGTCCAACAGTGCGTTGCGAAACTTGACGATCTCCGCGTCGCGTGCCCGGGTTGCAGCAACGGCCTCCAACCGCTGCTTCTCTTTCTCTCGCGTCTCCGCTTCCTTGGCGGCCGTCGCGAGTTCGGCAACCTTCCGCTGCTCCTCGGCCGACTTGCGAGCTTTCGTCTCGTCGTCGGCAATCCGCTGAGCATGAAGACCGAAGAACAGCGAGACCGCCGTGCCCAGGAGCAGCGCCAGCGCTACGGCGGCCATCAGCGAGGCGACGGCCCGGTTCCGCAGGCACCAGCGCACCCCACGCGCGACCGCGCCGACCGGCCGGGCCGCGACGGGTTCCCCCGGAGGAACCGTTCGAGATCGTCGGCCAGGTCCGCCGCCGTGGCGTACCGCTTCTTCGGATCTTTTTCCAGGCAGCGGAGGCAAACCGTTTCGAGGTCTCGCGGCAACGCCGGCGCGAGTTGCCGCGGCGATGTCGGCTCCTGCCGGATTACCATCGCGAGCGTCTCGTGCAAGGTCGTGCCCTTGAAGGGCGGCCGACCCGTGAGGCACTCGTACAAGATGGCCCCAAGTGCGTACACGTCGGTGGTCGGTCGGATGTCGCGGATGCGCCCCTCGGCCTGTTCGGGTGCCATGTACGCCGCCGTGCCCATCAGCGCGCCGGTGTGGCTGAGGCCGTCGTCGTTGGAAAGGTCCTTCGCCAGCCCGAAGTCGGCGATCTTCGGCTGGTCGTCGAGGGTGAGCAGGACGTTCGCGGGCTTCAGGTCGCGGTGCACGATGCCGTGTTCGTGGGCGTGGTGCATCGCGCGGGCGGTCTTCTCGACCAACGTCGCCGCTTCGCGTGCCGGCAGGGGGCCGGACTTCAGCCGCCCGGCCAGGGAACCGCCCTCGACGAACTCCAGCGAGAAGAAG
This sequence comes from Planctomycetaceae bacterium, assembly GCA_013823135.1. Taxonomy (GTDB): domain Bacteria; phylum Planctomycetota; class Planctomycetia; order Gemmatales; family Gemmataceae; genus Gemmata. The sequence goes on from PNLP01000005.1 coordinate 171,830, forward strand.
GGCTTGCCCTCGTGTTCGCCGAACTCGTGGAGGTGGACGATTCCGGGGTGCTTGAGCCGGGCGACGGCGACGGCTTCGAGCTGGAAGCGGGCGAGTTCCTGCGTGCCGGCCGCGCTGCCCGCGAGGATCATCTTCAGCGCGACTTCGTGACCGAGTCGCACGTTGCGGGCGCGGTACACGACGCCCATCCCTCCGCGACCCAGTTCGGAAAGTATCTCGTACCCGGACACGAGGGGGACGATTGCGTGAACCGTCTCCGGGTGCCAGACGCGAGTTGCCCCCTCGATGGGCGCAGCCTTTCCGGTGACGGTACTGGCCGGGGCACCCGGAGCGGCACCCCCGGGACCGGTGGTGAGCGCCACGCCCGGGTTTGGAGTGCCCGGTACTCTCACCGGGTGTGGAACGGTTTCATCCACCAGAAGTCTCCGATCGACCGGAACAGAGCGGGATGAAACCATGATGCCGACAAGTGATTGACATCGCCAGAAACAACTCGCCAACAACCCAAGCCTATTGTGTGTCTTGCTGGGCCCCTGAGTGGGTATGGGTTCCGTTTTAAATAGGAACATGACCAAAGCCATCAGTCACGATGAACGGACGGTAGTCTGATTCATCATTGGCCCCTATTTGACGGACACCAACTGGAAGTTCTTGCGAATTCGAAGTAACCGGTGGTTCACCATGTCGCCGACGTAGATATAGTTATCGGTCGTTTCCACGCTGTTTGGGAACCCCAGCGGGATCTCCTTGGTGGGAACCAGATCTCCGGGAAGACCGCCCAGGGAGTCACGATTGCCGTAGGTGCCGAAGTGAAGGATCTCGTTGCCAGCGTTGTCCATCACTGCGACCCGCTGGGCGATGTTCGTCGGGTAACAGATTCGGCCGTAACCATCCACGCTGAAGCGGGGCGTCCGGGTGATGCAATCGGTATCGAACGCACCATACAGCACATCGTATGTTACGCTCGGTGCGGCGGGTGCTTTGGGGAAGAGGTTGCCGCTCTCCAGCGTGCCGGTCGGCGTGAACTTGTGAATGCGTCCCATCGCAGATGCGAACCGGTCGCCTTCAAAGCCCGGCAGAATGGTCGTCGGTTTCTTGTCAACGAATCCTACATACAAGTTGCCCGCGAGATCGAATCGGACTCCGCCCGCGGCATCCGGTAACTTGGCAATCGTCGTCGCGTCCCACGGCACCTTCGCCGATGTTCCCGCGAAAACTCTCAGCCCATCTTTCGGATCGCCGACGACCGCCACGTTGCCGTTCGGAGCGACAGCGATCCCCTTGTCTCCGTTGCCTGTGAAACACCACTCGTGATGAAACGCCGGTGTGATGCGATTGGTTCCCGTGTCGCCGAAATTCGCCGGTGGATACTCGTCTCGATCCAGATGGAACCGTGCGACCTTGCCGACAGAATACGAGGAACTTTCATCGGCCAGGGTGCGCGTGTAAAGGTGTCGGTTACGGGAATCGATGGCGATACTGGCTGTCTTCAACGGCAACTTGACGAACTGGGGTTTCTTCCGGTCCGTGAGTTTCCAGACGCTGGTGTGGTCGTCGAGCAGGTAGACTTCCTCGGTTCGCTGATCCACCTCGATGCGGTCGAAGCCCAGGGAGCGTTGCGCACCCTCGACGCGGTAGAAGTCCTTGAGGAGTGTTAGCCCCTTTTCGTCGTCTCGATAGATGCGAACCGGCATCTCGGTGTATGCGACCCACACGTTGCTCGCCTTGTCGGTGTCGCAGACCACGACGTAGGATCGCTTGTGGTGGTCGGTGTAGCCCGTTTCGGAGACTCGCAACGTGGCTGTCGGCTTCTCATCTTTTCGCCAGTCCAGGAACTTCAACAAGTTCACATGGCCACGACCGGAATGCTCGTCTCCAAACCGTGTTGTCACGAACACGGACCCCGTTCTAGCGCTGAGAGCAATCGCGTCGGGGTGTTCGACCGCGAGTTCGCGAATGGTCTTTCCGCCCTTGTCGAGAACCGCGATCCGCTTGTTGAGTCGGTCACAAACGAAGACGTTCCCGTCCTTGTCCACGGCAACACCGTGAAGCGACGCGTAACTGTGCGTGCCGCCAAGCATCGACTTGCGATCCTTCACCGTGACAGGGATCGCTTTGGAATCCAGCGAGAAGAACAGCTTGGCAGTTCGCGTTTCCAGATCGACCTTCCACACCTGACCGTCTCGCCAAAATCCATCTGTGGCGATCTCCTGGATCGAGCCGTACCTCGTGGTGGCCGCATAAGCACCGCTCAGAAAGAAGTGCTTCCCATCCGGGGTCAAGGCGGTGAATACCGGACCCAGCAGAGAATTGGAAATGTGGCTGTTGGGCTGAATCGGCCCCAGAGGCAGCGGTGGATTCTTCACCAGAGGCCCGGGGGAACGCTGGTCAGGAGTCTCGGGAATCGTGCCGTCGGTGTTGATCGTGAGCAGATCGAAACCGCCCTTTCCCAGAGTTGTGTGCCAGCAACTCAGTCGGGTCTTGTCGGCTGTCGGGAGCATGCGGGCCATCCCACCGGTCCCGGTATCGAGAATCGTCGTCGTCAGAGACGGATCGGTGAGGCGGTTGAACTTGGGCGTGTACGTGCCGTCTGGCCGGACGTTGATTCCCCAGCCCTTCATGGCATTCAGTTCCTTCCCCGCGGGAGGTGGGAACACCGTTCGCAAATAGTTCCCGTCGATGTCGTACTGCCGGAGTGCGGGCGGTCCCAGGTTGCTGGAATGCCCCAGAACGTACACCTTCCCGTCAGCTTTCGCCTCGAGCCCGTTGATTCCGAATGGGCTGTGATCGTTGTGGCCCGATTCCTCGGAATAGTAGGCGTAGGGATCGCCGCCCACGATCTGATCGAGGGTCACGCTCATGCCGACACGAACTCGCACGGCCAGGGATTCCGGTCGGGGAACCGGGGTGCGGTCGTCGTCCTTCCCGTCCCATTCAATCTTCTGGGAACGTGAGCCAGGAACCAGCGGCGGTGGGGCCTTTGGCCCGAGAACGCCAGCGGCCAAATGGCGGATCACTTTGGACTTCGTGGGATCGACGATGGCGACCTCGACATCCGAGAGCGTGTCGATCTCGAACGTGACCAGCCAATTCTTGGCCTTCTCGTCGAACGTGAGTTCGGGTTTCTTCACCCATTTCGGCGGTTCGGCAGCAGAAGTCACTCCCCCGAGGAAAGCAGCCACGACCACCATGCACAGGTATTTCAGCATGCGGATCCCTCGACTTGGTCAGACAGCCTTGACATGGGTTCTCAACCGGATCGAACCCGCCGGTTGGGAACATGCCTTCGATCGCGGCCAAGTTTTATGCTACGCTTTGTTCAAAGTGGGGTACGGTGTGAGATAATCACAGGTCGATTGTGAAATGGTGAACGGCATTCGCGGAACTTGCTGATTGCTCTGAACTCTCGCGCAATGAGCATCACATTTCGGCGTAACTGTTGTGTGTGGTAGATAACGCCAAGTCAGAGAGGAACGATGATGTCAGAACCGACGCGAGAAGTGGTTGACCAGATGTCGGGGCCTGTGGTGCTGGAGTTTGGTGCGTCGTGGTGTCCGCACTGCCAGGCGATCCAGTCGGATATCGTCGCCACGCTCGCGAATCATCCGAACGTGCAGCACATCAAGGTCGAGGACGGGAAGGGGAAGCCCCTCGGCCGGTCGTTCCGGGTGAAGTTGTGGCCGACGCTCGTGTTCATGCGAGACGGTCAGGTCGTGAGCCAACTCGTCCGTCCCTCTCGGGAAGAAATCACGAAGGGGTTCGCAGAGCTGTGACCGACCTGCCGCACATCCTCAGTAGCCACTTTCCGTTGCTTGTATTGACGACCTGAGCTGTGGCGCACCGAATTAATCGGCTGTGTTACGCCGCCAGATTCATACAGCCTGAATTTGTGAACGGATGCGGCCACAGAGATCATCAGTAGACGTCTCGTTGATACCGCTTCGCTTTGCTCAGCTTTCGGATGTACTCCTTTGCGTCGTCTACCGACATACCGCCCTGCTCGGCAACGATCGCGTGCAAAGCGTGGTCGACGTCGAGTGCCATTCGACGGGCGTCGCCACAGACGTAGAAGTGCGCACCGCTCTCCAACCAGTCCCAAAGCTCCTTCGCGCTTTCCATCATTCGGTGTTGAACGTACACCTTCTCGGCTTGGTCGCGGGAGAACGCCGTGTCGAGGCGAGTAAGCAAGCCGGACTGTTGGTAGGCTTCAAGTTCGTAGCGGTAGAGGAAGTCGGTGTCGCGTCGTTGATCACCGAAGAAGAGCCAGTTCTTCCCGTTTGCTCCGGTCGCCGATCGCTCTTCGAGGAATGCACGGAACGGCGCAATGCCCGTGCCGGGACCGACCATGATGATGGGCACGTCTCCGTCTGTTGGCACGCGGAACCCCGGGGACGTGTGGACGAAGACCCCTGCTTTCTGCCGCGTCCGCAGCGTCTCCGTGAGGAAGTTCGACGCGACCCCCTTGCGGATGCGCGAACCCTGTGTGTATCGCACCACGCCGACAGTCAGGTGAACCTCCTCGGGGTGGGCTTTCAGCGACGACGAGATCGAGTACAGCCTCGGTTGCAGTGGCGACATCGCGGCGATCATGTCAGCGATGGGGGCACGAGCCGACGGGAACTGGTCGAGCAGGTCGAGCACGTCCCACACGGCCGGGATGCCTTCCACGTCGTCCTGAACCAGCGTCCTGAGCGTGCCGGCTTCCGAAGCGTCGCTGGCATTGTCGGCTAACAGCGCAGCGAGTTTGTCACTGACCTTTGTGATGACGTAATGCTTGGCAAGTGCCTCGTAGGAATGGACACAGAGGCCGCCGGGGGCCGGCACGAGTTCGTCACCCCGTGCCCCCATCGCACGCAGCACCGCCTCCACCAACTCTGGATCGTTTTCCGGCATCAAGCCGAGGGCGTCACCGACTTCATACGCGAGTCCACTCCCGCGAAGCGTAAACGCGACGAATCGCACGTCCTTCTGCGATCCGGAACCGGTGAGTTGTCGGCACTCCAGCAGCGGAGCGTGGAACGGGTTCTTGCGGTCGAACTGCGACGGGGCGTGGCCGTGACCGTTGGCACTCGGCTTCGCGGCGTGGCCGTTCGTACTTGGTTGGTGGCCATTTGTGCTGGGTTGGTAGCCGTTCACCTCCACGGTCGGCAGCGCCTTGCGGCCGGCGACCAACTCCTTCAGTTTCTTGGACGTCTCCTTGCCGCCCGGCGAGCACTTCGACAGGTCGGTGTCCTCGCCGCTTGCGATCGCCTCGGAATAGGTCTTGCACAGGTAACCGCACGCCCCGCAATCGAGCTGCGCCATCGCGGCCATCAGCACTCGCTCGTGCGGCTTCCCATCGGCTAACTTTAACCGCTCATCCATCTTCAGAGCGGGGTCGTGCCAGGGAAAATCCTCCTCGACGGCGGGAACGCTCGGGGCGCTTGCCACTGCGGACAAGGATGAGCCATTGCCGTTTGCGGCGTGACCGTTGCTGCCGCGGTCGAGGCCGAGCAGGCCGGCGAAGAAGCCGTTCAGCCACGCTCGTTGAGACGTGGAGAATGGTGCACTCTCGGGAAGTACCGGGATGGCCATGACTGCGTTGCTCATCAAACGAGGGTGGGTTGTGCCTGCTCGAACCACGCTTTCAGCACGCCCGTTGGGTGCTTGTGGATGAAGTCGGTGAAAGAGTCGTCGGGCGTATCGCGGTGATCGAGGTACGCCCGGAGCATCCGCTCGATGACGAGTGGTGCCTCGGTTGCCGCCACGCTGCGGAACATCTCGCGGCCGATATGCTGATCGTCGCCGTAACCGCCGCCGACGAAGATGTGGTAGCCCTCCACCATGTCGTCCCCGACTTCTACACCCGTGCCCAGGAGACCGATATCGCCGAGGTAGTGCTGGGCGCACGAGTTCGGGCACCCCGTGACGTGAATGTTCAGCGGGTGGTCGAGCGTGAGCCGCGGGTCGAGGTAGTCGGCGATGGCGAGGGCGTGCTTCTTCGTGTTCGCTGCGGCGAACTTGCACCCCGCGTTCCCGGTGCAGGCGACGAGCGCCCCGCGAACGTTCGTCGCCTCCCAGTGCAATCCCAGTGATTCGATACCGCTTTTCACGGCGGGGATGTCTTCGCCGGGGATGTCCGAGATGAGCAGGTTCTGCCACACCGTCAAGCGAATCGTGCCGCTGCCGAACTTGTCGGCCAGGTCAGCGAGCCCGTTCATCTGCTCGCAGGTGAGCCGGCCCACGGGCAGCAAGACTCCCACGTAAAACAGGCCAGCTTGCTTCTGGGCGTGAACGCCGAGGTGCCCGTGCCGATCGATGATCGGCCGCGGCTCGCACTCCTCAATGGGAAGTCGCGTGAGTTTGAATGGCAACAGCTTTTCAGTCTCGGCGACGTACTTCTCGTGCCCCCAGCGGTCGAGCACGTACTTGAGTCGCGCCTTCTTCCGGTCGGTGCGGTCGCCATTCTCGTTGAACACCCGCACGACGGCATCCGCAACCGTAACGCACTGCTCAGGGGTCAACAGCACGCCCTCGTCCTTCGCGAAGTCCTTGTGCCCACTGATGCCGCCGAGTTGCAGCCGGAAGTAGACCCCCGCGGGAACGGCCTTTCCTTCCCCAACGCGGACGGCAGTGAAGCCGATGTCGTTCGTGTCTTCGAGGGCGCTGATGGCACCGCCCCCGTCGAACGCGATGTTGAACTTGCGAGGCAATCCGTACATCTCGCGGTGGTTCAAGATGTGGTAGTGCATCGCGCGGGCGAGCGGGCGTGTGTCGATCAACTCGTGTGGGTCGATGCCGGCGGTCGCGCTTCCGGTGACGTTGCGGATGTTGTCGGCACCCGACCCGCGGGTGATGATGCCGACGTCCTGCAGCGAGAGAACGACGTCGGGGGCATGCGCAGCCTTGATCTCGCGGATTTGCAGGTTTGCCCGAGTGGTCACGTCCGTATACCTGCCGCCCCACTTCTCGGCCACATCAGAGATACCCCGGAACTGGTGCGTGGTGAGAATGCCGCCCGGCATCCGCAGCCGGCACATGTACGAGTCCTGGGCCGGAGCGACGTAAAACAACCCCTGATACTTGAACGCGAGAACGTCTTCGCCCTTCGGGAAGCGGTCCTCGGCCGCGTGCTTCACGAGGTCGTCCCACATGTCGAGTGGGTGCCGCTTCCGCTTGGCTTCTTCCTGCGGGCAGAGCTTCTTCCCTTCCGCGAGGAAGCGATTCTGTGCGATGTGGTGGACGGCATCCGGGCCGGTGGGGACGCAATCGCCCGCACCGGACGGCTTGCCGGTCGCATCGGCAGCGAACCCGAGCGTGGCGGCGAACGTGGGCAGGCCACGCGCCGCGCGCGTGAGTTCTGCCCCGCTCACGAACCCTTGCAGGTACTGCTTCTGGTCGTCGTCGAACTCGTCGCTCATGATGCACCCTCGTGTGGGTTCCGTTCGTCCGGGATCGGCGGTCGGATCCGAGCCCGAGCGCCAAGCGAGGTCATGGCGTACCTCGCTTGGCGCTCGGTCTCGGACCCGAAAACTGCTCTAACTCGCGGCCTGCACAACCACCTCGGTGGCTGGCGCTTTCACGCTCCCGGTCAACTGGCTCAGCATGAACCAGCCGGTGCTGATCGCGGTAAGAACCGTCAGCACCGCGAACGTCGTTTGCGGCATGCCCGACCACTCATTCAGGTATGCCCACGCGGGCGGGAGCACGAATCCGCCGAGCGCTCCGAGCATTCCAACGAGACCTCCAACCGCCCCCACGTCACGCGGGAAGTGATCGGGGATCAGCTTGTAAACAGCAGCCTTACCGATGCCCATTCCACAGCCCAGAACGAACACCAATCCGGTGAACACCCACACGCCAAGCCCGAGCGGGAACGAGAGGAGTGCCCCCGAGATGAGCATCGCGGCGAACACGCCCCAGAGCACACCAGCGGCACCCCACTTGTCTGACATCCAACCACCGAGGGGGCGTAGCAAGCTTGCGGGGAAGATGAACAGCGTCGTTAGCAGGCTCGCTACCTGGAGGGTTGCCGTCGTTCCCTCAGTTAGATCGAACGTGGATTGCAGTTGTGCCCCATAGACCGTCACGTAGTACTTGGGGAGGCCGAGCGACAGCGCGACATAGGCTCCGAACACCACGACGTATTGCAGGCTGTACTCCCACACCTTCGCGTACTTGAGCGGAGCCAGGATGGAGCGGTACGATCGCCCCTTCGCCGGGGTGTGATCGGGGCTGGGGGCCAGGAACCACACGGCCGCCGCCATCAGCAGAAGCAAGCCGGAATAAAGCACGGGGTAGAATCGCCAGCCGCCGGGGATCAACCCGCCGAGCAGTCCAGACGCCGGAATCCACGTCAGCAACACCGCCCCGAATAGGCCGAAGATCAGTTTGGTGACCGACGCGCCGACGTTGCCCGCACCGAAGACCCCCAGTGCCAACCCTTGTTGCTGCTTCGGAAACCACGCCGCGTTCCAGGCGATCCCGACCGTGAAGCTGTTCCCGGCGAGGCCGAAGAGGAGCGCACACACGAGCAACTCTTCGTAGGTCGTCGCGCGGCTCACGAGGAAGGTTGGGGCCGCAGCCACCAGCAGAAGAATTGTCATCACCAGGCGGCCGCCGTACTTGTCGGTAGCGATGCCAGCGGCCAGCCGCGGCAGCGACCCGGCGAGCACAGCGGCGGCACCGAGCCACCCGAGTTGAACGTTGGTAAGCCCGAGTTCTTTTTGGATCGGCACGCCGAGCACGCCGAACATCAGCCACACGGCGAACATCAGCGTGAACGCGATGGTCGACAGCCACAACACTCGCATTCGGCGGCTTGACTCGGATGCCATTTCCTTCACCCTTTCCTGCTGCCAGCAACAGCCGGTGCATTTTTGAGGATCAGATTCGCGAGTTGTCCACGGCACGAACCGCATCCGGTGCCGGCCTGGGTACGTGCCGACAACTTCGGAATCGTGTCGCAGCCGTTGCGGATCTCGCCGAGCAGCGTGGAAGTGCGGACGTGGTGACAGTTGCAGACCTCGGGGTCATTGCCACCACTGCCGGGGATGGCCTCGCCCGAAGCCAGCACATCGAGCCGGTTCGCGGGGAGCGGGGAGCCGTCGTCGAACAGTTGCACGAGCCCCGCCGCCGCGGACGAGTCGCCAACGAGCACGGCACCCACCAACCGGTTGTCGCGGATGACGAGCTTGCGGTAGACGCCGCGGTGTTCCTCGATGATCTGAACGGCCTCGTCGTCGGTTTGGTCGGCCTCAATGCGGCCCATGCTCGCCACCTCGACTCCGGCGACCTTGAGTTTCGTGTAGACCTTCGACCCGCGGTACGCGGCGTCCGGGTTGGTTCCCGTCAGCACGTCGGCGAGAACCTTGCACTGCTCGTAGATCGGTTGCACGGTGCCGTAGACGATGCGGTCGTGCTCGGCACACTCGCCCACCGCGTAGATCTTTTTCAGTTGCGTCTGGAGTTGGTCGTTGACCAGGATGCCGGCGTTGACCGGCACGTCGGACTCGTACGCGAGCTCGACGCGCGGCTTGATTCCGCTGGAGAACACAACCATTTCGGCCGGCAGTGTTTCACCCCCAAAATCGAGCCCCTCAACCCTCTTCTCGCCGAGAACGGCCTTTGTGCTCACCGAGGTTCGCACGGTGATGCCGAGTTTTTCAATCGCGCGACGGAGGAACTGACCGCCAACACGGTCCACCTGCCGGTTCATCAACACGTCGAAGAGGTGAACAACAGTGACAGACAACCCAAGATCAGCAAGCCCCTTGGCCGCTTCGAGGCCGAGTAATCCGCCGCCCACAACCGCGGCCCGCATCCCCGGCCGTGCGTGCGTTCGCATGTGCTGAACATCGGAGGCCGTGCGGTACACGAACGCGCCACGCTTCAAAGTGCCGTCTGGCCGTTTGAGCCCTTCGACTTGCGGAACCCGAGCCGTGCTCCCGGTTGCGAACACTGCGGTGTCGAAGAAGTGTTCCTTGCCGTCGGACGTCCAGAGCCGTTGTGCCGCGTGCGACAACCGCGTGACCGCGACCCCCGGCACAAATCGAACTCCTTTCTCCGCGTACCACGAGGTTGGCTTCAGCGTGATCTCTTCAACCCCGCCGCCCATCAGCACGCGGTTCAGCAAGATGCGGTTGTATGCGCCGTGTGGCTCCTCCCCGAACACGGTGATGGTGAACGTGCCAAGTCCGCCACGACTGGCCAACTCGTCGAGGAGTCGGGCCGTTGCCATGCCGTTGCCGATGATCGCCAGCGCCGGACGGGTCACGCAATTACCTCCTTGGGTGGATACACAGCAGCGACTCGGACAGCCGCGACCTTGAATTCGGGCATGCGACTCGTCGGGTCGAGCGCCGGATTCGTGAGCATGTTGACGGCGCTTTTGCCGCCCCAGTGGAATGGCACGAAGATAGTGTCGGCTCGCACGTCGTGGGTCACGTCGGCGGCAAACTCGGCCCGCCCACGGCGGGTTTCCAGAACCAGGATGCTGCCCGATTCCGCACCCAGGCGAGCAGCGAGATGGGGATGCAGTTGCGCACGCGGTTGCGGCTGAGCGTTCGTGAGCGTGCCCACCATGCGGGTCTGTGCGCCGGAGTTGTAGTGCTCCTTGTAGCGCCCCGTGGTGAGGTACAGTGGGTACTCGGCGTCGGGCTCTTCACCCGCGGCGCGGTGCTCAACGGCGTGAAACTTGGCCTTGCCGTCGGGGTGTCCGAACCGCTCGGCGAACAATCGCGGGGTGCCGGGATGATCCTCGGAGGGGCACGGCCAGAACACGCCCTCCTCGGCGTCGATGCGGTCGTAGCTGATGCCGCTGTAGTCGGCGACGCCGCCCGCGGTCGCACGGCGGAACTCGTCGAAGACTTCCCGCGGAGAGTAGAACGCGAACTTCTCGCCACAGCCCAGGCGTTCTGCGAGACCACGCAACACGTCGATATCGCCACGTACTCCGAAAGGCGCTTCGGCCGCGACCCGGCGGCGGATCACCCGCCCTTCCAGGTTCGTCATCGTGCCTTCTTCCTCGGCCCACTGGTACACGGGGAAGACGACGTGCGCGTTCGCCGACGTTTCGTTCAGGAACGAGTCGCAGACCGCGAGCAGTTCCAGCGACTTGAGGCGGTTGATGATGTGCCCGGCGTTCGGCGACGCCACCGCGACGTTCGAGCCCATCACCATCAACCCGCGGATGCCGCCGTCGGGGCCAAGTGAATCGAGGAGTTCGTAGGCACTCTTCCCCTTCCGAGGGAGCGTGGCGGGGTCGACCCCCCACACCTTCGCCACCGCCTCGCGGTGTGCATCGACTTCGATGAGCCGATAACCGGGTAGTTGGTCTGCCTTCTGACCGTGCTCGCGACCACCCTGACCGTTCCCTTGTCCCGTGAGCGTTCCGAATCCGCTCGCCGGCTTCCCAACCTTGCCGAGCGCCAACGCCAGGTTGATGAACGCCAGAACGGAATCGACCCCCTTGCTCTGCTGTTCGGGTCCGCGACCCGAGAGAATCATCGCGGAGTCCACCGATGCAAGCCACCGTACCGTCTTGCGGAGCGAGGCTTCACTCACGCCGGTCAATCGCTCGACAGTCGGCGGATCGTAGGTGAGGACGGCCCGGCGTACCGACTCGAACCCGACCGTTCGAGCAGCGATGTACGGTTCGTTTATGAGGCGTTCTTCGATCGCGATGAACAGAAGGCCGTTGGCAAGCGCGAGATCGCTGCCGGGAACAAGCGATAAGTGAAGGTCGGCGGTGCGTGCGGTCGCTGTGCGTCGCGGGTCGGCGACAATCAGCCGGCCGCCGTTGGCTTTTTGCCGGTCGAACCACTGCATGATCGGGGGAAGGGTGTCGGCCGTGTTCGCCCCAACCAGGAGGATAACTTCGGCCTCGGCGATGTCGCTCACAGGGAAGGGCAGGCCGCGGTCGATTCCAAAGGCCTTGTTCCCGGCCCCCGCAGCGCTGGACATGCAGTAGCGGCCGTTGTAGTCCATGTGCGGCGTGCCCACCGCGAGCCGGGCAAACTTGCCGAGCAAATAAGCCTTCTCGTTCGAGAGTGCCCCGGACCCAAACAAGCCGATGGCTTGCGGCCCGTGCGTTTCCTTGATGCGGCGGAAGCCGTCGGCAACGAAGTCGAGGGCTTCGTCCCACCCAGCAGGTGCGAGTGTGCCAGTCGTGGTTCGGAGTAGTGGGGTAGTGAGGCGTTCGGCGTGGCCCAGCAGACTCGCGGAAGTCCACCCCTTGATGCAGAGTTGTCCATTGTTAACAGGAAACTGTGAGTCGCCAGCAACCTCCCACGCCGCGCTCGCATCCTCCGACATGAGGATGCCGCATTGATAAGCGCAATAGGGGCAATGAGTGCGGACCGCCGTCTTATCGCGAATTTCAAGTGTGATTGTTGGGGGGGACAATTCTGTTCCCCACTGGCAGACTGGCCGCCTGGATTGGGAAAAACCCCTGCCAGCAAGACACACTCGGTTACGAGAGTGAGAACTGACTCAAAAATCGACAATCGTCTATTTGATAGATTGCAGTTGAGTCTCAGTATTGCATGACATTGAAAGAGCTACATGCACGCTGTGTGCCGTTGAGACGTGTTGAGACAGAAACAGCCTCATCCTGATGCGATGTACTCGGTTACAACTCGGATTGAGACCTGTGATTTCGCATGATTCGCTGAGTCCACTGTGATGGACGCTGAGAGGCTCAACGTGAAATGCCCGATGAGCAGGCAGATGTGTCGGCTAAATCAGCACGCCGAGAGTTGTCAGGGCCGTGGTGACATCGAGATCGCGATCGGCTTGTCGGGCTCCCAGCACGGACCGGACCAACTTCTTCATCCTGAACCTGTTCACCCGGACCTGCGGCTCATTAGTAGTTCATTGCAGATCAATTGTTGGTCAGGGTTTCGAGCCTGGCTCCTGAAATCGAAGAGTCAGGCTCGAAACCCGAACTACTTTTCAGCCGCAACGGATCCGTGGTAGTCATCGTGCCGAGCCAAGCTTTGCCTGTGCTTGTTCATGTGGTGGTTGAGATCCAATACCGATCAACTCGCGCAGATGAAGTTGGAGTCTCCAGCCAGGATGGAATGGTCACAAGTTCCGGGAAGTCACACCCACAGATCTTTACCGTTGCAAGGCAGGCTCGGCCCACACCGCGTGCGCCCCGTAGTTCGACCCGTTGCACTGAATCTCCAGATCCAGGCGCTGAACCCCCGACACATCGATTGTGAACTGCTGTGCGTCCGCCGGGCTCTTGATGGGCTTCGACTCCCACAAAGTCTTGCCGTCGCCCTTCACCGTGAACACCAGGAACGAGTTCGACTTCTTTGCGGTGTCGTTCAACGTTGCCGTCCCCCTGAGGGTGCGGTAGCGGCCGTTGAGGTCGTACCGGATGTGTGCAACGCCACCCTGCGTCGGGTGTGTCGCCAGCGATTGCAGAGATTCCTTCCCGTTCAAAACGACTTTATCCTTGCTGAAGCCGAGCGACCCATTCTTCCCAATCTTTCCATGTACCACGACCTCGCTCTCCGGCAATTCCGACAGGAACACCAACTGCGGCGTGACAAGCACCGGCGTCGGTTGAACCGGGGCGGGGTTCGGTTGCGGATTCGGCTGAGGTTTTTGTTCGGGCGGCTTGGTGACGGATGGATCGACCTTGGTGACTTCCCCCTTGGGCTTTGGGCTCATCGCGAAGTATGTCCCCAGCCCCACTCCGCCCGCGCCGAGTACGACCAGAGCCAAGGCGATCCCGGGCACGCGCCGCTTCGAGGAGACCTCGGCAACCTTCTGCTGGTCCGGGACCGTCGAGGTGTCCGTCATGACATCGAACGACTGATCGTCCTCGGGCGGAAACACCGGCCCCGATAATCCGACCATGCTCGCCCCATCGGGGATGGGCAACGCCGCCAACAGCTCGTCGGGGTTCTGGAATCGGCGGGCCGGGTCCTTCGCCATCATCTTCCCGATGATGGCTATTAGGTCCGTGGGCAGGTCGGGGCGGATCTGTTCGAGTGGTTCGGGTTGGCGGACCTGGTGCCAGAGGAGTTTCTGGGCAGTGGTACCGCCCTCGAACGGACTGCGGCCGGTGAGGCAGAAGTAGAAGGTGGCCCCGAGGCTGTAGATGTCGGCCCGGTTGTCCACGGTTCCGCTGTTCAGCGCCTGCTCCGGGGCCATGTAGTCCACGGTCCCCATCACGGTGCTGTTATCGTTCTCGGACTGCGAATCGTTGCTTCCGTGGAAGTACGTCGCGAGCCCAAGGTCGAGAATCTTCAGAACGCCGTTCTCGGCGACAAGGAGGTTGCTCGGCTTGATGTCGCGGTGAACGAGACCCGACTCGAAAGCGTGGTGCAGGCCCTGGGCGCTCTGCCGCATGTAGTCGATGGTCCGGTTCGCGGAGAACGGCCCCTCCTTCGTGACGAGAGAGTCGAGGGTGGTGCCCTTGACGTACTCCATGACGAGGTAATGCATGCCGGACCACTCCGCGACATCGAAGGCGTGGACGATGTTGCGGTGGTCGAGGGACGCGAGCGCCTGGGCCTCGCGGATGAATCCCTCGACGACGGCGGGGTTCTCGGACTGCTTTAGAGGCAGCACCTTGATGGCGACCTGCCGCCGCATCCCAGGATGCTCGCACAGGAAGACCTTCCCCATGCCACCCTCGCCGAGCATCCCCAGCACCTTGTACCGGTCGATAAAGAACCCCTTCCACTTCCCCCGGAGCAACTGCTCCGCCTGGAAGCGGGTCAGGAGGTTGTCCCGCACAAGGGCGGCCGCGAGGAGCGCGGGGTCATCGGCGGGCAGGGATTCGCGGTTGGAGACGAAGTAGCGCTCGAGGGTCGATGAGTCGAGGAGGTTGCTTTGGACAACGAGAGAAAGGAATTCTGTGCTGGATGCAGGCGTTCCCATATGAACGGGGTGCCCAAGAGTGATGGGGAATCGACCAAGTGGGGAGGGAACTGGTCTAAGGTCTGGGACAAGCGAAAAACCGATCTCGTAATCATCCTAGAAATGATAACTGACCCACGTGAACGCGGCTACGCCAAGAATATACTCCGCGCGATCTTCAACTTGGGTAAGCGTCGCGGTAGTTGGTGTGAAATGTGTTCATTTCGGTGCAGTTTAGAATGATCGGCGGCTTTACCCCTGGCAAGAGGCCATCATGTCTGAACCACTCAGCCCCGAACTCGAACAGAAGGCCCAGGAACTCGCGGCCCGTATCAAGAGCCGATCTGCCGACGCCATACTCGATATGGCTGGATACTTCACCTCCGCCATCGACTGCCCCCAGCGTGGACGCTCCGCCCCCTTCCACTGCTACCGTGAAAGGACTGTCGAAGCGCTCGGCGGCGCGGTCACGTGCAACCGGGCGTACGACTACCCGAGATCGTCGATACGTTGCCGCTGAGCATCGTCCGTTGTGGTGGCGGAGAAGATGCAGTGAGCCTGCTTGAGGAGTTGCTGCTTCCACCGGTTGACGATGGTGTCGCTGAGTAGATGCTTGCGGCACAACTTTGCAGTCGTGGTTTCTTTCGCAACGCAGCCAACGCGATCTTCGCCTTGAACTCCGCTGAAACTTTCTCGGCTTGGCCATGGGATACCTCCTTCAACTCAGGTTATCTCAACTCTACCCCGTCCAGTTTTCGGGGCGCAATACACTCCCGAAGAGTGAAACGACCCTGGACGGGTTCCGGCTGACGATTGACCGATAACCCAATCCCGTGTGAATCCGAATCCGCTGGTGTCGGTCGGGGGTGTGACTTACGATCCGGTTCCTGCCTCCCACACCCATTTGCGGGGTTATCCGATGCGAGTTTCCCGTGTGCTGCTAGTCGCATTCGTCGCGATCGGATCGGTCGCTGCCGACTTCAAGGACGTGGACCCGGGCGTTTTCCCCAAGGACGACCCACGCGGGAAAGACCTGCCTAAGATGATGGGCACCGACGCCCGGGCGCGAACGCAAGACGCGAACTTACGCGAGTCGAAGGCGTTCGCGGCGATCACCACCAAAGCTGAGTGGGAAAAATATCGTGACGTTCGCATTCAGGCACTTCGCGAGTCGCTCGGCACCTTCCCCGAAGCACCGAAGAACATGACCGTGAAGGTCACGAAGGAACTGGAGGGCGAAGGTTTCCGTATCCAGAACATCCTCTATGAGTCGCGGCCCGGAATCTGGGTGTCGGCGAATCTGTATCTGCCCGCCAAGCCAGTGGAGAAGATGCCCGGGATCATCATCGCGCACGCCCACCACACGCCCAAGATGGACGGCGAGTTGCAGGACATGGGGATGACCTGGGCTCGTTCCGGCGTCGCGGTGTTGGTGCCGGATCAGTTCGGGTACGGCGAACGCCGGCAGCACGACTTCCGCTCCGCGAAGGATTACGACAAGCCGTTCCGCGCGGGCCGCCAAGATTACTACTTCCGCTACAACTCGAACCTGCAACTTTCGGCCATCGGCGACAGCCTCATGGGCTGGATGGCCTGGGATCTCATGCGTGGCGTGGATGTGCTGTTGAAGCAACCCGGCATCGACAGCACCCGCATCATCCTGATGGGCTCGGTCGCGGGCGGCGGCGACCCGGCGGGCGTCACGGCGGCGCTCGACCCGCGGATCGCGTGCGTCGTGCCGTTCAACTTCGGGGGCTGGCAGCCGGAATCGTCGGTGCTGGAGAACCCCGACCGCGACTTTGCATGGTTCGGCGACGGCTACTGGGAAAGCACTCGCGGCCTGCGTGGCGGCGCTGCGAACGGCTTCGCACACTTCGTAATCGTCGGCAGCGTCGCCCCGCGAAAAGTGATCTCGGGGCATGAGTTCGCCTGGGATCCGGCGAAGGATCCGGCTTGGCCGCGCTTCCAAAAGATCTTCGGACTTTTCGACGCGAAATCGCACATCGTCGCGGTTCATGGCAAGGGAAGCGTGAAGGGGCCGGGTGGCCCAGAGAACACGCACTGCAACCACATCGGGGCCGTCCATCGCAAGGGGATCTACCCAGCACTGAAGGAGTGGTTCGGGATGGCGGTTCCCGAGGAGTACAGCATGCGTCGCACGTCTGCCGACTTGACGTGCTGGACCGATGAAGCGAGAGCCGAGTTAAAGCCGCGACCTGTCCACGAGGTCATCGCGAAACTGGCCGAGCAACGGCGAGCCGAGGCACTCGCGAAGATGGCAGATGCCCGCAAAGCCTGGGCGACGCGACTCGGGAACGTCGAGCCATCCGCGAACCCGAAGGTGACCGAGGGCAAAGCCGAAGAGGTGCCCGGCGGCACGCTCGCACGCTTCGCACTCGAAACCGACCCCGGTATCACCGTACCCGTGTTCTTCATCACGCCCAAGGATGCCAAGGGTAAGGTGCCAGCCGTGGTAATGGTGGCGCAGGCCGGAAAGCAAGCGTTCCTGAAGGAGCGGGGTGAGGAGATCGCCGCGTTCCTGAAAGCGGGTGTCGTGGTCTGTCTGGTCGATGTTCGCGGCACGGGCGAGACACGGCCGGGCAACTCCGCGGATCGCGGAAGTTCGCGCACGTCGGTTTCGCAGGTGAACCTGATCCTGGGACAACCGGTGCTCGGCTCGCAACTCCGCGACCTGCGAACGGCGATCCGTTGGCTGGCGACCCGCGACGGCATCGACGGGAAGAAACTGGCCGTGTGGGGCGATTCGTTCGCACGGGTGAACGCGCCGGAGACAAAGCTCGCGGTGCCACTCGATGTCGAGATGCCTGCCGTGAGCGAACCCGGCGGCGCGAACCTCGCGTTGCTGGCGGCGTTGTTTGAGGAAGGCGTCACGACAGTCTACGCACGCGGCGGTCTCGACCCAGCCGAGACATTCTCGGGGAGCCCGTACCTCTACGTCCCGCACGACGCAGTAATTCCCGGTGCGTTGCAGGTGGCGACGCTCGTTCCGACCGTGAGCAAGTCGCACGCTGTGGCTTACGAGGGAACGGTTGACGCTCAGAACCGGGCGACCGGCGGCAAGCCGATGTCAGGCGACGCCGTGACAAAGTGGGTGATCGAGAAACTCCGCGGGAAGTAATCGCCGGGCCTTCACTTCGGAGGTTGGTGCCCGAGGCGATCATCGAGGAAGGCGAACGCATCGTCCTGCATCGCGAGTGAGAAGCGGTGCGGGACATCGTGGAACTTACCCGTGAACTTGTCCTTGCAACCGGCCTTCTCGTAGACAGCCCCAATCTTCTCCACCGATTCCCGCATCCCTTCCGGGGTGAACAGGCCGTCCTTTGCACATTGCAAGACCAGCAAGGAACGCGGTGCTGTCAGGCTGGCAACATCGGGCAGGTCAAGATAAGCATGTAGGCCAGGGAGGAAATGCACGAAGGAGTGCGTATCGACGCGGGCCTGGATCATGGGCGGCACGCTCGACATGAAGCCGGCGATGCAGGCGGCCTGGATACGATCGTCGAGCGCCGCCAGGTAAATCGAGCGGTACCCGCCCATCGAGATCCCCAGACAGCCGATCCGTTTCGGATCGACTTCGGGCCGCGTCACCAGATAGTCCACCGTGCGAATGTCGTCCCAGAACACGATCCCCGGCCACGTCAGCCCCGCGAAGATCAGCGACTTCACGATGGTCGATTCTTTGCCGCGGCAGACTTGATTCAGCTTCGTCACGTCGTCGAGCGTGTACTTCGTCCGATCCCAACCCACGCCGTGATCGGCATCCATCATCACACGCCGTTCGCCGAACATGAACGCGTCGATGGTGATGACAACGTACCCACGACGAACGAGAGCGGTCGCGGTGGGCCGCCCGTCGTAGTTGCGTTCGTGGTAGGTGGTCATCGCCGGGTGATTCTTCCCGAAGTCGATGACCTTCTCCTTGCCGAACAAGAACATGCCGCCGTGCGAGTGCAGGTCCACGATCGCCGGTGCGGGCTGCTTGAGGTTCTTGGGGATCAGGACATACGCGGGCACGCGGAATTCGGGCGACGTGGAGAACACAACCTTTTCGCGTGTGTAGTCACCGCAATCGACCCGCTCGACAACCTCGGGCCGCGGATCGACTTTCTCCGGGCGATACAGCAGCGTGTCGAAGACCTTCTGGCGGGCGGTCTTTTGGAAATCCGCGAAGTCGCGAAATTGTCCCGACAGGAACGACAGCGAGAACTTCCGCTTTGCGGCGAGCTTCGAAACCTCGGGGTAGAGCGTTCCGAGATCGGCCGCGGTGCGTTTCAACTCACGCGGGATATCGGTCGGCATTCCCGTCTTGGGTTGCTCTGCTCCTACCGCCGGGGTTGCGATCAACCCCGTGGCGAGGGTACCGGCGCTGACCATGAAATCTCGCCGATCAACTGGGGATGCCATCGGGAATTCCCTGTTGCGTTGCCGAGCCGAAACGGATCACGCGATCGCTTCCTTGATGAGTGGCGTGTCCTCGCCGATGAGGCGGTGCGGGCGGTTATCGAGGGCGAGTAACGTCTGATCCGGGTCGATGCCGAGGAGGTGGTAGATCGTGCGGCCGAAGCTCTCGACCGGGTAATACTTGTCCACCACATAAGCCGCGTGTTTGTCGGTGGCCCCGACCACGGCGCCACCCGCAAAGCCGCCGCCGGCGACGAGCACACTCTGGCACGTTCCCCAGTGGTCGCGGCCCGCGTCCTTGTTGATCTTCGGAGTGCGGCCCATTTCGCCGAGCACCATCACGATGGTCCGTTCCAGCATCCCGGTCGCGCTCAGGTCTTCGAGCAGCGACGCAACCGCCTTGTCCAGCACGGGGAGCTTGTCCTTGCACGCGCGGAAGTTCTGACCGTGGTGGTCCCAGTTGCTCTCGAAGTGCGTGTACACGAACGGCACGCCGGCCTCGACCAACCGCCGGGCAGCGAGGACTCGCTTGCCGTGTGAGTTCTTGCCGTAACGCTCCGCGACTTTCAGCGGCTCCCGCTCGATTTCCAGTGCGGTGCGCAGCTTCGGGGAGCGGAGCAGGTCGAACGCGGTCTGCTGGAACTTGTCCATGCCGCCGACGAGCGGGTCTTCGAGCCCGCGGAGTTGCGTGTCGAGCGATTGCCGCAGCGATTCGCGGCGGTCGAACGCGGAAAGCTCGAGCCCGACGGGCGGCACGAGCATCCCCTTCACTTCACTCTTCGCGTCGTCCGGCTGGAAGACGATGGGATCGACCGTCGGCCCGAGGTAGTTCTGCTTCAACCCGTAAGCGTGGTTATCGATGTCGCCGAACGCGACGAACGTGGGCACGTCCTTCGGCGCGGGCCGCAACTTCGAGACGACGTTCCCGTACATCGGATACGCAGGTGTGACGCCGGTCTTGCGCGGGTTGCCCGTGAGCCAGTACTGCCCGCCGCCGTGTTCCCACTTCTCGCTGTTGATGCCGACCGACCGCAGGATGGTGTACTTGTCAGCGTTCTTCGCCAGTCGCGGGAGCAATTCGCCGATCTGAATGCCCGGCACGTTCGTGTCGATCGGCTTGTACTCGCCGCGAATCTCGGCGGGTGCGTTCGGCTTCAGGTCGAACATGTCCTGGTGCGGCGGGCCGCCGCCGAGCCACACGACGATGACGTGATCGGCCTTGGCTTTCTTGGCGGGTGCTGCCGCGCGGGCCTGAAGCAACTGCGGCATGGTCAGCCCGAAGATCCCGGTGCCGCCAGCGAAGAAAAAATCACGTCGCGATTGAGAAGGGAACATGGCAACGCTCCGGTTCGGGTTCCTGTGATTCCGCATTCCGAATTCCTCACTCCGCAATTCTTCCGTCAGTGGTTCAGCGAGAACTCGCGGGTGTTGATTAGTCCCCACATCAGGTCTTCGAGGCCGCGCTTCGCTGACGGGCTCGCCTTCACATACTCGATCGACACGGCGAGGTCATCCTTCGAAGGTAGGCGGCCGACGGTCCACAGGAACACCTCCTCGACCCGCTTCGCGTCGTCGGTGTGATCCTTGACGATCTGTGCCACGCGACCGGTGGGTGCAGCGATCTTCTCGCGGAGTTGCGGGTGGTTCGCCATGTACAGCGCCTGCACGATGGTCGGGCTCGGATCGCGTTCGCAGTCACACTGCACCATCCCGTTTCGCACCGGTCGGCCGAAGATCTGGAAAGCATAGGCCAGCGAGGCTCGATCATTCTCGGCTCCAGTGACGCCCGCGACTTCCATCGCGCGGGCACCCGCCGGCAGGAACAGCCGCGCCGGGAACGACTCGGCTCCGCCCGTGGCCTGGTTCACGGCGTCGAGCAGCACCTCGGCCGCCAATCGACGCAACGGGAAGGCGGCGTAGTTGCGCCGGTCGTTTTTGGCCGTCTCGTGCGGCCGGGCGCTCTGCTGATAAGTTCGGCTCAGCAGGATCGTGCGGTGCAGCCACTTCAGGTCGAACTTGTTCTCGACGAACCCCTTCGCGAGCGCGTCCAGCAATTCCGGGTGCGTCGGCGGGTTGAGCGGGCTCAGGTGATCGGCCGGGTCGATGATGCCGCGACCGTAGTAATGCGCCCACACGCGGTTCACCATCGCCTTCGCGAAGAACGGATTCTCCGGCTTTCGCATCCACGCCACGACCGCAGCACGCGGGTCTTCTTCCTTGCCGATGGTGAGCGCGGCCTTGTCGCCGAGCAGACGGAACTTCTCGGACTTCTGCGTGCCCAGCGGGCTCGACATGCTCGCGAAGTTGGACCGCTCGCCGCTGTGCTGCACTTCGGTGCCGAACCGCTTCGGCCCCTCAGTGAGCATGCGGGCTTTCATCTCCAGTTCCTTCGCTTCGGCGATCATCTTCGCGGCGTCGTCGAGCTTCACCGACTTGTCTTTGGCCTTGTCGGTGAGCTTCTTGGCGTCCTCGCGAAGCTTCTTCGCGTCCTCCGGGCCCTTCTTCATCAACTCGGCGAGCTTCGGCGGCAGCGTCTTCGCGTCCGGGTAGTTGGCCCCTTTCACCCGCATGAAGAAGTTGGCGAAGCTGAGCAGGTCGTCTTGCTGCCAGATGTCGTGCGGGTGCCGGTGGCACTGGGCACACTCCATTCGCAGACCCAGGAAGGCGTGCGCGACTTGCAGCGTCCCCTTCACGCCGGTCGCGTTGTCGCGCTGCCAGTACAGGTCGAGCGTCTGGCGTTTCGAATACACCACGAGGTTTGGCTCTTGCTTGGCGTTCTCCTCGGCCATCGCCATCACTTCATCGAACCATTCCTCTCGGGTGCGGCCGTCGCGGCTCGTCGCCATCAGCACACGTTCCGCGAACTGGTCGTACGGAATGTTCTCGGCCATGCGGGCGCGAACCCACTCGTAGAAGCGCCGGGCCTCGGCCGCTTCGACCATCCCGTAGTTGCCGTTGAACGAGTTCGGCTTCAATAGGTCGCTGAACTTCGTCGCCCACAGCGAGGCGTAGCCCGGCTTGCCGAGCAGTTCGTCGATCTTCTTGGCACGCTTGTCGGCGGCCTTGTCCGCGAGGAACGCCCGCACTTCTTCCGGCGTCGGCGCGAGCCCGGTCACGTCGAGGTTGACGCGACGCAGGAAGGTCGCGTCGTCGCACAGGTCGGTGGGATGGATGTTGAGCGTGCGGAGTTTCGCGAGAACATGCTCGTCCACGAAGTTGTTCGGCTTCACGCTCGGGAACGGCTCGCTCCCCGCTCGCGGCACGAGTGCCATCGCAACCACGGGATCGTAGCCGTACCGCACGACGAGCGCCGTGTCGCCAACCCCCTTGGCCCTCACCTCGCCGGTCACATCGACATCGGCCACGTCCTTATCGACAACCTCGAACGTGCAGAGATCGGTGACGTCTTCCTTCGTACCGTCGGCGAACGTGGCTTCGACCTTCAGCCGATAGGTTTGGCCTTTCTGCACGGTCTGCTGCGACGGGCTGACCTTGAGCGCCGTCACGCGGGAGTCCTCGACCTTGTCGAGTGCGGCACCGCGGACGAGCCAGTTGCGAACGAGTTGGTAGTCGCGGCTCTCCGGTCCCATGCGCTGCCCGCCCTGGTGCGGCACCTGCCCGGTGGCTTTCTGCAGTAATAGGCTCTTCTCGGGGTCGAACGGGTTGAGTCGCCGCCCCGAGAATTCCCGCAACAGCAGTGCATGGTCGAGTGCGGGGTTCGCCCCGAACAGCGACAGGCGGAAGCCGTTCTGCCCCTTCACCGAGCCGTGACACGCGCCGGCGTTGCACCCCAGGCGGCTGAACAGCGGAACGACGTGCCGGCTGAACAGCGGCTGATCGGTTGGATTTACGCGGGCCGGTTCCGCAGCCCGGGCAAGGGTCGGTGCGCCGAAGAGTGCGGCGATGGCAAGCGATAGCCAGACGCGAGTCATGGTCTGGGTCTCCAGGGAGGGCGACAGCGACCGCACGGGCAAACAAGACGAGTGGTCAGGCGGGTTCAGCGTGAGGCGACATCATCCGGGCGGGTCAAAGGGAATTGTGCCACGGATGTACCGCGGAGAGAAGACGGCACACCGTAAGCCACCGCAATTGTCAATGTGTCATACTCTTCACTCGGGAACCGCCGTGGTTCGACCGGGCTGAATGGTGTGCGATCCGAGATGATGCTCGGGCTTCGGCGGTGGCGGGCCTGGGCGAAGGAGCACGCGGACCGCGGCCACGCCCAGTTCGTACCAGTCGGCCTGATGGCAGGTGAGCCCCGGCACCTCCTCGCCGCCGCCCCCGAGCACGCTGATATCTTCCGGCACTCGCAAGCCCTGCGCACGAAGTTCGTCGATCAGCAACCGGGCCAGTGTGTTGTTGAAGCAGTACGCGGCAGTCGGCCGCGGGGACAACGACAGCAAGTGAGCAACTGCCTTCCGTGCTCCAACCGCGGTCAGTTCAACTGCTACCTCCCACACTCGACGGCGAGGGAGCCCGGCGTCACGCATCCCCTGCCGATACCCGTCGAGCTTCCACGGGTTCAGATCAGTCTGACGCCAGTTCACGAAGCCGATTCGGCGGTGCCCGAGTGCCGCGAGATGACGAACCGCATCTCGTGCGCCTGATGCCGAATCATCCCGGACGCAGTGAACCCCAGGCAAACTCAGATCGTGGTCGAGCAGCACGAGCGGAAGGCCCGAACCAGTTGCACGACGCAGCAATTTCTCCTCGCCGTAGTGCGCGAAGATGACGCCGCGCAACTGGTCGCGGGGCGGAAGATCTCCGAATGCGTGCCCGATTCGCGTGTGCGGGGCGTGTTGAACGAGCAACCGCAGCCCGTGCCGCGAAGCCTCCTCGACAGCCCCCTGAAGCATCATCCCGGCGATGGAACGGGTCACGGCTTCGGCCTGTGCGGGGCCAGCTTGGTATCCAGCTTGCAAGTACGCGAGCAATGTGGATGGTGCGGCCGGCACGCGATCGGGAAGCGTGGGAGCGCTCAGCAGCGTGCCACGGCGACGAATCTTGACGAGCAACCCTTCCCGCTGAAGGGCACCGGCCGCGAGACGAACCGTTTCGCGACTCACCCCGAGTTGTTCCGCGAGTTTCACTTCGGTCGGCAGCTTGCCATCCGTGAACTGGCCGCGGGCGATGGCCTCCCGCATGAGTTGCTCGACCCGCGTGGTGAGGCTGGGTGGTCGGCCGAGCCGTTCGAAGTTGGAAGGGTCGGACGTGGGCACGGGAGCACCTCGGGAGAACTCGCATTGGGCTGAGTCATGATCGCGGAATGTGATTATACACTTTCACAACGGCTGTGTGTGAAACGGATTCGTGGCGACGGTGAACGGGTAAGTAAGACGTCGGGAAGCGGGAAGAGTCAAGAAATCGGGCACGGGCAGGGGCACGGGCACGGGTAACGAGAAATCCACGAAACGGAACGGGCTTCCGCCGGCTTCGCGAGTCAACTTGCTCTGCTTCCTTCCAAACGTAGTTTAAGCCGGTCCACGTGCTCACCGAACCAGCGGGATCGTTTGCCTCTCCCTGTTGGGAACTGCTGGCACGGTTCGGGAGCCATTCACCACACGCGGGGTTCAGACCAAGAACCTCGGGGGGTGTGGGGGGCGTTACTGGTTCCAGCGAAGCAAATGCTCTCGGCTCGGGAGGGCGAGGCTCCTGCCGAGCCTCGGCTTGCGGCTCGGCAGGAGCCTCGCCCTCCCGAGCTGGAACTTTACCAATGCTGGAACCAGTAAGCCCCCCACTCCAAGAGGAGAGTTTGTGATGCCGACGAAGATCGACATGGCCAAGTTCGCCAAGTTCTGCAAGGACATGGGGTTCATCTTCCAGTCCTCGGAAATTTACGGCGGAATCAACGGGTTCTGGGATTACGGCCCGCTGGGCGTGGAGCTGAAGAAAAACATCAAGGATGCGTGGTGGCTGGACATGGTCCGCAACCCGCCGCCCGGCCCCGACGGCCAGGAAATCCGCATGGTGGGGCTCGATTGCTCGATCATCATGAACCCGAAGGTCTGGGTCGCGAGCGGACACGTCGGCGGCTTCAGTGATCCGATGATGGACTGCAAGGCGAGCAAGAAACGCTATCGTGCCGACCAACTCGAAGCGTTGACTGCTGATGCGAACGGCAACACGATGTATTTCGCCTACCCGAAAGGCGACGACGACGCACAGAAGGCAGCGGGTAAGAAAGCGAAGAAGGCGAACGCGAAGCCTGGGGCCACAGTCGCAGTGCTGGCGATTCCGGACCTCGCTGCGTCGCTGTCGAAGATCGTCGGACCGGATGTCGATGAACCGGGCACGCTCACCGAACCGCGTGCGTTCAACCTGATGTTCGAGTCACACGCGGGGCCGATCGCGTCGGAAGAGAACAAGGTCTACCTGCGACCGGAGACCGCACAGGGCATCTTCGCGAACTATCGCAACGTCATGGACAGCACGCGGCTCAAGTTGCCGTTCGGGATCGCGCAGGTCGGCAAGGCGTTCCGCAACGAGATCAACCCGCGAAACTTCACGTTCCGAAGTCGCGAGTTCGAGCAGATGGAGATCGAATTCTTTTGCCATCCGGATGAGTCGATGAAGTGGTACGAGTACTGGCGCGACCTCCGCAAGAAGTGGTACAGCACCCTCGGCGTGAAGTCCGAGAACCTCGTGCCACGCGAACAGGGGAAGGAAGAACTCGCGCACTACTCCATCGGCACCACCGACATTGAGTACATGTTCCCGTTCTCGGACGAACCGCAGGAACTCGAAGGTGTCGCGCACCGCGGCTGCTTCGATCTCACGGCACATGCCGCTCCTCCACCCAAGGGGAGCGGCAACGAGAAGCTGAACTACTTCGATGAGGAACGCTGGACCGCCGACGCGGGGACACGCACGACGAACTCGTTCAAGGAGTGGATCAAGACGAACCCACCACAGAGCGAGATCGAGAAGTATCAGTTCACGCCGCACGTCATCGAGCCGAGTGCGGGTGCGGATCGCTTCACGCTCGCGGTGCTGTGCGAGGCGTACACCGAGGACGAGGTGCCGGACGCGAAGGGGAACAAGGAAACCCGCATCGTGATGAAGTTCCACCCGCGGCTCGCGCCGATCAAGGCCGCGATCTTCCCGCTCGTGAACAAGGACGGCATGCCCGAGAAGGCGATGGCGCTCTACCGCTCGCTGAAGCCGCACTTCAATGTGTTCTTCGACGACAAGGGTGCGGTGGGTCGGCGGTATCGTCGGCAAGACGAAGCGGGCACGCCGTTCTGCATCACGATCGACGGCGACACGCTCAAGGACGACACGGTGACGATCCGCGACCGCGACACGCTGAAGCAGGAGCGGGTGCCGATGTCGCAGGTGCGCGCGACCATCGAGCGAGCACTGACACCGGGTTGTTGATTTGATGGCCGCTTGCGGCTTCGCACGCGAAGCCGCAAGCGGCGAAGACTGGCTCGCTGTTCACCCACGTCGAATGTGCGTTACCAGATCGT
This sequence comes from Planctomycetaceae bacterium, assembly GCA_013823135.1. GTDB lineage: Bacteria > Planctomycetota > Planctomycetia > Gemmatales > Gemmataceae > Gemmata. Next base: position 198,580 of record PNLP01000005.1, read on the forward strand.
ATTCCCCCACCAGCGCATCCAGTTCTGGCGCGAGCCGCTCGTAAGTCTCCGCGTTGGTCACAAGCGTGATCTCCACGCGATCGGGGTCGGCTGCCGCTTCCGCCTCGTCCGCAGACGGTTCGAGCCGCAGCGTCGAGAGCGTTCGAGCGTCGAAGCCGGTCAGTTCCAGTTCCGCAGTCGCTTCCAGTTCGCCGAGCAATTCCGCCAGCTTTGCGGTGTCGTATCGCCCCTGTGCTTCCTGATTGTTGAGCACGATGTTCAACGCCTTCTCGCGGGCATCGGAAAGCCGCACCACTGATATGGCCACCTCCGTGACGCCGAGTTCCTTCAGCACGCGCAGCCGGGCGTGACCGCCAACAACGTGCCCTGTGCATTCGTTCCACACGAGCGGTTCGACGAGGCCGAACTCCGTGAGGCTCGCCTTGAGCTTACGGTACGCGGGTGATGTGGCCGACAGCACTCGGCGTGGGTTGTACGGCGCGGGTTTCAATTCCGAGAGCGGCAGGATGCGAATTTCGAGTGGCGACATGATGTGTTCCTGCACAATCGAAGAAGTGATCATCTGTATACTTATCTGCGTAACGAACTGATGCCTGTCAAGCGAATCGGGATAAAATGTCGTCATGAACCGCACCATCCCTTTGCTGATTGTCGCAGTCGTGGGCATCCATCCGGGATTCGCCCAGAACCCTCCGCCTGTTTCCGGCGACTCCACCATCCGCGCGAAGGCGGGGCCGTCGGAGATTGTCATCACGACGACGAGCCGCCTGGCGGGTGCGATCCACTCGCTCACATGGAACGGCAAGGAGTTCGTGGATAGCGCTGACCACGGGCGGCAGATTCAGTCGGCGGCCAACTTCGATTGCGGGCAGAAGTTCATCCCTGAAGTGTTCAACCCCACGGAAGCGGGGAGTGTTTTCGACGGTGCCGGGCCGAAGTCCACGAGCCGGTTGCTGGAACTGAGCGCGAAGGAGAACCAACTCGTCACGCTGAACCGCATGGCGTTCTGGCTGAAGCCGGACGGGAAATCATTCGGCAACCCGGCCCGCAACGAGACGCCGCTTTCGGATCACTACCTCGCCAAGCGCGTCACCATTGGACACAAGAAGTTGCCGCACGCGATCGACTACCGCGTCACGTTCCTGGTGCCTAAAGGCGAGGGTCACACCTACGCGCAGTTCGAGGCCGTCACCGGCTACATGCCACCCGATTTCGACACCTTCTATCGCTTCGATGCGAAGACCAGCAAGCTGAAGCCACTCTCGGATGGCCCCGGCGAGCAATCCGATCCCGTCGTCCTGGCGACCGCCGACAGCAAATACGCGATGGGCGTGTTCTCGCCAGACCAGCCGAGCAAGGGTTACGAGGCCGCGGGTTATGGTCGCAACCGTTTCAAGAACGCGAAAGTGGTGAAGTGGAACTGCGTGTTCCGCATCCGCGACCCGAAGGGCGTGCCGGCCGGCGACTACTCCTTCCGGTGCTTTGTGGTGGTAGGCACGCTCGCCGATTGCGAGTCAACAATCACGGCGCTGCACGAAGAATTCCGAAAGTGAACGGATCGCGGATGGCTCAGCAAGCTGTGACGGTTGTAGCGGGTGCATGGGTCCGGCAAATTGCTCGCGCTGTGGCCGCAACCTCCCGCGGTTTCCGCGAATCGGCTACTATCACGCATGTCCCGCGATCCGACCCAAAGGCATATGTTGATTCGCTTCAACTGCCCGCACTGTGGCCGGCGATACGAGCTGTCGCCCGTGATGGCCCGCTTGCCGCTTCTATGCAAGGGGTGCGGGCAGTCGTTCGTCGTTCCCGACGCCAGCACTGTCGTACCCGAACCACCACCTCCGCCGCCGCCCGTCGCTCCGTCGCTGAAGAAGTACACGCCGCCGCCACCCGAACCCGAGGACGAGCCGGAAGCGGAACCCGAATTTTCGCCCGTCGTGCCGCAGCCGAAGGTCGAGAAGCCCAGGCCGAAGGTTAAACCGCAACTTCCGCCGCCACCGTCGGAAGACGAGCCCGCACCCGAACCCAGTCGCAAGAACCTCTTGCCCTTAGTGGCAGATGTTGCCGTGGGGTTGATCCTGCTCGCGGTCGGCGTGTTTCTTGGTGAGCTGTTGGCCCAAAAATCGACAGGGCAAATCCTGCACGAAGCGGGCACGGCCATGAAGTTCCCACCCATCGAACTCATCCAGTGGATGGGGCCGCCCGTGGTGATCGTGCTCGTCTACGGATTGCTCGCGTCGAAGGGACGCAGCGTGGGCGGCTGGCTTCGCAAGCGTCGGTCCTCTTGAATCGAAGCAATGGCACGCGGATGAGAAGGATTCGACAAGAGAATTAACCACAGAGCCACAGAGAGCACAGAGTGGAAACCAAACACCGAGAATATGCAGGATTTTGAACAGAACTCTTCTCTTGGCCTTTTGTCTTGTCTCTGTGCCCTCTGTGACTCTGTGGTTAATCCTGGTTTTGTCCGATCCTCTTCATCCGCGATTGATCCGCGTCATACGCGTGCCATTGCTTCGACTTTCTGACTTTACGACCTTCGACTTTACGACTTCTTGGGTGAAGTTGCCGCCTGTGTCGCGACGGATGGGCGTTTCGCTGAACCGGCGATCGGTGGCAGGTCGGGGGCGGCTTGCGGACTCGCGGAGCGAGCGCGGATCACCAGCACCCGTTGACGCGGGCGGCCAGCAGCGTCGGCCGTGAACATAGCGGCCCCGAGCGTTTCCTCGGCGGTCGAATCCCAACCGATCAACAGGTAATCGTCCGGCCCGAGCGTGGCCTCACAGCCGAGAGCATCGTACTTCTCGACCGGCACCTCGTTGTGCTGCTCGAACTTGGTCCCGTCCTCGTTCGGGCGGAGCCACTGCTTCCGGTCGCCGTGCTGAACCTGCGGCTCGCACCACACCTTCACACGCCCGTCGGCCGCGAGTGTCGGCCGCACCAGCACACCGCAACGCGCTTGCTTCAACTCAACCAGGGTGGCCTTCCCTCCCAGGTCGGTGCGGAGGTCGAACTTGCATGGGTCCGGCGGCGTGGACGTCGGAATGACGGTGTCCTTCCGAAGCTGGAACGTCGTGCGTTGCGGGCTGACGGTATCGGTGTCGGACGTGAGAAGTGTCTGGAATCGCTGGGGGCCAGTGCCGCTGATGGTCGCGACTCGCAGACCGTTCTCGTCGAGCAGCACGCGGGTTTCCGGCAACCCAATCGGAAGCGTTTCGGTCCACAAATCGCGGTCGAGGAACGTATCGGCGATGGGTTGCTCGATGATGATCGACTCGACGATCAGCCCTTCGATCGGGCGTGGGGGCGTCAGCGACTGAACAATGGTCGGCACGCTGGGCCTGGAACCGAGGCACCCCGTGAGTGCCACGCAAGCCAGCAACAGGAGTAGCCCGGCACTCCGCATCCGATTGCCCATCCGTGAGCCATGATTAGCGCGATTCCCGGCGAGATAACCTCGGGATGCGGAACCGTCAACGTGGAATTTTGTTGCTCATTCGCATCAGGGCGTGCCACTGGTTTTCCGGGGTGTGCTTGGCGATTTCGTGTGGCATGAATTGCAGTGGCACGTAGCAAACGATTTCGTCATCGCGTGATACGGCGATCAGATTCATTCTGATAATCTTTCTTCCAGACAGGTCTACGCTTCCAGAACGGTTCCACGGATGGGTGGGAGTTTTGCCTGGAACCGATGAGAAGCACACATCCG
>PNLP01000006.1 GCA_013823135.1 Planctomycetaceae bacterium
ACACGCTTCTCATTAATATGGTTGTGGAAAGACGCAAGCACACTTATGGTGGTCGAACTCGACGCCGAACACCGGGTGGAAGACAACATGGCCTAGTGTCCTGAGTCGGAAGTCCGTTCACAAACCTTCTTGATCCGTTCCAGAATCGAGTCGGCGTCGGCGACCCAGGTGAACGGCTTGGGATCGACGTTGTGGTTGTCGATGTACTCCTTGATCGCCTCGACGAGCGCCGGGACGCTTCGGAAGGCACCACGACGGATGCGTTTCTCCGTGATCTCGGCGAAGAATCTTTCGATCTGGTTGAGCCACGAACTGCTCGTGGGAATGAAGTGTAGGTGATACATCGGGTGCCGCACCAGCCACCGCTTGACGGCCGGTGTCTTGTGCGTCGCGTAGTTGTCCAGGATCACGTGGATGCTGACACCCGGTTCCGCCTGCAGCGTGTCGTCCAGGCGGTCGAGGAACTTCACGAACTCTTGGTGCCGATGCCGCCGATGACACTTCCCGATGACTTGCCCGGTAGCCACGTTCAATGCAGCGAACAGGGATGTGGTGCCGTATCGAACGTAGTCGTGCGTGCCGCGTTCAGCTTGACCGGGCGTCATCGGTAGAATCGGTTGGGTGCGGTCGAGGGCCTGAACCTGACTCTTCTCGTCTACCGACAGCACGATGGCCCTTTCCGGCGGCGCGAGGTACAACCCGACGACATCGCGAACCTTCTCGACGAAGTACGGGTCGGTCGAGAACTTGAAGGTCTCAGTGAGGTGTGGTTTCAGACCGAATGCCCGCCAGATGCGGCCGATCGCAGACTGCGACATCCCCGTCGTCCGGGCCATGGTGCGAGTGTTCCAGTGCGTCGCAGCCTTCGGCTTGGTTTCCAGCGTCCGCGTGATCACCCGCTCGACATCGGTATCAGTGACCGTCCGTGGCGTTCCGGGCCGTGGGTCGTCAACCAACCCGTCGAGGCGTCCGGCGAGGAATCGGCTCCGCCAAGTGCCGACCGTGGCACCGCAGACGCCGAGGTTGGCCGCCACGGTTTTATTGCTCGGCTCGTCCGCGCAGGCCAAAATGATGCGTGACCGGAGGGCCAGGCGTTGTGAACTCTTGGGCCGACTGGCCCACGTTGTCAGCTTCTGACGCTCGTCGGCGGTGAGAAAGAGTTCCGGTTTCGGGCGTGCCATACGGCCTCCTTTGGAGAGACCGTAACGGCCGCCGAAAGAAAGCGCAAGGTTAATCAACGAACTTTCGACTCAGGACACTAGTCTACCGTCACCACCGACCAAATCTGAGACATCTGCCAGAACGACGGACTCTACCGGCCACCGAAAATCCCTGTCGATCATGGGCACAGAATGATTACACAGGACGGGCAGAGTCTGCAACCGCTCGACTGCGTTACGAACGTCCAGCCAACGGGAACCGGTGCACACGCCTATCCTGACCTTCGGCTGCTATCTGACCGCAGACGAAAATCTGCCTGACTACACGACAAATTGGTCGGTCCAGATCATCTACAAGCAGTGACCAGGCCTCCTTACGGACAGCTTTCCGGGGATTGTTGACACTCCAAGATCTACCTACTTAATTTATCTCCGCCGGGGGGTGGTGTTTGGCCAACGGTGGCCATCGCGAGCGTCAGGAAGTCAGTCGCGATCTTTTGAACCTGCACATCGACCGCGGCACACGTCGCTTCCCACGTCGCTTGTGGCGTGCCGGGCTTGCACGGCTCAGATGCCACTTCCATGTATGCCTTCGCTTTCGGCTCCGTGCCGCTTGGTCGGAGGCAGACCTTGGCGGTCATACCTCCGGTGCCGCCCAGTCGGAAAATCAGGAAGTTCCGTGCAGCCTTGTCGGTGTCGCCCTTGAACGGTCCCATCCGACCGGTTTCGTCCTGCAAATCCTCGAAGCCGATGACCTGCAACCCGCCGATCGTCTTGGGCGGTGACTTCCGCATGGCGTCGAGCATGCGCGCCATGTTGACTTTACCTTCGAGGCCCGTCATCACGATGTTCAGCAACTCGTTGCGGAAGTAGCCAAACTGTCGGTTCAGGTCGTCGAGATACTCCACGAGCGTGCGACCCTGTCGCTTCTCGTAGAGCGCGGCTTCCGCGAGCAGCAGAACCGCACAGGCGGAATCCTTGTCGCGAATGCCGGCGGAAACCAGAACGCCGTGGCTTTCCTCGGTGCCGATGATGAAGTCCGCGACCGTTGCCCGGATGTCGCCATACTGCCCGGTGGCTTCCAACTGTGCGATCACGTCGGCGTGATACTTGAACCCGACGAGCAAATCCGCCACGACTTGCACGCCGAACGACCGAGCGATTCGCGTGATCTGGCCGGTCGTAACTTCCGTCGTGACGACGAGTGGCGACGTGGGCAGCGACCCGGAGCGGGCCAGTTGCGACACCTTGAAGTGCGTGAGCAGGGCCGCGATCTCGTTCCCCGTGATGAACCGGAAGTTCCCCTTTCCGTCGGTGCGGGTGTTCGCGAGAGCTCCGATCCGGTCTGCGTCGGGGTCGGTGGAAAGTACCAAATCAGCAGAGTGTTCGCGGGCCAGTTTCTCGGCCCGATCCATACACGGGGGCAACTCAGGGTTCGGTGATCCAGTCACATTCGGGAACTGTCCATCCGGTGTCGCCTGCTCCGGAACGATGATCGGCCGGAAGCCTTGAGCCTCCAGAACTTCACCCGCGCAGAAGCCGCCACACCCATGCAAGGGAGTGAACACGACGCGGATTTCGTCGAGTTTCGGTGCGGGGATCAGGCTCTCTTTGCGGCACAGTTCGATGTACGCACGGTGCGGGCCGTCCTGAAGGAGATGCACCTTGCCGCTACGAACAGCGTCCGCGAAGGGGATGTGTTTGATTGTCGTTACTTGATCGACGAACTCGCTCATCAACTGGTCTTCGGGCGGTACAGGTTGCGCGCCGAGTTCGTTGTAAAACTTCGAGCCGTTGTCGTCGGGCGGGTTGTGGCTGGCCGTCATGTTCAGGCCGCCGTGCGCGTGCAAATGGCGGATCGAGAACGAGAGTTCCGGCGTGGCAATGTACCGCTTGCTGTCCGGTGCGAGAATGTGGGACTGGATGCCGTTGGCCGCGTACACTCCGGCCGCGTACTGGCAGAACTCGCGGCTCGAGAGGTGCAGTACGGGGTTCGGCAGATCGGGGTTGTAGACTTTCTTCTTGTCCTCGAACTGTCGCACGTCAAAGGCAAGCACAACCTGAATCGGGCTGACACCTGGGAATCGCTGCTTGAGGTAGTCGCAGTGGCCCTGCACGCTCGCGCCGAGGGTCCACAGGTTCATTCGATTCGGCCCGATGCCGACGGACCCGCGACGACCTCCAGTGCCGAACGGCATGATCTGATAGAAGGAATCGAGAAGAATCGACCACTTCGCGTTCGCGATCAGCCATTCGAGTTGCGGGCGATACGCCGCGAAATCCGGGTTCGTGAGCCATGTCGTGAGGTTGGCTAGCCCCTTTTCCTTGAGCGATGCGTCGGCATCAATGCCCGCGAACCCGTTGCGTACGGCGGTGAGCAGTTCCATGAAAGCCTCCGAGAACCAAGGGTCATCGAGAGTTGTCATATCCGGCGCAAGGCTTCACCGCGAGGGTGAGTCGGCGGTATCATGAGGCTAATCGTTCATTTTGCGGGGGTTGCTGTGCAGTTGACGTATCAATTTGATGTGGTCGTGGTCGGGGCAGGGCACGCGGGGACCGAGGCCGCGATGGCATCCGCACGCCTTGGCCTGAAGACGTGTTTGCTGACGATGAATGCCGACGCCGTGGCCCAGATGAGCTGCAACCCTGCGATTGGCGGAGTCGCGAAGGGCCAGATTGTTCGCGAAATCGACGCTCTTGGTGGCGTCATGGGCAAATGCACCGACGCCAGCGGAATCCAGTTTCGCGTGCTGAACCTGTCGAAGGGGCCGGCGATGCACTCGCCGCGCGCCCAGTGTGACAAGAAGCTCTATCAATTCACGATGAAGCGCTGGGTGGAGGATCAAGAGAACCTGACATTGCGACAGGAACTGGTCGAGGGTTTGCTACTTGAAGCCGCTAGCGGCTACGCAGGCAAGCGTGCTGTCGGGGTCGTCACCCGTGGCGACACGATCTACCGCGCCGGCGCGGTTATTCTGACCACTGGCACGTTCCTCAAAGCGATCATGCACACCGGCGAGGCGAAGACCGTGGGCGGGCGTGCCGGAGACAACTCTGCCGAAGGAATGAGCGATAGCCTGGCGTCGGCGGGGTTCGAGTTGGCCCGCTTCAAGACCGGAACGCCCTGTCGGCTCAATGGGCGAACGATCGACTTCTCGAAGTGTGACGTTCAACCCGGCGACAACCCGCCGCGGCCGTTCAGCTTCTCCACTGAGAAAATCACCGTTCCCCAGTTAGTGTGCCATTCCACGCACACGACGCAGGCGGTTCACGACATTATCCGGGCGAACCTCGACCGTGCGCCGATGTACTCCGGACAGATTTCCGGTCGCGGGCCACGCTACTGCCCCTCTATAGAGGACAAGGTCGTTCGGTTCGCGGACAAGGACTCACACCTCATCTTCCTGGAACCGGAAGGATTGAACACCCGCGAGTATTACTGCAACGGCATCAGCACAAGCCTTCCGAAGGACGTGCAAGCCGCGATGCTCAAGCTCATTCCCGGGCTGGAGAACGCGGAGGTGATGCGCTGGGGGTACGCCGTCGAGTACGATTACGCCCCTCCCACCCAGCTTCACCCAACACTCGAAACCAAGCCGGTTGCCGGGCTTTACTTTGCCGGGCAGATCAACGGCACAACCGGTTACGAGGAAGCCGCCGCTCAGGGGCTCATGGCCGGGCTGAATGCTGCACTCAAACTGAAGGGCGAGCCGCCGCTCGTCATCGACCGCAGCCAGGCTTACATCGGGGTGCTCATCGACGACCTCGTTACTAAAGGGGTGGACGAGCCGTATCGCATGTTCACGTCACGGGCCGAGTACCGGCTTCTGTTACGGCACGACAACGCCGACCGCCGTCTCACGGCGATCGGTCGGCGGGTTGGCTCCGTCTCGGATGCGGAATGGGAGCGCTACCAGATGAAAGAGCAGGGGATCGCGGACCTGCAACTGTACCTGAAGCAGAACCGCAGTGATGGCGACAGCCTCGAAACGTGGCTTCGCAGAACAAGCGTCGAATGGGCCGCCATGTGCGAGCGGCATCCTGCGCTGCGTGCGTGGGATGCCCGACCCGATGTGGTCGAGCAGGTCGTGGTGGAAGCGAAGTATAGTGGGTACGTGGATCGGCAGACTGTTGAGGTTGAGCGGTTTCGACGGATGGAAGATCGGCGCATCCCAACTCATTTCGACTACGCGGCAGTCCCCCAGTTGAGGGTTGAGGCACGTGAGAAGTTCTCGCGTGTTCGGCCCGCCAGCGTGGGTCAGGCGAGCCGCATCAGTGGCATCACCCCGGCAGACTTAGCAGTGCTGTTGTTTTATCTGGGATGAGTGGTTATGGGGGGTTCGTCCGCAGGGGAAAGCCGGGTAGCCGGAGTAACCCTAGCAGGAACGGGACTTCGCTGCGAGAACGTGCGAACTCAGCAGTTATGCGTCGCGCCGGAAAATTTCCCCCTCCGGCGGCGCGGCCGAGCGGCGTGGCACTCTGGGGTTGACAATTCACGAAGAGTTTCTCCACTCGCCATTTGACCCGCCGTGGGAAAATGGCAAAATGGAGCAACCTGCGTGGGCTGTGCAGCCGATGATTGTTACGACCGAGTCGGCAACCTGGCCACGGTGTGGAACCGGGGCAGGTTGTGAATGCGACAGCCCACACTGGGGAAGGCGACGGTTCGTCCGAACGAATCGGTTGGCAGTGACGGTTAGCCCGACACTGCCGACTGGGGTAGAGCGTCAGGAGACGAAGAAGCGGCAAGCCTGGGAAGGGCTGCCGGTCGTGCGAAGGAACGCCAGTTCGGGAACCGGGATTACCCCGGCGGAATGGACCCCTTCGCGTTGATCGGCCACTCACCCAAGTTAACATGGATGTGGGTGGTTTACCCCTCTAGCCAACTTCGCTTCTGCAATCGCCCACGCGAGGACAACCCAACCACCTTCCCCTCCTTGCGCCGCCTTTCGGGACGTCGCTGGGTTGCGTAGGTTGTCAGCGATTCACGGATGGATTCCGGTCCACGCCTCGGCTCGGTCGCACAGCCGACGCGGACCTCTTTCATGCGAGCCGGCCGCGCCGGCAAGGTAGACGAGCGTATGAAGACCGTGTTCACGACCGGCGAGGCCGCCAAAATTTGCAAGGTCTCGCAGCAAACCATCATCCGCTGTTTCGACAACGGACAGCTCAAGGGGTTCCGTGTTCCCGGATCCAAGTTCCGGCGAATCCCCCGAGAAGCGCTGTACAAGTTTATGAAGGACAACGGGATTCCGACTGACGCTTTGGAGAGCGGCAAACGGAAAGTCCTGCTGGTCGACGACGAGCCGGATCTGGTCGCAACCATGAACGAAGCGCTCATGGCCGACGGCCGTTTCGAGGTGCGTATCGCGTCCAACGGTTTCGACGCCGGCATGATGGTCAAGGAATACCGCCCGGATCTCATCATCCTCGACGTGATGCTGCCCGATATCAACGGCAAGGAAGTTTGCCACCGAGTCCGTGCCGACCCGTCGATGGAAGACGTCCGAATCATCTGCATCTCGGGCATGATCGAGGACGACAAGGTCCAGGAACTGAAGCTCGCGGGTGCGGACGACTTCGTTCCGAAGCCCTTCGATGTGGACGTCCTCATCGAGAAGATGTGCGCCCAGCTCGAAATCGAGTCGGGTGTGTTGGCCTGAGCGGGAATTGTGGATTGCGGAAATTGGATAGCGGCTGGCAAGCTGTTCTCTGAGTTCCGCAATCCGAATTCCACAATCCGCAATCGAAGGAGTGTCCCGTGCCACGGAAGGCGGCGGGCCGGGTCGCGGTTGAACTGCCGTGGCTCTGCCCTAACACCGACAGTCTGATCGCACTCGCCGATGCCCCGGCGACCGTGCCCGGCTTGTCGGCCACCGACCCGGCGCTATCAATCTTCCTTTTTCGCTTTGCTCAGTTCGCTCCGGAACCCACGCCGTTTGATCTAGCGGCAGGTGCCGTCTTCGCGGCCACGCTTCCCGACACTGCTGCTGCCTATCTGGCCACAGCGAGCCTCGGCATTCTCCCGACCAACTCACCCGCTCAGACTCGAGTTCGGCAGGTTACTGGCCGTGCGGCACAGATCGCCGAGAAACTGGCCAAAATCACACGGGTTGCTCCCGTGAACGCGGTGGTCGCTGCCGCCCGCCTTGCACCACTTGGTTGGTACGCCGTTTCTGCTATCGATCAATCCGATGCTTCGGATTTGCTCAAAAACCCGGATTTTGCCGCCCGCCCCACAGAAGTTCAATCGGAACTGTGGGGTTTGGATCACGCCTCGATCACGCGCCGACTCGCGACTCGGTGGCGACTCCCACTCTGGCTGTCCACGACAATCGGTTGCCTAACGCTCCCGATGCGTGTTGCCGCGCACCTGGCTTCTCATCGCGATATCTTCGCGATCGTGCAGCTTGCGGTTCTGGAAGCCGAGGCTCAGGGGCCGACACTCGGGCTGACCCACGGTGCCGACCGAGCTGAAGTTCTCGATTACCTCCACCTCGACGAACAGTCGATGCGTGACGTCGTCGCTTCGTTGCCGGAGCCGATCGTTCACGTCGAGGTATCGAACCAGCCCAACGATCCCTACCGGATCCCGTTACTCCGTAACCTGCTCAAGATGGCTGCGGAGAGCCGACGGCGGAACGGACCTGCTCTGATCGCTCGGCTAGAGGAGCACGTTGATCAGTTGCACGGAGTCGCAGCCGAGCTTGGTGATCAAGTTGGGGATCGACTCTGGGAAGCGAAGTTGGTTGCGCTCGCGGAGCTTGCTGCCGGGGCTGGGCACGAGATCAACAACCCACTCGCGGTGATTTCGACGAACGCGCAACGCCTTCTTCGGACAGAATCCGATCCCGAGCGGTCGGATTCTCTGCGATGCGTGATGCGTCAGACTCAGCGAATTGCTGGTATCCTGCGCGAGTTGATGCAGTTCGCCCGACCACCAAAGCCAGAAACGCGGGTCTTTGCCGTATCCGAACTTTTCGAGGGCGCACGAGCCGCGGTTGAACCACTCCTGATCGAACGAAATGTCCGACTCGATGTGGAAAAAATCAATAGCGACGTTGAAATTGATGGTGATCCAACACAGCTGCGACAGGCACTGACCGCCGTAGCACGAAACGCGATTGAGGCCGTGTCTTCAGGTGGTTGGGTAAAGTTGTGTTGTTCTGCACCGGAACAAGGGGATGTGGTCACTATTGCCGTTGAGGACAGTGGCCCTGGTCTGACGCCTGAGATCGCTGCTCACGCATTCGACCCGTTTTACTCAGGTCGCTCTGCTGGTCGCGGTTGTGGTCTCGGGTTATCGACAGCCTGGCAAATTCTCCGTCAGAATGGCGGTGAGTTACGTCATGATAGCCCTTCGGGTGGTCCGACCCGCTTCGTCATGACCATTAAGCGTGCCTGCGGTCATGAAATCCTCACCTTGCGATCAGCCTGAAGGTTCCCAACTCCGCCGCCACCCATCTGCTGGTTTGGTAATTTGGGATATATGGGTATTTTGGATAATACCGCGAGGTGAGATTACTTCGGTTGCATTGAGAATCCCATCATTTCGTCCCTTGCTGGTGAAATTCGACTCCGTTACCCTCGAGTGAGTTGTTGTCCCAACATCGTAGTTGGTGGCGAGCATGTGGATTCGTGTGATGACCGAGCTCGCAAGCGGCCTCAACCAACTGATTTTCCCTGACTACTGCTTGATCTGCGACATTCCGGAAGGTGATGGCAACAAGTTTAGCCACGGATTGTGCGGAATGTGTCATGATGCAGTCACAAATGACCCATTGCCCGCGTGTCCCTGGTGTGCTGCAACGGTCGGACCTCACGCGGATACAGGCAATGGATGCTTGGCGTGCAAGGGAAAATCCTTTGCGTTCGACGCGGCAATTCGACTCGGTAGCTATGACAGGCAATTGCGTGAAGTGATTCTTCGGATGAAGGCCGCGAATGGCGAAAGTGTGGCAGAACAGATGGGTCGGATCCTTTGCGCAAGGTTGTGCAGTAAGCTAAGCAAATTGGCACTGACAACGGTTGTGCCTGTCCCATTGCACTGGCAACGGCGATTCGCTCGGGGCCATAATCAAGCTGCGGGGATTGGGAGAGAGTTAGCAACAGGGTTAGGCATACCGTTTGCAAGCAGTGGATTGCGACGTTTGCGTAACACACCACAGCAAGGACAACCGACAGCTTCGGCACGCCAGGAGAATGTGAAGGGTGCATTTGGGGTGAGTCGCCGCGCAAGGTTCGTTGGCGAGACAGTCTTGCTCGTGGACGACGTGATGACCACCGGAAGTACGGCCAGTGAGGCGGCTCGTGTTATCAAGAAGGCGGGTGCGAGAAGCGTGTTCGTTGCGGTTCTTGCACGACGTTGAGGGTTGTGGAAGCAGAACCGGTCGTGCCGAGTGCAACACGGGTCCACAGACACCAGACCAAGACTCCTTGGCTAATTGCTGATGTAACACATGTGCGGGATCTGATACGAAGGGGTTAACGTTGGTGTGGCGTTCGGGGGAACGACTCACCAACCGAGAATACTGGGGGGACGAGGGCGATGAAACATCTTGTGCTTGCAATTGTCGTTACAGTCTGCACGGTGGCATCGGCGTACGCCGGACCTGCAGACATGTTCCCTGAAAAGGTGATGGACTTCGGAACCTCTCCGAAGGGCACTGTCCTAGTCCACTATTTCCGATTCACGAACACCACACAACAAACGTTGAACCTCGGGACGCCTCGCGTCTCCTGCGGTTGCACCAGCGCCACGGTCAGCAAGAGCCAGGTCGCACCGGGGGAAACAGCAGCGGTGGTCGCTTACATGGATACCCGCCGCATCCCCACTCCAAACGTCACAAAATCCGTTCTCGTGTACGTGCCGTTCCTGAGCCCCACTCAGGAAGAAGTGACCCTCCGAGTCCAGACGGTTGCACGCGACGACCTTCTGATGTCGCCCGATTCAATCGCGTTCGGCAACGTGAAGACGGGACAGGGTGGGCAGATGTCGACGAAGGTCACCTTCATGAGCGACTCGAACTGGAAGGTAACCGGGGCCTCCAGCACGGGTGGATTCGTGAAGGCGGAATTTAAGGAAGAAGGCCGTAACGGGAGCATGGTAACGTACGAGGTTACAGCGATCCTTGACAAAGCCTGCCCCGCTGGGAATTGGGTTTCGGACATTCACCTGACGACATCGAACGCCGCCGTCGCAAAGCTCCGGATTCCCGTCACTGTGGCTGTAGCACCCGCTGTGGCAGTCACTCCCGAGAGCGCGACCTTCGGTAATCTCCCGATGGGTGTGGAGATGGAAAAGAAAATCACCCTGAAGAGTGGTAAGCCGTTCAAGATTCTCGAAGTGAAGGGTGCCGATGAACAACTCAAGGTGACGGTCGAGAAGACTGGGGCTAGCGAAGTCCACACGATCGTGGTCGCCGCGAACCCCAAGGCCATCGGCGGCTTCACCCGCATGGTCGAAATTGTTACCGATGATAAGGATCAACCCAAGCTGATCATTCCTGTCACCGCCAAGGTTGTGAACAAGTAAACCTCGGCAATTGCTGAACGCGAAAGCCCACCAGTTGATACTGGTGGGCTTTCGCGTTCATAATCCGTATCAAACCGCCGTTCCCCACACTGAAGGGTACGCCTGCTCATGCTGACCGATCCTCTCCTGCAGTTCAAAAAATTGCTCGTCGCGAACCGTAGCGAAATCGCCATTCGCGTCTTCCGTTCTGCGCACGAACTCGGAATCCGAACGGTGGCGATTTACTCCCACGAGGATCGTTTCGCGCTGCATCGTTTCAAAGCTGACGAAGCGTATCACGTTGGCAAGCAGGGGGAACCCATCCGCTCGTATCTGGACATCCCGGCGATCGTCCAACTCGCCAAGGACGTGGGAGTGGACGCCATCCACCCTGGTTACGGCTTCCTCTCCGAAAACGCCACGTTCGCTCGCAGTTGTGCGGAAGCGGGCATCCAGTTTGTCGGCCCGCGCCCGGAAGTATTGGAGCAACTCGGCGACAAGGTTACGGCTCGTGCTCTTGCCAAGAAAGCCGGAGTGCCCGTGTTGTCCGGTGGGGATAGTCCGGTCTCATCCATTGAGGAAGCAAAGCAACTCGCAGTTAAACTCGGCTACCCGATCATCATCAAGGCATCAATGGGCGGTGGCGGTCGCGGGATGCGAGTCGTCCACAGCGCTGACAAACTCGAAGAGAGTATCGAGTCGGCCCGCCGTGAGGCGGGAACCGCGTTCGGGATTTCCGATGTGTTCCTGGAGAAGTTCGTTCAGCGTGCAAAACACATCGAAGTCCAGCTCATCGGTGATCGCCACGGTGGCTTGGTTCACCTGTTCGAGCGTGACTGCTCGATCCAGCGACGGCACCAGAAGGTAGTGGAACTCGCACCTGCCCCGAACCTGCCGGCAGATGTTCGACAGGGCATCCTCGATGCGGCGATCTCGGTTGGTCGTGCGTGCGGGATCGACAACGCCAGTACGGTTGAGTTTCTCTACGACACCGAAGCGAAGCGCTTCTACTTCATCGAAGTAAACCCACGGATTCAAGTCGAGCACACGGTCACCGAGCAAGTGACAGGTATCGACATCGTCCGCTCCCAAATCATGATCGCGAGTGGGCGAAAACTCGACGACCCCGCTGTCGGACTAATTCAAGAGAACATCTCGGCGCGGGGGTTTGCGATTCAGTGTCGGGTGACCACGGAAGACCCCGCGAACGGATTCGTTCCCGACTACGGGCGATTGAGTGCCTATCGCTCGAGCGGCGGACCTGGCATCCGGCTCGACGCAGGCACGGCTTTCGGCGGCGCAGTGATTACGCCCTTCTACGATTCCCTCCTGGTGAAGGTGACCGCGACCGGTTTGCGATTTGAAGATGCGGCTCGACGGATGGAGCGATGCTTGCAGGAATTCCGCGTCCGTGGCGTGAAGACAAACATCCCGTTCTTGCTGAACTTGATCGATCACCCGCAATTCCTCGACGGAGACGTGACGACACGTTTCCTCGACGAGACGCCGCAACTCTTCCAGTTCCAGTCCCGTCGCGACCGGGCGAGCAAGCTCCTTTCGTACATCGCCGAAATCGTCGTCAACGGACATCCCGAGATCCGCGGAAGAGAAGGGGAGCGAGGAAGTGGCGGGGAGAAAAACCCGAAGACACCGGCATTGACTCCCCGACTCCGAGAGTCGCAATCTCCACCAATTCCCAGGGGCACACGCGACATCTTCCGCGAACTGGGCGCGAAGAAGTTTGCCGGCTGGGTTCGCGAACAGAAGCGGTTGCTCATCACGGACACGACGATGCGTGACGCGCACCAGTCGCTGCTCGCCACCCGCATGCGCACGTCAGACATGCTCGCGGTGGCGGACCGTTACGCGCAAGAACACGCCGACCTGTTCTCGCTCGAAATGTGGGGTGGGGCGACGTTCGACACGAGTATGCGGTTCCTGAAGGAATCGCCCTGGGATCGCCTGGCTCGGCTCCGCGAGCGGATTCCCAACATTCTGTTCCAGATGCTCGTCAGGGCCGCGAGCGCGGTGGGTTACACGAATTACCCCGACAACGTGGTGTACGAGTTCATTCGGCTTTCCGCGGAAGCCGGGATGGACATCTTCCGCATCTTTGATGCCAACAACTGGCTGCCGAACATTCGGCTCGGTATCGACGCCGTGTTGAAGACTAACGCCATCTGCGAAGCAGCGGTGTGCTACACGGGCGATATCCTCGACCCGAAACGCGACAAGTACACGCTGACGTACTTCGTCAATCTCGCCAAGGAACTTGAAAAGGCCGGCACGCACATGCTCGCCATCAAGGACATGGCGGGGTTGTTGAAGCCACTTGCCGCGAAAAAACTTGTCAAGACGCTTCGTGAATCCATCGGCATTCCGATTCACTTCCACACACACGATAGCGCTGGCGGACAACTCGCGTCCTACCTCCTCGCTGCGGAGGAAGGTGTGGACGTCGTGGACTGTGCCTTCGCCCCTCTTGCCGGCGTGACGGCCCAGCCAAGCCTGAATGCTCTCGTCGAGTCTTTGCGATTCTCAGACCGCGATACGGGCCTGACGTTCGACACCTTGCAGGAAACCGCGAACTACTGGGATGGCGTACGGAAGTATTATGCTCCGTTTGAGACCGGGCAGTTGGCGAGTTCGGCAGAGGTCTATCTCCACGAGATGCCAGGCGGACAGTACGCCAATCTCTACCAACAGGCATATTCTCTTGGGGTCGGAGACCGCTGGCCTGAAGTCGGCCGGATGTATGCTGTTGTGAACAAGATGTTTGGCGACATCGTGAAGGTCACCCCGACATCGAAGGTCGTCGGAGACATGACGCTGTTCATGATCGCCAACAACCTGACTCCTGAGCAAGTCCTCGATCCGAAGCGAGAGATCGCGTTCCCGGAATCCATCGTCGAGTTCTTCGAGGGAAAGCTTGGCCAGCCGCCGGGCGGATTCCCACCGGCACTGCAGGCGAAGATTCTTCGCGGCCGCAAGCCCATGACCGAGCGCCCGGGGGCAACACTGCCTCCAGCAGATTTCGCAAAGGCCAAGAAAGACCTGGAGGCCAAGCTCCGCCGAACGGTGAACGACCAGGATGTGAACTCGTACCTACTGTATCCCAAGGTGTTCGTGGAGTTTGCTGAGGCCCAGTCGAAGTACTCCGACTTGAGCGTGCTGCCGACTCCCGTGTTCTTCTATGGCATGCAACGCGGCGACGAAGTCAGCATTGAGATTGAAGCGGGCAAGACGCTTATCATCAAGTTCCTGACCGTGGGCGAAGCTCAACCGGATGGCCGGCGAGTCGTGTACTTCGAGTTGAATGGGCAACCTCGCGAAGTGTTCGTTACGGACCGATCGCTCGACGCAGTGGCGACAAAGGCCCGGCCGAAAGCAGAAGCAGGAAACGCCAAGCACGTTGCAGCGCCGATGCCAGGGTCGATCGTGGGGATCGTGGTAGCTCCAGGCGATGAGGTGATCGCGGGGCAGAAGTTGCTTGCCCTCGAAGCCATGAAAATGGAAACCACGCTGTACGCCGAGCGGCCGGGGAAAGTCGCAGAGGTGTTGGTTCGTCCGGGTACACAGGTCGATGGTGGCGATTTGGTCATTCGATTCGAGTAATGTCATGTGAAGTGCCGCCCCATCGGGTGGCGTTCAACCCGCGGGTGAATCATTATGTCGTTCATTCTGGTTGCGTGTCTCGTGACTGCCGACGCCGCGCCCAAGATTACCGCGGTCGCAGGCACAGGCGACAAAGGGTTCGCCGGTGACGGCGGGCCGGCCGACAAAGCCAAGCTCGATCAACCATTTGATGTCGCATTCGACGCAGCCGGTAACCTCTATTTCTCGGACACGAACAATCACCGCGTCCGGCGTGTGGATGCAAAGACCGGTGTCATCACCACTGCTGCGGGGAACGGCAAGAAGGGGTTTGCTGGTGACGGGACCAAGGCAACTGATGCGAGCCTGAACGAACCCTACGGCATCGAACTCGACGGTGACGGAAACCTGTTCATCGTCGATCGCTTGAATTACTGCATTCGCAAGGTCGATGCCAAGACCGGCGACATCTGGACCATCGCAGGGACCGGTGGCAAATCAGGATTTGCCGGCGACGGTGATGCGGCCACCAAAGCGTTGCTCGTTGAACCGAACGGGCTCTGCCTCGACTGCAAAGGAAAGATGTACATCGCAGATGTAGCCGGGCACCGAGTGCGTGTCGTGGACTTGAAATCGGGGACCATCGAAACGGTTGTTGGTAATGGAAAGGGTGCTACGGCTGGCGATGGTGGACCGCTAAAGTCCGCGACCGTCAACGGACCGCGAGCAGTGGCCATGCACCCCGATGGTTCGCTCTTTCTGGTCGAGCGAAACGGCAACACGGTCCGGCGAATCGACGTGGCGAAGGGAACCATTGAGCGTTTCGCGGGGGCCGGCAAAAAGGGCTTTACGGGCGATGGTGGCAAGGCACTCGAAGCAACCTTTGATGGCCCGAAAGAGATCGACATCGACAAGGCGGGGAATGTGTTCATCGTCGATACCGAGAACGAGGCGATTCGCCGCATCGACGCGAAGACGAGTTTCGTCACAACGGTCGCAGGAAAGGGCCGCTCGAAAACCCCCGGCCTTGGTGACGGCGGCGCTGCGACTACCGCAACTCTCGGCCGACCGCACGGCGTGGCAATCGGCCCCGATGGAGCCATCTACATCGGGGACACGAACAGCCACCGCATCCGAAAAGTGAAGTGAGCACGCAACGTGCACGGGCAGAAGGTCCAGGGATTCTGTAATTGTACGGGAAAATGATTGCTTAAACTTGCCATCGATTGATCCCATCGTCTCATGATACCATTCCCAGGATGATACACCTTGAACGTTGGCATCGACCTGCGACCACTCGATGCAAGTCAATCGGGTGGCATCGTACCGCTGATCGAACAGTTGACATCCGAGGTGTTCGCCCTCGCCCCGACACATCGCTTCATAGTCTTTACTAACACTGGATATCGACTCCCGTTTGCACTCCCAACCCACGTCACTATGTGCGAGGTGGCCGATGGGTCCGCGGCGTTCGATGCGGGCCTAGAGGGGGCCAAAACTGAGGTGCTCCTTCGGGCTTACCCCACGGACGAACCGATTGATTTTCCCGCTGCTCGTGAGGTGACGTTTGTCCCGGACCTCTTACACATGGATCGCCCCGATTGGCTTCCACCAGAAGTCGTAACCCGCCGTGTAGTTGCTTTCGGACGAGCTATGAGTGGTGGCGCAGTATTGGCACCATCACTCCACGCGATCGGCCGGATACGTGCGCACTTTCCCACGGCTCATGCCACGCCGCTCCTCGTAACACCTCCTCCGCCACGACTACGTGAACGGTTCATAGGTTCACCACACTCCGAAGAAGCGGCTCGCATCCCACACGGTCCATTCTTCATTTACCCTGCACGAGGTTGGCCACACAAAAACCACGCGGTGCTGCTCCGCGCCTGGTCTCGTTTCCACGAACTGCACCCACAATACACGCTCGTCTTGACCGGAACTGGCGGACGTGTTCCGGAGTTGCTCGCGGCCTCACCGAATTCCTCTGTCCGCGACCTTGGCTACGTTTCCCCGAGACTCCTGGTTGAACTTTACCGGCGTGCGACTGGACTGGTGTTTCCGTCACTTCATGAGGGTTATGGCCTTCCAATTCTTGAAGCGTTCGAGATCGGCATTCCAGTCGTTTGTGGAAACTCAACGAGCCTGCCGGAAGTTGGTGGGGACGCCGTACTGGGTGTGGATGCTTCAGATGATGCTGCAATTGCATCCGCCTTAGAACGCATCGTCGCTGAGCCAGACCTGCGGACCTCGCTGGTCTCCAGGGGGCGTGAACGCCTCGCTGATTACGATTCAACTGCTGGTGCTAAGGCTTTGCTCAAGGCTCTGGAGGATGTGGGAGCCCGCGCGATCCCAACGGAACAACTTAGGGTTCGCTCGTCCGTCACTGCCGAACTCCTCGCGACATCAGAAACTCAACTCCGATTGGTGACCCAGGGGGAGGAGACCACTCTCGATACCACGAGACTTCTGAGTGCGATCTTGCGATACGATCGGCTGGTGACTTCCCAAACTGGCCCGCTCGTCACGGTTGTGGTGACGATGGGCGACCAACGTGGCGACACGGCCCGATGCGTCCGAGCGTGGACACAAGAGCAGACCTTACCTCGACACAAGTATGAGGTGATCGTCGCGTTCGACGGCAAGAACTGGCCCGATCTCGAGCGGGTGAAACAGGTGCTCGGTCCACTCGACCGCGTGCTTCACGTTCCCACGGACAGTGAGAGTGAACCCTGGGCGCAAGGTGCTACGCACGCTCGAGGCTACTGGCTGTACTTCGCAGAAGCGCATTCCTATGGCGAATCCGAATGCCTGGAGGAGATGGTCCGCTACCTCATCACTGAGGGACGCCCGGGTGCGAGCAGTCGAAGCCTGGGACTTGGAGAGAAACTCTCGGGGCGACTCGAAGAGCAGATGTTTGAGCGGGTCAGTGCGATACGCACAGAGGATAGTCACTGGTCCAAACTATTCCTTCGCGGAGCAGCTATTGAGCGAGAGGCGTATCTACGAGTGGGAGGTATACAGGGGAAGTACCGGCGGTTTGCGGAACCGCTTCTCGCTGCACGATTGCACCGCGCTGGCTACCGGCTCGGGCACGCTCGCCGCTCAATCGTGCGGCACTGGAATACGAACTCATTTGCTCAACTTGAGGATCACATCCGCGACTATGCGACGAGCGAATCTGCATTCAGGTTGTACGAGCCGGAGCCAGAATCGGAAGCATATTTTGGAATGCCACCAGAGTGGGAATGTGGCGGGCAGACCGACCCAGTTCTCTCACGTATGGAAGCCCGAGTTCTACTTCAGACATTAATCCGTGGCCAAGGTTCCGTTCAACAATTACTGCAGGATTTACCCGCCTGTTTGCTTGGGGAGCGACGTTGGCGATGGCCCGCAGCACTTAAGCGGGTGCTGCGAAAGATTCGTATTCACCTCATGAGTGAAGGCACCGAAAGAACGAACGCATTCGCCGCTTGGTGGCAGCGGGCCGCTGCTGGGGCTCGACTCGATTTCGTCACACGACTCGATGGTGAGAGTATCGAACCGCGTGATGACGTCGCAATCGACCATATTCCTGCTCCGTTGCTTGCCCATTTTCATCCGCTGGAACAGTATGAGGGACGACCGTTCCGCTGGTCCAAACCCGTTTCACACATCAAGCTCGCTCTTCCGCCAGGTAAACAGGTTGTCGAACTCCGAACGCGCGAACTGCGTCCAAAGTTGACTCTCCGTGCGTTTGTGAATGGCCGCCGAGTAGCCGTGGAGGATCGCAGTTTGTCTGAGCAAGTGATTCGCGTTACGGTGCGAGAAGAAGTTCGACGAACAGGGTTGCAGTACCTGACGCTCACGTGTCGGCCGTGGTGGTTCAAGGGCGACAGTCGCCGCCTCGGCTTTCCTCTGTTTGGCATTCTTCGCCTGACTTAACACTCAACGATGTGGTGTCAGAGATGATGAACGTGACAACGAATCGGTTGGGCTCGAATCACTCTCACTACAGGGAGTGATTCGAACCCAACTTCCAGGTTCACTTGTCGGGTTTCGCAACTGGGCGAAGGATCTTCAACCAGTTCTCGGGGACTACGGCCATTGTGCCGTGCGTGAAACCCGCAGACTTGAATGGGTTCGCCCCGGCAGCGCCGGCTTGCACTAACCCTGTCGCCATGCCACCAAGGTAGCCTGTAGCGAGGCCCGGTCCACGCATCGCTGGCCCTGCGATATCCAATGAATCCGGTCCAAACAGGTCAGGCTTGCCGCGGAGAGCCAACCCCGTTCCGCCACCAAACACATCCCCCTTCACCGGAACCCCAATCGTGTTGGCACCCAGCGAATCTCCCGGAATACCGACGCCGGCTTCGGGGGTAACGTAAGAGCGAAACACGGCACGCCCCTCACCCGGCTTCCCCGAGAGTGTCTCGATCACGATTCGGGGATGCACTTCGACTTTCCGCTTCAATCCGGGCAGCAGCGCCTCGGGCTCGTAGCCTTTGGCGACAGCGAGAGCGTAGCGGCCCGGTTCCTTCACGGTGAATTCGAGCACCTGCTCGAACACCACGTAGGTTCGTGTGAACAACAACGGGTACGGTCCACCAGCCGAGCGGGCATCTTCGGCCATCTCATCGCTTGGGATCTTCTCACCCTTGGGATCGAGTTGCCGGAAGAGACGTAATACGACCGGATATGCGGGGCGATCAACCGATGGGAAGTTCGGGTCGGTTGGCTCACGCCACTGAATCGTGATTCGAAGCCTTGCACCAGCGGGCAAATCCCCAGTGGTTTCGCCCGTCGCGCTCTGGAAGCCGAGGAAGTTCATGTCCGCCGACCAGTTCATCGGCGGAAGCGGTTGGTTGGGTGATGCGAACTCCATCGCCCCGTCGGTGTTCGGGTCGAGAAATGGCCCACCCCACACCGCAGCGCCTGCAGCGCTGGCCGCTTGCACCCACACCAGCGGAGGTGGGGGAGCCGCTAACAGATCACCCGCATTTTTCACGATGCGTGGAGGAAGTGGCACCGCAAGTTGCTCCAGCGTGCGGCTCAACTGGCTCAGGGCATCTAGCGGGTACCCGCTTTCCCATTCCAGGGTGTTCACAATCACCCGTGTGCCGACAAGTGCTGAAAGAACGCTCTTTTGGAACACGTTGAACCGCTCGATTCGCTGCGTGAGTGCGACCTGATCGGCTAGCACAGCATCGAGAGCGATCTTCGCTCGAACGCGGCGTGCCTTCGTAGGCTCGTCGTCGGCAAGGTCGTCGAACGCGAGGCGATACTCGGTCACAACGATTTCTTTTCGTCGGGTCAACTCCGCGGTCTTGTTCGAGATATCGACAAGACGCGAGCGAAGTGCATCGGAGAAAGTGGCTTCCTTCCGCACAACCCGAACGATGCCAAACAACTGGAATATGGCTCCGGGGTCAACGCGGACCAGCACCAACTCCGCGTCAGGCGCGGCAACCGCGAGTGCCAGTGCTGCCGATGTCCCGAGACCAGCGCGGTTCGGGTCCACCGGGGACGGGAGAATGTCCGGGTTGAGTTCTGTCGTGAGATCGAGAATCCGCGTCTTCTTGGGCAGCCCTTTACCGATCAACTTCTCAGCACCCGAGAAGTCCGATCCGATTACGAGCACCTTCACCCCATCGCCTGTGTAGCCAAGTCGGTGCATCGCCTCAACACCGGAGGCGGTGAGAACAGATCCCGCCGAGGCAGGCTTCCCAGGTGCCGGGATCGGGGAGATGGTTTCGCTTGCCTGTCGCGGGAGGCGAACCGAGAGCACATCCGCTTGTTGTGCGAACCGCTCGACATCAGCAGGCCGATCGAAGCGAATGCTCGCGAGGTTCCCGGCGGCCCCATCAAGTGCAGCACCTTCGGTCAGTGCGGGGAGGCCATCGGAACCCTTGAGTGGATTGCCATCCGCATCGCGCTTCACGGTCGGCGAAAAACCGCTGGTGAGCTTCGAGCGGAGTTCTTCCAATTTGCTATCGATAGGTTCTGCAAACAGAACGATCACCCGCAGCGGGATTTCCTTCTGTGCGGGGTCTGCGAGAATAGCTCGCAAATCTGGTGGCATTTTCGCCCGTGTGGGAGGTACTACCTCGGGCACGTAGGCCGGTAGCGCTTCTGCTGGCGGCATCACCTCAACCCACCGAAGCGGGTTCCGATCTGCGAAAGGTCGCGGGAGCCGATCGAGCGGTGTCTCAGTGAGGAACCAGCCAGCGGGTTCGGTTCGAAGATCCTTTACGAGTCGATCCAGGTATTTGTAGGGGATCGTACCCTTAAGTTGCTTGTAACCTCGGGTGTCATAACCGAGGGCTTCGCGGAATCCCATCCGTTCAAGTTGTTGCAATGTCTGGAAGTGGAAGGCTTGCTGCACAGACGGAATCATGTCCGCGCGGAGTATGATCCGAACTGGGACCGGTTTCGTGCGATCCTCAGGGTACATGTATCCAGTCGGTGCAAACAGAATCTGTTCCACCCGCGGGTCGTCAAGCAACTGGAGAACCTTATCTGATGCCGCGGTCCCCGTGAACCGCTCGGCGTTGGGATCGAGGATATCGAGGTCGCGGTCTGGGTCATCCTTACGGGAGTCCTCGAAGCCAAGTGCAGTGAGGTGCTTCTCCAAACCACGGAACTGCCGAACACGTTCGTCGCGGTCGGCGCGGATTCGATAGCGAATCTGCACATCAACTTTCTCAGTACGTGGTGGCTCCTTGACACGCGGTTCATCCTGACCTTGGGCTAGGACGGCGCTGGAGCCAATCAGAATGGCCAAGGTGACTGTTGCAAGTCGTGTATATGTCATGGTTGGCATCCCGATTCAGGCGCTTCTTCCCAATATCATCGTCTCCCAGGCAATGTGAGATTCCAAGCTGAGTTGCGGAAAGTTGTCTCTGGCTCTGTAGAGGTATGAAACGTGGGAGTAACCGGAAGGGTTTCGCAGTATCCGAGGCCAGTTAGGAACTGTGTGAGGACAGCGACTGCTGTTGCGGTGGGGTGTATCTTGCGGATTGTCGGGAATGATGCGGCCTTGCCGCCGCACCAAACCATCCCGTTCAGACTACGTGGCCTTCGACGCCATCCAGCTTTGTGCCTGGTCCAAACGCAACCGTTGTCAGACGATCGACTGGATACTTGTCGAGGTAGGCTCGCACGTCGTCAAGGGTTACTGCGTCGTAGTTCGCGAGTTCCTTGTCCACGTCGCGATATTCGCCGGTGTACGCCCACATCGAGGCTATCGAGTTCATACGACCCATTGGCCGCTCGCTGCCTCGCACCCATCGCGACGTGATCTTGCTCTTGGCTAGCTTCAGTTCGTCCGCAGTTAGTCCATTTCGCTGAACATCAGTGAGAACCTTCCGCACGATGGAAAGGTTTCGTTCCGCGTGCTCCAACTCGCTGGTGAACGAGGCATACACGACCCCGCTTCCATCGTTCTCGTAGTAACTGCAATCGGCGGAGTCCGCGAGTCCTGGGTCGATGAGTGCCCAGTAAAGATGGCTCCCCGAATCGTCCCCGACCGCGAGAGCCATGGTGTCTGCTGCGTACCGCATTTTCGAGTCGGCTGGAGGACCGCCTGCCAGAAACAGCACGTATTCCTGTTGCACCTTTGGCCGCGTCAGTACATGGAGGCCACCAACGCCAGTCCACTCGGTTCGGTGGGTGCGGCCAACCTCTGCCGTGTTCCAGCCAGAACAGGCGGCAGTGGCGAGCCTGACCAGCTCATTCCAGTCATAGTTTCCGGCGACAGACAAGATGATGTTGTTCGCAGCGTAGCGTCGGGTGAAGTACGCTTGCATCTGATCGCGGGTCAACGCGCCGACGCTTGCTTGCGTGCCGAGGACGCTGTTTCCGAGCGGATGCCCGCCATAGTAGATGCGGCGGGCGTTCTCGCCTGCCACGGAACCCGGTTGATCCTCATACATCTTGATCTCTTCGATGATGACTTTCTTCTCGGTATTGAAGTCGTCATCGCGGAGGCTTGGGCGAAGGATGTCGCCCAGAATGTCGACCATTTGAGGCAGGTATTCCGGAAGCCCGGCTGCGTAGTAGACAGTATTCTCTTCGCTCGTGTAGGCGTTCGGGCTGGAACCAATGCGATCGAAGTCGAGGTTGACCTGCTCGGCCGTGCGTCGAGGCGTGCCCTTGAACATCATGTGTTCGAGGAAGTGCGACACGCCCGCTTCGGGCACGGTTTCGTCACGAGAACCCGTGCGAACGAAGAATCCGATCGCAACCGAACGTGCCGATGGACTCGTTTCACCGATGATGGTGAGGCCGTTCGGAAGGCGCGTGTTATAGAAGGGCATTGCAATCTCCGACGAAGATTCTGTCGACTGAATCAAGCGTAACCGCGGAACCAGAACACCCAGGCCAGCACGCCGGCCAGAGTGAAGATTACGCCGCCGAGGTACAGGAAAACGAGCGGGGCGAGGCGTTCATCAGGCTCACGAACGATCGAGCGTTTGAGGCCATCCATTCGTCACTCCGGCATAGTGAGGGGCGCGGGGCCGAGCGTAACCAGTGTCACGTCGCGGACCGGGAACTTCGCGAGGTGGTCAACTACCAACCCCGGCGTGAGGCCGTCAATGGCCGCTTGCACTTCGTCGAACGATCGAACTCGGCCGAGGTGATACCAGTCGGAAGCAATCGACCCGGCCCGCGAGGAAGTCGATTCTTCCTGCATGATCAGTGAGGACTTGAGCCCTGCCTTCACGCGAAGGATTTCATCCTCGGTCACCCCATCCTTGAGCTTTCGGAGTTCGGCCATCGTCACGTCGAGGGTTTGCTGTGCCCGATCTGCCCCTGTTCCTGCGTAGCCGATGATTGTCCCGCGATCCTTGAACGTCTCGTGCCGAACGCCAACCGAGTAGCACAGGCCACGTTTTTCACGTACTTCCGTGAAGAGGCGGGCGCTCATTCCGCCGGAAAGCACGCTCTCTGCGGCCCGCGCGGAGTAATAATCGGGATGTGTGACAGGAACACTTGCATAGGCAATCGCGATGTGCGTTTGAGCCGTCTCTTTCGAGATGTGTGTCGAAACGGGATTTCGCGGAATCGGCGTGAGGTCCGGCTCTTTACCGCGTTTCCACCCCCCAAACAGGCGTTCAACTTGTGCCTTGAGTGGTTCCCACTCCACGTTTCCCGCAACGGACAGAATCGTTCCGTTTGGGCGAAATAGTCTTGAGTGGTAGCTCCGCACCGCGTCCGGAGTCAAAGACTCGATATCCTCAATCGTGCCGCGACGGTCCTTGTCCAGAGGGGAAGGGTAGTAGTTTTTTCGGAGTTCGATCATCACCTTGGCTTGCGGTGCGTCTTCGAGCGCCTCAATGTCCTGAATTGCAAGCGATTGAACCGGTTCTAGCTCCGCTTCTGGGAGGTGGGGCCGAAGGAGAATATCAGCGTAGATATCGAGTGCAGGTGGTACATTCCGGGCGAGGGTCGATCCCCAGAATCGCATGTTGTAAACGCCAACGCTTTCATCACGATCAACGCCCAAGCCATCGAGAGCAAGCGACAACGCCCGGCTATCTCGGCTCCCGGCACCACGGGTAATCATGTCCGCAAGAACGGACGCGACACCAAGATGACCTGTGGGGTCATTCGCGCAACCAGCCGGGACGAGGAAGTTGAACGCCGCTGATCGGACGTGCTCCATACGCTCCGCAAGGAGGACTAATCCGTTTGCCAGCGTATGTTGGAAGACCTGTTGCCTCACGTCGCCCTCCGTGCAGTTCAGCCCGCGCGTTTCAACGAGTAGGCTGCCGTTGGGATTCTACGGATCGCACGCTTTAAATCCCAACCCCGACGTGATCAGGCACCGCGGGTTTCACCTCGACCTCGCGGTAAATGGTTTTGTGAGATCGGAAACCGAGCTTCCGATATATGCGAACGGCCGGCAGATTCAAAGCGGTTACCTCCAAAAACGCGCGTTTCACGCCCACAGCCTGGAACCCCTCCAATGCCTTCAGAAGAAGGGCTCGGCCAATTCCTGCACCGCGAAAATCTGCCACCACACCAAGGTTCTGAACGCCGCCGGAACCACTCTCGTCGAGCAACCCCTGAACCGTTGCCACGGAGCAATGCTGATTCGCCACAAGCCATGTTGCTCCGGGGCAGAAGCCCGGCCTGTTCGCAATCGCTGTCATCAAATCACGGCAACCTTGCAGATTGGAGAGACACGGGAACACCTCGGCATCGGTTTCACCCGCGAAGCCAGCACAGAGCACCTGAGCGTGGAGATCGAGAAGTTGCAGGGACCACGGAAGCCAGTAGAAACCCTTCGGCAACTCAGCCGGAGGGCGAGTGTGCCGGAGTTCCAACTCCATACGGTGCCTTTTGAAGTACTTCACCTTTGGCATGTCACGAACGCACCTCGCTGTGAGCGGTGGACGGAGCCGTCTTAGAATCGCCGTAATTGCGTAAACAACAGCCCGAGGACAAGCATCGCGACTATTATCCCAACGACAAGTAACCAGGACGGTTGCGTGTCCCTATCATCGGGGAGCGACATCAACTCGGCAGGGTCAGTTGGTTCAACATTGGAACCACTTGGGGTTTCGTCCCGCGAGTCATCAGTCCACAGTTCGGGGTGAATGTCGGGAGCGTCCACGGCGACAACGGCATCGTGTAAGGAGAGGTTAAACACCGTTCGCGGTACCGTGGCGAAAGGGAGGAGGAGTTCTCGGGTGACCTTACCAGAGGCAGGTCGGTCGGAGGGATTCTTTGACATGAGTTGCTCGATGATGCGAACGAATTCCGTTGGCACCTCTGCGTTCAACTCCGAAATTGGCGTTGGACTCATGGTCTGCTGCCGCCGAATCTTGTCCTTGGCCGTTCCGCCGGGGAAGGGTGGTGTTCCCGTCAAGACATAGTAGAGCGAACAGCCAAGCGAGTAGAGATCGGACGCCGGCCGTGCCGCAGTTGCGTCGCGTGCCTGTTCAGGGGAGATGAAGTTCATTGTGCCCACGATGTATCCTGCGCTGCCAACGATTGTAGGATCGTCGGGAAGCGGTTCGCCAGGTGCGAATGCAAAACCCAGGTCGAGGATTTTCGCTCGTCCATCTTGTGTGAGGATCACGTTCGCAGGCTTGACATCGCGGTGGACGAGACCCTGTTCGTGAAGCCCACTCAACCCCGCCGCCACATCTGCGAACCACCGGGCTGCTTCACCAACTGTCAGGCGACCACTGTTGGTCACGATCTGCCCTACAGTCTTCCCGGGGACGTACTCCATCGCTAAGTAGGGAACGCCGTCTGCTTCGCCTCCTGCCAAAGTGCGAACCACGTGTGGGTGATTCACGCGTTTCCCGAGATCAATCTCTCGCTGAAATCGGGCCAACATCCGGGCTTCACAGCGTGCGACCTTCGGCGGAAGAACCTTGAGTGCGACGAGGATCTCGTCGCCGAGTTGTTCCGCGAGGCGGGTGTCCCGCGCGAGGTAGACCGTGCCCATTCCTCCACGACCAAGCGGAGCGAGGATGTGGTAAGGTCCCAGGACGAGACCTTGCCAACGCCCACGCAGCAATTTCCCAGCCTGGAAGTGTGTCAGGTCACCACTACGAACGAGGGCATCGGCAATCTCACGGGCAGGCGCGGCCGGACAACGCGATGCGACCTGCGCAAGAGATGCGGCGTCGAGGATCTGACTTCTTGTCGCCAGATCGAGGAATTGCTCGCGCGACACATCTTCTGTCGTGATCATGATGGCGATGATAGCATCTAGAGTGACAGATCGTTCAGTGGTGAGCACCCGTTGAGACCACATTATCCGAAGGAGTAAGAGCCTCGGCGAGGCGATCGAGTTCGCTTCGTGCTGCAACAACCTGATCCCGGCTCACCCGCATTCGTGTTCCATAACCTCTGTAGCCGTTCTCAGCTGCTGGCGGTAGCACCTCGCTAAAGGAGCCATGGACTTGATCACAACCGCTTGTTTGGATGAGGTATTCGAGGTTCTCTGCGCGGACCTGTCCGCATGGCAAGACCTCAACCTGTCCTGCGGCTCGGTCCCGTACACGGGCGATCGTCTTGGCACCTTCGGCTGCGGTGGGTTCTCGACCACTCGTGAGAAGCCGACAAAAACCAAGTTCAATGACCGATGTGAGTGCATCACCCAATAGCGGAGTTCGGTCGAACGCACGATGGAAGACTACCGGGATATCCTCGCAGCGGTCGAGGAGACGACGACACACTTCCCGGTTGATGCGGGCGTCCGGGTGGAGTGCCCCGAAGACGAACCCAGCAGGTTTTGCTCCACGACACAACTCGATGTCTCGCACCATGACATCGACTTCTTCAGTCGAGTACACGAAGTCTCCGCCGCGAGGGCGAATCATCACCCAAATCGGTAGCTTGGAGGTAGCACGCACACTCAACAGCAAACCGAGAGATGGAGTCAAACCACCGAGGTCGAGTGCAGAGCAAAGTTCTACCCGGTCAGCGCCTCCAGCTTCCGCAGCCAAAACATCCGATGGTGTTTCGCAACAGACTTCAAGGAGGAATCTCCTTTGTTGTGAGTCGGTACCAGTTGAATCCGGTGCCGATGTGCGGGTGGAGGAGGAAGGGGAGGTGGGGATCAACATGGTTACCGCTTGTTTGGCACTGTGAAATCTTGAACTGCAGGTGCTGCGGGGAGGTCGAAGGCGACCGAATACTCAGCGAAGAGCGGTGTTCCGCGTGCATCGACTAAACCCTTTGCTTCGCTGGGCTTACCATCGAACCCAATGATCCTGGCCGTGTACGCACCTCCCATATGACCACGACCAGCGGGAGAAACATACACACCGTCCTTGATATCCGCTAGGAACGCCGGGCCATGGTTTCCCTTAGCCCCGTCAGGAGTAAATACGACTTCACCGACGGGAACGAATTTGCCGTCGAACGTAACCTTTCCTGAGACTGGATACGAGGCCGTGCCGCCACACCCGGCAATGAGCAGCCAACTCAGCAACCCCGTGAGGCGATTCATTCCACGCCTCCCAACGGCAGGCCGTCCGCTCGAGTTCCGGCGGACTGATAAACTGCAGAGTCAATCGACTCTCGCACGAATCGAACCGAACCATCCGCCAGCGCGAAGTGACAGCCACCAAAGTGCCTGCTGCCAAACATCCGAGTTTGGACCTCGAAGGTGTAGTTGACATTCGGATCAATCGTAGAGCTGTTGATAGGATCGCGGGTGGCTGCCGCAGTGGTCGGCATCTGACCACCACCCGTGTAGTAGGTCGAGGCCCAACTACCCCAATAGATCCCAGCACATGCTCCGTTACAACCCCCCTTGAGAGCCATGTAGCGAGTTTCGCCAACGAGGAACGTATTCGTCGTGCCGTCAGTGATATCTGTGAGCCGGATTCGTGAGCCTTTATACATCGTGCCATTCGTGTAATTGAATCGCTGGGGGAACCCACCGCTGGTCACCGCCCCATCGACAGTGTTGCCACCCTGCACAGCGAAGTAGTTGATATTCTGGTTCGCGTCAGAAGAGTTGGGATCGGAAGGGCACTCGTAGAGTTTAAGCCGAACTGTCTGGTAGGGTTTGTTAGTTTCTGAACCAGTCACGAGAAACGCGTAGAAGGTTCCGAGTGGGTCGAACTGTGCGAATCGTGGCCCTTCTTCGACAAACGGCAACAGCGCAACAGTCCAGGGCATTCGCGGAGTACCTGCCGCATCGATGAAGTAGCCTGCTGGTAGTGTGCCGTGTGCATCGTGGTGCGAGTGCAACCCAAGTGCGAGTTGTTTGAGATTATTGCTGCACTTCGTTCGAGCTGCGGCTTCTCGAACTTTTTGCACTGCAGGAAAGAGTAGACCAAGCAAAATCGCAATGATGGCAATCACGACGAGCAGTTCAATCAGCGTGAATCCGTTTCGGATGCTTCGTGGATACATGAACCACCCGGGGAGTGTAGAAACTCGATTCGGCCCAATCTGTGGTTGAGAATAGAGTGACAGCAAAACCCACTCTCAACCGAATGTCGATTTCTGTCAAGCGCCTTTTGATGTGAAACCGATTGGAACGGGTGTGCCACTGGTTTCCGGGGTGTGCTTGGCGGTTTCGTGTGGCATGAATTGCAATGGCAGGTCGCAAACGATTGGGATGTCGTGTGATGCGGCGAATGCAATAATTCTGATATTCTTTCTTCCGGACAGGTCTATGGTTCCAGAATGGTTCCGGTGATAGGTGGGCATATCGCCCGGAATCAATGAGAAGCACACATACGCTTGCATTCCAGCAACCGTTGTCTCAGGAAACCAGTGGCACACCCGATTGGAACACTCCTCTGCTTTGCGCGAGATCAAGGTTTCTTGTCCTGACCTTGCATGAAATCTGACATAATCAACTCGATAAAGGGAAGATTGCCCGTCTCGTCGAACCGGAAGTAGTCACTTCCGCCGCCACCGATCAGGGTGTCGAGTGTCCCATCGGAAACGCTCTGGTGGAGTTCACTCAACGCCTGTCTGAAGTGAAGTTGTATTTTCAGCCGATTACATTTGATCGTCACGCACGGTGCGTCCCGCTCTTCCCCCGCTGTGAACCGTACGGTAGTCTAGCCGTATAGCGATCCTCACAACGCCAACCTCCATGACTCACATCGGGAAGTATGTTGTCCTGCGTGAACTCGGCCAGGGCGGCATGGGAGTCGTGTTCGAGGCACGAGACCCAACCCTTGATCGCCCCGTCGCGGTCAAACTCGTTAAAGATCGCGGCGATCCGGAACGGTTTCTCCGTGAAGCCCGCGCAGCCGCCAGAGTGATCCACCCCAATTGTGTCCCCATCTTCGATATGGGCGAACATGCGGGGAATCCGTTCCTGGTCATGGAACTCGTCGTCGGAATGAGCGCGTCGGATTACCTCGAACGCCATGCACCGCTTTCACCTCGTGTCGCGACGGACATCGTCGCGGCTGCTTGTCGTGGGCTCCAGGCTATCCACGATGCTGGACTCGTTCACCGTGATATCAAGCCCAGCAATCTGCTCATCTCGAAAGCCGGGACGGTGAAGGTTGCTGACTTCGGGCTAGCACGAGTAGTTGATGGGAATGCCCCAACTCTGACGGGCGATCGCACGATTGGCACCCCACAATTCATGAGCCCGGAGCAGTGTTACGCGGAACCCGCTGACGCCCGCTCCGACGTTTACTCGCTCGGCGCGACATACTACGTTCTCCTCACAAACCGGCACCCGTATCGTGGAGAACACGAGTTGCAGATCATGTTTGCCCACTGCAACGATCCCATCCCAGACCCCCGCGAGGTCGTTCCCTCGGTACCAGAATCCTGCGCACAGGCTGTTCGCAAGGCGATGGCCAAGAACCCCGCTGAGCGTTACCAATCGGCTCAGGAGATGCTCGCCGATCTCGAAGCAATTCTCGCTGCCGATCCCAGTCCGACGTTGGGTCTTAACGGAACCGCGACGCCCCCATCCCGTGGCGCACCCGCAAGGTTCAGTCTCGCCCCGACTGCTTCAGATACAGCACCCTGGCAACCAGACAAAGGCGATGATGAGACTGGCGAAACGTCGCTTTCTGGGCAAGAGGACACCACTACACGCCGCAGGTGGATCATCGGGGTTTCGACCTCGATTGCTTTGGGAAGCCTGGGTGGGTACTTCGCACTTCGCAGTAATTCAGACACGAGAAAAGACGACGAATTACGCCCTGAAGTCGCAGCAAAACCTGTCCTGGTTCCCGTACGGAATGTTGGTGGTGCCGTCGGTGTCCTCGGAGTTGCAGTCAGTGACGACGAGCACTGGTTGGCAGTAGCACTCAGCGATGCACACGCTCCATCCAAGGCAGGTGGGGTGAAGTTGTTCGATCGTACCGCTGGTGCGGTACCCGAGGTTTGGTGGAAGTGGCGAGATGACTCCTGCAACTCGGTAGCCTTTTCCCCCGACGGTAAGTTGCTTGTGGCGGGCTTCTCCGGCTCATCGAAAATCCGCGTTTGGAGCATGGCAACACAGAAGGAACTGAACTTCGTGGCTTCGGTTTTCAAGGGCGATGCCAGTGGAAATGTTGTGGCAGTTGCGTTCTCTCCGGATGGAAAGTTACTCGCGGCCAGTAGCGACGGATGGGTGAGCCGACCTGGACGCGTTCGTGTGTGGCGAGTGAGTGATGGATCGCACCTGCGAGATCTGACACAGCAGGAACCAGGGCGACCAGTTCAACCCATCCGCGGAATCTCGTTCTCTCCGGATGGGAAGACTCTCGCTGCAGCTGTGAAGATGGCTCCTGGTTCGCAACCACTGATTGAAGTGTGGGACGCGGAATCTGGGAATCACGTCAAAACGCTTCTTGTTACGCAGGCGACGCTTGGTCCATGCGTGGCCTTTGCGCGAAATGAACCGCTAATCGCCTACACTTCTCAGGAGGATGTACAACTCGCACGGCCACTCTCATTCAACCCAGATAAACGCCTTGTTACCAACAACAATGAGCCCGCGGGAATCGCCCTCTCGCCAGATGGTACGCTGCTCGCGATCAGTTTCTCGGAGACGATCGAACTCATCGATACGAAGACTGAGAGATTGTTTCCGCCTTTGAAGGGGCAGGGTGGGCAGATTTACTCGCTGGCATTTACTGCCAATGGCAAGACACTGATATCTGGAAGTCAGTCGAAAACTGTCCATGAGTGGTCGATCCCCCCTCGGGAGTGAGTTGCGATGTCATCGCGAGACGATTCGCCCCTGGCAGGTATTCGCCTCGATCAAATTTCCACTCACGTCGGGACTTTGCAGGACACGGAACGCTTTGTGGTTCGCTACGGGAATGCTGTTCGTGGCTACCTTACTGCCATCCTTCGCAACCCAGACGATGCCGAGGAAGTGGTTCAAGAAATCCTCTTGGGGCTTCTCAATCGCGGCGGTGTTAACGCTGTATGGCCAAATCCCGGGGCTTCGGGACGGTTTCGCGACTATCTCAAGGTCATCGCCCGGAATGCTGCCATATCTTTCTTGCGGAAGAAGGGACGAAATACCACGTACGAGCTTTCGCCCGACGAGCACGCATATCCAAACACAACCGATCATGAGGCTGATCTTGCGATGACTTCGGAGTGGCAGTCATGTTTACTGAAGAAGGTCTGGCGTGAGCTTGAAATGCGTCAGCGCAAGTCGCCGGGGAACCTCTGTCACACCTGCTTGCAGGTGTATACAGAGTTCCCAGACGCAGAGTCGCCAGATCAGGCTCGAATCGCATCAGAGCGGGCACGACATTTGTTGAGCCCAGAGGCGTTCCGCAAGCAAGTCAGTCGAGCGCGTCGTTTGATGGCCGAGTGCATACTGTTGGAAGTCGCGAGGGGTGTGGTTCCACCAACCGCCGAGGGCGTTGAGGACGAATTGCACGAACTTGGGCTTTGGGACCGAGTTCGAGACTACCTGCCGGATGACTGGAGGGAAAAGTTCTTTAGCAGTTGAGCCAAGGTTCGACTGATTTGCGGAGGTCTCCTCGGAATTATCGGATCGACTAGGCCACCGACTCTGCAGGTTGTGTCGGTAATGCGGGCTGTTGGGTAGTTTCGGGGACGGCGACACACTTCGCGCCGGGTTTGGTTCCGAAATGCCTCGCCACTGAGCCGATCTCACGATTGAAGGATCCGCTTCCTCCTGACGTGAGAGAAACTCATGCCCGCTCCGCTTGCCCCCGACCACCCTGCCGCGGTGCGGTTGCTCGCAGGTCGCATTTTGTCACACATAATCCAGACGGTTAAGCAGAGCCCGGCTGAAACCCGGCCGTTTGGGCATGCCTACTTTCGCGACCTACTACCCGACGATGTGTTTCGAGCAATGCTCGATACTCTTCCAGAGGTAGGCCAGTACGCGTCGTCTGCGGAACGCCACCACAAGGATGATGGCGGCGGGTACGTTCGTGCCCAGTTTCCAATCAGTGTGACCAGCCTGGATCAACTTGCACCTCCTGGCCGGGGGTTGTGGAGAGCGGTCGGAGCAGCGCTGACCGCACCAGAACTAAAGCGCGCAGTGTTCACGAAACTGGCTCCCGATCTCGCATATCGGTACGGGATTGGCGAAGATCGCGTCCCGGATCTGGCGGGTTACGCGCGTCCGACTCTGTACCGCGAGACGGAGGGATTCGAGATTCCGCCACATCCCGACACCCGGAAAAAGGTGGTGACGATGCACCTTTATCTGCCTGAGGACCAGACCCAGATTGGTCTCGGGACAGCCCTGTATCGACGCCGACCGTTAGCCCTTCCGCTTGGTGACTGGCGGCGCCGGTTCGAGGTGGTCAAGCAGTTCGAATTCCGGCCGAACAGCGGATATGCATTTGTGGTGAACAATACCCTGGGAAAGCGGAGTTGGCATGGACGCGAGCGTCTCCCAGATGGGGCCGGGGTCCGAAACACGCTCCTGAATACCTTCTACGACACCCCGCGTGATGGGTTTAACAGCTACCTGCCGGAAGCAGAACCGGTGCGTCGTGCTGCGTGACACCGCCGAACGTACTCGATGGGGCCTGGCCTTCGCACGTGCGGAGACTGGGCCGGTTTATCAAACCAAAACAGATCGGTTTCTCAGGTCGAAAACTTGATTCCCGCTTTCCGCGGAGATACTCTCAGCAGTTAATCTCCTGTCGGAACCCCTGATGAACCCCTTCCTCCGTTATTTTGCGCTCGCACTCTGCCCATTCGTCTTCGGGTGCAACAGAAACCCGGATGAACTCAGGATTGTGGTAGTCCCCAAGGGGATGACACACGAACACTGGCAATCGGTGCGTCGTGGCGCGGAACGCTGTGCGGCCGATCTCTTCGCACAGGAAGGTGTCAGAGTTCGCATCATCTTCGACGGTCCACTTCGTGAACGCGACGCGATGGCACAAATCAATATCGTCGATCGGCGAGTTGCAACGGGTGCGAACGGGATTGTCCTCGCCCCACAACACAGTCAGACCATGACGGCATGTGTGAAGCGTACAGATGAGGCCGGCGTACCCGTCGTGCTGATTGACTCAGGACTGGTGGACACCGATCACATTGTCAAATACGTCGCGACCGACAACTACAACGGCGGTTGTCTCGCAGCACGGCATCTCCTCAAGGTTCTGCGCGAGCAGGGAAAGCTGAAACCGCGACTTGTGTTATTCCGCTACGCTGTTGGTTCGCAGAGTACTGAACAACGTGAGAAAGGCTTTGAGGACACGGTCAACAAGGAATGCCCCGGTGTCGTTTGGGTTTCCACGGACAAGTATGCGGGATCGACTCGTGACTCGGCAATGCGCGAAGCAGGACCGCTCGTCCACCAGTTTGGTGACCAAATCGACGCGATCTTTGCTCCCAACGAGTCTTCAGCATCTGGAGCGATCGATGTGCTCCGCTCACAGGGGTTGAACAAGAAAGTCCTGGTGATGGCCTTTGACGCCAGTAAGCCGCTGCTCCACTCGATCCGAGAAGGGGACGCAGTCGGCAGTGTCCTCCAAGACCCCTACCGCATGGGATACCTTTCGACATGGTGCTGCGTGCGATACGTGCTGGGTGAGGACGTAAATGCACGCCGCACGGACATGGACATCGGCACTGGTGAAACGGTCGTGACGCGGATCAACATGGATGATGAGACGACCCTGGCGCTTTTCGATCCAGTTGTGCAAGCGAGGCGGATCATCGACAAACCACGGTTCCCCAAACGGGAGGCGAAATGACCATTCGCCTTCGCATGACTGGTGTGCACAAGACCTACGGCCAGACTCCGGCACTTCGGGGCGTCGATCTCGAATTGCGTGTTGGCGAGGTCCATGCTCTCGTTGGCGAGAACGGTGCTGGGAAATCGACACTCATGAAAATCTTGAGTGGTGCGGAACAACCGGATGCCGGGTCCATGTTACTTGATGGAGGAGCATACCGCCCGAAGGGACCGCAAGTCGCACGCCAGCATGGCGTTGTCATGGTCTATCAAGAGCTTGCTGTCTGCCCCGAGCTGAGTGTCGAGGCAAATGTCTTGCTTGGCCAAGAGTCGATCCGTGGCGGCTTTCTGCAGAAATCAACAGACCGCGAACGGGTTCGTGCGGCGTTCCACGAACTTGGGCACCCCGAGATTGATCCTCGCGCGCCGGTCGCGAGACTCAACCCCGCAAGCCGACAGGTCGTTGAAATCGCTCGTGCGTTGCTCACGGATGTCAAACTGTTGGTCCTCGATGAACCAACCAGCGCACTCAGTCAGGAAGATGCCAGCCGGTTGTTCGATCTCGTGCGGCGGCTCAAAGCGCGCGGTGTGACTGTTGTTTACATCAGCCACTTTCTGGAGGAGATCGAAGCTGTTGCCAATCGTTTCACGGTCCTGCGCGACGGTCAACAGGCTGGATGCGGGAAGGTCGGTGAGGTTTCCCGAGACCGAATCATCGAGATGATGGTCGGGCGCACCGTCGCCGAACAATACCCCCACACCCCGCACACCATGGGAGAAGCGGTCCTTGAAATCACGGACCTTTGCGGCGACCCCCTCCCCGCCGGGGTGTCCTTCGCCCTGCGTCGTGGCGAGATTCTGGGTATCGCTGGGATCGTCGGTTCAGGGCGAACGGAACTCCTCCGTGCGATCTATGGGCTCGACCCGGTTCGCTCGGGCACTGTGAAAGTTGGGACCGGGGTGAACTCGCTGGCAACGCCGGCAAACCGGATCGCACAGGGGATTGGGATGCTGAGCGAGGACCGCAAGAGTGAGGGGCTTGCGCTAGAGATGTCCATCGCCGACAACGTCACGCTCAGTCGTTTGGGTCGTGGGTTCCTCTCCCGGTCACGACTCACCACGTCTGTCTCGAAGGTGTTAGCCCAGTTTGAGGTGAAGTACCACGATCAGTCGCAGTCAGTTGGCGAACTGAGCGGTGGCAATCAGCAGAAGGTTGCACTTGGTCGCCTGTTTCACCAGCAGGCCGATATCTTATTTCTCGATGAACCCACCAAGGGTGTGGATGTCGGGAGCAAAGCCGAGATTTACCGACAAATCGAGACCGCCGCTGCGGCGGGGAAAGCCGTGATTGTCGTGAGCAGTTACTTGCCCGAGTTATTTGGTGTCTGCGACACGCTGTCTGTCATGTGCCGTGGTAAGTTGACCGCCCCGCGATCGGTGCGAGAATGGACACCGGAATCCATCATAGCTGCCGCGACGGGTGGCTAGCGCGAACAGAGTCTTTGCCTCACCCAACAACACTGTGCAGTAATGTCCTCTCCTACGCCTGCTCCGCGTTCCTTCACCGTCCCGACCGGTCCCTGGGTCGGCTTCGCTGCCGTCTTGTTACTGTTCACGATTCTAATTGGGACCACTGGCGAACTCGGCAAGTTTCTGAGTTGGGGGAACCTCCGTGTGTTGCTTCACGAGGCGACCGTTCCCGCGATCGTTGCGCTTGGAATGCTCCTGATACTGATCTCGGGCGGGATTGATCTTTCCGTTGGTGCAGTCGTTGCGCTCGTCACCGTGGTGACCATGCGAGTATTCACCCACTTCACCGCCGTGTGGGGACCGGGTGCCGCGACCGGATTGGTGGCCTCGACAGCCGGCATCCTCGCCGGCGGGTTGTGTGGTCTGGCGAATGGACTCCTGGTGACCCGCTTGAATTTGCCGCCGTTCGTCGCCACCCTTGGCATGTTCGGAATCGCACGCGGGGTGGCAGTTTGGCTTTCCGAACGGACGACGCTCGCGTTCCCTGGTAAGGCCCCGGAATGGGTGGAAACTCTTGCGATAACATCGTTTGGGAATCCGGGACTCTGGTCGGTGGTCGGGCTCGCGATCATTACGGCAATCCTTCTGCATCTCACGGTTTTCGGGCGACACCTTTACGCGATCGGCTCGAACGAGGCCACTGCCAGGCTCTGTGGTGTGAGTGTAAACCGAACCCGACTGATGGTTTACACACTTGGTGGGCTCCTTACCGGCTGGGCGGGTGTGGTCCTGTTCGCACATAGCAACAGCGGGAACCCAACGCTGGGCGAGCAGTTGGAACTGGACGTGATCACGGCTGTGGTCATTGGCGGAGCGAGTTTGTCGGGAGGGAAGGGCACCGTCGTCGGCGCACTTTTGGGGGTCGCAATTCTTGGGCTGATCAAGAATGGGGTCAGTCTCTTCAACGTTCCGGTGGAAATGCAATACATTCTGATCGGCGTACTTCTCTTGGCCAACGTCGCGTTGAATCGTTGGCGGCAGGGGGGCAAATAAGGCTGGCATTACCCCACGTCGGCAGCCGGTATAATCGACATGAGAAAATACCTCCGGAATTGGGCTGAGACGTGAAATCCGGTTGACACCTTCGGTTCGTCGGGTACCTTTAACTTGATTAGTTTGTTCCGTAGGATCGCTGCACAGCACCACTTCGGGTAACCGATGGGGCTGACTCCCAGCCCACCCTACAGGCTGAGGCACCGCACGATGACAAC
The DNA here is from genome assembly GCA_013823135.1 of Planctomycetaceae bacterium. Lineage (GTDB taxonomy): Bacteria > Planctomycetota > Planctomycetia > Gemmatales > Gemmataceae > Gemmata. The sequence continues at coordinate 36,619 of PNLP01000006.1, forward strand.
ACCCGACAATGCACCCGATGCGATGACTCCCGACCTGGAAACCACCCCCAGCGACGCTGGCGGGAACACTCTTTCCAACGACCGAAGAAAGCGAACGATTCCTATCGCGACGGATCGTCGCCGGGCTCAGAACGCTGCTGAAAAACGGAAAACCAGCGAGCGCCGCCGGCTGATCGACCCAACAACATGCGAACGAGACTACAACCTGGACGAAACCGAGTTCATGAAGGCGATGGATCGCTACAAGCGGGAAAACCGCCGACCATTCCCAACCTGGAGTGAGGTTCTCGAAGTCCTGTATTCTCTGGGCTATCGCCGCGTGGCTGAAGCCACGGCATTGCCTGGTGGAAAACGAGAACCCGGTGGTGCAGTTCCTCCGTCGTCTGCCCCAGTTGTGGAAGCTGCAACAGTATAAGCATTTACGGTCTACCGCCTCGCGGAGCCAGGCGGTTTGGACTGGCAATTCTTTCCGCGATCTGCGAGATAGACCCCGCGTTCCGAAATTTGAGCCGGCAAGGATGCCCGCATGAATCTGTTCTTCAGTGCTGGGGAACCCAGTGGCGATCTCCACGGGGCAAACCTGATTCAGGCACTGCGTTCGCGCAACTCGAACATTCGAATCACTGGCTTTGGTGGCCCGAAAATGACGGCTGCCGGAGCCAATCTGCATTATCCCCTCACGGAACTCTCGGTGATGGGGTTGCGGCGCGTCCTTCGCCACATACCCACATTCTTCCGACTCGCGGGTGAGGCTGAGCGCCTGTTCCGCGATGACCGTCCGGACGCTGTCGTCCTGATCGACTACCCTGGCTTCAACTTCGAACTTGCCAAGCGTGCGCATGCTGTTGGCATCCCGGTGTATTACTTCGTGCCTCCCCAACTCTGGGCTTGGCGACGCGGCCGGGCCAGGCAGGTCCGAAAGTGGTGCGCGGGCGTTTTGTCCGCACTGCCGTTCGAGGACGACTGGTATCGTTCGCGAAACGTTCCGACTCACTATGTCGGCCATCCCTACTTCGACGAACTCGCGGGCCAGAAACTCGACCCGCAATTCCTCGCTGAGGAGCGTGTGAAGGGCGGCGCGGTTGTGGCACTGCTGCCCGGTTCGCGGAACCAGGAGGTTGCCGCCAACTTCGCGATGATGCTGGCGGCAGCGCGAAAGGTGAAAGCCACCAGACCCGACGCCCGGTTCCTTGTCGCCGCATTTAACGACCGGCACGCCGCGCAGGTTCGGGAGGTTGCAAGCAGCAACGGCTTCCCTGTCGCGGTTCACGTTGGTCGTACGCCCGAGATCATCGAGTTGTCCGACGCCTGCATTGCTGTCTCCGGATCGGTCAGTCTGGAACTCATGTACCGTGGGAAGCCCTCGGTGGTGGTCTACCGGATGAGTCCGCTCTCGCTCTGGCTTGCCCGTCGGCTTGTGAAGTTGCCGTATTTCACGCTCGTTAATCTTCTCGCGAACGCGGAACTGTTCCCCGAGATCGCCACGGCACGCGATGAATCGGATCGGATTGCGAGTCATGTTCTGGGTTGGCTGAACGATCCGAGGCATCGCGCTGCCGCTGTCGAAAAGTTGGTGGCGTTGCGAAACCGCGTTGCTGTCCCCGGCGCGTGTGAGCGAGCGGCGGACTTTCTGCTTGGCGCGACGTCGGCGGTTCGCCGCGCGGCGTGATCGCCACAACTGTCGTAATCGCTTTGCTGCCCACACTGCGCGGATGAATCGCATCGCCTCGGCAGCAAGTGCTACCGCGGCACGGAGTCTCTCGCTGTGTGTTTCCGCGTTCGAAAGTTTGCGTCGCAACGCAGCGAAACTCACAGCTTCATCTTCTCTCTCGCGATCAACAGTCAAGAACTGCACCATTCGCTCAAACTGCTCACCGGCCTCTGAAACGAGAGCGGCAAGGTCGGCCTCTTCGCACTCGAGATGCGAGGCGACGACTGCCCACCGGCACCCAATAGCACGATAGTGCGCGGCAGAGTTCAGCACGGCTTTCGTGTTTGGAGTGGTGGTGTACATGACGAACTCAGGAGTGAAGTTGACCGAACGCAGGCTCATGACGAAGTGCAAAATATAATGTACATATGTACTATATCTCGAGCCAAGTCAAATTTTTTGGTGGCGATTTTCGGTTGTCGATCGATGTGTGTAAGTGCTTCTCGCAGGGAGAAAACTCCGGTCGCTCACGCTCCCGGCTCGCTAACTCACTTTCACCGCTCGAACGAGAAGTGCTTGAAGTCTTCGCCCTCTCCCGCAAGGAGAGAGGGACAACGCTAAGTACAACTCCCCGTAAGTGAGGGAACAGTTCTGTAGCCGGGGTCTGTGACCCCGGTTCACCCTGGCCACACTAAGACCGGCCTCACAGAGGCCAGCTACTACAGCAAAACAATGAGTCACGATTGTTCCCCTACTTACGGGGAACTGTACTCAGCCGTTGCTGTCTCACTTCCCGACTCACCCACCGATTTTGAAGTTGGCGTGTAAGGCATCGTAGATCGCGCGGTCGGATGGGTGAACCCCCTTGCGTTCGAGACCTCGCCGCATTCCCTCACGGAACGCCTTGTTGGCATCGTCGGTTCGTGGGGGCGTTTGCCCAAGTCGAGACACTGCCAGGTGGAACCATCGCAGGGCGGTTGGCTCGATTCGAATCGCGTCGTTCAAGTCACGCTCGGCTTCCGTGAACTGTTTGAGGGTAATCCGGATTCTCGCGCGTGTGTCGAGGAGGTCGCCCGTCATGCCAACCTCTCGCGTCGCCCGGTTGACCAGTTCCAGCGCGTGCTCTGCGGTGCGGGGGTCGGCCGCTTCGAGCCAGGCAAGGTTGTTGAGGGCAACCGCGTTGCGTGGGTCGTTGGCAATGACCTTTTCGTACTCCGCGGCGGCGCTAGCGAGATCCTGCCGGATTGCCAGGAACTCGGCCCGATTCATCCGGAGGGCTGAGGATGTTGGATCCTCGGCCAGACAAGCTTCGAGCCAACTCAACACTGTTGTCGCTTGCCGGTCTGTTACAGGGTTCGCACGCACGATCGCGAGCCCTGCCGAGGCTCGGACGCGGGTCGGCAGGTTTCGCGAATGTTGGTCAATCTTGGTGAACGCATCGTTCGTCCGGCCATCGGCTGCAAGCACGCCGACGAGACCGACCAGCGCTTCCGCGCGAGTTGGGATCAACGATGCGTACCGATCTGCTGCCGCGTCGGTGATGGCACGACCCGCAGGCGTCCCGCGAACACTTGGGTAACGTGCGAGTTCATCGAGGAGTTCAGCCAGTCGCCCGGCTCGGGCGAGGTGGCCACCCGCACTGGGATCGCTTGATCGGGCATATCCTTCGGCAAAGGCCAGTGCCCGCTCTGGGTGGCCCGACTTGCACTCGTACCGGGCCACGGTCGCAACAGCCTGGAACTCACCAGGGTAGTTATCCATGAGTGCTTTCGCGAACGCCCCTGCCGCTGCATAGTTCTGGTCCTCGACCAGTTCTTCGACGGCGAAGGACAGATAGTAGATGTTCGTCCTGTCCGCATCGAGAAGCGTCTGGAGGCACTTTCGGCTCTCGGCACGGTTCCCCGCGGAGCGATACAACTGCGAAAGTGTGTAAAGATCCTTGGGCGAACTGGTGGCCTTGTAGACCCCGTTCAGCGCGACTGCGGCGCGGGTTAACACAGCCACGCGGTCGGTTCCCTCGAGATACCGCGAGAGCGTTGTTAGCACACTCGCGGTTGCCCGGAGTTCATCGGGCGACTTCCCGAAGTCGTCCACACTCTTGACGAGGTCCATCGCCTTCTGGCGGTTTTCAGGTGTGCCCCCGACCGCGTAGATCATCGCAAGGTTCCGCTGCCCCCACGCGATGTCAGACTTCGGCAGGTCTTTCACCGCGAGGTAATCCTCAAGCACCTTGGTGGCCACCCCGGGTTGGTTCGTCGAGAGGCTCAGCGAGAGCATCGCCTGAGCAAACATCCGCCGTTCGGCGGCAGAGCCGAGTTCTGGTTTGAAGTCTTTCCCTTCCGGGGTCTGCATCAACACGACAACCGCTGAGAGGAACGCGGCGGGGGAGATTTTACCCCTTGCGGCATTCAGGTCTTCCGACTTACGAGCCAGAGCGAGGCGGAGCCAATCATCAGCGGTTGCACCCTTCCGACGGGTCGACTCTTCAAGCAACGGAATCGGGTCGAACAGTTGGTACGTGCCCGCCAGTCCCGCAGCCCATGGGAGACCTGCGGGATCCCGTTCTGCGTGAGGTCGAGACCAGTTCAACAATTTCGTCGCCACCGGGGTTTGAAGTTTCGGGATCACGGAGCCGACCACTCGCCGGAAGGAATCACCCATCCAGCGGGGGTCGGTTCCCAGTCGGTTTACGAGTTGCTGAGTTTTCTCGTCGGCACCCGTCGAACAGTAGAGGACGAGCAATTCTTGAGCGGCGGCATAACGTGTCGGCTCTACAGTGAATGCGCGTTCCGTGAAGCGTGCCGCCTCGGGATCGTTTCCGGTAAGCCGGTGGAGTCGAGCCACAGCCAAGCACACATCAGACCGTGTGGGGTTGGTGCCGAACTTCGCGACCATTCTTGGGAGAACGCTCACAGCGGTCGCAGGAGAAGCAGAGGCCGCATCGCACAACAAGACTGTCGATCCGGATTCTCCTTCAAGACTGACAAGCATTGATCGAGCTTCGGCAGCGGATTTCGCATCCCCAATCCGCGACGCCCGCTCGTGCAACTTCAGCCAGACATTCACATCGGATGGTCGTCGTGCAGCGATGCTCCGCAGCATCTGGACAACAGCTTTCTGATCGCCCACTTCCTCAAAGACCTCGATCATGCCAAAGAGCAATCGTGCTTGCTCGGCCTCGGGCCATGACTCGATTCGCTCCACAAGGGTTGCAAGCGGTCGAACCCGTCCAGGTTCGCTGGCATAGAGGTTGGCTCGCGCAAGTCGTACCTCCGCGTTGTCGCCTGATGCTGCCTGGGCCTCATCGATCACCGAAAGCCCGGCAGGGGTGCCATTGGCCTCGGCTGTGGCCTTGGCCAGAACGGACCAGAGGCGAGTGTCGCCAGGTCGGGTGGCGACTTCTTTCCGCAACATCTGAACTGCTTCGGAGGTCTTACCAACTGCCAGAGCAATTTCGGCCTGCAAGATTACAGACTCAGAGGACATCGGGCCAAATCGCGAGCGTGCGGTCATCGCCGCGACCTCAAGTTTCCGCCACTCATCAGGTGTGCCGCCAGTAGCCTGAAGTCGTGCCGCCCTTGTCCGAATCCATTGTGAAAGCACTGCTCCCGGGGCGTATGGAGATTGTGCAGCAGCCTCCAGTTCGCGAACCGCCTCGTCAAACTGCCCGATCGTGAGGTACAGGTTCCCCAACCCGACGCGAGCCTGCACATTCTTTGGGTCGTCGGTGGTCACCCGCTTGAATGCCTTCTCTTGCCCGGCGTGGTCAGCAGTCTGCTCAGCGCAAACCGCCAACAGCAGATTTAATTGCGTTTCCAGTGCCGGAAGATGGGTGACATCTGTTCGAAGCGACTCCAACTGCGAGACGGCTTCGTCCCATTTCGCGTCACGCATCGCGAGTCGAGCACGGAGGTAACGAACCTGGAGAACGTGAGACGGTGGTCGACCGCCAACGACCTTTGTGCCACCATTCCCAGGAACCCGCTGCGATTCCAAACGTCGGATGATGTCTGTCGTGCGGGTCGTGTCGCCCTGTTGAATCAGCAGGTCGGCAAGGGGAACCAGTAGGTCGAAACCTTCCGGCGATGCCTTCAGGCCGTCTTCGAGCACCGCGATAGCGGCCGGCGTATTCCCGCGAGAGAGCTCCAACCACGACAGATTTCGAATGAGCCGCTGATCACGCGGATACAGAGACACCGCGTCTCGCAGAACAGCCTGAGCCGCAGGGAGTTTCCGGTCTCGCTGGAGCAGTTCGGCGAGCATCAAGGATGCCTCCGCTTGCTCGGGGTCCAGCTCGAGCACTCGCTGCAAGTCGTTCATGGCCTGCTTCGGGTCGCCCCGGAAGCCCGCGTCGTTTTCCTCGGAAGCGAACGACTCGAACCGTGCGCGGATGAGGTGCGCATCCGGGCTTTGGGGGAGTGCCTTCACCATGCGGTCGAGAACATCGCGTGCCCCCGCAGGATCCTTGAGGTTCCGCCAGACGAGTTGTGCGAGCCGTTGATACCCGCCGATATCACTAGGGTTGTTTGTTACCGCAGTCTCGTAGGACTTGCGTGCCTCAGCCATCTGGTTCAGACCAGTCTGAGCCGTACCAAGTTGCTGCCAGAGTCCAGAATCGGTCGGGGACGACTTCAAAAGCACTTCCGCGTGTGTGATCGCGTCGTTGTAACGAGCGTTCCTGAGGCAAGCGGTGAGTGCATCTCGGCGAATCACCTGACGTTCTGGGTCGATCCGCAGGATTCGGTCGTAGAGGAAAATGAGTTCGGACTGCCCGCGATCGGCATTCCGCTTCTTCAACAACTCGACGAGTTGAATCTGAACATCGATGTCGTCGGGAGTGAACTCCAGGTATTGACGGAGGTAATGAATCGCAGAGTCGGTTTTCCCGGCCTCGGCAGCGCGATCCGCCTGGGTTTTCAATGCAAGCGGGATGCGGTCGGCCTGCACAGCGTGTACGCCGATAATCGTGCCGATCAGGCCGAGGACCACGAGCACGAACTTGAAGAGGAATCGCTTGTTGATTGTCGGCATGTGTCCCGCGTCCTGCGAGTGAGCTCGAAGAGAACAATGAGCGAATTGTTCGCGATGCTAAACCGGCGCGGGGAAGCGTGACAACCCCAACGTGAGACGCGGGGTTGGGATTGAGTTGGCCAGACTGCCATACAAGGATTCAGGACGAGCGAAAGGCAACCGCGACGAGTGCGAAGATGCCTGCCAAAACCAGGGAAATCTCAAGGATCGAAGGCTGCTGGCTCGTCGGCTCATCAGCGATGCGAAACCAGTCCGCGTCGCCGACGGGTGAGGCAATCGGCCCTCGTTTTGCGTCGAAGTCCGCGTAAAAGTTGGGGTCATCGATGTGTGCCCCGGCAGCGATTCGATCCGCTTCGAACTGCTGGTAGTCTCGTTGATACGCTTGACCAAACGCCAGTTCCGCCTCGAAGGCCGGTAGGAGTCGAGCGACCTCCTCCTGCGTCAGCTTCGCTTCAACGAGTTGTTGTCTCTCGCGGCAGTGGGCAGTGAACCGTTCCTGTAACTTCGGGTCGGGCCACGCGAACGCTGCGAGTCGAGCGGCACGCTCGAAGGCACTCCACGCGATGTAGTTCTGCCCGACACGCAGCATCGTCTCGCCTAGTGCCATAGCGAAGTAGGGATGAGCGCCCCCACCGAGTCGCCACATCCCGATGATGCCGAGCGTTGGTTCGTCGAACGGCACCTGGGATTTGTGCCCCGAATCAACGGCGTTATTCCAGCCTTCGTCAGCTCCGATATGCTTGATTCCTTGCCGTCGAGCTTCTTTATGCTGTTCCCACGTTTCGGGATGTCGAAGATATTCCGCAGCAGACCGAGCAGCCTTTACTCCGCCGAAATTCACCCCGAAGTTGGAAATGGGAGACAGGCCAGTTCGTTTAACTCCTCCAAAGTGTGCTCCACCGTCCAAGATCCCGAGATGCCCCGTGGATTCGAGGCCGCCACTGAGTCGATTCCCAATCATGTCGAACTTTAGCAACAACTGGGGATCGTCGTACAGCGCGATCATGTATTCGATGATTGTCGCTTGCCAGACCTCGCGTCCGAAGTGGGAATCGGGATTGATCTTGATCGCCGTCTTGATGTGCTGAAGTCCTTCCTGAAGAGTCGCCTGATCTTCCTTGTTCCCGGGCCGAACCTGGCGGAACGGCCCCAGAATCAGGAAGGTGCCGAGGTTGGCGTGAGTCGAGTAGAGATCCAACTCGGGAAGGTTCAGCTCAGTTTGCAGTTTCAACTTCTCTTTCATCAAGGCGATGGCGGCGGCGTGGTCGCCAGCCATTTCCAGACCGACAGCGAGGTCGTTGGTGAGATCGTAGTAGCGTTTTGATCGGGTTTCGTGCGGCGGGCCAGATTTCAGCACGTCGAGCGATACGCCTGTCAGGCGATTGCGTTCCTTGTAGTAGGCTGTACTGTGTCGCGGGAACCGTTCGTGGATCACGTCGTGAACCATGGCGAAGCGGAGCGACACACCATCCTGCGACTTGGGGATCACGTGAGGGTAGGGGAGCGTGCCTTCCGAGACTCGCACAGGCAAGAACCCTGCGAGCAAACCAATCATCAACCCAACCACCGCACCCAGGCCACCGAACACAAGGGGACGCACCAGACCGCGTGCCAGGCTCATGGTGTGTTCTCACTGGTTGATCGCTTCGAAGCCTCGCGATGGCGGACGACACCGACGAGCATTGCACCTGCGAGCATCAAAACTCCCACGCCGCCGAGAACACCAATTGAAGAGCCGATACGTTGGACCATGTGGGGAGGTTCGGTTGAGTTGGGAGCCGCATGTTCGATGTAGCTCGACTTGAACTGTTTCTCGTGTCCGACCACTTCCTTATCCCACAGGCACGCAGTCGCAGAGGGAGCGGTGGCAACGAACACGCCACCAGAGAGCAAGACGGCAAGAAGGAGTCGCACGGGAGAGTCCTCCGACGGTTTGAAGTGGATGTGCAGATCGGCTTGTGAACCCAATAGAGAATTCACAAGCCGACTGGAGTTGGAGTCGTGTTGACGGTTTATCGCTTCGGTGCGGCGGTCGATTTGCCGGCCTTCAGTTCCGCCAGCAACGGGCGGATGTTCTCGCTGGGCAGAATCCACGTTTCGACGCGACCCGCACGAGCGATGTTCACGCCGAGTACCTTACCGTCAAGGTCCACAACTGGACCGCCACAATCGCGTGGCTCAACGACCATATCCGTCTGGAGCACTGCGGGGAAGCCCGTGCGACGACCAGAGAGTGCTCCACCCATCGCGTTCTGGATATCGCCACGGCTCGGCTGGAGTTGGCCTGTCAGAGTTGCCTTGAACTCCTTCTCCTCGCCTTCACGCAGTACCTTCAATTTCACCGTGTCGCCAGGACGGAGGTTCTCCAAGTAAGCACGCAAGGTTTCCTGTCCAGGAATCGTCTTGCCATCCAGTTCAACGATGATGTCGTTCTTCTTCAGGCCCGCCTTGCCCGCTCCGCCCTTGGCTTCGAGGCTCTCGATCTTTGCCCCGACAACCTTGCCGTCCTTGTCCTTCTCGTCCACTGGCATGATGCCCAGGAAGCCACGATTCGCATTGACGATCATATCGTCAGGGAACGTGAGTGGTCGGGTGCCGTGGCTCACGATGCCGACAGCAATTGCATCGCTTTGTGGGCCGGCGCTTGCGAGCCAGTTCCCGATCGGGACCTTCTTGGTGTCGGCGAACGTGACCGGCGTGAGATCCTTCACGTCGATCTTGATCATCGCGAGGTCGGTGGGAACATGGGTTGCCAGAGCCTTGGCTTCATACTCCGTACCATCGGGCAAACGGACCGACAATGCACCGCGGAGTTCGCTCGCCTTGGTGATGATGTAGCCGTCGGCGAACACGATCGTTCCGAGGGCGATGTCCTTGTCGTCGCCCCGAATGCGGACCGTGGAATCGTTCGCCTTCGCAACGACCGATTTGAACGGGGCACGAAGCTTGGGGTTCGTCGAGATTTGGGCTGAGGCCGGGGAAGCCAAGGAGGCCAGGACCAGGGCGGCAGCCAGCGAGCGAACAGTCATCGGTCGAGACTCCGGTTAATGTGTCGGTTGGGATGAGTCAGGTGGCCCGCATGGGGGGAGGAGAGATTGGACAGCGTTGGGAGCGGGGTCGCAGCCCCGCCCAATCGACCACCGGGCAAGGACGTGCCCGGTTTGTCTTGTTCAGGTTCCCCTCTTGCCGAGGGTGATCGAAAGATTGAGCACTTCTGTCCCACGGCGAACTGCCAGCTTCACAACCTCACCAGGCTTCTTATCCTTGATGAGTTCGCGGAACTTCTTGACCGACTTCACTTGCTCGCCATTGAATTTGGTGATGGTATCGCCGGCTTTCAAGCCCGCTTTCGCGGCTGGTCCCTCGTCGTCCACCTCGCTAACCCAGGCATCGTCATTCTCATCTTCGGGGAAGACCACCCCGACCACAGCTGCGGGTGGCTTGGGCTGCCGGCCGATCACCTCACCGGCGACGAGCTTATCCCACTCCAATTTGAACTTGTCGGATGGAACGTGAACATTCGTTGCGAGCGAGAGCCCAATCCGGCTGTGGATACCGATGACATTGCCATCGAGGTCGTAGAGCGGGCCACCTGAGTCACCGCCCACCAGCGTACAGTTCGACACGAGGAAGCCGCCTGCCGTGTGGATCTTGTGCTTCTCAGGCGGTTCCATCTGACCAAGTCGAGCAACTGGAGCCCGACCGGACTTGGGTCCGCCGGGATGCCCGAGGGAAACGACCCACTGTCCCGACTTCAGGTCGGCTGATTTCGACATTGGGATGAAGGGCCACTTTCCGTCTTTCGGTCCTTTATCGGTGATCTTGACCATCCCACTGTCAGCGCGGTCGTTAATCCCCAGCGTCTTCCCCTTCACTCGTTTGCCATCGTGGAGGATGATCGTGCAATCCTTATTTGGCTCATAGCCTGAACCCTTGTCCCCAAACTTCGGTTCGCCGGCGATGACGTGCGCGGCAGTCAGCACAAGGCCATCCTCACTGACGATGACACCACTCCCCGCACCGAAGCCAATGGTGATTGCGACAGTGCAGGGGGTACATTTATCGACGACTGATTTGACACGCGCCTGGAGGGCTTTCAACTCGTCCAGATCTTCTGGAGGAGCTGTCCTCTTGGTGTCCCACTTGATATCGGCCTTGGTATCGGCTGCCCGGTTGGGTGACGAGGCAACCAAAATGGCCAAGCAGGCACTTAAACCGGCGATGAGCCGGCTGAACTGTCGCGTTTTCATGGGAGCAACTCCGGCTCTCGCGAATGTGTAGCTCTGATTAAGAATACCTTACGCTGCGAGACGGTTCTACCAATCTCTCGCGTTACTCACAATTTCTTCGACCCGCGAACCGGACGTAAGGTTTCAATTCCATTCTTCGCGCGGAAACTGTCGAGTTTCTAGCACATGGACGAATTAAGTAAGAGAAATCAACCAAGAAAGGCATTTGCAGTTTGACGTGAAGGCGGGATTTGACGGTGATCGACGAACGAAGCCTACCCACGCAGATGGGTAACAGATCCCAAGGGTTCCCGAGGCAAACACGCCTGGGAACCCGCAGGAGTTCGCAGATTACACCAGGGATTCGAGAAGATATTTCAGTTTCCGAACTTCTGGTTCGATCGGGAATGGGCTATCCGCGACGTCACGGATGTCCACCGACAGAGCGCGGTCGTAGCGGCACTTCTCCAACTGAGTAATCACGCGCCCGTATTCGATCAATCCCTGGCCGATTCGGACCTGGAACTGATCCGGGGTAGCCCCCGTGTCGCGAAGCCGGATGTGTCGGACGAGCGGGAACAGTGCGTCGTGGTTGACGGCTCCATGCGGGCCAACCTGATAATGGCTCGGATCGAGGGTGAGGAACAACCCAGGAACCCGCCGACAAAGTTCAGCAGCCCCTTGCGGGTCGGCAGTAATCGTTGCGGAGTGGGTTTCAACTGTAAGGATGACCCCCTCGGACGCCGCAACCTTCAGCCACTCACGAAGACGTTCGACCTCGGCATCGAAATCGGTGCCCGCAGTTGCCGCAGGCACCGAGAGCACGGGTGTAGCCGAGACCCGGGCAAGTCGCGAAACCGCGCGAAGTTGTAAGCGTGCCTCTTGTGGGGCAGCATCTCCGGTGTCCAACTGAATTGCAGCCAGCGGCAAGTTCGCCGCCTTCAGGACCTGCGCCGCTCGGCCAGGGTCGGCGGTGACCTCTGCCGGAGTCAGGTGCGGTCCCACTGAGTGGATCGCGAGATCCGCCTTCGCGAAGCGCATCTCACGGATTGTCCGCAGAGCGTCTTCGAGCGAGAGTTTGCTGAAGCTGAGTGTTGAACACGCGACATACACGGTGTGGCCCCCCGCATTCCGTGAGAAGAAACCGCCGGTTCGATCCAGTGATCTCGTCTCGTGCCGCACGCTGGCGTGCGAATTCCCGACCGCACAACTCCCGACCCCCGCCGAGTGCAGTGCGTCCCCCATCGAGATGGCGGGCAATAACCAGACTCCAGTCGAAATGCAAGGAAAATGTACACGAAAAAACTGAAGCGACCGGACTGTGATCCTGGGAAAGCTGGGGTAGATTCTGGCTTCTGATCCACAGCAAATCATCTCTTCCACGCGATCCCAGAAGACGCTAATACCCCGTTGCACCCACCTCACCGGGGACTATCGATGTCGTTGCCGACCGCCCAGTGGACCGTAGCCCTCGACCGAATGACAGAGACGATAAACCGCAATCTCGTGGAACTGGACCGACACCGAACCGAATGGGCAACCGTCACCGATTCGCCTGCGACTGTGACGCCGCCCGACATGCTGCTGGCCTGGCTTGAACGCCGACTCGGGCAGTGGGATGCCCGGCTAACTGCGTCCGCAGAACTTGCCGCAACCGTGGAGAAACAACTCTCCGAGCGTGAGGCGACGGTTGCCCGCTGGCAGGAGACATTTGGACGCTGGAGGGAACTCGTAGAACAGGGATTGAACCCGGCTCCCATGCCGGCCAGTGACGTTCCGGAGTGAGGTCATGTCCGACCAGTTCGCGGTCATCATCCCGGCTGCGGGAAAGTCCTCGCGGTTCGGAGGCATTGAGAAAAAGCCATTCACCTCGCTTGATGGGCGACCGGTGTGGCTCCGTTCGGCCGAGTTGTTCTGGTCACGAGACGATGTGTCGAAGGTGTATGTCGTGATCGCTCCGGAAGACCGCGATGACTTCCGCACTCGCTTCGGGCACCTCCTCGTCTTCGTGAACGTCGAACTTGTCGATGGCGGAACAGAGCGTTTTGAGTCCGTCGCGAACGCCTTGAAACGCGTTCCGGAGAGTGTCGCGTTCGTTGCTGTTCACGACGCAGTTCGCCCGCTCGTTACCACCCCCTACATCGACAGCGTGTTTGCTGCGGCCCAGAAGCACGGTGCTGTTGTGCCGGGGATTCCCGTCGCGGACACGCTCAAGCATGTCGAGCCAGAGACGAACAAGATTGTGGGAACGCCATCTCGCGCGGGGTTGTGGCAAGCCCAGACGCCACAGGTGTTCCGCCGGGACTGGCTTGCCGAAGGGTACGCGAAACGAACTGAGCTACCTGGCCCCATCACCGACGATGCCCAACTGATTGAGGCGCTGGGCCACCCAGTGTTCGTGGTGCCCGGATCATCGACCAATTTCAAGATTACGACACGGGAAGATCTCGAACTCGCCGATGCGGTCTTGAAAGCCCGGACGGCTCGTAAGCCCGAACCTCGGGTGTCGGCCGGGCCATTTGACGACGAGGCGAAGTGGTAGAGCCGATCGAGTTTCAACGCAACAAGGTTGGACCGGTTACGGTGAACCCGCTGGGCAGCTTGCGTTTTAGTTCGGCCTCATCGAGCGCGAACAGTGGGGAGATCTCGACAGTGTGGCCGTGGGTTGGAACACCCGCTCTCTCAAGCCAACCGGAGTGAAGTGCACTCTGCGCCGCCCGCACGGTCTCGGGAGAGTCGGCCCCGCTCCCATTCTTGAGCGGCGAGAACTCTTCGGCCCGCGACGTTTCAACTGCCAGCCAGCGTTCCGCGAGGGGCAAGGCATCGAAGATGAAACGCTCGAACTTCAAGCCGTTGAGCTCGCTGCTCGGTGTAACCGTAACACCTGCCTCTGGGTCGAAATGCGAGATGGCTTTCCGAGCGATGTGGTAGGGCAATCCGTCGCCAGACGTGATTTGTTCGAGGAAATTGACTGCAAACAGGTGGATCGCAGGGTTCCCGGCACGGAACCGAAGTTCGCCGGTTGATTCACGCACTTCGGACAGTTCTCTGGGCAAGTCGCTGTACTCGATCATCCCACATTTACCGTCGATCAAAGCGAACACCCCAACCTTTTCCTCAGGGCGTTCCTTGAACACGACCTTGGAAGACGCCTCTGACTGTGTCGAGATGTGTCTGCCGATGAATCCCGGGTCGCACAGTTTCAGCAGTGGGTTATCGACCTGGAAATAGTAGATGTGCTTCACACCGCGTGTGTGGAGTTCCCGGAATATGCAGCGTTCCGCCAGTGCAGTGATCGTGCCTCCGTGGCCATTCGGGCTGAGTGCCAGCGTGCCGTAATCGTCGAGGAGCAACCGGCCTGTGTAGGCACACACCGCAGGCATGGTCCCCTGTTCAAAGAAGATCACGTCAGACTCGGGCAGCCCGAAGAATTGGTTTTCGCGGAAGTAGTCGCGGGTTTCGGTGTCGGTCGCCGGGCTGGTCATCACGAGGAATAGGACCGGCTTGCCGTACCGCCGTGAGGTCGCGAGTAACTTCTCGGCGTGAATCTGGAACAGTGATGCCCCGGAGACAGGACCAACAGGAAACATCCCCTTGGGCTTATCGAAACCGAGTCGGCTACCTTGACCGCCCGCGACAATCAGTGCCGCGACCTCGCCCCGCCGAAGTGCCTCTTCGCCCAGGCTCCGTTCGTTTGCAGTGGCCTCACCCGAAGCAACCGAGAGCGGAGCGATCACCTGGGATTTTGGCGGAGGCTCTACCACCTTCGCTTTGGCGATGAGTTCATCGAGTTCGCGAAAGTTGAGCGTGGATAGTTGCGTAACAAGGTTTGTGCGCTGGATCACGCTAAGTTCGTTCCACCCGTACAGGACGTGCTCTTGCCCGTGGGCTTTGAGCCGCTTCTGAAGGTCCGTTGGGATCTCGGTCATGGATTTCCCTGGGCTCCATCAGAACTGAAAACTCAACCCATCGTGCGCAGGTGCGACATTGGGAGGGAGCATTTTGATCAGCCAATCGTAATCCATGGTGTGCGACATATGCGTGAGGTAAGCCTGCCGGGGCTTCACCCGATCGATGGCCGCCAGCGCCTGTTCGAGGCAGAAGTGCGATGGGTGCGGCTTCTCGGGCCGCAGCGCATCGATGACGAACACATCGACGCCTTCGAGCAACGGCCAGCTACTTTCGGGGATCATACTCACGTCGGTGCAGTATGCCACATCGCCGATCCGGAAGCCCAGGCAGTTGAACCGACCGTGCATCATGGGGATTGGCGTGACCCGTTCTCCGAGCGCTTCAAAGGGGGCTGTGGCGATCCGCCGGAATTCGAGCTGTGGCAACATGCCCGCCGGTAGGTGTTCGGTGCCGGGGTGGAAGACGTAGGCAAACGCTTGCCGGATGATCTCTTCAGTTTCATCCGTGCAATAGATCGGCAGCGAGCCTTTGAGTGTGATTGGAAAGAGCCTCAGGTCGTCTAGGCCGAAAAGGTGATCGACGTGGTAGTGCGTGTAAAGCACCGCGTGGACGAGTTTCACGTTTTCGCGGAGCAACTGGAGCCGCATTTCCGGGGTCGTGTCGATCAGAATATTCCCCCGCGGCGTGCCGATGAGCACGGAGCATCGGTAACGGTTGTTGCGGGGGTTGGGCGACTGGCAGACGGTGCAATCGCACCCGATCATCGGCACTCCAACGGAGGTACCGGTTCCGAGAAATGTGAACGTCCGAGTTGCGGGGGGTGTATCACTCACCGGGGTATTTCACACACCCGGTGAGCGAGTGACAAGGGCAATCACGAGGCTTCAGCGAACGCGGTTAGTGTCCCGCAGTTGCTGGCTTGCTCCCGTCCAGAGAAACAGGAGCGTAGCCGCCCTTCGACTTGAAGTACAGCAATAGCAACAGATACGCGACCAACATGCCAACAGGGAAGAGGGCTACCGTCTTCAGAGCCCCCTTCTTCGCGGCTTCACGCACCTTGGTGACGGTTTCCTTGTCTTCCGCGGAAAGCTCCTTCACCTTCGCCTCGTCAATCGCACGGTATGAGCCGAAGACGCTGGGCTTCAACTCACCTGCGATCTTGGCGTGCAGGGCGGGGTTCTTGTCGGCAAGTTCGTTATCGATCTGTTTGTCCTGAACGTTGCCAAGCAGCGGGCTTCCCAGGATACCCACGGCGAGCATCCCCAACCCGCTGATCGTGTTGAGCGTGAGGGCACCACCCTTGGGGAATTGTTCTGCCACGACCCCGAGCATCGTCGGCCAGAAAAACGTCTTGCCGAACGCGTACAGGGTCGCTGCTGCCAGAATCATGACACCCGTTGCCATCGAGAGACTGAAAAGCCCGGCGATGGCGAGGGCCGAACTGAGGGCGAGCAATCCGAGTGGCGAGAGCTTGTGGATGATCGGACCAGCACAGAATCGGAGCACCATCATGATGAACGACGTGTAAATCAGAACCGACACGCCGGGCAAGCCAAGCCCCTTCATTTCCGGGGTCATAAGGTCACCAATCCACGAGTCCGTACCAAGCTCGGTGATCGCCAAAGGCATCATGATGAGCATCAGGAACACGAAGATAGGGCGACCTAACGACATCGTGTAGAGTCCGAAGACGAGGCTCAACACGCCCGAGATACCAAACTTTACGAGCATCGATTGCGTGAAGTCGATTGGACCGGCCTTGAAGGCGAGTTCCTCGGAGCCGACCTTCACGCCGAACTTTTCCGCCACGTTCGAGAGTTCGAACACGATCAGTGTGCTGACCAGGAACGCCCCAAAGAAACCGACTTCCTTGAGCATGTCGCGGAACGACACGCCAGCCGTGACTCGTTCGTTCACGGGGAACTTGCAGGTGAGGAGCAACGCACCGTATGCCATCACTGGAATACCCACCAGCGCGACCTTATAGCGCCAGTCGGTCGATTCGCCGAGGGCCAGCGCTAGAATGCCGCCGAGGACCAGACCGCCCGGCCAGCCCGCGTGGAGGATGTTCAGCCACTTTGTCTTGTCTTTGCTGAACATCGTGGCGACGACAGGGTTAATCACGGCCTCGACCGTGCCGTTGCCAAGCGCACCGATGAAACTGCCCAGGTACAGAATCCAGTAGCCGTTCGCGCCGCCCGCGACGAGGCTCGGTGCCGCGATGACGATCACGATGAACAGGGCGTGACACACGAAGGCAAATGCGAGTGCAACGCCATACCCGATTCGGTCGATGATGAGGCTGAACAGCACGATGCTGATGGCGAATGGCCAGAGCCCCACGCCGAAGATCTCGCCTTTTTGCGTCTCGCTCAGGCCGAACTGCTTGGCCCAATCGTCCATAATGGTGGCACGGACGATAAAGCCAAACGAGGTGGCGATTAGAGAGATGAAGCACGTCCAGAAGAGCTTCATGTCTCGGGTGCCAGTATCCATTGCGACGGCGCTCCGTGGGAGAGTGGGATCGTACGGCAGGTGTGGTTTGGGGGGATGATACCAGTCGGACTCACCAGTGACCACCACTTCCGCAAAAGCCTGGGCGCGAACATGACTGTATGAATCGGTCATGCGGATCGTAAGGCCGTATGCCCCCCAATTACCCTGCCTACAGGGGGAATCTGTGGACTTCAGCAAACCGCCAAGCCGATGAGGAGACTATCGCGCAGGATGCGCTTGGAGGGCCGTGCCGTGACCCGCGAACTGAACGTCCTGGCACTCATCAAAGGCAACGAACGCTACGTCTTCGTTTACGATGACGAAAGCAGCGACGTGCTCATCGACGAGATTCGCGACAAGGCTGCGGACCCGAATGTCCGCATCAACTGGTTCGACGCGGCAGTCCTCACGGAACGTATCCGCACGCAGCTCACAAGCCCTCAGGAAGAGTTTTGATGCGGTGCGGAATCGGATTGCGACAATCGGTGCAGAGACCCGCAGGCAATCCCGAGATTGACCAACTTGACGCTCGAACAAGGTATGGCCGAGTTCTTGACTCACCTCGGCCTCGAAAAGAATGCGTCGGAAAAGACCGTCAAATCCTACCGCGAGGATCTGACGCAGGCCCTCTCGTTTGCCCGCGAACGGATCAATAAAGCTCACGTCGATCCGGAAGACTGGAACACCCGACTCCTGCGAGCGTTCGTCGCGTGGCTACACGAGCAGCAATATGCGAAGTCCACGATTGCTCGACGCCTCGCGGCGGTTCGATCGTTTGGCAAGTTCCTCTGTCGGCAGGGTGTGCTGAAGGAGAACCCTGCCAAGAGCCTCCGCGCTCCCAGACAAGACAAGAATCTCCCGCACTTCCTGACCCTGGCCGATGTGCAGAAACTCCTGACCGCTCCCCCAGAGACCGAGTGGGCTGGTAGGCGCGACCGTGCGATGCTCGAAACGCTCTATTCGGCTGGGCTTCGCGTCAGCGAACTGGTCGGTCTGGACCTCCTCGACTCGGATCTCTCCGACGGGGTGGTCACGGTCCGCGGCAAAGGGAAGAAAGAACGGCTTGCACTGCTCGGACCACAGGCTGTGGCCGCGATCAACCTTTGGCTACCCGATCGCGCAACACTGCTCGCGAAGGCCAAGAAAGAAGCCACGGCCGTCTTCCTGAACAAGAATGGCACGCGGTTGAACGTCCGAAGTATCGGACGATTGCTGGCGAAGCATCTCCAAACTGCCGGGCTTGACCCGCGAACGAGCCCACACACGCTTCGCCACAGTTTCGCGACGCATTTGCTGGACGCGGGAGCCGACATTCGCGGCGTCCAAGAACTCCTGGGCCACAAGAGCCTGAGCACCACGCAGGTCTACACCCATGTGACGACCCGCCGACTCCAAGACAGTTACAACAAGGCTCACCCGCGTTCATGATCGTTGTTCGTGTTCTCGCACCACGCGTCTGCACCAGGGGAAATCTCATGCGAGTTATCGTGTTCAGCCCGATTGCTCTACTTCTCCCGCTGGTCACTGCGGCGGCGCTTACGCTCTCTGGTTCGGCCATGGCGGCCGACCCCGTGGCGTGGCGGACGGATTACAACGCTGCTCGCAAGGAGGCGATCGAGAAGGGGCAATCCCTTTGCGTGGTCGTGGGCACAGACAATTGTTTCTACTGTCGCAAACTCGAAGGCGGCCCGCTCCGCGATCAGGTCATCTCTGCACATCTCACGACGAACTTCATCCCCCTCAAGATCGACGCGAACAAAGAGCCGGCACTTGCAAAGGCTCTGAAGGTGCAACTGTACCCCACGATCGTCCTCGCGGGCTCCGACGGGAAGATTCACGCGTTCATTGAGGGTTACGTTGAGGCGGACAAGCTCAACGACGCGTTCAAACGCTCAATTCCTGCACCCGTTATCCCCGACTGGGTGACACGCGACCTTGACCTAGCATCGCGATCCGTTGCAGCGGGCGATTACCCGCGTGCCGTGTCGATGCTCAAGGGAATCATTCGGGAAGCGAACGACAAGACCGGAGCGGGGAAGGCCAAGCAGGCTCTCGCGGAGATTGAACAACTCGCAGCGGGGCGGCTCGTACGAGCCAAGGAACTTGATGCTGCTGGCTCACCGCAAGAAGCCATGGACATGCTCGCCGACGCGGTGAAGACCTATGCGGGAACGCAGGCCGCAGTCGATGCCGGGGCACTCATGAGCCGCATCGCAACGAGCCCCGAGACCCGCGAGAAGATGCGCGTTCGTGCGGCACGTGACCTTCTGGCTTCGGCACGGCAAGAGTTCCGCACTAGCAAGTTCTACGATTGCCTCCAAAAGTGCGAGCAACTGGCGGCCACATACGCGGACTTGCCTGAAGCGAAGGAAGCAAACGCTATCGCGGCCGAGATCAAGAGCAACCCCGAACGCCTCGCGACTGCGAACGACCAGTTGAACGACCGCACGGCCGCGATGTACACGACTCTTGCCGAAGCCTGGTCCAAGAAGGGGCAAATTCTCGAAGCAGTTGCCTGTTACGAGAAGGTCGCCAAACTCTGCCCGAACACACGGCAGGGCGATGCCGCTCTTGCTCAGATCGCGAAGTTGCGGGCGGGCGGGACCGGCTCCCCGGTCGGTTTGCAGAAGCCGTGATCGAAGTTCGCAGATGCCTATAATCACCCCGGTCGCACCGATGCTACCGGGGATTTTCATGCGCCTTTCCACTGACGACGTTCTCACGGCCATCGTCCACACAAACCCGACAGTTCGACATCTCGCTCTGAACTATTTCACCTGTTCGTTCTGTAATGATCCGCGTGTGATGCCTGCGTTCATCCAAGCGGTTGAGCGATATGGATGGGAGACGTCCGCCGCATTGCTGCGATCCACCGCAACACTTCTCCAAACTGAAGAGACCGTCCGCTGGTTGCTCGACCAGTGCCAGGCAAGTGATAGCGACGAGGGGCACCTGAACGATCTGGAGTGTGTGCTCGTTTACTCTCGCGGTGCGGTCCTGCGACCATACGCAGCGGAAATCAGTGGTGCTGCAACCTTATCCGATGATTTGAAGGCGGCTGTTGCGG
This sequence comes from Planctomycetaceae bacterium, assembly GCA_013823135.1. Lineage (GTDB taxonomy): Bacteria > Planctomycetota > Planctomycetia > Gemmatales > Gemmataceae > Gemmata. The sequence continues at coordinate 57,005 of PNLP01000006.1, forward strand.
ATTCCATTGCATTGTCGGAGCTTGCTGCCGAGGAGCTCTGGCGACGTCTGGAAGACTTTTGCGGCCCAATCCCCGACGACGATGATTTCCTCGATGAACGAATGGAATCGGGGGCACTCGTTGCCACACCCGATGAGGAACCATCCGAGGCTCTGGACGATGAGGAGATCGACGACGAGGAAATCGAAGCCGCGCTCGCGGAACTGGAGCCAGATCACGACCACCTCACGCGGCTCTGTCGGGAACTCGCAGCACACACCGCTTTCGTTTCCGAGCGAGTGAGAGCCGCGCTCAAGAGTGCCGTAAAGCCCGATTCTACCTCCTGGCGACTCCCGGAATACGCTGCACGCATCGCACGGGAAGCCCGTCTCTTACAAACTGCGTCCGAACTCGTGGAGCTACTTTCGGCCCCATCCGAGTTCCTGTCTGAAGATGCACAGGACGCACTGGCAGCGATCGGTTCTGATTCCGCAATCGAGTTGCTGCGGGCGAAGTGGCCGACTTCCGATATCGCGTTCCGCCTCACGACGCTCACCATCTTCGAGGCAACACACACCGATCGAAGCGTCGAGGTTGCGCTTTCACTTGCAGAACCTGAGGACGACGCCTTCACGAAGGAGGCCCTACTTGGCCTCGCGTTGCGATCCTTTGACTCACGGGCTGTTGAGGTAGTTCGCCGATATCTGAGTGTCGGGAACCACGGAGAAGAGTTGGTGACCCTGCGAACAACACTCGCCGCTGTTTGTGAGATGATGAAAGTTGAACCGTACTGATAGAGCCCGCCATCTTGGCGGGCTCTTGAGGCAACTCAGTAGACCGAGCCGGCCTCGACCTTACCGGCTGGGCCTCCTGCGGTGCCGCCGCCGTAGCGTGCGTGCCAGCCTTCCGTCGCGCGGATGCCGTGCAGGTCTTCCATCGTGAGGCCGTACTTGGCAAACCACGGTGTGCCGGACTTCACAATGGCATCGGTTTCCTTGACGCGGCGAACGCACTCGGTCTCGGCAAACTTTTGCCGTTCCGCTGGCGTCGTGAAGGTGAAGAATTCCTTCCAGAAGGCTCGACCGCCGAGGATGCCGCTGGCTCCGGCCTTCATCGCCATCTCGACTTGCTTCTTGTACTTGTCGTAATCCACACCAGCCGACAGCAGAACCCATGGCTTCGGGCAAGCGTCGTTCAGCCTCTTCAGGTTGTCCATCTGCTGCGCGTCAGATTCGACGCCGGGAGTGCCGGGGAACTCGGACTTGTAGATGTCACAGAACTGGCTCAGGTACTTCGCCGTGTCGATCACGGTCTTGGCCTTGCGAGCGGCGACCACGTCCTTCGCCTCGACCGTGCCGTTGATCTTCATTGGGAAGTGCAACGGTTCGAGCAGGAACAGAATGTCGTGCTGGATGCACTCGTTGTAGATCTGGATGGTGAACTGGAGGTTTCGCTCGGCCGAGTCGTACTCGGCGGGTTCGAACATCGCAAGCAGCTTGACCGCGTCGGCCCCGCAGCGCTTGATCTTGGCAACACTCCAGCCTGGCTCGACTTCACCGATTGACCCACCGGCTGCGTTCTTCGGGGAACCGGACTTCTCAACGCGAATGAGCGTACCCGTGCTCGACGGAACGGCATTGGCTGCAATCGTGCTGGCGTAGCCGTAGTAGCCGTCGACGAGCAACCCGGAGCAGTGCGGGGCCAGTGCCCGGCTGAGCATCACCTTCGCGTCGGCGATCTCGGCGTAGGTTGGTTCCTGCTTGGTCGCTTCCTTCATCATCGAAATCATGGAGCTGTTTTGGTCGGTGGCGACCATGGTCAGCGTGCCATTCGGGTTGCTAATCCGTTGAAGACCCCGGAGCTTGCCGGGTGTGAGTCCGAGACCGTACAAACGCGTGATCGACGTGCCCATCGAGCGAATCCCCATTATGTGGAACGAGAGGGGTGGTATCTTACGGGTGAGAATTCGGACGGACAGATGATGAACTCAACAGATGGGAAGTGAAATGGCACGCGACGTGCAACCCATTTCATCGGCGGGATGAAAGCTGTTCGTTGATTGGGCGACAACTCGCAGTGGACATCCCGCCATGTTCGTTTTTTGGACAGTATTCTGTTCGCATTTTGACCACATTGGTCACCTCACAACCAATTCTTGACGCATTCCATTGCTCAGAGAACGCAGCTCGTTTCTCAAATCTCTGTTACAATTTTCAGCAGAGTCTGGAATTCACTGGACTCATCGAGGAAAATTGCTGAACTTAGTAATGCCTCCGTACCTGCCAGTTCCCGCCAATTCGCAACTCAACGCAAGGGTCTGGTTATGCTCAGCATTTTCGGCAAGCCGCACGAACGCGGTGGCTACTGCGATGGGGTAAGCCGTCGTGACTTCCTGACCGTCGGCGGCACCCTCTTCGGTGGCTGCCTCGGTTTGCCGAACTTACTCGCAGCCGAAGCGAAGGCCGGAATCAAGTCGTCGCACAAGTCGGTCATCAACATCTTCCTGCCCGGTGGCCCGCCGCACCTGGACATGTGGGACTTGAAGCCCGACGCACCTGCCGAGGTACGCGGAGAGTTCAAGCCGATCAATACGAACGTCACCGGCATCCAGATTTGCGAACTGTTCCCGCAAATCGCGAAGATGATGGACAAGTTCTCCATCATCCGCTCGCTCGTCGGCAGTTCCGGGGATCACGACGCCTTCCAGTGCATGACGGGCCGTCCGCGAACCCCGGCGAACCTTGGCTTCGTCCCTTCAATGGGGGCGTGGGTGTCGAAGACACAGGGGTCGGCCGACCCCGCCGTTCCTGCTCACGTCACGCTGATGTACCCGTGCGGCGAACAGCGCTGGGGTTACTGCGGCGACGGCGGCTTCCTGGGTGTTGGCCACGCGCCGTTTCGCATGGTGGGAAGCCGCGACAAGGGGATGAAGTCGGACAATCTCGTGCTGCAAGGCGTGACGCTGGATCGCCTCAACGACCGCGTGAGTCTCATGAAAGGCTTCGACGACATCGACCGCAAGATCGACAAGACCGGCCTCATGACCGGGATGGACACGTTCAACCAAAAAGCCCTCGACATCCTCACGTCGTCCAAGTTGAAGGACGCGGTTGACCTCACGAAAGAGAAGCCTGACAACCTTGCACGTTACGGCGTGGACGACCCCGCGTTCGAGCGTGACGGCGCCCCGCGAATGGTGCGGAACTTCTGCGTCGCACGTCGGCTCGTGGAGGCGGGTGCCCGCGTGGTCACGATGAACTTCACACGCTGGGACTGGCACGGGCCGGACGGCAAGAACTTCGTGCAGGCTCGCAAGGACTTCCCGCTGCTCGACAAGGCGATCACGGCGCTCGTCGAAGACCTGCACGACCGCGGCCTGGACAAGGACGTGTCGGTGATTGTGTGGGGCGAGTTCGGCCGCACGCCGAAGATCAACAACATGGCGAGCCGCGACCACTGGCCGCAACTGAGTTGTGCCCTCGTCGCGGGCGGCGGCATGAAGATGGGGCAAGTGATTGGCGAGTCGAACCGCACCGCCGAGCGAGCAACGAAGCGACCGGTCACGCACCAGGAAATCTTCGCGACGCTCTACCGCAACCTGGGCATCGACCTGAACCCGATCCGCGAGTTCGACGCGAACGGCCGCCCGCAGTACCCCGTGGAACCCGACACTCAACCGATCCGCGAACTGGTGTGATCACGCGAGACGAGATTCCGTGTTGTGTTGCGAAGCGGAATAGCGGGCGAGATGAATGCCAGACTTCGGTCAGACGAGGGCGTTCGAGTGTATGAGCGTGGAAGGACCTACAACCGTCGAATCGACATCCACGCGAAGTACGGTGGAAACGCCCAATCCGGCATCTCGCCATGTGCGAACCATCCTTACGTATTCTTGTTTACCGCTCCGGCCGGCGAAAAATATGGATACGACGACGGGTGGCTTTCAACTACGCAATTTTCCTACACAGGTGAGGGCCAACTCGGGGATATGGAGATGGCTCGTGGGAACCGAGCTATCCAGCAACATGTGACCGATAACCGCGAGTTGCATCTGTTCGAGAAGTCAGCCCGCAGCGGACAATATCACTACCTCGGTCAATTCCGATATCTGAGTCACCAAATCCGAAAAGGGACTGATGGTGAGGGTGACGACCGGAGCCAAATAGTGTTTCTGCTAGAGTTGATCGAGACCGTTCAAGCATAGCACGACCGCGCTGGGGTCCCCGCTGAACGCGCATATCACCGCTTCCCCTCCGTGCTGTACTCCCACAACTGGCACTCGATCTTCCCGTTGAAGAACGGGGTGCGCTGCTTCACCGGGAGTTTCACCTTGCGAGCCAACATGTCGTTGCTGGTGAATACGAACAGCTTCCAGCCGGGCCAGTGCTCACCGATCACGCGGCCCAGTTTGGCGTAGAGCGGAACCCATTCCTTCTCCTCGCCGATACGCTCACCATACGGCGGGTTGCAGATCACGATTCCTGGCGGGCAATTGGCGGGCGGTCGCGCCTGGCCCAGGTCTTTGCGCTCCAGGTGCAGCAGGTGCCCGACACCGGCGTTGCGGGCGTTCTGGTTCGCGAGGTCGATTGCGCCGGGGTGAACGTCGCTGCCACAGATCGGAGCGGGGAGATCCTTCCGCACGGCGGCTCGCGCGTCGTCGCGGATCGCGTTCCACAACTCGCGGTTGAACTCGGGCCAGCCCTGGAAGCCGAACCACTTTCGCGTCAATCCTGGGGCACGGTTAAGTGCCATCCACGCACCCTCGACGCAAAACGTGGCCGAGCCGCACATCGGGTCAACCAGTGGCATTTCGGGGCTCCAGCCAGTTTGCATCAGCAACCCCGCCGCGAGCGCCTCGTTGAGCGGGGCGATTGTCTGGATCGGCCGGTAGCCGCGCTTGTGGAGCGAACTCCATGAGCTATCCAGACTCAGGATCGCGTGGTCCTTGTGGATGTGGAGGTTGAACCCCACCATCGGCTGTTCGGGGTCCACGCTCGGGCGGATGCCGAGGCGTTCCCGGAACTGATCGCAGATCGCGTCCTTCACCCGGCGGGCCGCGTACTGCGAGTGGGTGATGGCCGAGTCGCGGACGTTGCAATCGACGGCGAGCGTGTGCCCCGGCGTGAGGTACTGTTCCCACTGAATGGTGCGGACCGCGTCGTAGAGTTCGTCCGACGAAAACACATCGGCTTCGAGGATGGGGCGAAGAACGCGAACGGCTGTGCGGAGCCAGAGGCCGGCGCGGTAGAGCAGGGCACTGTCGCCGTGAAAGCTCACGCCGCCGCGGCCTGGCTCGACCGTGGACGCTCCAAGCGCCGTGAGTTCACGGGCCAGCATGGGTTCCAGACCGCGAGCACATGTGGCGAAGTAACCGGTCATTGGGATTTGCGATTTCAGATTTGAGATTGATGATTGAAGAAAGTCCGCACGCTTCGCCCTGCCTGTAAATCGTCAATCACCAATCTGAAATCGACAATTGACGGGCTAGTTCATCGCAAAGTAAATGATGGCGGCGATGAGCCCCGCGGCCGCGAACACGGATAGGTAGATCAACATCTGCACGAACCACACCTCGACACCCTTGCCGAATTTGATGTTCATGAGGCCGGCGTGGAGCGCCGCGGAGATTAGCAGATCGATCGGCAGGAACAGGAACACGATGATGATGCCGGCTTCCCACCGGGGAACGCCAGCAGCCCGACAGGACTCAATCACAATGACGTCCATGACCGCCTGGGTCGCGGTCTTGCTCACCCAGATCAGGAGCATGACTCCCGCAGCAGTCCCGACCGAAGGCCGCTGGAGCCCGCACAACACGCACGCCTGGCGAAACACGGACGTGAGGACGAACAGTCCGACCGGGACGAGCAGGACGAGGACGAAACAGCACGCCAGAAGGAGTACCGGAAACACTCGATTGACCCTCGCTCCGCCTCGCGGCTGATCGGTTTACTGCTCGGCTGGAGCCGGGAACTGTTGGCACAACTCGCGAACGCTCCCACGCACTCGGTCGAGCAACTCTTGCTCCGTGTGCCGGGTGAGAACCTGCGTGATCCACTGGGCGATCTGCCGCATCTCGGCTTCCTTCATCCCGCGTGTGGAGAGCGCGGGCGTGCCGATGCGGATGCCCGAGGGATCGAGCGGCTTCCGCGGATCGAACGGGATCATGTTCTTGTTTACGGTGATCCCGGCCGCATCGAGTGCGTGTTCGGCTTGCTTGCCGGTCACACCTTTCGCGGTCACGTCGACCAGCATCAGGTGGTTGTCGGTTCCGCCGGAGACGATCGGGAACCCAGCCTTCAGCAACTCCTCGGCGAGCACCTGTGCGTTCTTGATTACCTGGCTGATGTACTGCTTGAACTCGGGCTGGGCAGCCTCGCGGAAAGCCACGGCCTTGGCCGCGACGACGTGCATCAGCGGCCCGCCCTGGATACCGGGGAACACCGCCGAGTTGATTTTGTCGCCCCACTCCGCCTTCGAGAGAATGAATCCGGCGCGTGGACCGCGGAGCGTCTTGTGCGACGTGCTGGTAACGAAGTCTGCGTGGGGAACCGGGTCTGGGTGCAACTTCGCGGCAACCAACCCGGCGATGTGCGCCATGTCCACCATCAGGAGTGCGCCGACCTCCTTGGCGATCTCCGCGAACTTGGCAAAGTCCAGTGTGCGGGGATATGCACTGGCCCCGGCGATGATGAGCTTTGGCTTGTGCTCGCGTGCCTTGGCGGCCATGTCGTCGAAGTCGATCCGGTGATCGGCCTTCCGCACGCCGTAGCTCGAAACCTTGAAGTACTTCCCGGAGAAGTTCAGTCGCATTCCGTGCGTGAGGTGCCCGCCGTGCGCGAGGTCAAGGCCGAGGATCGTGTCGCCGGGTTGTAGTGCCGCGAGGAACACGGCCATGTTCGCCTGCGCGCCGGAGTGCGGTTGCACGTTCACGGCCTCGGCACCGAACAGTGCCTTCGCCCGTTCGATTGCCAGCTTCTCGGCAACATCCACGAACTCGCAGCCGCCGTAGTATCGCTTACCGGGGTAACCTTCGGCGTATTTGTTCGTGAGGCAAGAACCCTGCGCGGCCATCACCGCCGGGCTGGTGTAGTTCTCGCTGGCGATCATCTCCAGACCGAACTGCTGCCGGGTCCGCTCACCCTGGATCGCGGTGTAAATCTCGGGGTCGGCCTGCTGAAGGATGTCCATGTGCGCTCCACGTCCCACAGTAAACACTCACCAAACTCATTTTGTACCAATCTCGACACCCGCAGCCCTCAGTTTATCGGCCAGGGTGCCATCCGGAGCGTAAACGAGCCCCTTCCAACCGAACCGCACGGCAGTTTCGATGTTCACAGGCAAGTCGTCCACGAACAGACACTCGTCGGGTTCCACGAGCGCGAACTGGTGGGCATACTCGAAGAATTCCATGTGCGGCTTGCGGGCACCGGCGTGGTGCGAGGCGACCAGGTGATTGAAGTGAGTGAACACGTCGGCGTAATCCGCGACATACTTGCGGAAGTGTGCGTCGACCGTGTTGGACGCCAGCACGAGACGATAGCGCGGCTTCAACCGCGGAATGAGATCGCACACCTCGGCGTTCCGCCAGAAGATGTCGCAGAAGTGCTTGAGGAACTCGTCCTGCGTGCAGGTAAGGTGGCCGTTCAGCTTCGACTCTCGGAAGTACTCCGCAGTTGGAATCTTGCCGGTTTCGTAGTCGTCGAGAATCGGCCCCCCATACAGCCGCAGCGTGAGCTCAATGGCATTCAGGTCGGTGAACTGCACCAGCTTCTCGACCGCCCGCTGGTGGTCGAAGAACGCCAGCACGTTCCCGAAGTCGAAGAAGATGGTTTTGATCATGCAGAACAGTTTACGGAGTTGGCCCGAACCGTTTAGCCGCGACCCGGAGTCCTCGGAGGGGATCGCTCCCAGCCCCAGCGCTCCCCTCCGAGGACTCCGGGTCGCGGCTAAACATGAACGCGGCAAGGGTTCACTTCCCCGGCAATTTAATCACCAGTGCCTCGCCCTCGGTCTTTCCCTTGGTGGGGGCAGAACCCAGCACCAGTTTTGTGCCGTCCGGGCTCACCGCGATCGAGTGAATCGGGCCGTGGTCGCGCTCCGCTCCGTAGACACGCTGGCCTGTCGCGACGTTCCACACCGCAAGGTAACTTCGGCCTTTGGGAGCCGCGCCGGCAGTCACCAAAAACTGATCGCCGGGGACGAACCGCACCGAGTGTACCCAGCCCGGATGCGATGGTGACGGCTCACTGGGAAACACGGGCTTCAGGTCGGGGTTCGCGAAGTCACGGACAACCTTGCCACTGGCGACATCCCAGAGCTTCACGGTCTTGTCACTCGATCCCGAAGCGAGGAACTTCCCGTCCTTCGTCAGCGCGATCGTGAACACCTGATCGCGGTGACCCACCGGGCCATCGTCTTTCTTGGCTTCCACCTTCGGCGGGTCTTTCTTGTCGTCTTTCTTGGGTTCCTCGGGCTTGGGGTCGGGTGCGGCCTTGAACTCGCGAACCATGTTGCCGCTTGCCACATCCCAAAGTTTGATCGTCTTGTCGTAACTGCTCGTGAACACCTGCTTGAAGTCAGGAGACCACTGTACCGCGTAGATCGGGTTCTGGATCTGTTGCGGCGTGGTGACGATGTGGGCGTTGATCGCCTTCAGTGGCGTGTTCTTCTGCACATCCCAGATGCGGAGCACACCATCGTGGCATCCCGTGGCGAGGACGTTGCCGGTGTCGTCGAACGCGATGCAATCGACGAGGTTCGGGTGTTGCAGGTTCTTGACCGCGACGTCCGATGCGATTCGGAAACGACGGACCTGATTGTCCTCACCCGCGGTGTAGAACTGGCCGTCCGTGTTGAAGCACGGCGACGCGACACCCTTGGGATGAGGGAAATTTTGGATTTGCCGGCCGAACTCGGGTGGCAACGGCTGACCCTGCTGGAACGCGACCGTCCACACAGCCGCAGCGTTCTTCATCGTTCCCACCAGTTGTGGCACGAGTGGGTGGAACGCGAGTTCCGTCACAGGGCCACCAGCGGCGAAGGTGCCGATCAGCTTCCCGTCGCCGATCCCAAAGAGTTTCACGGAGCCGTCTGCCCCCGCAACCGCGAGTCGTTGACCGTCCTTGGTGAATGCGGCTGCGGTGGCGTCGCCGCCCGTTTCGAAAGTCTTCTCCTTGGTTCCGTTGCCAGTCTGCCAGCTCACGCATTCTTTGCCTGGGCCGACCGTCACCACACGGGTGTTGTCGGGAGAAAACGCAAGCCCCGCGACTTTGCCGCCCACAGACCACTCGCGTGCCGAGGTTGCGGGAACCGCGCCTCCTTTCGTCAACACAGCGGCGTAAGTTGCGAACGTTAGCCCCGAACCGAGCGCCGTGACCACTGGTGGAATAGTTGCGGGTGGGGGCGTGGCCAAACCTTGAATGCGGCCATCGGCTGTCGCGAGCCACACGGTTGAGTTGTTTGCGTTTGCTGCGAAACCCACGATACCAGCGGGAGCGAACCGCACAGCGGTTTGCTTCCCAGTAGAGTCCCAGAAGCGAATCGTCTTGTCGGCACCGGCGGTCACCCAGGTGCCAGCAGCAAGCGTCAGGTGCGTCACCGCTCCAACGTGGCCCTTCAGCTCGAAAGCACCCTTTTCTTCGCCAGCAGGGAACACCTTCACCGTTCCATCAGCGCCTGCAACCGCGAAGGTTTTCCCGTCTGAAGCCGAGACAACGATTCGCGTGGCCGGGTTCGTCGTGGCGAACGTCTTCACCGGGAAGCTCACGGGGATGTCCCAAACGCGGGCACTGTTGTCGGCTCCGCCCGTGGCGATCTGGTCCCCACGGGCGTTGAACGCCACGGACAACACTTGCCCCTTGTGCCCCTGTTCTCCACCGTAGGTGCGGACTTCTTTGCCCGCGGCTGCTTCGAAAAGCCGGACGTTGCGGTCGAAGCAACCGGTCGCGATGAGGTTGCCGTCCGGGCTGAATATGACACCCTCGACCGTATCCGTGTGGCCCTTCAGGATTGCCAGGTTCGGTTGTACGGGAGGTTGACCCCGGAGCCCGCCTGAGGCAGCAAAAAGGGCGAAAGCGAGAAAGGGGAGGGCGGTGAGACTAGAATAATTCATACACGGCTCGGTCTTGTTGACGATGAGGTGAGGAGCGAACTTCGGGCGGGAATGGTAGTTTCACGCGCCGGAATCTGTAAATCAACCAGCGATTTTAAGCGGCATTAACGTCAATCATGTTGGACGGCCGATAGAGTCGAAAGGTGCTATAACGGTAGGTGATTGTGCTCGAACTCCGCGACCCAGTCAGTTCTGCGTCTCACCTCATTACTGCCTTTTGGGCAGTCTTTGCAACCTTGCTGATGTTGCGGCTCACACCGCGTGGTCGTCGGTTTCCCGTAGCCGTTTTCGGCACGTCGATGGTGTTCCTCTACCTCGCTAGTGGCCTGTTTCACGGCATCCGCTTCGACACCGAGGAAGAACGCAAGTTCTATCAGCGTCTCGATCACACCGGAATTTACCTCCTCATTGCCGGAACGTATACGCCCATCATCTCGATCCTACTGATCGGAGCCTGGCGGCGCTGGCTGCTTCGCATCATCTGGGGGATTGCACTCACGGGTGTGGCAGCCATGTGGCTGTTGCCGAAGCCACCGCATGTCTTGAATGTGAGTTTATACCTGGGAATGGGTTGGATCGGGTGCGTCGCAATGCCGCTGTATTACAAGGCGGTGGGCTGGCGTGCGATGAACTGGGCTTTGCTCGGTGCATTCCTCTACACAACTGGCACGATCTGTGAACTGTGCCAGTGGCCGGTCATCGTTCCAGGGGTGATTGCCTACCACGAGGTATTCCACTTCTTTGACTCGGCTGCGACCTTGGCGTTCTTCATCTTCGTGTTCCGCCACGTCATTCAGCACAAACCCGCGGACAAAGGCGGTTCGGTGGTTGCCCCGCGAATCTCTCAAGAACGCCCATCCGATAGTTCAAACTTTTCGCTTCCCACCCCACGAAGCGGCGTGAGACTGTAGCCAACCGACGGACTTCCCGACACTTCAGAGCCCTAACACAGTTTGTCGGGGATTCGGACGGATTTTTGAGTTGACGCGATCCCCATGCCATGTGATTATCCACAATGTCGGGGGGCGACTCGACGGAATCCCACCACCAACACCGGTTCACCCGGTACCCGCCACACTCCCCGATAGCGTTGCATCCCACCTTCCATCTCGTCCATTCGTTTGAGGGCGAACCATGCTGCGGTTCCTCGGCGCATCTCACAAGTTCTGCGATGGCGGCACACGCCGCGACTTCCTGCAAATCGGGGCATTTGGAGCGGGCCTGACTCTGGCCGACATGCTCCACGCACGCACCGCATCGGCGGCAGCGGGTCTTAAAAAACAAGCCTCGCGGTCCAACAAGGCCGCCATCATGATCTACCTGCCGGGCGGCCCGTCGCACATGGACATGTACGACCTCAAGCCCGATGCACCTGTTGAGTTCCGCGGCGAGTTCAACCCAATCAAGACGAACGTTCCGGGCGTCGAGATCTGCGAACACTTCCCGATGCAAGCCAAGATGTGGGACAAGCTCGCCTGCGTCCGCTCCGTCGTGTCAGTCGATGAACACAGCGACACTCTGGTGATGACTGGTTACCCCGATCGCGTGAACCGCATCGCGGATCACCCGTGTTTCGGCTCCGTGGTGTCCAAGTTGCGTGCGGAAAGCAACGGCGCTGTGCCACCGTTCGTTTCGCTGCGAGGCATGAGCCGCGGCACCGAACCGGGGTACCTCGGTATCGCGCACCGACCCTTCACCCCGAGTGGTCAGGGTAACGCCAACCTGAAGATGGCCAACGGCGTCACGGTTGACCGGCTCGACGACCGGAAGAATCTTCTCACGAGTTTCGACGATACACGTCGCGAGATCGACGCGAGCGGCACAATGATCGGAATGGATTCCTACACCGAGAAGGCTCTCGAGATGGTGACGGCCGGTGTGGTTCGCACCGCTCTCGACATCAAGAAGGAAGACCCCAAGGTTCAGGAACGGTACAAGGGCGTCGAGCAGTTCCTCACAGCTCGCCGGCTGGTTGAAGCAGGTGTTGGGTGTGTCACCCTCAGCATCGGCGGCTGGGATACTCACGGTCAGAACTTCACCACCCTGAAGAAGCAGCTTCCCCAGGTGGACCGTGGCATCGCGAACCTGATTAGTGATTTGCACGAGCGGGGCATGGGCGACGACGTCATCACGGTGATGTGGGGCGAGTTCGGCCGCACTCCGAAGGTGAACATGAATGCTGGCCGCGACCACTGGAGCCCGGTGATGGGTGCCATGATCGCAGGCGGCGGGCTGAAGATGGGCCAGGCTGTCGGTGCGAGTACCGCGAAGGGCGAACGACCCAAGGATCGTCCTGTGACCGTGCCGCAACTGCTCAGCACCATCTATCGGCAGATGGGGATCGATCCAGCAATGACCTTCCCGAACGGCTCTGGCCGCCCAATGTACATCCTTGATGATCGTGAAGTTGTCAAGGAACTCATCTGATCGGCCTTCGATGCTGGCGTTTTCCCCTCTGGGGCGGTACAACTGTACCGCCCCGGTTGGCATCCGACGAACTTCCGCGGACCCACTGGGCAACTCATGACCGAGATGCATTTATGCGGTTTGCCCCTCTGAAACTTGCAGTTTTCGTACTCGCTGGTCTCGCCCTTGGAGTCACTGGGTGCAGTTCAAACAACACCGGCAAGATCATCGGAAAGTGGAAGATCACGGCTCCGCCAGAAAAAGATCCCAAGACCAAGGGAGAGTTCGAGGCGATGGGCAAGATGGGGCTATTCGTCTACATCGAATTTAAGGCTGATAATGGCCTTCTTCTCGCGCTCGGGTCCGACAAACCCGAGACCCTTGACATGTTGAAAGCTCTCGCTCCCAAGGGGAAGGAGCCGAAGACGAGTTGGGAAGCCAAATACAAACTGCTCCCAGGCGACAAGGTCGAAGTCTACGACATGAAAGACGACGAGACGAAGAAGATGTTCAAGGGTGATAAAGCTCGGTCGGACATCATCATCAATGGCGACGAGATGACGATCAAGGATCCCGACGGATCGATGACCAAACTGACCCGGATGAAGTGATCGGATTCTCAGGCCTGGGTTGCTTCCAAGCTGGCGTTTGTCCGTCCGAGCGGCGACAATAATCCCACCTCGGACGGTATTCCTAAACTGGTTGGGTGGACCCACTGAGGCATTCTTCACCGAGACGAATCGATGCTCCTCACTCCTCGAAAGTTCGCGTTCTTGGTTCTTGCTGGACTTTCGCTAATCGCCACGGGTTGCGGCGGGAACGAATCGAAAATTATTGGGAAGTGGAAGGTGGTGGGCGGTACTGGGTTCGATGAGGCTTCCAAGGCCAAAGATGGGAAGGACGACAAGAGCTACTTCTATTTCGACTTCAAGCCAGATGGCAACGTGACCGTGGGAATGGAACTCGACGCATCCATGAAGGCCATGCTTGAGAAGAGTGGAGCAAAGCTGGATATGAACACCACGGCCAAATACAAAATCAGCGGTGACCAACTTGAGTTTATCGGGATGGATAAGAAGGGCGAAAAGGGCGATGGTCCTTTTGGGAAAGAGAACAAAGCGAAAATCAAGTTCGAGGGCGACAACCTTACCCTCAGTACCGCTGACGGGTCGAAGACCGCGAAATTGACAAAGGTCAAGTGACCCGAATACTGCAACGACCGAGTCAGATTGGGCACCGGAATCATCAACCCAGTGCCCACCTCGCCTTCGGGCGGCACACCAAACCAACCTGCTAGCATCCACCTCCCGTCGGAGCTGCCATGACCCGCCTCTTACTCACAACCGTGATATCGTTGTTCACGGCTACTGCCGCGATGGCAGAACCAGCCAAACCCGTGACTGCGATCACGGCGTTCCCAAACGCCCTGAAGCTGAAGGGCATGGACGACGCGCCACAATTGCTCATCACCGGTAAGCATGCGGATGGGCGTGAAGTCGATCTCTCGGCTGCCGCGACCTACGCTGCGTCCGATGCCAAGGTCGTTCGCGTCGATGCCAACGGTCGTGTGTTCCCGGTCGGCAACGGCACGGCGGAAATTACCGCGACGTTCGAGGGGAAGACGGTTCGAATCGCGGTCACTGCCGAAAAGATGGAGGCGCCGCTGCCTCTGAACTTCGCCAACCACGTCGTTCCGATCTTCACGAAGCTGTCGTGTAGCTCGGGTGGCTGCCATGGCAAAATCGCGGGTCAGAACGGTTTCCGGCTATCCCTGCTCGGATTCGATCCGCAGTTCGATTACGAGAATCTTCTGAAGGAAGGTCGCGGTCGTCGTGTGTTCCCCGCTGCCCCGGAGAGCAGCCTGTTGCTCACGAAGATGGCCGGCACCGCACCACACGGTGGCGGTAAGAAGACTGAAGTTGGCAGCGAGGAATACAAAATCGTTCGCCGCTGGATTGCATCTGGTCTTCCCTACGGCAGTCCGAGTGATCCGACTGTGGTGAAAATCTCCATCCATCCCGAAAGCCGGGTGATCGAACGCAAGGGTCGCCAGCAAGTCGCGGTTCACGCTCACTTCTCGGATGGCACCGTCGAGGATGTGACCCGTCGTGCTCAGTACGAGAGCAACGATACGGACATCGCAAGTGTCACCGAGGCTGGTGTCGTGAACACCCAGGCTATGACTGGTCAAGCGGCCGTGATGGCACGCTTCAACGGCAATGTCGCGGTGTTCCGGGCCATCGTTCCGCGTCCCGGTGATGTGGTGAAGTTCGAGTTCCCCGAGCAGACCGTGGTCGATAAGGCGACTGCCAACAAGTGGCGTGAGCTGAACATCACGCCTTCTGAACTTTGCACGGATGAGGCGTTCATTCGCCGCGTCTACCTGGATGTGACCGGCACGCTGCCGAACCCGAGCGATGTGACCGCTTTCCTCGCGAACAAGGATCCGAAGAAGCGTGACAAACTCGTCGATGCACTCGTCGAGACTCCTGAGTACGCGTATTTCTTCGCAAACAAGTGGGCCGACATCCTTCGCGTCAAGCGGCGGAATCTCCCGGATCGCGCGTATGGCACCTTCGCGTTCCACACCTGGATTCGCGAGGCGGTCGCGTCGGACAAGCCGTACGACGACTTCGCCCGCGACATCGTTTGTGCAATCGGCGACGAATCCAAGTCGCCAACCACGGTGTGGTACAAGGAGGTGAAGACTGCCGAGAACTTCGTCGATGATGTGGGCCAGGTGTTCCTGGGGCAGCGGCTCGCGTGTGCGAACTGCCACCACCACCCTTACGAAAAGTGGAGCCAGGACGACTACTGGGGCGTGGCGGCGTTCTTCGCACGTGTCGGCACCAAGAATGTACAGGTGCCCGGCCGCATTCAGCAGAACCAGCAGAACCAGCGACAGGTTCTGTTCGTGAAGTCCACCGGAAGCGTGCAGAACAAGCGAACAGGCCAGAACGCCCCGATGAAGCCACTCGATGGCGAAGTAATTACCTCGGGGACCGACGAAGACCCCCGGCAGAAGTTCGCCGACTGGATGACCAGCCCGAAGAACCCGTTCTTCGCGAAGGCTGTGGCGAACCGCTACTGGGCGCACTTCTTTGGTCGCGGAATCGTGGACCCACTCGACGACTTGCGGATCACGAACCCGCCGTCGAACCCGGAACTGCTCGACTCGCTGGCGCAGAACCTGATCGACAACAAGTACAGCCTCAAGGCACTGGTGAAGACGATCTGCAAGAGCCGGACGTATCAGCTCTCCGCAATGCCGAACGACTTCAACTCGGCCGACAAGCAGTCGTTCGCCCGCTACTACCCGAAACGGTTGCAAGCCGAGGTGTTGTTCGACGCGGTTTGCAAACTGACCGACAGCCCGACCGTGTTCCCGGGTCTGCCCTCGGACAAGTTCGCACCGAGCCGGGCGATCATGTTGCCGGACGAATCGTTTGTGTCGTACTTCCTCGACGTGACCGGTCGCCCGCAGCGCATTAGTGCCTGCGAATGCGAACGGGTGAACGAGGCAAGTCTGGCAATGACACTGCACCTGCTGAACAGCCAGGAAGTGCAGGACAAGATCGCTCGTGCTGGTGCTCGTGCCGAACAGATTACAAAGGACCCGCGGCCTGACGCCGAGAAGGTAACTGAGTTGTTCGTGGTTGCCGTCGGCAGCAAGCCGAGCGAGGAAAAGTTGAAGCTCGCTCTCGAGCACATCGAGAAGCACAAGGCGACCAAAACAACGAAGGCCGCTTACGAGAACATCATCTGGGCGTTGTTGAACAGTAAGGGCTTCCTGTTCAATCAGTGACGCCAACTGACAGGCCGGTTTGATATAAAGCCCCCGGACCGCCGGGGGTTCTTTATTTCGTGGAGGCGTCATGCCGGGGCGTGTTGTGGTGGTCGGTGGTGGTGTGGTTGGTGCGTGTTCCGCGTATTACCTCGCGAAGGCGGGGTACTCGGTGACGATCGTCGATCGGGCGAAGTTTGGGGCCGCGTGTTCGCACGCCAGCTGTGGCTACGTCTGCCCGAGCCACGTTCTACCGCTCGCGATGCCCGGTGCAATCTGGTCCACACTGAAGACGCTGTTCCATCGCAACTCGCCCCTGAAGGTTCGGCCAGGGGTTGTCCTCAAGAACCTCGGGTGGTTTCTCGGCTTCGCTCGTCGTTGCAATCAACGCGACATGCTCGCCACGGGTCATAGCATCCAGGCACTTCTAAATTCGTCCCGCGGGCTCTACGACGAGCTGTTGCGAGCCGAACGCCTGGAATGCGAATGGGAGACCAAGGGGCTCCTCTTCGTCTACGAAACGCCGAAGCACTTCGAGCATTACCTTCACACGGATGAGCTGCTACGTCGTGAGTTCGCGATGCCCGCCAAGCGATTCGATTCATCAGAGCTCGCAGCTCTGGAACCGGCTCTGAAGGCGGGGATGGCAGGCGGCTATCTGTATCAGTCCGATGCCCATTTACGCCCTGACAAACTCATGTCAGAACTGCGGCGTGTGTTGCTGAACCTTGGCGTGGAGGTACGCGAGAACTGCGAGGTGACTGGATTCGTGAAGTCGGATGGCAAAGCGACTGCCGTGAGCACAAAATCTGGCGACATTACCGCAGATCACATCGTCATTGCGACCGGCGCGTGGACACCGTTGTTGAATGCAGAACTCGGCTGCCGCATTCCGATCCAGCCAGGGAAGGGGTATTCCCTCACAATGCCGAGACCGGCGGTGTGTCCGACGTATCCGCTGATCTTCGAGGAACACCGCGTGGCCGTCACGCCGTTCGCATCGGGTTATCGTCTCGGCTCCACAATGGAATTCGCGGGTTATGACGACAGCATGAATCGCTCGCGGCTTTCGATTCTGACTGACGCAGCGAAGCACTACCTCCGCGATCCGCTCGCGGAGCCAGTGCAGGAGGAATGGTGGGGGTGGAGGCCGATGACGTTCGACGGGCTGCCTGTGATCGACCGCAGCCCCTCGATGGGGAATGTGCTCATTGCTGCCGGGCACAACATGCTGGGGCTGTCGATGGCGACCGCAACCGGCAAACTGGTGTCGGAGATGCTTAACGGAGCTAAACCGCACATCGACCCGACGCCCTATGGGTTGAAGCGATTCGGCTGAGTCAATCTGCGACGCGCTTCGAGATTCCCCCAAAAGCGTCGATGCGGCGGTCGCGGAAGAATGGCCAGTTCCGCCGCACGTCTTCCATGTGCTTGCGGCTACACGGCACGACCAGAATCTCTTCCTTATCGTGGCTCGCTTTCGCGACCACTCGGCCAAAGGGATCGCTGACGAACGACCCGCCCCAGAATTCCAGCCCCTCGCCGACGATCACCTCGTGACCGACACGGTTCACGCCGCAGACGTAGGTGCCGTTTGCAATCGCGTGCCCACGCATGCTCGTTTCCCAGGCGGAATGCTGGGCCTCACCGAACTCCGCCTTCTCGCGTGGGTGCCATCCGATTGCCGTCGGGTAGAAGATCACTTCAGCGCCCATGAGGGCCGTGAGGCGCGCGGCTTCCGGAAACCACTGATCCCAGCACACGAGCGTCCCCACCTTGGCGGCAGGTGTGTTGAACACCTTGAAGCCAAGGTCTCCGGGTGTGAAGTAGAATTTTTCGAGGAACAGCGGGTCGTCCGGAATGTGCATCTTGCGGTAGATGCCGAGGAGCTCGCCCTTCGCATCGTGAACCGTGGCCGTGTTGTGATACACGCCGGGCATCCTCTTCTCGAACAGCGAGCCGACCACGACGACGCCATTCTTCTTGGCCGCCGCTGCGAGGCGGGCTTCACTCGGTCCAGGGATCGCTTCCGCAAGATCGAACAGAGCGATGTCTTCCTGCTGGCAGAAGTAATAGCCCGTGAACAACTCTGGCAGGCAGACGATCTGAGCGCCCTTTTTCGCGGCTTCGCCAATGGCTGCCTCGGCTTTGGCGAGATTTGCCTCGCGATCCGGGGCGATTTTCATCTGCACCGCTGCGATGGTAAAAGTGTCGGTCATCGGAGGTTGTTTGTGGGTTGTTGTTCGTTGGTCGTTGGTTCCACGCTCGCAGTATGTTATACCAATCGGTGAATTCTTCCGCCGACCCGCAACCAACGACCCACAACCCACGTACCCCTCCCATGTCGAGCCCCGAAAAGAACATTACGAGCGTCTTGAAGGAAACCCGCGTCTTCCCACCATCGGCAGACTTCGTCGCTGCATCGCTTGTCGATGCCAAGGAACGCGACCGCCTTGCGGAATGGGCCAAGCGTGATCCCGATGCGTTCTGGGCCGAGCAAGCGAAGTCGCTCCATTGGACCAAGCCATGGACTCAGGTGCTCGACTGGAGCAATGCGCCGCACGCAAAGTGGTTCGTCGGTGGGCAACTTAACGCGAGCGAGAATTGCCTGGACCGGCATCTCACGGGGCCGCGAAAGAACAAGGCTGCGATCATTTTCGAGGGCGAACCCGGCGACACTCGCACGCTCACGTACCAACAACTTCACCGCGAGGTCTGCAAGTTTGCAAATGCTCTCAAGTTGCTCGGTGTGGGAAAGGGCGATCGCGTAACGATCTACATGCCGATGGTGCCTGAAGCGGCCATCGCCATGCTCGCATGTGCTCGCATCGGGGCGATGCACTCGGTCGTGTTCGGCGGCTTCTCAGCGGATGCCGTTGCGGACCGAAACAACGATGCGAAGAGCAAGATCATCATCACCGCGGACGGCGGCTGGCGACGCGGCAAGGTCGTGCCTCTGAAGGCGAACGTGGATGCGGCTCTGGAGAAGTCGCCGACAGTCGAGAAGTGTATCGTGCTGAACCGCTGCAATACAGCAGTGGAGATGAAACACGGCCGCGACCTGTGGTGGCACGATCTCATGGCCGCCGGCTCGCAACACTGCCCCGCAGAACCACTCGACAGCGAACACCCGCTGTTCATCCTTTACACCTCCGGCAGCACTGGCAAACCCAAGGGCGTGCTCCACACCACGGGTGGCTATCTCCTTGGTTCCTCGCTGACGCACAAGTGGGTCTTTGACCTCAAGGAAGACGACGTTTACTGGTGTACTGCGGATGTGGGCTGGATCACCGGGCATAGCTACATCGTGTACGGCCCGCTGTGCAACGGCAGCACGATCGTGATGTACGAAGGGGCTCCGAATCAGCCGAAGGAAGATCGCTTCTGGGAGATCATCGAAAAGTATCAGGTGAGCGTCTTCTACACTGCTCCCACGGCGATCCGGGCATTCATCAAGTGGGGCGACCACCACCCGAAGGGGCACGACCTCTCGTCGCTGCGGCTTCTTGGAAGCGTCGGCGAGCCGATCAACCCCGAAGCGTGGATGTGGTATCACAAGCTCATCGGTGGCGAGCGCTGCCCGATCGTGGATACGTGGTGGCAGACGGAAACCGGCGCGATCATGATCGCCCCACTCCCAGGCGCGATCCCCACCAAGCCCGGTAGCGCTACGAAGCCCCTCCCCGGCATTGAAGCCGAAGTTGTCGATAAATCTGGGAACGCTGTGCCCGCTAACAGTGGCGGTTTCCTCGTGGTGAAGCGACCGTGGCCGAGCATGATGCGCACGATCTACGGTGACGACGAGCGCTACAAGACGACGTACTGGAGCCACTACGATGGCATCTACTTCACGGCCGACGGTGCTCGCATCGACGACGACGGCTACATCTGGGTGATGGGCCGCGTGGATGACGTGCTGAACGTGAGCGGTCACCGCCTCAGCACGATGGAAGTGGAAAGCGCACTCGTGAACCACCCGAAGGTCGCCGAGGCTGCTGTTGTCGGCAAGCCCGACGACCTGAAGGGCGAAGGGATTGTCTGCTTCGTAACGCTCAAGCAGGGGAACGAGCCGACCGACGCGCTGAAAGCCGAGTTGAAGGCACACGTCGTTCACAACATTGGCGCACTTGCCCGTCCGGACGACATCAAGTTCACGGAAACCCTGCCAAAGACACGCAGCGGGAAGATCATGAGGCGCTTCTTGCGAGACGTGGCTGCCGGCCGCCAATCGACTGGCGACGCCACGACGCTTGAGGATTACACCGTGCTCGCCAAGCTCCGCGAAGACGAGGAGTGATGGCACTCACGCCAGCCCCGGCATAGATCGCGGGCGGCCGCCGGCCAGGTTGGGAAGCGGAACTTGAAGCCCGCTTCCACCAATCTGGTCGGCACCACCCGCCGGCTCTTCAACACCAGTTCCGATTCGGTTCGCATCGCCCACGTTCCCAGTTCGATCATCCATTGCGTCGCGGGCAGTCCGATACGACACCCCCACGCCGCTCTTGCATGAACTCTGCGTTTGGTAACGGCTCTGGTGCCGAAAGGTTCACCGGGCCGCTCATGTCGTGTTCGATCAGGAATTCCACGGCGCGAATGAAGTCCACTTCGTGAATCCAGGACACGAATTGCCGGCCATCACCGGCTCGGCCACCCAGCCCGCGTCGCACGAGCCAGAGCAGGGTATCGAAGACGCCGTCGCGATCCGGGCTCATCGTCATCGCGGAACGGAGCGCCACCTTCCGCGTGTGCGGCGTATCCTTCGCGTCGAACGCTCGTTCCCATAAAGTTGCAACGTCGATGCTGAATCGCCATGTGTCCGGCGCGTTTGGTTCGTTGCCGCCGGTGATGCCGGTGTGCTCGTCGTTGGCGGTGTCGAACCGGTGTGCGTATATGGTGGCGGTGCTTGCCTGAAGCCACACGCGAGGTGGCCTCGCCGCTTGTCGAATTGCTTCCCCGATAACTTGCGTGGACCGAACTCGCGATTCCATGATTTCACGGCGATTGGCGGGCGTGTACCGACAGTTCACACTGCGGCCCGCGAGATTAATCACGACATCTGCGTTGTGGAGTTCCTTCGCCCAATCGCCGATGTGTTCTGCATCCCACGCGACGACTCGCCATGGGGCGGCCGACGGCTTGCGGCTGAGAACTATAACGTCGTGTTTGTTCGCGTGGAAGTGTCGGGCGAGAATTGTTCCGACCTGCCCCGATCCACCTGGAAGTATGATCTTCATCGCGGTTCCCTCAAGATTGCTCAGAGGGATAACCGCGTTGGAATGCGTAGGGGTAACCGATTTGCTATTACTCGATCTTGAGTTGCACGGATTTCGCAGCATGTTCTGCGTTCGTGCCCTCGCGACGAGCGAACACGACAATTGGGCGATCCATCGGTTTCACCCACGGCTCCGCATAGAGCACGATTTCGCGGCTAGTATCGCGTTCAGTGACGAGAATGCCATTCAAACCGATGTTCAGCACGCGGACGCCATGCGGGAGCCCTCGCACTTCCAGTGGAACGCGCCCAGCGAACTTTCCCTGCCGTGCGATGTCCACCACAAACCGTGCTTC
This sequence comes from Planctomycetaceae bacterium, assembly GCA_013823135.1. GTDB lineage: Bacteria > Planctomycetota > Planctomycetia > Gemmatales > Gemmataceae > Gemmata. The sequence continues at coordinate 78,856 of PNLP01000006.1, forward strand.
CTGACCGGGCTTCAACGTGATCGCCGTTTCGCGAGTCGTGGTCACGATGTCGCCGACCGGGATCACTTTCGGAAGCCCGCCCGTCGTTTCGTGAATGACGACCTTGCCGTCGATCATCCCACGAGCGACCAGCACCAGTTTCGCGTCGGGTAGCACCTTCGCGTCGGCTTGTGCGAACAGCGTGAATGCGGACGTTGTGTGCCCCGCTTCGACAAACGTCTCGGGGGCGGTGAACCCCGCGGGGAGCCCTTCGAGCTTGACCTGCACACGCCCGTCGAAACCATCGGTGCGTTTCATTGTCACATTGATTGGCAGACCGCCACCTGCGTTAACCGATGGCGAATCTGGAGTGAAACTCACTGAAAAGTCGGGTTTGGGTGGTCGCACCGTGACGCGGTAAGAATGGTTCGGGCTCGCCGCACCACGAGCGTCGGTGATGCGCACTTGGTACTGGCCATCAGCCGGCGACTGGAACATCAGGAACGAGTCCTTTCCATAACCAGCGCCGCCATCGTCGTTGCGGTAATGGACAGGAATCACGGGCAGACCGTTCGGTGGAAACAACTTCCCCGCAGGATGGAATTCGACCTTGTACATCGGCGTGCCGAGAGCGTGGTGGCCGGGGGTGGTGCCGAGGTAACCAACTCGCTGCCCCGCGACCTGATAGAACTGGCAGTCGTCGTCGGGGTTCTTCGGCAGTGCGAGGATTCGCATCACCTCGCCATCTACGAGGAGATAATCATCGATAGCCATCTCGTTCCACGTTTCCATCCGAATGCCGGACGCGACGGAATCGTGATCACGGAAGGTCGTGTAGGTTTTCGCGACGCACCGCAGGGTTGCTCGCTGAACAGGCTTACCCGAGGAATCGAGGATCTCGATCACGGGATCGACCGGTGAACCAGCCCTGCGTGCGAGCACTTCCACAACGAGGTGTTCGCCTTTCTTCGCGGTGAAACGTGCAAGTTGAGCCTCACCGGGTTTCGTGAAGATGCCATCAGCCGAACCTGGCACCCGTAGGTCGGCACCCGACACGGGATCGGTCACAACTGAAGGGAACTCGGCCACAATCACCGACGCCACGCCGAGCGGCTTTTCCTTCTCGTTGGTCAGGGGCACGTTCACGCGCGAGCCGAGCACTGCATCGGCGGGCACACTGACCTTAACCTGCAATCCCACGGGCGAACTGAGGTTCACGCCATCAACATGCACCTCTGCTGTGCGTCCCCTTTGAACGGCCAGCGGGAACACGCCTGTGATCACAGAGATATTTCCAACACTCAGTCGATAGGTGAAATCCGCACCGCCACGATACTCACGATCGCGAATGCCGATGGAATACATTCCGGCCTTCACGGCTCGATACCCGAGGATGCCAGACCCTTCCGCGAGGACGCTTCCGGCGGTGTCCGTGAGCACAAGTGCGGGGTCGAGCTTCGAGCCAGCGGTGATCACTTCAACGCCGATCTGATCACCCACCTTTGCCTCGAAGCGGTAGAAGTCGGCATCACCCGCGCGATCGACAACACCGACCACGGTAACTGGAAGGATGATCGTTTGCGCGACGCGAGCGGAATCGCTGCTATCCGCTTCCTTCACCACGGCGAAGCGATCTTTGGGCATGGGCTTCGGCTCCTGATGAGCAGCGGGTGTGATCTTGGGATCGGCAATTGGTGGAACGCTCGCCAGTTTCAGCTCGGCGTTCGGCTTCCCAGTTGTTGGGTCAATGAGAAGGGCAACGCCGTCGAATCGCGCGACCGCGAACTGTTTGCCGTCTGGCCGAAGCGAGAAATCGAGAATCGTGTCGGGTTGCGCAGGGTAGGTCTTCGTTTCGGAGAGCTTGGCCGAGTCCCACAACTTGATGACGCGATCCTCTCCCACGGTGTAGAGGTGCGTGCCGTCCGGGGTGTAAGCCACTCGCCAGACTGGCCTCTCGTGTGCGAACGCGGAGCCGATCAGTTTTCCACCGTCCTTGTTCGCTTCCCAGACGCGAACGCTCTTGTCCACGCCGCCGGCCGCGAGGTGCTTCATGTCAGGGCTCCACGCAAGGCAATACACCCAGTCTGTCGGGTCGCCGAGCGTGTAGAGTCGCTTGCCGGTGGCAGTGTCCCAGATCTTCACCGAGCGATCGGCCGAACCGGAAGCGAGTAGCGTGCCGTTGGGTGAGAAGGCAAGGGCGTAGATCGTGTCGCTGTGGTCCTTTAGGGTTAACCTTGGTGCTTTCAGCGTCATCGCTTCAGAGGGTAGCTCGGCTGGAATGTCCCAAAGGTTGATGATGCGGTCGTAACCCGCTGTGGCGATCGTCTTGCCATCGGGCGTGAATGCCACTGCGAAGATGGAGTCCTTGTGGCCGCTGATCGTGAGGGTCGCGGCTTTGGTCGCCTTGCCAGCTGCATCGAGCCTGAACAACCGCACCTCACCCACCTTGCCGGGCTCGCCGCCCGCGACCGCAAGCCAGCGTTCACTCGGATCGAACGCGATTGCCGTGATGCGACCGGGGCAGGCCATCGTTCCAAGCGGGCTCGCGTTCTGTGTGTCGAACAGTCGAACTTCGCCGTGCGTTCCGAACGCCACGATCTTTCCCTGCGAGTGATACGCCGTCGTGGTGACAGCCGGTGCCGCAGCAAACGCGCCAACAGGGAACGCGAGAATCACGAGGGAGAGCAAGCGAGTCATGGTGTATACCTTCAGCCCAGCCCTTGAAATGGGCGCATCGTTGGTCAGTTGAACATGGCGAAGGCGGTGCCAGCTGTGAGGAAAAGTGCAATGAGGATCGCGGCCGAACAACCAGAGCATCCGTCGAGGCAACCGCCCGCCCCTTCGATCACAGTTCCCGCCGCGTCGAGCGCCCCACCGGCGATGTCGATTGCCCCGCTCGCAGCGTCGGCGAGTGAACCGACACCGCCGTCACTGGTCGGCGCACCCGCGTCCTGGGGTTGTTTCTGCCACGGTTGAGCGTTCGGGTCTGGTCCGGTGGTCAGGTCGTTCGGGTTCATGGGCGTCTGCCTTCGCAATCAGTGGTTGAATAAGAACTCTCGGCCGGTGAGTACGGCCCACACAAAGTCTTCGATTCCTTCCCGCCGAGATTTTGGCCCGTACTTCTCGGACTCTGCTAACAGAGCCACAAATCGCTTTTTCTCGCTCGATGTGGGTTCGCGGGTGAGCGCTGCCAGGAAGACGCAATCCACAATCTCGGCGTCCGTGAGCTTGGCATCGAGCCATTTCGTCACGATGGATTGCTTGTCACGCAACTTGTCGTTGAGGGTGATGCCGTTGTTCAGGTGAAGCGCCTGGGTCACGCTGGCATCGGCAGTTCGTTCGCAGGCGCAGGTCGCGACGCGATCGGCTCGCCCGAACGCTTCCAGGAATCGCGACAACAGCAGCGAATCAGGAAGTTGCATGGCGCGAGTGCCAGCGGGGTAAGTCGTCACGGCGCTGGCCGAGTCGCCGGCCGCCGTCTTGATCTGATTGAACAGCGTGGGCACACCCGTGAGATCGGAGTAGGCATCCAGGATCACTTCAGCGGGCAGCCGACGCACGAGGTAACGCGAGTAGAACCTGTCGTCGGCTGCGTTCGCCGGGAGTGGCTGCGAAGAACGCTGGTACGCCGCCGAACCGAGAATGCTCCGCATGAGTCGCTTCATGTCGAATCGGTTCTTGACGAAGTCGGCCGCGAGCGCGTCGAGCAGTTCGATGTTGCTCGCGGGGTTCGACACGCGAAGATCGTCTTCGGCCTCGACCAATCCGCGACCCATGTAGTTCCGCCAGATTCGGTTCACGACCGCCTTCGCGAAGAACGGGTTGTTCGGTGCCGTGAGCCAATCGGCGAAGTACGCCCGGCGATCGGTGGCAGCATCGAGCGCGAGCGGCTTGCCGTCGAGCGGCATCGGTGGCATCGCGACGCCCCGCCGCAAGTGGAGCGCCTCGCCATCGAGCCGCGATTGCACGAGCACCTCGCCGGGGCGGTCGCCGTTTTTCAACCCGACTCGCGAGAACAGATTCGCGAACGCCCAGTACTCGTCCTGCGTCCACTTTTCCAGTGGGTGGTTGTGGCACTTCGCACACCCAATACCCGTGCCCAGGAACGTGATCGCGGTGGCTTCGGCCAGGGCGGCGACGTCCTTGTGGAGCACGAAGTAGTTCCCGCCGCCCTCGCTCAGTGAACTCCCAGAGGCGGTGAGGATGCCACGAGCGAACTTGTCCCAGGGTTGGTTATCAGCGACCGATTGCCGAATCTTGCGATAGAAGGCCCACATCGCGGGTTGCTGCAATCGCCGGCTCGACACAAGAAGCAGGTCGGACCAGCGGTACGCCCAGTAGTCCGCGAATTCGGGGCGTTCGAGAAGTTTGTCGATGAGCTTCTCGCGCTTCTTGGAGTCTTTATCCGCTAGGAACGCTTTCGTTTCTTCGACGGGGGGCAGAATGCCGCACGTGTCGAGGAATGCCCGGCGAATGAACTCGGCATCGGTGCAAAGACCGGAAGGAGGGAGCCGCAAGAGTTCAAGTTTTGTCAGGATCAGGTCATCAATGAAACCGCTACCGGCTGGCCGTGCGAAGGCCGCGGCGTTGACCTCGTTCGGGAAGGGGACAGTCACCGAGAGTGTCGTAACCTTCGTCCCGAAGTTTACGATGATCGCGGCTTCACCGCTGCCAGTCACGGTGATCCCGCCGTCCTCGTTCACCCCGGCAACCAGGTCTTCGCTCGATGTGAACTTGGCCCATCGGGTCACGTCCTCGTTCGTCCCGTCGGAATAGACCGCGCGGGCGATCACGCGAATCTTGTCTTTCGGCTTCAACAACGCAGCAGGAGGGAAGACCTCGATCCGTTCCAGGCTCACGTCCGAATCGCGTGGTCCGTGTGCCCCGGACTTTATCCAGTCGAGGAGGAGCGTGTAGTTCTCATCGCCATCGGTGAAGCGAGTGCCGCCGCCGTGAGGCATGAGGCGGGCTCCCTTCTTGAGCAGCAAGCTCTCTGCGGGATTGGTTTGATCGACGCGACGGGCGAGAGCCTGGCGAGTGAGGACGAACCAGTCGGATTCGGGATCGAAGCCGCGCAGCGACAGCTTCAGCCCGCCCTTGCCGGCGAGTGCCCCGTGACACGCACCCGAGTTGCACGCCGTTCGCGTGAGCACCGGCACGACGTGATTGCGGAAGCTCCATTCGCTTGGCTTATCGAAACCAGCAACGCTGACTGTAGTGAGTGGAGCAGTTCGCCCACCTTCGAGTGCAATGCTGATGGTGGCACTTCCCTTGCCAACCGCGGTGACAACTCCGGCAGCATTTACCTTCGCAACCTTCTCGTCGGATGATCGGAAAGTTGTGCTCGCGGTGTGATCCTTCACCACGCGGCGGTTCACCTCTTCGACCACGAGTAATTGCTGCGTGCGGTTCGGCCCCGAAAGCGTGATCTTCGGAGGATAGACTCGCAACTCACCCGCCGACGCGGGAAGGGCAGTAAGCAGCAGCGCCACGCAAACGGAAGAGAGTCGCATAGTGAACTCGTAGTGTTACGCGCTCCGTTGCGACGACTTCGCGTCGCGGCTCCGCAATCGACGTTATCGTTAGCCGCGACGCGGAGTCCTCGCACCGGAGCGCGGACCGTTTAGAACAACTCGTTGATCGGCTTCCGGTCGTAGTCCACCAGTGGGATGGGGCGGTTCTGTGGGCCGGGCAGTTCCTTGTGTGGGTCGAGGCCCAAACCCTTGTAGAGCGTCGCGGCCACTTCGCCGGGGGTCACGGGGCGGGTCTTTGGTGCGTAGCCCAACTCATCGGATTCGCCGATGATCTGGCCGCCCTTGATCGGTCCGCCGCCCATCAGGATCGACCACACGTGCGGGTGGTGGTCCCGCCCGCCGGCAGGGTTTACCTTCGGGGTGCGGCCGAACTCACCACACGCGATGACCATCGTGTTCGATAGCAACCCTCGTTCGGCGAGGTCTTCGAGCAGTGCCGTGTAGGCGGTGTCGAAGTTTGGCGCAACTTCCTTCGCCATCTGCTGTACGTCGGTGAACGGCCGCGAGCCGTGAATGTCCCACGTCACCTCGTCGAAGACCGTCTCGAACATGTTCACGGTTACGAACCGCACGCCGGCCTCAATGAGCCGACGGGCCATCAGGCACGACTGCCCGAATCGCGTGCGGCCGTAGCGGTCGCGGGTCTTCGCGGATTCTTTCTCTAACGCGAACCCCTCACGGGCCTTGGCCGAGGACATCAGTTTGTAGGCCAGCGCGAAGTTGTCGTCGAGTTGTTTAGCGGCTCCGTTGTTCTCGAAGGTTGCTGTCGCACCATCGACCGCGTCGCGGAACTTCTGCCGCCTCTCGGCGCGGATGCCGGTGATGTAATCGGGCGGGAGCAGGTCGGGCACCTTGAAGCCGGGCGCGTTGGGGTCGGCGTTCAGGATGAACGGATCGTGCGACTTGCCGAGGTAACCCGCGGCATGGCCGTGTGGGAGGTTGCCGCCTGTGCGACCAATCGGTTTCGGCACCAGAACGTGTGCTGGGAGTTCACCGCGACCTCCCTTGAGGTAACTGAGGGAACAGCCGATGTGCGGATACTCGATGCCGCCCGCGAACAGGCGGCCGGTTTGCATCATCTGGTGGCCGGTATCGTGAACGGCTGTCGCCGTGTGGTACACCGAGCGGATGATCGAGAATTTGTCGGCGTGCTTGGCCGTCTTGGGGAAGATCTCGCTGATCTGCGTTCCGACGACGTTCGTCTTGATCGCCGTGAACGGCCCCCGAACCTCTGCAGGCGCTTTCGGCTTGGGGTCGAACGTGTCGAGCTGACTGGGGCCACCAACGAGGAACAGCATGATGCAGTTCACGTCGTTGTCCTTGGCTGAGCCAGAGGCATTCGCCTTGGCCCGATTCAGGCCAGCGAGTGTGAGACCAAACGGAGCCACCGCCCCCGCGTGGAGGAAATCGCGGCGGGTGTGACCGTCGCAAAACGTGGCAGGGCGGTCAGCGTCGAGCCGGATCATGGGCAGAACCCCCCCTGTGCAGCCGATAGAATCGGAGCAGTGAGAACAATCTCTCTTCAACCTTTCGTAGCCGATTTCTTCACATCCAGCAACGAGAAACAATCGTTCCCGTGATTAGCGTCATTGGATAGAATAAAGTAACTCTCCCCGTATGCCTTTCAAAACACCATGCCGGCGTCTCCGAGGGGTACTGATGGCTCGTTGGTTGCTTCTGTCCCTCATCACTTTTCACGGCTCCACGGTCGTCGCTGCAGACACACCCAAAAAGGCGACGCCGGAACAGATCGAATTCTTCGAGAAGAAAGTGCGGCCGATCCTGGCTGACCACTGCTACGGGTGCCACGGCCCCAAAAAGCAGAACGGCGGGTTGCGTCTCGATACCAGTGCCGGGCTGAAGGCCGGTGCCGACGATGGCCCTGTTATCGTTCCGGGAGACACCGCGAAGAGTCGGCTGCTGAAGTCAGTTCGGCACGAGGGCGATTTCAAGATGCCGCCCAAGATGGCCATTCCTCCTAAGGCAGTCGCGACACTGACTGAGTGGGTGAAGGCTGGGGCGATCACGCCTGAGGACGCTGCATCGGGAAACATATCCACCGATCCCCGCAAACACTGGGCGTTCCAGCCTGTAAAGGTCGTCGTTCCTCCCGAGGTCCGAAACCCGAAGCTGGAAGTTCGGAATGACATCGACCGCTTTATCCTTGCGAAAATCGAACCAACTGGGCTTTCACCTGCACCGCTCGCAGACCGCCGCACGCTCATTCGCCGGGCATACCTCGACCTGATTGGCTTGCCGCCTTCGGCAGCCGAAGTGGAAGCGTTCGAGAAGGATGCCAGTCCGAATGCATGGAGCGCAGTGATCGACCGGTTGCTCGCGTCCCCGCAGTACGGCCAGCGCTGGGGTCGCTACTGGCTTGATCTCGCCCGCTACGCCGACACGAAGGGGTATGTTTTCAACGAGGATCGGAACTACCCGTTCGCCTACACGTATCGCGATTACGTCATTCGCTCGCTAAACGAGGACAAGCCCTACGATCAGTTCGTGACTGAGCAACTCGCAGCCGATTTACTCCCGCTTGGTGACGACAAACGACCACTGGCGGCCCTCGGCTTCCTCACGCTCGGGCGGCGATTCCTCAGCAATACGCACGACATCATCGACGACCGGATCGACGTCGTCACCCGCGGGCTGATGGGTTTGTCCGTCGGTTGCGCTCGCTGCCACGACCACAAGTTCGACCCCATTCCCACGGCCGATTACTACTCGCTGTACGGTATCTTCGCGAGCACGACCGAGCCAAAAGAACTTCCGCTCATCGCCGCTGTGCAACGGACTCCTGAGGTGATCGCGTTCGAGAAGGAGGTCGAGAAACGGGAAGGTGAGTACAAGGCGGAACTTCAAAAGCGCCACGCCGCGACCATCAAGAAATTGCGTGACCCCGCAGTGGTGGCCGATTACATCAGGGCTGTGATTGAAGCACGCAAGGTTCCCGAAGCCCAGCTGCAAGCGTATTTACGCGAACGTGACCTGTCGCCACATGTCTTCGGTCGCTGGAGGGCGTTCCTGTCGGGGCAGTTTAAACAGTGGTCTCCGGTGTATGGCCCGATCTCGGTTCTCGCGGACTTACCCGAAAAGGAGTTTGCGGAGAAGGCTCCGGAGTTGATCGTCGCCCTCGGAATCAACCCGAAGATGGCTGGCAACCCACTGGTCGTGAAGGCGTTATCTGACGCGAAACCGAAGACCTTCAAAGCAGCGGTCGCAGCGGTCGCAAGCGCGATTACGGCAATTCCAACAGCGGAACCGACGGAGGATCAGGCGGAACTTGCCAAGGTCTGGGCAGTCGGCGGGCCGCTCGACATTCCGGTGACAGACTTCGACAAGATCCAGAACCGTGCCGATCGCGATGCACTCACCGCAATCCAGAAGAAGACCGACGCGTTCAAGGCGGCCAATCCGTTCGCACCGCCACGAGCGCACGTGCTGAACGACAAGCCGAGCCCGTTCCAGTCGTATGTGTTCCTTCGTGGCAATCCAGGTAACCGCGGTCCGGTCGTGCCGCGGCAGTCACCTGCGATTGCCACGCCGAATCGCAAGGCATTTTCGGAAGGGAGCGGCCGGCTCGAACTCGCGAAGGCGGTCGTCAGCCCCGAGAACCCCCTGACGGCACGCGTGCTGGTGAACCGCGTCTGGGTCGGCCACTTTGGACACGGGCTTGTGCGAACTCCGAGCGACTTCGGCGTTCGGACAGACGCACCGAGTCACCCGGAATTGCTCGACTGGCTAGCGATTCAGTTCGTGAAAGAGGGTTGGTCCCTGAAGAAAATCCACAAACTGATCATGACGTCCGCGACCTACCAGCGCTCATCACTGATCTCAGCAGAGGCTTTCAAACTCGACACCGATAACAAACTGCTCACACACCAGAATCGCCGCCGTCTCGATTTCGAGGCGATGCGAGATAGCTTCCTCGCGGTATCTGGAAAGCTCGACCTCACGGCGGAAGGCAAGCCGGTCGACCTGTTCAAGGCACCGTTCTCCTCGCGGCGCAGCATCTACGGTCTGATCGACCGCACGAACTTCCCAGGCACCATGCGTGCGTTTGATGTGGCCAGTCCAGACACCCACAGCCCGCAACGGTTCCAGACTACCGCTCCACAACAGGCGTTGTTCCTGATGAACAGTCCGTTCGTGACGGAGCAGGCGAGGAGCCTGGCATCGCGTTCCGAAGTGGTGAATGCGAAGACACCGACCGAGAAGGTGACTGCGCTCTATCGCCTCGCACTGAGCCGCAACCCAATGAAGGGCGAACTCGACCTTGCCCTTGAATTCGTAGCCGAGGATGACCCAAAGGCCCTTTTCGGTGTGTGGCCGCAACTCGCGCAGGCGCTGTTGCTGTGCAATGAATTGATGTTCATTGATTGAAGAACAATCTGATACCGACGGTGTCCGTGGCCGAATTCTTTAGCGACCTTTGACACGCGAGATACAGCGATGTTTCCTGCCTCCCCCTTTTCTCGGCGCGAACTCCTGAACCGCTGCGGTGTCGGCATGGGTATGCTCGGCCTGACCCAACTCATGGGACAGTCCGGACTGCTGACGACACACGCCAAAGCTGCCGACGGCCTCAATCCACTGGCACCGAAACAACCGCACTTCCCGGCGAAGGCGAAGCACGTCATACACATCTTCGCGAACGGCGGACCGAGTCAGGTTGATACATTTGACCCGAAACCTGAGCTCGCCAAGTATGCTGGGAAGGCACTGCCCGCTGCAAATCTCAAGACGGAACGCCGTACTGGCGCTGCATTCCCATCACCGTTCAAATTCCAGAAGTACGGTCAATCGGGACTGGAGGTCAGCGAGATCTTCGCAAACACAGCCAAACACATCGACGACATCTGCGTGATTCGTTCCATGTATGCCGATGTGCCAAACCACGAACCATCTTTTCTGCTGATGAACTGTGGTGAACCGCGACTGATTCGCCCGAGTGTCGGGAGTTGGGTCACTTACGGTCTCGGCACCGAGAACCAAAACCTGCCGGGATTCGTCGCAATGTGTCCGGGCGGTTTCCCACTGCAAGAAGCACAGAACTGGCAGTCCGGATTCCTCCCTGGCATCTTCCAGGGGAGCTACGTTGATACGCGGAACACCGATGTCGAGAAACTCGTCGAGTTTGTGAAGAACAAGACTGCCCCCGGTACAGCACAACGGAAGCAACTCGACTTGCTCGCGAAACTGAATGCCGCTCATCAAACTGCGCGCCCGAACGACCCGCAACTCGAAGCCCGCATCCAGTCGTTCGAACTGGCGTACCGGATGCAGTCTGAGGCGAGCGAAGCATTCGACGTGAGCAAGGAACCCAAGCACATCCTCGAAGCATATGGTCCGGGCGAACAGGCCCGGAGCCTGCTGCTCGCTCGACGATTGGTCGAACGCGGCGTGCGTTTCGTGCAACTCAGCCACGGGCCGGTGCAGCCGTGGGATAGCCACGACGACCTGGAGAAAGAGCACCGCCGTCTCGCTGGACAAGTTGATAAGGGTATCGCCGCCCTGATCTCAGATCTGAAGCGGCTAGGTCTCTTCGAAGAGACGCTCATCATCTGGGGTGGTGAGTTCGGCCGCACACCGGTGGTGGAACTGCCAACTCCCGGCTCGAACCAGGGAAAGGTGAACGGTCGGGACCACAACCATTGGGGTTTCACTGTGTGGATGGCGGGCGGTGGTGTGAAGGGCGGGCAGGCCGTGGGGGCAACCGACGAGTTCGGCTTCAAAGCAGTCGAAAACCCCGTCCACGTCCACGACCTGCACGCGACGATTTTGTGGCTCTTGGGCTTCGACCACGAGAAGTTTACCTACCGCTACGCAGGCCGCGATTTCCGTCTGACCGACGTGAAGGGCAACGTCGTGAAGCAAGTGTTAAAATAGAACGAGGATTAGATATGTATGAGAAGATCACCTGTCCGTGATCTTCGCTATCAATGAGCATCGCGATGAGGCCATCCGATACGGGGGTAGTACGTGGTTTATAATCAGAGGGCCTTGCGATAGCGTCTCTTTCCGTACTCGTTGGCATCACGTCGTGACAGAAGCCATCGAGTGGTTGGGCGTCACTCAGGCAGTCGGCACGCAATTCAGCAACTGCTTCGCACCGTCCTCATCCCAAAACCTTTTCCGTACCCCTCACGCGATCGTTGAACTGCTTCCAGACCGGAGAGGTCATGCTGCGATTTGCACACTCATGGCTGAAAGCCCCTGGGAATGCACCAGATCCAACAGCGAATTGCGACACCCTGTCAAGCTAAAGAGTGTCCTCGGCGCAAACCGTGACCTGGCCACCAGATTGGACTGACTTGCTACGAACCTCGCGAAGTTGCTCATCTACGCGTAAAATCAGCGAAGACATCTTTAACCGAGGCACTCTCATGTCCAAAAAGAAATCGGATGTCTCACCATCACTTTTTGAAAGCCAGTCCGAAGACGTCACGGCATCCACAGTTCTCAATCTGAATGGAGCTACTACTTTTCCGCTTCCAACAGACCTCCCCGCATCCTGGCTTTCGGCTCTCGGATCGGAAACATCCCAACCCTATTGGAATGAGCTTCAGAAGTTTGTTGCCGCCGAAAGAGCGACTCAGGCGGTCTTTCCACCAGCAGAGGACGTATTCAACGCTTTCCGCTTTACTCCGCTCGATAGCATCAAGGTCTTGATACTTGGTCAAGATCCCTATCCCGGGGCAGGACACGCCCACGGACTTTGCTTTTCAGTTCGGCCTGGGGTGCGACTGCCAGGCTCTCTCCGGAACATCTACCAGGAACTCAACAACGATCTTGGGATCAAGCCCGTGAAACACGGATATCTGGCGTCGTGGGCGAAGCAGGGCATCCTGATGTTGAATGCCTGCCTTACCGTTCGAGCCGATTCGCCGAACTCACATGCTGGCAAAGGGTGGGAAAAATTCACTGATGCGGCGATCTCTGCGGTCAACCAGAGTCAGCGCCCGGTCGTGTTTCTGCTCTGGGGAGCGTACGCCCTGAAAAAAATCAAGTTGATAGATGAATCACGACATATTGTCATCAAGTCAGCACACCCGTCCCCACTATCGGCATCGAACGGGTTTTTCGGAAGCAAGCCTTTCTCCAAGATCAACGAAGCGCTCAAGAAACTAGGAGAATCGCCAATAGACTGGCAACTTCCCGAAACAGCATCCGAGGAGCACTGATCACGAGGAGTAATGCTTCGGATCATTTCACCCGTGCAGGGGTGAGTTTGCCAAGGTTGTCGAACAGGCGCACGAGGGAAGCCATGAGTTTCTTGAAGTCACCCTCGTGCAAACTCTCATTCGGTGCGTGCGCGTTGCTCGCCGGGTCTTCAATCCCCATCAACAACGCTGGGGCACCGCCGAAAAGATCTGAGAGTGGGCCAACAAAGCCAATACTCCCACCACATCCAATCGCAACCGGGTCACGATCATAGCCGCATCGCATTGCCGCGAGCGCTGACTCGAACGCGGGACCATTCGGGTCAGTCATCCACCAATCCACAGGTGGCCCTGCAGGAGAGACTTTGACCTCACAACCCCAGGGCGGGTCTTTCGTGAGGAACGCCGAAAGATCCGCCAGCACCTTTTCAGGCTTCTGGTCCGGAACGATACGGCAACTCACAATCGCGGATGCTTTGGGGAGCACTTGGTTCGAGGCACCCTTGATCGAACTCGCTTCCTGCGCGATCACTGTTACTGAGGGCCGACGCCACGTCTGGCCATACGTGTTGTACCCTTCTTCCGTTGCCAGTCGAGCCGTTGGTACAAGGCCGGCGCCCTGTCGGAACTTCTCCAAGTCAAAGGGCAGCTTTTGGAACGCCACTCGCTCTTTATCGGTCAGTGTTCGTACCTGATCGTACATCCCCGGAATCGGCAAAGCACTGTTGTTCCAATAGAGCCGGCCCAAAATTGCGTTCAGCGCGATGGCCGCATCAGGCAAAGCGCCCCCAGCCATCCCGCTATGGACAGGTGTTTTCGCACTGCTCACGTCAATCTGGATGCCAACAATACCACGCAGCGAATACGTGAGGCTTGGGATACCGACTTCGACATTCTCCGTGTCACAAACGACGATCACGTCCGACTTGATACGCTCCTTGTGCGCTTCAAAGAACTTCAGCAGATACTTCGAACCAATCTCTTCCTCACCCTCAACAAGCATTTTGACGTTAACGGGCAGAGTATTCCCGGTTTTTCGATACGCGGCGATCGCACCGAGCATCGCAGAGATCGCACCCTTGTCGTCGGCGGAGCCGCGTGCGAACAATCGCCCATCCCGCCGGGTTAACTTCCAGGGATCTGACTGCCACTGTTCGACAAAGTTGACGGGTTGCACGTCGTGGTGGGCGTATAGGAACACCGTTGGCTTACCCGGTGCGTCGAGCCATTCGCCATAAGCATAAGGAAGCGAGCCTCCTACCCGAAGAAGATCCACATTGTGGAGTCCTGCCTGCCGCATCATGTCGCATGTCATCTTCGCTGTGCGATCAATCTCGGCGTGGTGCTCTCCATCTGTGCTGATGCTCTGGACGGCAACCAAATCGGCCAACCCGCGAATGATGTCTTCGTGATTCTTACTCAACCAGTCGAGCGCGGCCTGTGTCATCATGTACTCCTGTGTCCTTGTGCCATCACTCTACCCGGATGAGGCGCCAAGGTAAACCCGCGCTGTTATGCTAATCGTATCCAACCTCTGCCAATAAAACCTTACGGCAATCGCTATGTCTGAACTTCCTGCTTCTCAAGCGATCGAACTCCGCTTGCGAGCGAAGGTTTACAAGATTGGATGCATCGCCAATATTGCGGTGTTCTTACTGTTGGGTGGGGCCACCTTGTTGGTGTTTCCGGCCCTCGCACGAACTCTTGGGTTGAGTACTCCCGCTTCGGATGAAGCGCAGATCCGAGCTGTTCTCGCTGCTCAAGTTGCCGCATGGAATACGGGTGATCTCGATGGCTTCATGGCAGGGTACTGGCGTGACGAGAACCTCACGTTCATCTCGGGCGACCGGCTCACACAGGGATGGGAGGGGACCCGAGCACGCTACCTGAAGAAGTATTTCACGCCAAATAACGATGGTAAACTCACGGAACGTGGTGAGTTGTCGTTCGCGGAATTGCATTTCGAGAGCTTCAGCCCGCAAGCCGTGATGGTGCGAGGTCGGTACATTCTCAAATTACCAACGGAAATGGCGACAGGCCGGTTCACGCTCGCATTGCGAAAACTGCCCGATGGCTGGCGCATCACGTCTGATCACACGTCGGTTGATTGCCCCGATTGTGCGGAGATCGTGAAGAAGGAAAAGAAATAAGGTTGTAGTGGGGCTTGAAATGGACGGTCGGGCCGGCCGATTCTGGGGACGCTGCCAACCCCTGAACCAGCCGACCCGACTGAGTCGCTCCCACATTTGAGAGGTGACGCTGCCAGACACCTCTCAATAATTACGGTGCGCGTCGCCCCAAAGTTATTGTTTCGCCACCGAAGTTTTTTCACTTGCGAGCCGATCCTGAATCTTCATCATGTGATAAGTCCCTCCACTTTTTTCGGATAAGACCCATGAACAGGCTCTCCCGACGTGATTTTCTGGCCGCATCAGCAATCGCCGTTTCCGCAGGCACTAGCCCCAAAGTGGTGAAAGGTGCCGATGAAGTTGCCAAATTCAAACTTGGACTGGTGACTTACAACGTCCCAGCAGCCTGGGATCTTCCCACGATCTTGAAAGTATGTAAGGAGGTTGGGATTGCTGCCGTCGAGTGCCGGACCACTCACAAACATGGCGTCGAACCGACTCTCACCGCGCCCCAACGTGCAGAGGTCAAGAAACAGTTCACAGACTCTGGTGTGGTGTTCTGGGGTTGTGGAAGCGTTTGCGAGTTTCACGCGGCAGACCCTGCTGTCGTGAAGAAGAATATCGAGGATTGCAAGCAATTCATCGGACTTGTCAAGGAGCTCGGAGGGAAGGGCGTGAAGGTCCGCCCCAACGGCGTTCCCAAGGATGCCGATCCCCAAAAGACTTTCCAGCAAATCGGAAAGGCGCTCACTGAGTGCGGCAAAGCAGCGGAAGACGCCGGCGTCGAAATCTGGGTCGAGGTTCACGGTGCAGTCACGCAAGTTTCCAAAAACATCAAGTCGATCATGGATGCTTGCGAATCCAAATCCGTCGGGTTGACCTGGAATTCAAACCCGACTGATGTCGAGAACAAGTCGGTGAAAGCGTCTTTCGATCTCTTGAAGTCTTGGATTCGTTCCTGCCATATCAACGACCTCGATAACGACGCCAAGGGTACATACCCCTACAGAGAGTTGTTCGGACTGCTTCGAGGGATCGGATACGACCGTTACACAATGTGCGAGGTCGGCAAATCGTACCCTGTCGCGGAAGGCACAGAATACCTGAAGAAGTACAAGGAGCTGTGGGACAAACTTGTGAAGGCATGAGCGACGACAAACTGACGAATTTTCACTTGCAGAGTCTGTTTGCAAACATCTTAATGGGACTGTTCGCTAACAAACACCACTACATTCTGAAAGTGAAATGAAACGAGGTGGACGATGTCACGAGTCGCTGTGTCTCTTCTGTTGGCCTCTCTTTTTGTCTTGTCCGGTGGGTTAACTGGGCAGGAGCCCAAGAAAGACGACCCACCAGGGAAGGTCAAGGGCGTCTTGCCGATGAATTGGAAGAAGATCGGACTGAGCGAAGATCAGGTGCAAACCATCTACAAGATTCAAGGCAAGCATAACGACGAGATTGATAAACTCGAAGCAAAGATCAAGGAACTGAAGGCGACGCGAGATAAGGAAATGAAGGCGGTGCTGACTGCCGACCAGAAAAAGAAACTCGAAGAGATTCTAATCGGCAAGGACAAGTAAGCCAGCTCCAAGCCCATCCGATACAACGGGTGGGCTTGTTCATTCCGCGAGCGAGGGATTCGATGGGTCTTGACCGCACAATCCGCTTCCCAAGTGCTGAAACACCGGCCTGGGAATCAATCCGGGCGTTGCTTGAACGTGTCGGTGAGTCTGGCCAATTGCGGATGATCGACAACCTCCCCGCGTTCCCAGATGAATCCCCACCCGATGACTGGAAGGAACTGCGTGTAGGCATGTCCGGCGGGATGGTGACCGTCCGTCGGGGTCGCGGTAGTCTTGTGTGCGTGATCTGGGGCAACGGCGACGCTGCATTAAATGCGGCCTGGGGGAAAGTGATTTGGGCCTGTGCTGCCGCAGGTGGCGGAGCAGTCGATTCTCCTGACGGAGCCCTCACAGCTGATCAATTTGCTCATGATGAGGGCATTTCTCCTGCTTAATCGCAGCCTTTCTCCGCGTTTCTGCCAAAATCTCTCAGGTTACCACTTCATCCGGCCTGACAAACAAGCCGATATCTCCCGGTCAGCAGTCAGCCGTGTGGCTGGGGCGAACAGTTGCCCTTGCCTCAATTACCGACATTAGATACCTTCCGCCAAACCCCAAGGATGTGGGTTCAGCGGCACGCACGGAAGAAGAGGCCTACCGTGACCATCACAGTCCGGCATTTGGCCGAGTGGGTGAGGGGCGAAGTCCTCGGTGACGGCGACCTGCCCATCTCGAATGCCCGAACGCTCGCCGAGGCTCAACCCGGCGACATCACTTTCGTTGAACACGACAAGCATCTGACTGCCTGGCACAGTAGCCGAGCGTCTGCTGCCATCGTGCCCCATTCGGTTCCGGTGAACGGGAGGCCGATCATCCGGGTAGCTGATCCCCTCATGGCATTCGCCAGAGTTGTTCAGCAACTCCGCGGCCGACCTCGTGAAGACGGACCAGCGATTAGCCCGATGGCGCTCGTTCATCCAACTGCTCGACTCGCATCCGGAGTCTGTGTCGGCCCCTTCGCGGTGGTCGGGGAAAATAGCGAAATCGGGACGAACACGACCATCCACGCGGGAGCCATTGTCGGACGTTACTGCAAATTGGGAGAAGAAGTTGTCGTTCATCCCCACGCGACGCTTTACGACGAATGTGTTCTTGGAAACCGAGTCGTGATTCATGGGAACGCAGTCATCGGAGCTGACGGTTTCGGGTACCGCGTTCAGAACGGTCGCCACGCGAAAGTTCCGCAACTCGGATGGGTTGAGATCGAGGACGATGTCGAGGTCGGAGCCTGCACGACCATCGACCGGGGAACCTTTGGTCCCACTCGAATCGGTGCAGGGACCAAGATCGACAACCTTGTGATGATTGGGCACAACTGCAACATCGGTAAACACAACATTCTTTGCAGCCAGGTCGGAATCGCGGGTTCGACCACAACCGGTGACTATGTCGTGATGGCTGGTCAGGTTGGCGTAGCTGACCACCTCACGATTGGCGATCGCGTCACCATCATGGCGAAGAGTGGAGTCTCGGGGAACATCTCGGGTGGATCGCAAGTGCTTGGTATGCCCGCTCTCCCTCACCGGGAACAGGCTCGGATCATGATGACGATGGAAAAGCTCCCAGAAATCCGCAAGGATGTGAGCCGGATCAAAAAGCACCTCGGTCTGGAGGATGGCTGAAATGCAGTGTCTACCCGGCTGGTCGGGTCTCCTTCAATCACGATCACCCGAAAGGCCGGTTAAGACTGGGGTGAAGCCAGTGGGATTGCTGGCTTGCGCCGGTCGGTTCCCAATCGCATTTGCAGAGAAAGCTCGTGACTGCGGCATTCCAGTTGTGTGTGTTGGTGTGGCGGGAATGGCCGACCCCGCTTTGAAAGAGATCTGCACGGAATATCACACGCTTCATCGGGCTTCGCTTGGTTTCCTTCTCCGTACGTTTCGTCGTGGGGGAGTCGAGCGGTGGACGATGGCAGGCAAATTCCACAAGCACATGCTCTATCAGCCCTGGCGGTGGGTTCAGTTGGTCCCCGACTGGCGAATGGTTCGCTTCTACTTTTTCCGGAAGCGACGCGCGAACAACGATGACTCGCTTCTCCTGGGCTTGATCGCGGAATTTCGAGATCACAATCTCGAATGCGTTTCCTCCCTCGACCTCGTACCGGAGTTACTCGTGCGCGAGGGTGTTTTAACACGGCGCAAGCCGAGCGCGGCGGAACAGCAGGACATCACCGTTGGGTGGAACTTGGCGCGCGAAATGGGTCGCCTGGACATCGGCCAAAGCGTCATGATCCGGGAACGAGCAGTGCTTGCTGTGGAAGCCATCGAGGGTACCGACCGCGCGATTGAACGGGCCGGTGAGCTCTGCTCTCGCTCGGGATTCGTCGTGGTGAAGGTCGCCAAACCGGGCCAAGATCGTCGCTTTGATGTGCCCACAGTCGGTACAGATACCATCGAGACAATGCACAGAGCCGGCGCGAAAGTCCTTGCCATTGAGGCTGGTCAGACTATTCTTCTTGACGAGGCCCAAACCGTCGCCCTGGCGGACCGTTATGGCATCACAATCGCGGCGTTGGGGACTCCTCCACGGACCTAACTACATGGGTCTGTTTGGCCGGGAGTCTTCGCCTCACCATTGTGGTCGGGGTATAACTACTGTATTCTCCTCTGTATCCCGGTCATCCAAGCTGAGTCTTCCTGGTTATGGGGTCGATTTCGTTTCTCCTGCCTCACCCAATGCCAGCACTCGCCCAGGCGACGCTGCGTAGAGCTTCGTTCGCGCACGGGTTCGAGCAAACGATTGATGCAACGGCTGTTGAAGTACGTGATGGTCGCATCATTCTCACAAAAACTATTGGTGACAGCGGGTACCTGTTGATGCCTTGGCCAGTTGGCGGCTTTGGCACTCTCGTTGCCGCCAGTCCCACTCTCCGCGAACGAGCGGAACCTTACCGCCTGCTCCTCGAACTTGCCCGCGGCAAACTGAATCAGGTACGAACCCAATCAGCCGATTGGCAATCCATCGGTCTCGTTACACCTCATAACTTTGATCGCGGTCTTGTTGAAGCGATCCGGTTATTTGGGAAAGCCGTGCAAGCCCCCCCGGCTGAGTCGGACAACCTCGCCGGACGCGTGCTCGAACAAAGTTTTGCTCTGGCAGATGTTCTGGCGCGTGAGTTTGCCGAGCAACTATTCGACACCCGGCACCAAGAAGAGGAACTCCTCGACACCCGGCTTGCGGCACGCACGACGCGAGGGTGGGGAACTTTGGGTGCGGAATACGCTCGGAGCTTCAACGCATCTCAAATTGCCCTCCGCTGGCGCGATGTGGAACCACAGGAGTCTGCGTACGACTGGTCTGATACGGACGCAGCCGTCGCTGCCGCCAAAGCTGCGAAGTTGCCGATCACCATGGGTCCGGTGATTGACCTCGCTCCCGGAATGCTCCCAATTTGGGCTGCAGGGTGGGAAGGTGACCTCCCCACGCTCGCCGCGTTCATGTGTGATTTCCTCGAGACAGCGATTCGCAGGTACAAGGCAGACGTACCACGTTGGATCGTATGCGCTGGCTTCAATCAGGCTGATTCCCTCGGACTCGATGACGACGAACGTTTGCGTCTCGCGTTCCGACTTTTCGAAGCCGCCGGTCAAATCGACCCGGCTTTAGAACTTATCCTCAGCGTCGCTCAACCTTGGGGCGACTATCTTGTGAAGGAAGAGCATACGATCTCGCCACTGACGTTTCCCGATGACCTGATTCGTACAGGGTTGAAGGTCTCGGCGGTGGAACTCGAAATCCGCATCGCGACCACTCCGCGAGGCAGCTTTCCAAGGGATCTACTGGACACTGCTCGACTCATCAACCTGTTCACCGTTCTTGGGCGGCCGCTGGAATTGGCACTCAGTCTTCCGTCATCCCCGCAACCCGATGCGGTTGCCGCTCACCACGGTCAGTCCGTTTGGGCTCCGAGTTCCCGGACTGGCCCATCACCCGAAGGGCAATCGGAGTGGGGGGCATCGTTCGCAACACTTGGTTTATGTACTCCCCACGTTCGGGCTGTAACGTGGGATCATTGGTCCGACGACGACCCACACCTCACTCCCTGTGGGGGGTTGATCGACTCCAACGGTGTGCCTAAGCCTCTTCTTGGTCGCCTGCGTACGATCCGAACGGCACATTTGCGCTGACCAGATTCGCGAGTGGCCGTGCTGTGACCATCCTACAATAATCTCCTCCACTGCCTGAACGCCTCACATCGAGCCGACTCTGGTAGGCCTGGGTCGTGCGCATGTCAAACGTGGTGCAATCCACCGGTGGAGCAAGGCTCTGTTTGGTTTTAGCGGCTGTCCTCTGGAGTCTCGGCAGCGTCTTCATGCGGTTGCTCCGCGAACCCCTCGGTTTGGGCCTCGATTCGCCTCAGCTCTCTCCGTTGTTGATCGCCTTCTATCGTGGCTTGTTTGGCGGGCTTTTCATGCTCGCTCTCGTTCGCCCGGGACAGTTCACGTTCCGTCCCGTCATGGTGCCGATGGTCATCACTTTCACAGTGATGAGCGGGCTATACCTATCAGCGCTTGGCCTCGGAGCAGCTGCGAACGCGATCTTCCTTCAAAACACTGCTCCGGTGTGGGTGTTCGTGTTCGCGGTATTGGTATTGGGTGAGTCGAGTGATCGTCGCGGCTGGCAATCGGTCTTCCTAGCCGCAGCGGGCGCAGTCGTGATTGTGGCCGGAGGTTGGCCCGTTGCCTCGTCGCCAGAGCAGGAACGGAGAGAGATTGTTGTCTTGCTGATGGGAGTTGGTAGTGGTGTGGTTTACGCCGTTGTGGTGCTGTTCCTGAGAGTTCTGCGAAATCACGCGGCCGTGTGGTTGGTTGCAATGAATCTGCTAGGCACCGCGATCATGCTCGCGCTGTTCACGCTGATAACCGACGGCCCAACTGCGTTCGTGAACTGGGTGATGACCCCGAGCCTGGCTCAAATTGCGGTACTGGCAGCGTGCGGTGTCTTTCAGATGGGCGTGCCGTACTTCTTGTTTACACGAAGTCTCCGGGCCGTTTCCGCACAGGAAGCCGCGATCATCACGCTGATCGAACCGTTGCTAAATCCGATGTGGGCGTATCTACTCACGCCGCACACAGACACCCCCACACCTGCCATGTTCGTTGGTGGAGGACTGATCCTGCTTGCACTCATCTGGAAGTATGTACCGTTTCGGTGCCGACCCGCCTGTTAACGAGTTGTTGCAGGTTGTTCCGACGTGTGGATAATGGCGACTATCCCACCTTGCTGGACCCGTCATGCCACCTCTTCATCTCGCAACATTCGCCAGTGATGTCACTCCGCCCGAGGGCCACCCTCTTTGTGGTGGCTGGATAATGCCGGTGCGGGGAGTCGATGATCCACTCCGCGCACTCGGGGTCGTGCTCCTCGGAGCAGGTAAGCCAATCGTGCTCTGTGTCGTGGATTGGACCGGCCTTCGCAATGAAGCCTTCCGCATCTGGCGCGCAGCGCTAGCGGAAGCCGCTCACACGACCCCCGAATACGTTTCACTGCACACGGTCCACCCGCACAACGCTCCATTCGCGGATACCGAGGCTGAGAAACTCATTGCCGCTGCTGGTGGGGCGAAGTCGCTCGATCTGAAATACTACGATGAGTGCGTCAACAAATCGGCGGATGCACTGAAAGCAGCTTTGCCGAAAGCGAACAAGTTCACCCATGTCGGCACTGGCTTTGCGGAAGTCGTCGAAGTCGCATCAAACCGCCGGATTCTCGGGCCTGACGGCAAGGTGAAACTCACACGCACCAGCGCGACCAAGGCCAAGGAAGTGCGAGATGAGCCCGAGGGCTTGATCGACCCGAAACTGCGCACGCTCAGTTTCTGGAACGGCGAGAAGCCGCTGGCGGATTTGCACTTTTACGCGTGCCACCCGATGAGCTACTACGGCGACGGCCGCGTGAGTGCCGACTTCTGCGGACTCGCTCGTCAGAAGCGACAGGACGAGATGGGCGTCTTTCAAATGTACTTCAACGGCTGCGGCGGGAACGTCACTGCGGGCAAGTACAACGACGGTTCCAAGGAGAATCGTCTGGTCCTCCGCGACAAGATTCACAAGGCGATGCTCGCAGCAGGGAAGGTCACGAAACGCACGGAGGTGAACGGCTTCGAGTGGCGTTTCGAGGTGGTAAAATTACCGGCCCGTACCGAAGCAAGTTTCGGCGCGGAGCAAAGCAAGGCCGTGTTAAATGACCCCAAGGCCAGTGCCGCGAAACGAAACAATGCCGCGTACCAACTCGCGTGGCTGAAACGTATCGACACACCGATCGAAGTGAATTGCCTCGACTTCGGCGGTTCGGTGCTGAACCTGTTCCTGCCAGGCGAGGCTTTCGTTGAGTATCAAATCACGGCGCAGAAATTGCGGTCAGATGTCGTTGTGAACACCGCCGCCTACGGTGACGACGGCCCTGGGTACATTCCGCCCGCGCGCGCGTACCTTGAGGGCGGCTACGAGCCGACGGTTGCTCTGGCTGGTCCGGGGGCTGAGGACATCCTGCTAAACGCAATTCGAAAACTGCTCAACGCCGAGGAGAAGAAATGAATCCCACATCCCTGCGACCCTGGTTGCTCAGCTCGATCTTTCTGTCGTTCGCATTCCTCTGCACGGCCCGGACAGACGAGCCCAAACAATCTGCTCCACTCTCGAAGCCCGCTGGCGCACTATCCCCGGCCGAAGAACTCGCAACGTTTAAGATACCTGAAGGCTTCAAAGTCTCGCTCGTTGCTTCAGAGCCCGATATCGTTGATCCCGTGGCGATGTGTTTCGACGAGAGAGGACGAATCTTCGTCTGCGAAATGCGAGGGTATCCCAATGGTGGCGTTGGCACAGGCAAGGAAACACGCGGTCGAATTCGCTGCCTCACGGACAAGGACGGCAATGGCGTTTTTGAAACGTCCCAGACGTTCGCCGAAGGCCTGCGCTTCCCGATGGGGCTGACGCCTTACAAGCGTGGGTTGCTCGTCGCGGTCGCGCCCGACTTGCTGTACCTCGAAGACACCGATGACGACGGCAAGGCAGACAAGACGACTGTGTTGTACACGGGGTTCAATCTCGCCAATATCCAGCAAATGGTGAACAGCCTCCAGTGGGGGCTCGACAACTGGGTCTACGGTTGTGCGGGCAACGATGGTGGTATCATCACGTCCGTCGAGAAGCCGAACGCAGCACCGGTCTCACTCCGTAACCGCGGGTTTCGCTTCAAACCGGACGTTCCCGGAAGCCTGGAAACCACAAGCGGCGGCGGGCAGTTCGGCCTCGCGGCCGACGACTACCAGCGCTGGTTCACTGCCACGAACAGCCAGCACCTTCGGCAGATTGTGCTGCCCGATCACTACTTGAAGCGTAACCCCTACCTGCCGGTGTCCGCGGTCACGGTCGATATCCCTGAACACGGTGCGGCCGCGAAAGTGTTTCGCATCTCACCGTTCGAGCCGTGGCGAGTCGAGCGAACCAACCGGAGGGCAGGGGGGGCCGACGCAAGTCGCTTCCCGAAGACCGAGCTTGTACCCGGTGGCTACTTCACTTCCGCGTGCAGTCCATCGATCTATACCGCAGACCTGTTGCCAAAGGAGTACTACGGAAACAACTTCGTTTGTGATCCCGCAAACAACATTGTCCACCGTGAGATTCTCCAAGAGAACGGAGCTATCTTCAAGGCAATACGAGCCTATCCCGATCGAGAGTTCCTCGCATCAACCGATACCTGGTTCCGGCCTGTCAACCTGAGCACTGGCCCAGACGGTGCGATCTACCTGCTGGATTTTTATCGTGAGGTGATTGAGACACCGTTGTCGCTCCCCGAGGACATCAAAAAGCAACTCGACCTCGAAAGCCGTGGGCGTGGTCGGATTTGGCGAATCGCTCCGGCAAACTTCAAACCTGGGAAGACGCCGGACCTCTCCAAACGCAAACCTGCTGAACTCGCGGACGACCTCATCAGCTTGAATCCGTGGCGAAGAATCACCGCTCAGCGTATGCTCGTTGAGGGAAAGCAGAAGGATGCTGTTGAGCAAATCCGGAGTATCCTGGCGACCTCGAAGCCGACACCAGACAGCTTGCTACTGCGAATCAAAGGGCACCCGGGCCGTGCCAACCTCCTTTGGACGTTGGAGGGTCTGGGAGTGTTGCAGTGGGAGGATGTGCGACCCGTATTCGAGGACGACAACCCAGGAATCCGAGCCACAGCGGTACGACTCGGAGAACTCTTCCCGAGGGAATCCAAGGTTCTCGCGAGTGACCCAGTCCCATATGTGCGGTTCCAGTCCGCGCTCTCTGCAGGTCGGCTTCCTGCTTCAGAGGCTGCGAAGCAACTCGCGGTGATACTGGAGAAGGATGCGAACGATCCCTGGACCGTGACCGCCGCACTCACTTCCACCCTGGACTGCGGTCCGGAATTGCTTTCGCTCCTGACGATGGCCCAACCGCCAAACCTCGCAATCATCACTCGCGTGGCAGCGACAATCGGGGCGAAAGGTAATGAACCCGACGTCCTCAAGGCATTGCTTCAAGTCGCAGAAGGAAAGTCATCGGCCGGGGTTGATGCCGCGATCTTTGACGGGTTGGGGCAGGGGATGCGGAATTCCAAACTGCCGTTGTCTAAGTGGTTTGTCGAACCGCCAATAGGGAGTGAGAAAGTCGTTGCGGCGTTGAAGGAGCGATTCGCGAACGCCGCGGCAGTGCTAAAGGATGAGAAGCGCGAGGCAAAGGACCGCGTCGTGGCTGCGAATCTTCTCGCCTATGCGTCTTTCGATGCGGCGGGGTTGGCACTGGCGGAATCTCTCACGCCCAGCACGCTGGGCGACGTGCAACTCGCGGCCATTCGCGCTCTCGCGACCCACGCCGATCCGAAGGTCAGCGAACACTTCCTCGCGAACTGGAAGGGATACGGCCCCGTCGCTCGTGCTGCCGTCCTCGATGCGATGCTGGCTCGCCCGGATCGCGTGATGGCACTTCTGGCCGCTGTGGAGAAGAAGCTGGTTGCCAGCGCGGCGATCTCGCCATCGCAAATTCAGCAGTTGAAAGCGCACCCAAACGCGGCGGTGAAGGTCAGGGCAGGGGAGGTGTTCAAGCTCGCACTCGATGCGGACCGTGCAAAGGTGGTGGCATCCTTCGCTCCCGCCCTTGAACTGAAGGGAGATTCTAAGGCCGGGAAAACGCTGTTTACGAAACACTGCTCGGCTTGCCACAAGCTCGACGGTGTGGGCCACGAAGTCGGACCCAACCTGCTCGCGGTGCTCGGCAACAAGTCCGGTGAAGATCTACTCGTCTCCGTCTTCGACCCGAATCGTGAAGTCGATCCGCGATATCTGACCTATCAGGTTGGAACCGCAGACGAACGGGTGTTAACCGGTATCGTTTCCGCAGAGACTCCCACGAGTATCACTCTTCGACGTGCGGAAGGGGCTGAGGACGTGATTTTGCGAACGAACCTCTCACTGTTCCGCGCAACATCCTTGTCGTTGATGCCCGTGGGGATGGAAAAGGAATTGAAGCAGCAGGACGTGGCAGACTTATTCGCGTATCTGCGGTCGGCGGGGAAGTGACTCAGCGAGTCCACCCATCTCGGGATGAGTGGACTCGCTTGCTTACCTCACTGTTCGTACTCGTTCTTCGGCTCACCTTTGCGAACATCAGTGATGTCCGCAACCATGATGACGGGGATATAGGTCTCGGCCCCGGCCTTGCCCCCCGGCATCTTGATGAACTGGATCTGTCCCTTCACCCGAACCCAATCGAAGTTGTTGATCCCATTCAATGCTTGCGGGACGACGATTCGAACCTTCAAGGGCACCGTGTCAGCTGCACAGCAAGTCATTTTCATTCGGAAGAGGGTGAAGTCCTTGTCGGCAATCCGCTTGAAGCGACCTTCGAGAATCGCTGTCTGTCCTTCGTAACTCTTGCGCTTGTCCTCATCGAATGCAGCATCGTTCAAGTCGTTGAACCGAAATTCCGTGCCCTCGGCTGTGATCAGTGCGTACTTAGGCTCGCCCGAAACGGGGATTGTCTCGCGAATTCGTAGACCCGTTTGCGTCTTGAGGGTTCGTACAGTACTCCCGTCCGCTTGCTTCTTCTCGTCCTCAACCGTGGCGTCCTTAGCTTGGTCACGAAGGCTAGCACCCCCGATTTCTTGGTCCGGTGCGCTGTTTCGCCCTTCGAGTTTGGCTTCGGCGATCGCTGCAAGACGAGCCATGTTGCTGTTGGGCATTCCAATCACGAACAGCGTGATCGGAACCACCAGAATCAGCATGGTCACGAACATCCAGGACATATCGTGCGAGTGGGCGTGGTCGCCATCATCGTGCGAGTGACCTGGGTATGAGGTGCCATGGTTGCAGGTCGTGTCGTGGACGTGATCCGGGCTACATTCGGGGCCATCGTAGGCCGGAGCTTGGAGTGCACCGGCTTCGTGCCAAACTGCGATGGCACGAAGCAGCACAATCACGACCATGATCGCGATGCCGCCCACCAACACCGGAAGGTGGAAAGGTTTCGCCAGGATGTAGTTCAACATCCCGTTCGTGTACATCCGAATGGACACAAAGCCGAGGCCAGCACAGACCATGATTCCAAGGAGTTGCTCCGTGAAATAGTCGCGAAGCGACTCGCCGGAGTGCGGGTGACTGTGAGCCATGATACGACCCTCGGGTTCGCGAGGACGTGCCGGTCAGCCCGGTACGCCAGTGCGGGTGACTGTGAGCCATGATACGACCCTCGGGTTCGCGAGGACGTGCCGGTCAGCCCGGTACGCCTGCCCAGTTGTTCGCTTGATACACCAGGTGGACCACGATGCTGAGCACGAAGACCAAGGTCACGACGCTGGTCGCGATCGTCAGGATCAACCGGCGTCGGAAGACACGGGTGTACATCAGGACCAGTTTGATGTCGAGCATCGGACCGAGCACGAGGAATGCAACTTTCGCGGAAATGTGCATCTTCGTGAAGCTGGCAGCAACGAAGGCATCGGCCTCACTGCAAAGGCACATCAAGAACGAGAGAAACATCATCGCGGGAATGGCCAGAAACGGTTGCTCGCGAGACAGCGCCTCAACCTCACTTGGCGAGATGAACAACTTCGCTGTCGCGGCCAAGACAGCACCTAGCGTCAAGAACAGTGTGATGTCCACGAAGTCATGCATGCTGGTAGCGGAGATATTCGCAAGCCGCTTCCCGAGAGTCTTCTTCACCGGGGCAGGGGCATCCTCTGAGTCATCAGGTAGTGTTGCGGCGGCCTGAGGAATTGCAATATCCGTCAGCAAAGCATTGCCGTGTTTCACGTACTGGATGTGAACAATCAGTGCGGTCACACATGCGACCACGAATCCCAACCCGACGCGTAAACCGACCATTTCTCGTGCGATTCCATGGCCCTCAAACGCTGCCCACGTGCTGAAAATGACCACAGCGTTGATGATTGGCCCGGCCAGCATGTATGCAATGCAGCATGAAAGTGGCAACCCCTTCCTCAGAAGGCGGCGCATCACGACGAGGATGCCGCACTCGCACATGGGAAAGACAAGGCCCAACACAGCCCCGATCATGACCGCCGGAACGACTTGTTTGGGGAGAAATCGCGTGATCGCTTGCTGTGGTAGGAACTCTTCCAAGATTCCTGCCAACACCGCACCAAGGACGATGAAGGGCATCGCCTCCCAGAGGATGGCGAGGAATTTGATAAGGAACAGGGAGACTGCTTCTTCCGGCGTGAGCTGGGACACTGCGTTACCCGGTTGCGAGGTTCCCGACCTTGTTCAATACGAATGTCGGGTGTTGCCTGTTCGCCCTCACGGGCATTGTCCGAACCCGTGGTCCGCGGAACAAGTGTCGTCGTGGACGTGTCGGACCCCTCGGAGGGGAAGGGGTGCCAACCCCAGGACAGGGGCGAACCGATTCCACACGGCTCCAACGATCATCGAAGCAAAGAAGATGGCTACGCTCGTGACGACAATCACGCCACTGGGTCCGAACCCAATTGGCTCACCACCACCCACTCTGATTTCGACCGAATTTCGGAGCGTGAACCCAAGTAACCCGGACCCAAGGCAGAAAGCGAATGTGAGCCAGAACATTTGGCGAAGGTTTCGCGACAAATTCGCAGCTGCCGCTCCAGGCACCACGAGCATCGCGTTGATAAGTAACGCTCCAACGACCTTGAGCGAGAGGTTCACCACGAGTGCAAGGATGATGATGAAGAGATAGTTGTTTAGGGTCAGGCTTAAGCCGCGGGTGCGTGCCAAAGTCGGGTTAAAACTGCCAAACACAAGTTGGTTATACCGCCAGGCGAAGAGCGGCGTCACAATGACAGCGAGAACGAGCAAGAAAAAGATATCTTCATCGGGGATCAGGACGAGATTTCCGAAGAAAAACGATTCCGGGTTAAACGCAAACTTCACGGACAACACTTGATAAAGCATAGCCCCAAAGCCGATCGCAAGGGCAAAGAACACGCCGATCACGGTATCATGAGCAAGGCCCGTGTTGTCGCGAACATAAACCATCCCCGCTCCGACAACGATACCCACTACGACCATCATCAGCGGAACCACCCAGGTTGCCAGGGTTCGATCGGCCCCCGTGAGCAGAACGCTCAAATAGCCCAAGGCGACACCAGCGAAGGCGCAGTGAGCCATTGCATCGGAGAAGAACGCCATCCTGTTCCCGACCACCATCGACCCGAGCATCCCGCACATCGCGCAGACCAACACAACAGCAACGACACCCTTCAGCACGAAAACTTCCGTGTCGAGGGCGTCAGCGAATCCGAGCATCGTGTCTGAGAGCCAATCGACAGACATGCAGCCTCCGCGCCGTTACCCGATCGCAACCACGTGAGGCGTGGTCGCGAGTCGCGCCGCAGCATTCTTGATGATTGATACCGCTGCCATTGCCTCATCTTGCGTGATAGTCAACGGCGGAGAAACGCGCACCACCTTTTTTGAAAGCGGTCCGAGAAGGTGAACACCGTCGCCGGTCCCTTCACCGAGATAACATGCCAGGACAAGTGCGTTTGCCCAGTCGGCCGCCGATCTACCGGCATGCTCCTTCATCTCTACCCCCCAGACCATGCCGCCCTGCTCCCCTCGTACCTGTGCCACGAATGGAAACTCTTTGAGGGCCACAAGTGCGGTTTCGATGATCTTCGAAGAAGTTTTCATCTTGCCGAGGACGTCGTGGCTCTCGAACTCGTCGAGTGTTGCCAGTACGGCGGCGCAGCAAAGGGGGTTCGCGCTCCAGGTATCTGAGCCTTCGCCGTAATCGAGAGCGCCAAAAATGTCGGCCCGACCGACCACTGCGGCTACTGGGACACCATTTCCCAACCCCTTTCCAAGCACCACCAGGTCGGGTTCGAGTCCATAGGCTTCGTAGGCATACAATGAACCAGTTCTGCCAAAGTTCGCCTGAACTTCGTCGAGAATGAAAACGATGTCGTTCTCACGGCAAAAGCGTTCCAGCAACTGGAGGTAGACTTTTGGTGGGTGGTAAGACCCGCCGCCACCGAGGTATGGCTCCGTAATTAAAGTGCCGATTTTCCGCCCGAATTGATGGAGAAGGGCGTCAAGTTCGCGCTGGTATTGGGCAGCGTCGAACGCGTCGCCTCGCATTGCGAGATCGCGGCACTCCGCCATTGGGAATGAGATAAACCGAACTCTTGGGTCGCGTTCGCTATCTGTTTCCGAGCCAGTCACGGCGTTAGCCAGTCCCTTCTTACCGTGAAAGCCGTAACGAGTAGCGAGAATCATCGGTCGATTGCGGTCGCGAGCCATCGAGGCCCAGAGCGCTTTTTGGATCGCCTCTGATCCCGAGGCGGCCCACATCACCTGTTCCATTCGGTTGCCGCCCGTGCATCGCCGCAAGGACGCAAGCAAGCGACGACTCGCCTCGACCTCCACAGGGGTGACGGCGTTATAAGCCGTCATCGCCACTGCAGGGGTGTACTCTGGGTTACCTCGAAAAACGAACCCACCTGCAGGCCATCCCATAAGTTGGGAAAATCGTTCCATCCATCGTGTTGGGTTGTGACCAAGATTCGAAACCAGCACGCCCGAAGAGAAGTCGTAAAGCCGCCGGCCATCCGCCGTCCAGTGGAACACTCCTGCACTTCGGCTGATGACGGCTTGAGTTGGGGTGAAGGTGCGCAGTGACTTGGGCTCGACGTGGGCAAGTTGATCGCGAGTTGCGTTCGCGGTGGGCTCGCCGGAGTGGTGAATCGCGGGCATACTCAGTTCTCCAGTGTCATCACACGAAGGTAGTGGGGAGGAACAGTATCGACAAGCCAAACTCCGTTGGCGGACAGGAAAAATACGTGTCCATCGGCGACCATCCTAGAAGCATCGACTTCGAGAACGACTGGCTTCCCATGACGTCCGCCGACCTTCAACGCTGTCGAAACATCTTCAGAAAGGTGAACATGATGACGCGTCATTTTGGAAAGACCGTCACGCAAAATGCTTTCCAGGTTTCTCGTCGCGGTGCCGTGGAAGAGGCCCCCCAACGGTTTAGCCTGTTCGAGTTGAAGATCGACCTCAGCGGAGTGGCCTTGGTTCGCACGGATTTTCGTGTGACCCTCGTCAAATGCAAATCGCTGCTTCTGGCACGTCTGAACGACTTCATCCAGTTCGGCTGTCGTGATGTTCATCCCGGCAACCGAGCAAGCATGAAGCAAGTCGTGAATGAGTACCCACCCACCTGTTTCAAGAGTGAGTCCGAGTTCCTCGGGCGCATGGCGTAGTATGCGGGACAGAAACTTGCTGACACGTACCTTGTGCTGTTGGTTCATGCTAAACCCGCCTGCGAGGCGGATTAGACCCGCCCGGAGTAGAGGATAGTTGGCGTCGCATTTCTGGGTTCGTAAAGAGCAAGACCGCCATCAGGGCCGTTGACCTTCACAAGGCAACCGGGCACACCAGCAGCAGCCTTGGCTAAAATGGCTTCCATCGCCTGAACAATCGCGACACAGTTCCGATCGGCGGAAAGATCGTTGTAAGTCAACGATCGCATCTGCCGAAGTCTCTCATCGCGTTGGTCTGCTGGTCCACCGTATTCAACAAAAGCAACTTCACGGAAAAAACGTTCGATGACCTCAATTCCGTAACCGCGTTGAGAGCGTTCGCCCCACGGCTCCAAAAACGCGGCGTTATAGTGATAGTTGGGAGTGTTCTTGAGTTCGCTTGGTGTTCGTTTTTCGACAGCTAACTCCACGCCACGCTTACGTTGGTGTGCGTTCCATACGGCATTATCAAAACGGAACTGAACCTCTTGCTCAACATATCCGGGGAAGTTATCCGGTGTCACCCAACTGGTATGGATGTCGAAGGCGGCCTCGCGGTTGTCAGGATGCCGATAAACAACCTGAAGCTGGACCGAATCCCAAGTCGTCCCGTCTGGTGGACCCACGAGGCCGCGTTGACCCGTCGCTGTGACGCGATCCAAAGACCAGCTCGGGCCAAACGTAAAATCGATAAGTTTCAGATAATGAACCGCGACGTAGGTGCCAGGATTACGGCCGCGTATCCACTCAGAAAACTGGCCGCCGCTTATGGATTTCGGCTCAAGCAGTGAGCAAAAGCCGTTGTTTACGTGGATTAACACCCGATCAACAACCAGGGTGCGCAGCTTCTTGTGATCCGGATCTAACAGCTTGTGATACACGACCTTGGCCAGAACGTGATTCTGACCTGCTGCTGCGAGCAACGCATCCAAGTCGGTGAGAGTAAGAACCGAAGGCTTCTCAATCAACACATGCTTGTGTGCGGCAAGAGCGGCTCTGGCAGGGGCAAAGTGGCGATCGTCAGGGGTTGCTACACAGACGGCATGGAGATCAGAAGCAAGAAGGTCTGTGACCGAATCAGGGCCGGCGTAGTTGCGAAATGCGCCGAGTCGTGTGGAGTGTTCCTTGAGGTAATGTGCGGCGCGAGTGCCAGTCCGGGAAGCAACGCCAGCGAGGACGACACCCACAGGTCCTGTCTCAGCAGAGTAAAGCGGGACTCGACGAACCGCTTCAAGAAACGGTCTGTAGGTTTCGTCGAAAATCATTCCGAACCCCACCATTCCAAGGTTGAGTGTCGGATGACTGGTGGGAGCGACGGGGTTTGATGAAGGCATCATGTGGGAATCGTAACTCCTCGCGGGATCAGTGGCTAGGACTCACTGGGAAGACCGAGAACTTGCGGCGTATTTCGATACATAATTGACATTATCGGACCCGGCAACATAGGCCGCCCAACATGCTGAATTTTGGCGTAAACGACTCGACAGGTCCGATAATGTATCTTATGTACTTAACAATCGCTTAGAACCCGCAGATTGGTGGCGGGTGATCTCCTGCAGTACGCTTAACCGAGCAAACCCATTGCTCGAATTTTCACGTACCTTTGCTCGAGGAGACGGTCCGACGAAAGGACATTGAGTTCCCGTAGATGTCGGCTCAACGTCCCTTTGAGAGTGTTGGCCATTTCGCGAGGCGCTCGATGAGCCCCGCCGAGTGGCTCCGAGATAACATGGTCCACGACGCCTAACCTAAGCAGATCCTTCGATGTCAGGTTTAAGGCTTCTGCCGCCCTTGGTTTTGTTTCTTCCGTCGCAACCCGCCAGAGGATTCCTGCGCACCCTTCCGGACTGATCACTGAGTAGTATGCGTGCTGAAGAATCCCGATTCTGTCGCCTACTCCAATACCCAGGGCCCCCCCTGACCCACCCTCACCGATGACCACACAAATGATTGGTGTTGGCAGGCGGGACATTTCCAGGATGCTGTTGGCAATCAGTTGTGCTTGCCCGCGTTCTTCTGCGCCTATGCCTGGAAATGCACCCGGCGTATCAAT
Organism: Planctomycetaceae bacterium; assembly: GCA_013823135.1. Taxonomy (GTDB): domain Bacteria; phylum Planctomycetota; class Planctomycetia; order Gemmatales; family Gemmataceae; genus Gemmata. Next base: position 112,099 of record PNLP01000006.1, read on the forward strand.
GAGGCAAACTATTGGAAGTCTGTACTTCGCCGCCAACTGCATTTTGCTCATCGCTTTACGGTAGCCTTCAGGGTGCGCGCATCCGTAATAGCACTGTTGGCGTTCTGCAAGCGTTTTGCCTTTTTGATGACCGACCAACAACACCTTTTCTCCATCAAGCCTTGCAAAGCCCGTTCGGATCGCTCTGTCATCACCGAAGGCGCGATCACCATGTAGCTCCACGAATTCCTCGAGCATCATTTCGACGTAGTCCGCAGTTTGAGGCCTGGCTGGATGCCTTGCTACCAGAACAGTTTCCCATGCTTTCAAGTTTCCATATCTTTCTCGCTTCAGTGCCATTAACTCCCGGCGCATCCTTCGGATCGTATCCGTTACGCCAGAAGCCTCGGTTGTTGCCTCTAAGCGCGACAACTGCTCTTCCAAGTCGTGGATGTCTTGCTCAAACGGGAGTGGGACAGCGACTGTCATTCCGAACACCTCGTCACTGAGATTGTGCTTTGGACTTGTTGCTACACTTCTTCGCGTTTCTCGGGAACCGATTTAAAAATCTGCCGAACTTTCTTCATGGCTATCAAGACTTCGTGGAAGTTGCTCGGCCGGTCCGTTTTCTTCTTGGCCAACAGTTTTAGCACGAACTGCGAGAACTCGTCTGTGATATCCGGGTTGTAGGCCGACGGAGGTGCTGGCTTCTCTTTAAAGTGTCTGCTCAATAAGTCATTCGTCGAACTCCCGCGAAATGGCGGACGACCTGTCGTCAGCTCGAACAGGGTGCAGCCGTAGCTGTAAATGTCAGCTCGGGCGTCTGGGATCTCGTCATTGATCTGCTCAGGGCTCATGAAACTTGGCGTACCTTGAGGCTTACCCTTTCTGTGAAACCAACGCGCGATGCCTTTAGGGATTTTCTTTGTGATGGCAAAGTCGATGATCTTGGTCTCGCCTAACGCGTTCACCAGGATATTATCTGGCTTGACGTCGCGGTGTACGTATCCCATCGCGTTCATGTATGCGAGGCCTGTCGCGGTGTTTTTGAATATTTTCCGAGCGTTCTCTTTGATGAAGCCCATTTCCTTTGCTTGAAGTCGCAATCGCAAACTCCCAGCCGGGAAGAACTCCATGATGAAGTGTGGAGTTGTCGGGCTTCGATTGACCTTAAAAATGCGGATCACGTTTTGGTGCGTAAGTTTCTCCCCAACCTCAGCCTCGTTAAACAAGATATTCCGGTGTTCCAGTTTGTTGGCAGCCTCTGGCAAGAGCAGTTTCATTGCGAAGTGACGGTTACTTGTGGGTTCAACGACCTCAAACACCTGCGAAGTCTGCCCAGACTGCAGCAAGTTACGCAGGCGGTAGCCGCCAATCATTTCCATTACGTCTGCCATCGGCTCACCTCACCAGTACTCTTCAAAGTGGATGTTGCCTTTGAACTTCGTCGCCGACACATCGGCTTTGAACCCCCGTCGCTCGAGAATCTCTATGACTCCCGGCGGTTGAGGATAGGTCACGGTCCCCACTTTTTTATCACGCGTTGGTACCCCGATCATCTTCGGGTTACCACACAAGAACACGTGTGTAGTGCTCGGATCGAGAGCCGTTCCGAGGTGTTCTTCCAACTCTCCGTGCGTGATCAAATCCTGAATGTAGACCTTCTTTGTCAGCCCTGGCTCTCGGGTTGTCAGCCCAAGATACTTATAGTTCGGATACCGCTCCATGAGCCGTGCGTGGGTCTTCGCGTAACCGAGGTCGCGGGCGTACCGAACACAACAGGCTGAAAGTATCTTCCCCGTGTGTCCGCGGCTGAGCAGACTCCAGAGCATGTAATTGTGTGGCGCTTCCCCTGTCCCCGTTCCCAGGAACACGACATTGTCCCCAGGTTGCACGGGGTCGAGTGTGTAGTGCCCTGCGACCTTCTCCCCGATCTGGATTCGATCCCCTTCTTTGAGCGCAAACAGACGGGGGGTGAGTGCTGGGACACGGCCGTCAGCGTTTTCACGCACGAGAACGATGTAAAATTCTAGCCAATCCGTCAGACTCGGATCGTAGAGTTTCCCCGGCTCAGATTCTACCGATGAGCTGATCGAGTAGGCCCGCCGGACAACTTTCGTTAACTCATCGGGTTTGAGGTCCTCGACCTGGCAGCCTTCGACTCGCGGCTCCCAGAAGCCCAGGCCAAGGGTACAGTACTGACCTGCCTGTTGTTCGGGCCTTGCGAAGTCGGGTCGGACACGCATGACCAAAAGATCAGAGTGGACTTTCTGAAGGTGAACAACAGTTCCGTTGTACCTTCGGGCGCGAAGTTCGGCGACTTCCTCTGGAGTCATGAGCTAACTGGCCTCATCGGGTCCCTCACGAAGAGGTGACTGAAGGAGAAGAGAAACAAGCACCCCCGCGGATTCAGCCGCGGGGGTGCCGGATGCCCCGGTTGGAATTATACGAAACGGCATCGCTTCTGAGTCATCCCAGCTTTTTCACGGTTTCGCGGACATACTCGACGCACTTTTTCATGTCTGGCGATGGGTCAGATGGGTTAGCTTCGTACTCGATGCAAACCGCCCCTTCGAACTTCACATCCTTGAGCGCCTTGAACACGGATGCCACGTCGAGGATCCCTGTCGGGTCACCGAAAACGACATCTGTTTTTCGCTTGTTGTCGTGGTCCTTGAGGTGCATCCCGAAGTTCCGGTCGCCCATCACCTTCACCTGCTCTGCCGGATCGAGTTTCTCACCGAGTTGCGCCATCCGCAACAGATGCCCGGTGTCGAGGCAAGCTCCGATGAGTTTGTGGTGATCCTTTACAGCCTTCATGATGATTTCCGCGGACCACCAGCGGTCGCGATTATCTTTGCCTGACGGGCCATGGGGGTGAATGGCAATCGCAATCTTGTACTCCTCGCACAACTTGTCCAGGCTGTCGAAAGCGTCTGGCGAGGGGCTCGCGCTGAGGTACTTCAGGCCAACAGCTTTCCCAAACTCGAACAGCTTTTTGTTCTTTTCGTGGTCCTTCGTAAAGCTCGAGACGCCGAACCCGACAGGCGCAACTCCATACTCCTTGCACAACTCCAGAATCCCCTTTAGCTTCTCTGCATTCGCGTCAGGTGGCAGGTGTTTCGAGTAGAACTCAGCGTGCTTGAGCCCGAGTTCTTTCATCCGCTTCAGGGCCGGTTCCAGGTCGAAGTTCCGGAAGGTGTAGCTCTGGACGCCGAGGCTGATCTTGCTGGCGTCCTCGGCGCTCGCGGGTTGAGGGACCGCGAGTATCCCAACGGCTGCGGCAGAAGTCGTCAAAAACGAGCGGCGGTCGAGAGGTCGGTTCATGGGTGAGGTTCCTGGGAAAACAGGCAAGCCCACCAGATCGAGCCGGTGGGCTTGCGAGTTTAGCCGATCCCTTGGCGGGATGCGATCACTTCTTGGAGAAGAAAGCCGCGATCTCTGCGTCTTCTAACTTGTCTTTGCCCTCGTTTTGATCGATGACCAATGCGACGCCGCTCGGGCTGATCCACACGATCGAGTTCCCGAGGCGGAACACGTCCTTCATCTCCGGATGGGCTGCAAGGATTGCGAAGTACGCATCACTTTGGGCCTTCACGGTCACGGACTTCATGTCTGCCTTGTAAGCGTCATCGATCCACACGCCGCCGACTTCCAGCACGTTGCGGCCCTGAACCTGGCGGTTCGCGGTGAGGCTCATACGTTGTTGGTTACGGAGGTTATTCGAAGCACACGCAAGATCGACTCCTAGTTGACCACTCTGGTAGCCATCGCGACGACCCTTGAACGCCGTGTTCGTGTCGTCCCACGTCTTCTTCTGCTGTTGATACCGTAGCACTTCCTCGGTCAACTTCGCTCGGTCCGCGGGGGCGAGTTTGTCATTCTTGAGTTGCTCGGAGGCATCCTTGATCTGCTGCTCGGCTGCTACCCCACGGTTGTTCGCGATCGCTCCGAGACCCTTGGCATCACCCTGGGCTTGTTGCTTCGCGAAATCTTCGACACGACCCGGCTTGCCACCAGGTGCTGCCGGCGCGATGCCCGGAGGAGGACCGAATCCGCTCCCGCCAGCTAGTGGAACTGCGATCGGAGGCACGGCCATCGGGAACTTACCGTGGATCGGTCGCGGGGTCGGTGGTACCACTGGCATCACCGAATCTGGAACCACGAGGTAGCTGGTGTACGGGGTCGCGATGCCATACTTCTTCGCCAGCATCACAACCTCGTCGATCAACTCTTTCTTCTCGCCGTTCGCACGGATCTGATCGAGAATGAACCCGACCTTTCTGCGTGCCCACAACGGCTCGACGAAATCCTTGCCGGTGTCCGATGCGGTCTTTTCCGGGAAGGTCACATCGTAAACGAATTCCTTCTTCTCTGCTCCAACCATGCCACTGAGTCGCAGAGCAACGTGACCGTGACCCGTGTAGCGACCGATCACAACCAACTGCGTCCCGTGGAACAGGTCGGGTAGTTTCGGTGGGTAGATCTCGTGCAGGCGAATTGCCTCGCCGCAGGTCAGCTTCACGTCAGTCAGTACGGGGTTGCTGATCTTCCCGTAGAGGCTGGCAACCTTGGTCTCGATGTCCTCGGAGGGGCGGACGTAGGTGCTGACGGCCCGCGTGGCCTCGGCCAGTTGGTCGAGCATTGCGGCGTTCACGTCGTCGCCCACGCCGAAGGTGAAGATGCGGGTGTTGCTGCTGTTCTTGCCAACCGTTTTCTTGACGATCTGGTCCGTGTCAGTCACATCCACAGTGGGCAGGCCGTCAGTGAAGAACACCACGTTGAACGGGCGACCGACGTCATCGGTTCGCATCCCGAGGGCTTCATCGAGCGCCGGCCAGATCGCGGTCCCCCCCTGCTGCTTCAACCCATCCACCCACTTGATTGCGGCTTCGAGGTAGTCCTTGTTTGCCGGAACCAGCTTGTCGCGGAATGGCGTGACAGACGTCGAAAACTTGATGACGCTGAAACGGTCCTCGGGGTGGAGCTGACCCAGGCAATACTTCAGTGCCTTCTTCGCCTGTGCCATCTTGATGTCCGACATGCTGCTGGAGACATCGAGAACCAGCACGAGATCGCGAGGCATCCGCTTCATCTCGGCTTCAACCTGCGGTGAAACCAGGAACATGAAGTAGCCGTCTTCCGCGCCGATCGGCTTGTACATCAGCGGGGTCAGGCCGATATCCTTGTCGCCGAAGCCGTAAAACAGTTGGAAGTCCTTGTCAAGAACCGCCTGGTTCTTCTCGAACTCGATCGTGGCTTCCTTGTCGCCCTTGCGGACAATTGCGATGGCGTGCGTTGGGCTGTAGATGTTCTGGATCGGGTGCTGCGACTTCAGCGAGATCTTGACCGAGAACTCTTCCAGGGTGCTGGTGCTCTTCCCGTCCGTCTTGAGCGGGTAGATGTACTCGACCAGCCCGCCCTCCTTCTGGGCGATCGATTTGAAGCTGATCTTCACCTTCTGGTCGCCCTTCGGCGGGATCGGGAATACACGCAGCCGCATCATGCTGTTCCCTAGGTATTCGAGAATGCCGGGGTCTTGCGTTCGCCGAACGATTTCCGTGTAGACCGCATTGGCTTTCTTGGCGTCGAGCAACTCGCCGCCCAGTTCCTTGCCGTCCACCCACATGGTGAACTTGTCCACGCTCGCGCCCTTGGGCACGGGGAACAGGTAGGTGGCTTCGAGGTTTCGGTCGGTGTGGTTGCGGAAGGTTTGTTCGATGGTGGTGATGGCCACCTGCTCGTCAATGCTGGCGGTCACCTTGTGGTTGACCATCGCCAGCGGCGGGAGTGTCTTGTCATCGGGGATGAGGAGGCCGGCAGCACGCGCCGGTGCAGACACGGCGAGAACTATGGCGAGGGCCGGGAGAGCGAGGCGAAGGAATCGCATGATCCACCTCCGAAGGGCAAACGTCGAACGACTGGCGGGAACGCCGCTGATTATAAGACGGGATGGAAGGCAAACGCGATGGGACGTGTGGCTGACTGTTACGAAGGGGTTACCCGCGTCGTAGGTAACCAGCAAAACCACGCCACAAAAACACGTCAGCCCCGGGTGGACTTCCCAGGGCTGACGCGGCATCACGACCGATCGGGAGAGGATTACCCGTTGCCGGGTCGGATGACAATGATCACAGGGACGGCATTCGCTTTTCGCTCGCCGCGCTTGGCAACGAATTGTTTCAATTCCGGGGAGTTAATTTGTGGCAGTGGTCGGCCTGGGACCACATTCCAGGTCAGGAGTACAGCGGTCTTCTCACCGGGCTTCGTGTGCCCTGTCAGAACCGACTTCACGATCTGGTCAGCTGTGCCAGAACTCAATGGCTTGCTTGGGTCGGGGATACGATCGATCTTCTCATTCGACTTTTCCATCGCGGGGCGTTTGAACAAGCCCGGATCGAACCCCAGCACACTCTTGAGGTCGCGGGCATCGTGCTCCGATACCGCGGTTGCGTGCAGCATGTCGTAAACATGCGGGGAAACCTTGGCATCCTCGGTGTTCAGTTTCGCCATCAGCGCGGCAAGTTCTTGCGGCGTGAGCGACTCGGTATAAATCACGGTCGCGTTCACCGTTCGCTTTTGGAGTTGAGTCATCGTGTTGGCATCAGCTAGCAGGTTCACGCCCGTAGCCTTGGAAGCCTCGCGGAACAACTCCACGGCTCGCTGCGGATTGCGGGTGAACAGGTCGATCCGGAAAGCCGGGTCGCGTGCCAACTCATCGACGAAGAGTTGGCGTGTGTCTTCGGCCTCGAAAGCCGCCAATGGCTTGAGGAACGGGATCTTCAACTCAACCATCTCGAAGCGGGTCTCGGGTAGAGGCCGAGCACCAACCAAGTCAGGTCGAACCACCCGCGGCACCGGAGCGATGGCAACGGTATCCTGTGGCGTGTGGGGCAGTGGGAAATCTAGCCGAGCGTAGGTTGCGTCTGGCAGAGCAGGATGCTCACGAGGAACAGGTACCGATGGTCGAGGTCCCGTGTCAACCGGGAGCCATTTCGCCCAATCGGGGTCCCCTGCCCCCTTGTGCGTGGAGGGCGGTGGACGATTCGGATTGCGGGCGAAGGAACTTCGCGGTTGTTGCTGATTGAAGAAAAGGAAGGAACTCGCTGTGACACCGATCAGCAAACTTGCGGCGACAGCAACGGGAACCCAACTGCGAGATTTCTTGCCGAATGCGACCGTGCTGCGAGCCGGTTCGGCCAGGGGTTGAGTGCGGGGAGGCGGCGTGACCTTCGCAAGCCGACTTGGCACCGGCGTCATGGACGCGATTCGTGCCATCACGCGGCTTTGCAGATCGACGGGAGGCGCAAGTCGTGGTAGTGCGTGGAGCTTGTTGCTGTCCGCAAGCAATTTGGAGTGAATCGCGCGGGCTTCCGGCGAAGCGTTCAGCAGACGACCGAGCCGACGGCTTTCGAGCGGGGTAAGCTCGCCATCCACGGCAGCGGTAATCAGTTGTAGAAGGTCGTCGGTAATCATTGGCTTCAGCCCCCGCACATCAGCGAACATCTGCAAGACGCTCGGCCGGGTGAGAGTTAACTGTGATCCTCATCCTCAGTATCAGTAGGTTGCAACAACTCGCGGAGCTCAAGGCGGGCACGATGCAATCGACTTCGGATCGTCCCGATCGGCACCTTGAGGATCTCCGCGATATCCTCGTACCGCATCCCTTCGATATCCTTCAACACAAGCACTTCTCGGTGCTCGTGCGACAAACGAACCATCGCTTCTTGCAACTGCTGCTCTTCCTCACTTCGCTCAAGAGCCAGTCCCGGCTTCACGTACTCGGAGGGATCGTCGGGGTCAATTCCACCCTCAGGACAGACCGCATCCAGACTGATTGCAGCTCGCCGTTTTCGCTTTAAACTGATCGCGGTGTTAAACGCAATCCGATACAGCCAGGTGAAAAATTCCGCGTCACCTTTGAAGCTGTGCAATGACTGGTATGCGTTCAAAAACGCATCCTGAACGACGTCGGCAGCGTCTTCAGGGCTGTCCACCAGTCGAACCGCGGCGTTGTAAAGCCTTGCCTGGTAACGGGATACCAATTCACCAAAGGCATCCCGATGGCCGCCCAGACAGTCCGCGATGAGCTTGCGATCGTCGTCGCTCACTTAGCTCTACCGGGTTTGACGTGACTGGGGCCGGCGGAGTTCCCGGAAACTGTCCGGAACTAGCCACCACGATTCTGCAAGTTATAGCACGCCAGAGATTGTGGCTGTTGGGAAAGACCCGCGCATCACACCCAGCCCCTCAATCTCCACACTTCACAGGAGTCATCCGTATACTATTCAGCAGTCATTTTCGGTCAGCCCGGTTCAGGAGGAGCGGGGGTTCATGGACACTCAGACCATCGTGGTTCGCGGGGCGCGCGAACACAACCTTCGGGGTGTGAACCTTGAACTACCTCGCAACAAACTGATCGTGTTCACGGGGGTCAGCGGATCAGGGAAAAGCTCCCTGGCGTTCGACACAATCTATGCCGAGGGCCAGCGGCGGTACGTCGAATCACTCTCTAGTTACGCCCGGCAGTTCCTTGGCCAGCTTCCCAAGCCTGATGTCGACTACATCGGCGGGCTCTCCCCTTCTGTTAGCATCCAGCAAAAAACGGCGGGCCGCAATCCCCGATCCACAGTCGGAACGATTACGGAAGTTTCGGACTTCCTCCGCGTGATGTATGCCCGCTTGGGTCAGGGTCATTGCCCCAAGTGCGAACGGCCCATCACGGCCCAAACGCGCGAACAGATCATCGGTCGCATCCTGGCGTTACCCGAGGGCGCTCGCTTTCTGGTCATGGCTCCTGTGGTACGCGGACAGAAGGGCGAGTTCAAGGACTTCTTTGCCGACATGGTGAAACGGGGTTACGTCCGTGCCCGAGTCGATGGCAAACACGTGAAGCTGACGGACGACCTGAAACTCGACAAGCGGATCAAGCACACCATCGAGATCGTTGTCGATCGCCTCAAGGCCGACCCGAATCAGCGCCCCCGTATCGCCGAAGCAGTCGAACAGGCGCTCAACTTGGCCACCGGCAACCTGATCATCAGCGTCGAACCCGAGGTGACCACGGGACGCGAGTCCCCTGGTGAGTTGGATCAACAACCGGCACTCGCCGAAGACACGCTGTTGTCCGCACATTATGCCTGCACGTACTGCAACATCAGCTACGAGCCGCCGACGCCGCAACTGTTCAGCTTTAACAGCCCGCACGGCATGTGCCCCGACTGCGACGGGCTCGGCAACAAGTTCACCTTCGACCCCGGCCTGCTGATCCCCGATCCAACCGTCAGCTTTTACGATGGGGCTATTCCACTGGTTGGACCGCTAAAAGGGATGGGTCGCTGGCGGAAGCACATCTTCGAGGGGGTTGGCAAGTCGCTGGGGATCGACCTCAAGACCCCATGGAACAAACTGCCCGCGACGCATCAGGAACTCATCCTGAATGGAAGTGGCGACTCGCACATCGTCTGGGAGTGGAAGCAACGCGGCGGGAAGGTGTGGAAGCATGGCGGGAAGTGGGAAGGGATTGTTCCGCAAATGCTCTCGCAGTTCAAGAAAACGGCAGCCGGTCCGCGACGGATGCAACTCGAAAAATACATGCGGGTCGTGCGTTGCCCCGCGTGCCAGGGTCAGCGACTGAACCCGCAAGCCCGCAACGTGCGAGTGGGCGGCCGCACTCTGATCGACCTGGGCCACACCAGCATTGGCGAACTCGTGCCGTGGTTCGACGAGTACGAGAAAACGATCTCGCATACCGCGAAGATTATCGCCGGGGAACTGCTGAAAGAGATCCGCGGGCGGCTCGGGTTCCTGCTGAACGTCGGGCTTCACTACCTTTCGCTCGACCGCTCTGCCCCGACACTCTCGGGCGGCGAGGCGCAGCGTATTCGACTCGCGGGCCAGATCGGTAGCGGTCTGGTGGGCGTGCTGTACGTCCTCGATGAGCCCAGTATCGGTCTGCACCCACGCGATAATGCACAACTGCTGGCAAGCCTCGAACGCCTGCGAGACATGGGGAACACCGTGCTCGTCGTGGAACACGACGAGGAGACGATGCGGGCGGCAGATTACCTCGTGGACTTCGGCCCCGGTCCGGGGATTCGTGGGGGGCACGTCGTCGCAGCCGGGACGCCAGCGGAGGTCTTCGCAAACAAGGCGAGCCTCACGGGTCAGTACCTCACTGGCGTAAAGGAAATCGCCGTTCCTGCGAAGCGCCGACCAGGAAAGGGCCAGTCTCTTCAGATAGTGGGCGCGACGCATCACAACCTGAAAAACGTCAAAGTCGATATTCCGCTGGGGATGTTCGTCTGCATCACGGGGGTCAGCGGTTCGGGGAAGAGTTCGCTTGTCAACGATGTGCTTCGTGGAGGGTTGGCGGCGGCCCTTGCGAGCGCAGGGCGCAAGCCTGCTGTTGAAGAGAGCGAGACCGACGACGAAACCCCCGAGGAAGTAGCCACAGCGCTCTGCGACCGCATCGAGGGTGCGAGCAACATCGACAAAGTCATCGACATCGACCAGACGCCAATCGGCCGCACGCCGCGCTCGAACCCTGCGACGTACATCAAACTCTGGGACGAGATTCGCTCGCTCTACGCGACAATGCCGGACGCGAAAGTTCGGGGGTATCAGCCGGGGCGGTTCAGCTTCAACAAACCGGGCGGCCGCTGCGAGGCCTGCGAGGGGAACGGTTCCAATCGCCTGGAAATGGACTTCCTCGCGGACGTGTGGGTGCAATGCCCCGTGTGCGAGGGCAGACGCTTCAACCGCGAAACGCTCCAGGTTCGCTACCGCGGCAAGTCGATTCAGGACGTCCTGGAAATGGAAGTCGCGGAGGCGCTCGAGCACTTCGAGCACGTCCCTAAGATTCGCCCGATGCTCCAGACTTTGCACGACGTCGGGCTGGATTACATCAAACTCGGCCAGCCATCACCCACGCTCTCCGGCGGCGAGGCTCAACGCATCAAACTGGCGAAGGAACTGGTTCGCAAAGGCACGGGCAAGACGCTGTACATTCTCGATGAGCCGACGACTGGCCTGCACTTCGAGGACACCCGAAAGCTGCTCGAAGTGCTGCACGGATTCGCCGAGCAGGGCAACACCGTACTCGTGATCGAACACAGTTTGGACGTCATCAAAACGGCCGACTGGCTCATCGACATGGGGCCGGACGGCGGTTCTGGGGGCGGTCGCGTTGTCGTGGCTGGCACTCCGGAAAAGGTAGCGAAGTGTCGTGAGTCGTACACTGGCCGGTCGCTCGCCCCGATCCTGTATCCGAAGAAGAAGGCACGCGGCGGGAAAGCACTCGCGAAACCCAAAACACCAACCACGAAGCACGACTACATCACCCACCTGTGCGTCGAAGGGGCGTGCCAGCACAACCTCAAGAACGTGTCCGCAAGCCTTCCACGCGAGAAGATGAGCGTGTTTTGTGGGCCGTCCGGTTCCGGGAAGTCTTCACTGGCTCTGGATACCATCTACGCCGAGGGGCAGCGGCGCTACGTCGAAAGCCTGTCGAGTTACGCCCGGCAGTTCCTGGGACAGGTGCAGAAGCCGCGGGTCGAGCACATCACCGGGCTGTCGCCGGCCATCAGCATCGAGCAGAAGACGACGAGCAAAAGCCCCCGTTCAACCGTTGGCACCGTGACGGAGATTTACGACTACCTTCGCATCCTGTTCGCACGCCTGGGTGAGCGCCACTGCCCGAGTTGCAATCGCGCCGTTGGCACGCAGACCGCCGATGAGATCGTTGACAAAGTGTTGTCACTCCCGGAGGGAAGCAAGCTGTACATCATGGCTCCACTGGAGCGCTCCGGGCAGGAGAAGTACGACACGCTGTGGGAGGAGATTCGCCGGGCGGGGTACACAAAGATGCGCATCGACGGCAAGAGTTACGCCATCGACGAACCACCCGCGATCGACCACCGCCGCAAGCATGCGGTGGAAGTCGTCATCGACCGGAACGTCGTGAAGCCCGGCACACGCACCCGCATCGCCGAGGCAGTCGAACAAGCTCTCGATCTGGGTCGCGGCGTCATGCACATCGCCCACGTCGAAGCGGACAAGGATGAACCCAAATGGCGGGTCGAGAAGTTCTCCCAACACCTGGCGTGTGAGCACTGCAACCTGAGCTTCGAGCCGCTGAACCCGCACAACTACTCGTTTAACAGCCCGCTCGGGTGGTGCCCAACATGCGAGGGGCTGGGCTTCCAGCGTGGAGCGAACCAGAACCTCCTCATCGGTGACACCGCGTTGTCACTCCGGCAGGGTGCGGTCACTGCGTGGCCAACGCTCGAACCCGGTTCCGCGTGGTTGCCGTTCGCCGAGGCACTTGCGAAGCACGGCGGCTTCGACCTCGATACGCCGTTCGAGAAACTCGCCGCGGAACACCAACGCGCCATCACCCACGGGATGGGCGAAACGTGGATTTCTTTGATGGCGGCGAAGCCGCAAGCGGCTTCAAGAGCCAAGAAGACTCTTGCGGCTTCGGACCGAACCCCCAAGTTCCAGTACAAGGGGCTGTTCCCCGCGATCGACGAGGCGTCTCGTGTTTCGTGGGTCTATCGCTACCGTCTCGATCACGTTGTGGATGAAGTCCCCTGCACTGCCTGCCGTGGAGCCCGCATCCGATCCGATGCCGCCGCGACACAGTTCAACGGGCTTCGGCTCGGCCAAGTTTGCGACAAGCCACTCGGCGACACGCTCGCCATGTTCACGGAGCTGGCACCGACGAAGGCTGTTCAACAGGTCGCTGGCGAGGTCGTTCGAGAGATCACTAACCGCTTGAAGTTCCTGGTCGATGTCGGCCTGGATTACCTGACGCTCGCACGCCCCGGACCCACGCTTTCTGGCGGCGAGGCACAGCGAATCCGCCTCGCGTCACAGATTGGTAGCGGGCTCACCGGCGTGCTGTACGTGCTCGATGAACCGACCATCGGCTTGCACCCACGCGACAACGAGCGACTGCTTGAAGCCCTGAAGCGGCTCCGCGACCTGGGCAACACGCTCGTTCTGGTGGAGCACGACCGCGAAGTAATCGCGGCTGCGGACTATCTGCTCGACTTCGGCCCCGGAGCCGGCGACCACGGCGGCGAAATCACTTCTGCCGGTACCCCGAAGCAGGTGTTAAAGGACACGAACTCGCTCACCGGGAAGTATCTCAGCGGTAAGCTGGCGATACCCGTCCCCACCAATCGACGAACGAGTTCCGCGAACAAGATCAGCATCATTGGAGCGAGACAGCACAACCTGAAGAATGTCGATGTCGATATCCCGCTCGGGTCGTTCGTCGCGGTTACTGGGGTCAGCGGTTCCGGTAAGTCGTCGCTGGTGAATGAGGTGCTTTACAATACGCTCGCACGCAAATTGAACCGCGCCCAGACCCCCGGTGCGGCCCACGACGACATCCGCGGCCTCGATCATCTCGACAAGATTATCGCGGTCGATCAAGACCCACTGGGCAACTCGCCATCGTCGAACCCGGCGACCTACACCGGCGTGTTCGATTTGATCCGCGAGGTCTTCGCTCGACTCCCCGAATCCAAGGTTCGAGGCTACCACCCGCGGCGCTTCAGCTTCAACCAAAAGGGGGGTCGGTGCGACGCCTGCGAAGGGATGGGGCAGAAGAAGATCGAGATGCACTTCCTCCCGGATGTGTGGGTCGAGTGCGACACGTGCCACGGCACTCGCTACAACCCCGAAACGCTCGCGGTTCAGTACCACGGCAAGAGCATCGCCGACGTGCTGACCATGCGAATCGGCGAGGCACTCGAACTCTTCGGCAACATTCCCAAGATCCGCCAGATTCTTCAAACGCTCGACGATGTGGGCCTGGGGTACATGGCACTCGGCCAACCCGCACCCACCATGTCCGGTGGCGAGGCTCAGCGGGTGAAACTGGCTGCCGAACTCGCACGCCCCAGCACCGGGAAGACGCTCTATCTACTCGATGAACCGACGACTGGCCTGCACTTCGACGATATTCGCAAGTTGTTGCTCGTGCTGCACCGGCTTGCCGATCTCGGCAACACCGTCATCGTCGTGGAACATAATCTCGACGTGATCAAGACCGCCGATTGGGTCATCGACATGGGTCCAGACGCGGGGATTCGAGGCGGGCGCGTCGTGGCATTGGGAACCCCCGAAGAGATCGTGCGGCAGTTCGACGCTGGCGCGACGACACACACCGGCCGCATCTTGAAGGGTGTTCTGGAGGCGGGACCGCACGCAGAGCGGGTGCGGTTCGATCCGAAGGCCGCGCTGATGGCCCGCGCTGGTGACATGGACATCGCCGAGGTCGGTAAGGATCAGAAGCTGCCGTGGGAAGCGGACGGCCCGAAGTGGCACACGCAAGATCGCGTCACCACCACGGGCAAGCCGATCAAGTGGGAGGGTGGCGCGCTCACGTGGGTGATCGACGACATCCAGAACCTCGGCACGTTCTCCGACACGAACTGGAACCACCGCAGCATCGTCGAGGTTCCGCTCGCGAAAAAATCGGACGGCTGGTTCCTCCACGCGATGACCGGCCACGAGGCTTACTTCAAACTTGTCTTCCGATTCCCCGGGCGGCCGTTCAAGGAGGAACAACTCGCAGCACGACTCGGGCTGAAACCTCTGAGTGACACGCCGGGGCTTGAGGGCTTCTCCCGCGACGGCAACCGAGTCGAGGTGACCAACCACCCCGCCGGGCAACAGGTCGTGATCGTCGTTCACAAGCAGACCGAGATCGACACCACGGCATTCCGCGAATTCCTGGGCCGTGCGGTCGAGATTGTGCAGGGCCGCAAGGCGACCGCGGCTGCCGGCATCGAAGGGAACATGCCCTGGAAGAAGGACGGCGAGAAATGGCACTTTTGCGATAAGGGCTATCCGCTTGGCAAGGGGGTGAAGTGGGATCGGACACTGCTGCAGAAGCTCATCAAGCTCCTGCGTGACGTCGATTCCACGCTCGAATTCAAGTGGGACGTGCGGGACGCGGTCACGGTGCGGCCCGCTGGGTCATCGCGCTTCTGGTGTCGGATCAAGACGAAAGAATCGGCCGCGCTCGAAGTGTGGTTCGTGGGTCGTCGTGGGCAGATGAACCTCGGCCGGCTCGAAGGAATCGGTCGCGAATCGACCATCGAAGGAGACCGCGACGACGGCAGCGAGGTGATGAAGTTGTGGTTCGTGACTGGCGACAACCTTCCGATCGGGAAGCTGAAACCCATCCTCACCGAACACCTCCAAGGATTCTTGAAGGCTTTCGGTGACAGCGACGACGAGAAAGCTGCGGGTTAAACGATCACGGGATCGCGTCGAATTCCAGGCGCTGGAGGTAGAGCATCCGTCTGTCGCCGCGTTCCCGGTAATCCTTCAGCAGTACGTCGATGTCGGGCTCGAGCACTTTCGCACGCCAGCCGCGAGCCGAGGTGCCGTTGATGTTCACACCCACGGGTTTGGTCCAGTCGATCATCTCCTGGCCGAGCCAAACCGAGATCCGCGTGATTCCCCGTGAGTGGATGTTGATGATGTTGTTGCCGCCGATGTCGCCATCGATGTCAGCTGGGATGTGTGTCCCGCCCTTCGAGTTTTCGATAAGGTTGCGATCGGCTATTTTCTCGACACCGAGCCAGTAGAACCGATTATCGGTGTTCCGCATCGTGGCCCACCGAAAGCGTGCCTCGGTGTTTAGTTTCAGCACCGCAGCACCACCCACCCGCGTCTTGCGGCTCATCCAGTCGAACATGATCGGTGGCTCCGCGGTGAACCACTCAATCCCGCGACCCTTGTACACGACCATAAGGCCAGGAAACCCATAGCGGGTCCACTGCTCATAAATCCGTCGCGTATTCAAGACAGACAAGCCCGACATTTCTCCCGTGACGACGTAGAACGGGAGCTTCTGAGCGTTCTTCCAGTACCAATCGAACATGTTCTGCCAACGTGGGGTTGGCCCCACAGCCAGAACACCGGCAAAGAGATCGGGGTGTGATGCGCCGATGTCCATCGCCATGTTGCCACCATCTGCAACGCCCATGAGGAAGACGCGATCGTTATCGACGCAGAAGTGGCGAATGGTGTCTCGCAGCACGGCTGTGACGTATTCGTGTTCCTCGCCCTTCCACTGCCAGGATTGCACGTTGCCGAACTGGTTACCCCATTCAGGGGCAATCATGATGTACCCGTTGCGGTCGGCTTCAGAGCCGATCAAGGCGAGCATGTTCTTCGGGTCAGTCTTCGCGTCGGTCAGCGCGATCACGACTGGGTACGCACGGCCGTGGTGGTACTCGGGCGGCAACTTCACGTAGTAAGGAATGCCCGCAGCTTCGATGGTTGTCGCACCGGTCTTTCGCTTGTAGATCCCCGTCGGTGTGCCGTCCTTCGCAAGCACCTGCGTGCCAGTGCGAAAGAGAAGGTTTTCGGGTTCTGCAGGTGGGAGCAGCGAGATCACCTGAGCGAGTTCGTCGATCTTGATCGGGTTGGTTTTCTTATAAGTGGCGAGAACCTCGCTCTGGGCGTTCATCGTGTCGGCTCGCTGGAAGCTGAGCACCGTCTCACGCGCCGCCCAGAGCCGCATCGCAATCGCGGGATCGGTGGTCGCGCCGTTCTTCCCCTTCACCCAGCCACTGATCGCAGTCGCGAGGAGTTCCTCGGGCCGCTTGCTCGGGTCACGCCCCTGCTTCACTTCGCGTTCGACTTGCCCCGCCAGGTTCACGAAGAACTCAAGCCTCTGTGCCGAATCGGGGTGCAACTCGGCATACACATCTTCGCCAGCAGCGACGAGCGGCGACAATGCGGCGGGCAATTCCTTCGAAGGGAACGCAGCCATCGCCGCACCACCACCGGTCGCCAGCAACGGATTGGCCTTCCCCTTCCCTGTCAACCCATCAAGGAGTGTTCGCAGAAGTCGCCGGCCTGAGTCGTACCGCTCGCGCGACGACTTCAGCTCCGCCATGAGTTTCGTCGCGTCGTCGGTCTGCTTCGGCTCGGCGATTTTGTCCGGGAATGCCGCGAGTAACTCACTTCCGTAGCGATAGCGTCCCGAAGAGAGCGCAAGGTCCGCTTCCTTAACAACAAGGGCTGCGGTCGCAATGTCGATCTCTTTCGCCAGCTTGTCGAGCGACTCTTGCACGTTCTTGGCCAGGCCACCCGTGAAGGTCTTCTTGATACGCTCGAGGTCGTCGCGGGCGTACTGGAGCCAGCCGACATCGAGCATGAACTTGGCGATGGCGATTTGTTTTTCAGCGTCGGGCTTCCCCGGTTCCTCGATGAGTTCGGGGTGCGTGGAAAGCAGCCGACGAACCATGACGGGGTCCATCTCGGACGTCCGGTACGCAAGTCGCCAAATGTGAGTAGGCGACCACAGATAGCAGAAGTAGGGATCGAGGTACGTGATCTGCTGATCGATCTTGTCGAACCCCTGGGGCACGTTCACGGTGATCGTGCGCCGCCACTTTGCGTTGAACTCGGCGGCTTCACGGTCTCGCGGTGTCATCACCGGCGGCAATGGGTCGTTACGCTTTCGTGGGCCGCCGGGGATAGTGTACGCCTTGTATTCGGGGCGTAACTTCACGTCCTTGCCGACTTCGCCGAGTTGTTTCGCGTGCGTGCTGAAGATCACAACCCGTGGCCCCTCATCGACCATGTCGAGACCGGTGTCCTTGGCAATCGGGAATGTCTTCCCGGTAGCGGGGTCGTTGATTGAGGTCACTTCCTTCCGGACGTTCCCCTGAATGACGAAACCGTCCTTGAGAATGATCGTCTCGGCTGCGGCACCTGTGAGGGCCAGGGAAAGTCCAAGGATCAAACCGGCAGCAACGGTTCGCCCGGTTCGGAGGCGGTTGCGCTGGGGTACAGTCATCGGGGAGCCTCGATCGGAGGTATCGACAGATCCATTGTTCACTGACATCGCCGCGGTATCAAGCGTTTGGAAATGGTACACCAGACCTGACGGGCAGGGTATACTCCCTGCTAACACGCCAACTCGGCCGCTGTTGGTCTTCTTTGGGAATTGGCATGCCGATCCGTTTTCGCTGCGGTGGGTGCTACAAACTCCTCGGTATTGCGACCCGCAAGGCCGGCTCCGACACAGTTTGCCCGCACTGTGGCGCGACAATCACTGTGCCAACGACGGGCGACGTGCAGCCCGACGCGGACCCGAGTGCGGGAGATGGCGACCCGTTGGATCTGGCCGAAATCGACGCATTGTTGTCCGAGCAAGTTCCGCCCGCACAAGTCAGTCGCCCCGTGGCTCCCCCACCCCGGCAACCTGAGCATCGCCCGCCGGCCGAAAGCAATGTGGATTTGGTGCCGAACCTCAACAATCGGTCTGTACCACGTCCACAGCAAGTCCCGCCACCAATCCCTCCCAGGGAGAGGACCATTTCGGGCCATAATCCGGGTCAGATGTCCGTGAGCGTCCAGCAAGTGATGGGGCTTGTTGTTCTGGTTGTCGTGATGATTTTCGGAGCTTTCGTCGCCGGCTATCTGATGGGGAAGAGGGCGTGATCTTCACTTGTTTGTGACCAGTACCTCACCGCGACCCCCTGTCAGCACGTCGCCACGATAGCAACGAACGAATCCCTTCCCAAACGACGGAACGGCCCCGACTGCTGCCAGTTGCTTCGCGATGAGGTGCAGGATACTTGGCCGATACTCACAGGCGAAGTGGAAGGATGGCGGCAGTTCAGGCTCGCGTGTGGTGATGATGGTTCCACGCTTCATCCCCGCACCCAACCGTAGACCGGGTTTCCCGAACAACGCGATCGTTCCCGCGATCAGTGATGCTCCCGCGAACTCCCCGCAGTCCCGCTCAACCACGATCAACCCGCGACGCATGAGCAACCCAAGCTCATCGCCCGCCGACCCGCGGATGAATATGCTTCCGCCCGTCACCCCTCGCCGCGAGCCACGATATGCGGCCCCGACCTGATTCCCCGCGTCGCCTCGCACTTCGATTGAACCGCCCCTCATTTCCGCACCAAGCCAGTCCCCTGCACCGCTGTCGATGACGAGTTCCCCGCCCGACATTCTGGCCCCAGCATGCATACCGACGTCGTTCTCAACGTAGATGAAGCCGGACGACATCCCCGCGCCAATCCCCTTCACGTTGCGTGTATCGCCCGCGAATTGGAGATCGGCTTTCGGAAACGTATCGGTGCCTATGGTGAAGAACTCGCCAAGTGGTTCGGTGCGGTTGCCGTGCTGAACGGGGAGTTTCGCGACTTCAAGCGCCGACAGGTTCGCGATATGATCGGGGGTGATGCCGTCGAGTTCGAGCGGAATCGAGGACGGAACGCGAAGTGTGAGTTTGAACACGGGCGATCACGGGAAGTAAGGGATCGCGATTGGCTCGCTTCGATTGACCGGGTTGAACGACTGGAACGCGGTCAGTTTCATCTTGCCGTCGGGCTGACGGGTGAACATGGCACGAATGTACACTGGGTAGGGTTTGCCCTGTGCCTCACCCTTCGCCATGAAGCCAATCTCGACCTTGTTCGCGTCTGTGGTTTCGAGTTGGCTGAAGTCCCAGCCAACCACACGAACATCAAATTGCTTCAATAGCCCCCAGAATGGAGATGCCTTGATCGCTTCCCGCTTCTCTGTCTTCGACTGCCCACCAGTCTGCATCTCAACCGTGTCCGCGAGGTGTTCCACGAACGCATCTGGGTTCTTGGCGTCGGCAGCTTTCACCATCAACTGCAACCGATTGACCGCATCTTCGCGTGGGCTCTCGAACAGCCGATCGAGGAGAAGCAGTATCGTGAGAACCGCCACTATCCCGACAAAGACTTTCAGGCTGGTTCGGTCGCGTCGGTTGGCCCAGACCGCCCCAGAAAGCAGGAGCAACGCCGCGAGAACGAGGTAAACGATCTGCGGCGGGTCACTGAAGAACGTCGGCATGGGGCACCAACCGTGAAGCGGCCGCCCCAGCGGGGCGGCGGCCAAAACTCACTTCCGCAACTCTGCCCCATAGACGGCGGTCGAACCGAGTTGTTCCTCGATTCGCAGCAATTGGTTGTACTTCGCGATGCGGTCGGTTCGGCTCGCGGAGCCGGTCTTGATCTGGCCGCAATTGGTCGCAACGGCGAGGTCAGCGATGGTGACGTCCTCGGTTTCTCCGCTGCGGTGGCTCATGATCGCGGTGAACTTGTTCCGCATTGCCATGCCGACCGCGTCGAGCGTTTCGGTGAGGGTACCGATCTGGTTCACTTTCACGAGAATGCTGTTTCCACAGCCCTCGGTGATGCCGCGCTTCAAACGTTCCGTGTTGGTGACGAACAGGTCGTCGCCCACCAGTTGAATCTTGTCGCCGAGCTTCGTGGTGAGCTTCTTCCAGCCCGCCCAGTCGTCTTCGGAAAGCCCGTCTTCGATCGAGATGATCGGGTACTTCGCACACAACTTCGCCCAGAGGTCGATCATCTCATCGGACGAAATCACCTTGTCCGGGGCGCTCTTGAAGAAGCAGTAGCCTTCCTTCCCCTTGTGCTTGGCTTCCTCGAACAGTTCGGTGCAAGCGGCGTCCATTGCGAACGCGATCTGCTCGCCGACCTTGTATCCTGCCTTTTCGATTGCGGTCGAGATGATCGCCAGCGCGTCGTCGGCAGAGGGGATGTTTGGGGCGAAACCGCCCTCGTCGCCAACTGCCGTGTTGAGCCCCTTATCGTGCAGAACCTTCTTCAAGTTGTGGAACACCTCGGCACCCATGCGAAGTGCTTCGCTGAAGCTCCTCGCGCCGATGGGGGCGATCATGAACTCCTGGAAGTCCACGGTGCTATCTGCATGCTTCCCGCCGTTCAGGATGTTCATGAGCGGGACGGGCAGAATCTTCGCGTTGGTGCCACCAACGTACCGGTAGAGCGGCAGGCCGAGCGAGTTCGCAGCGGCATGTGCCGCCGCCATCGACACACCCAACAAGGCATTCGCACCCAGGCGACCCTTGTTAGCAGAGCCATCGAGATGAATCATCTTCGCGTCGAGACCAGCCTGGTCATAGACGCTCAGACCAGCGACCGCCGGGGCGATCGAATCGAGCACGTTCCGCACGGCAGTTTGTGTACCCTTGCCGAGGTAGCGTTTTTTGTCACCGTCGCGGAGTTCGACTGCCTCGTGGGCTCCCGTGCTTGCCCCGCTGGGGACGGCCGCACGGCCGATGGTTCCACATTCCAGGTGAACCTCGACTTCGACTGTCGGGTTGCCCCGGCTGTCGAGGATTTCACGGGCTTTCAGCGCGCGGATGGTGGCGTTGCTCATCGTTTGGTGTGGCGTGTGGGTTAGCCGCGAGCCGGTGGCAAACGCGGGCGTGTCGGGTAGTGTGGGAGAATATTGATGGGATATGGGCTTACGGGATGCGGTCAAGACGTGAGTAAAAGGCCGACCGGCTCCGGATTTTTGGGGTCACATCAGATCGCGTCGCGGGCGTCATGCCCGACGATGGTGCGACGGGGTGTCAATCGAACCGGAGCCGGTCGGATTCGAGGGGCTGCAAGGATGGGGCGTCCCTGCAGCCCCTTGGGTGTCGAGGGCCGATGCCCAGCACCATGGTGATCGAGGCCGATGCCTCAACCCCCTGGGAAGGTCCGGGACCGAGTGGCGTCGGGGGCCACTCACCCGATCGACCGGAGACGGCCGGACGGGGATCCACGACAAGTCGAGTTGTCGGATCACTCCCGCCCGGCCACTTCCCGCCAGCCGATTCCGAAGTCCTCTCCGCCGGGGACGGGTTGGACATTCGGAGCCGTCGCTCGTCCCCTGGTCTTCGTTCGACTAGCAGGGTGGCGACACCCTTATGATCGGCGGCTGGAAAACAGACCTTGACACGGTTCGGGAAAATCCGCGTGTCGATCCCGAGTATCGAACCCGCTCTGGGCTGGGTGCCCCTGGGGATTTTGGCGAGCGGGGGACGTGAGTCCCCTGATTCTTCGCTGCAATCAGGGGACTCACGTCCCCCGCTCGCCATGAGTGCCAAAATCCCCAGGTACACCCCTCTGGGCTACCAAACGCTCCGAAAAGGCTGAAGAATACTATTCTCGACGTGGCCTTTGGCCGGAGGACTTTATGCGGAAGTGGTGGTTCTGGGGCTTGATCGTCAGCCTCGCCGGCGCGGCAGGGATCGTATTCGTTCCGGGACTTCGTTCGACGAAGCTGACCGCACGCCCTCGCCCCGTGCCCGAGAACGACCGCGAAATTGCCTGGCTTCACAATCCCACATCCTTTGAAACGTGGGAACATTTCGTCTGGGGGGTGAAACGCGCCGAGATGGCTGGCGACGGCGGGCCGGCAGGGCTCGTGGTCGATGACTCGGAAGCATTTCCGGACAAGACCACAGCCGTGCCCGAAGTCGTGATTCGGCGTGCCGGGTTCACCGGGGCGATTCGCATTCGCTGGTACAAAATCACCGACGCAACCACGCAGGAGGATTGGGTAAAGGCACTCGCCCGAAGCAACCCGCCTCCCCTCGCGATCCTGGGCGGATGGTCGAGCGATCGAGCTCGCGTACTCGCAGACGCGATGCGCCAGGCGAACTGGGTCGCTGCCCGCCCGCTCTTGTTTTTCTCCACGGCCACCGCGGACAAGGTGGATCCTGACGACGACGACGTTGCACGAGGCGTGGCTGGCCCAAACCTGATCTCGATCTACGACCGATCATTCCGGTTCTGTTTCACGAACCGCCAGATGGCCGACTCCGTCACGGACTTTGTGCTTTCCGACCCGACATTGAGGCCCGGACCCATCGTGTGGCCTGGGGTGCGAGCCCTCGGAATTTCGGGACTTGCGCCCTGGGTCGGGCTTGCGACACTGGCTGCGAATTCGTTTCCGGTTGGGGAACCACTCCCGGCACACGTGATCGAATGGCGAGACGACCCGTATTCCACCGACCTGAGCTTCAAATTCCGTGAGGCGCTTCACCAACGGGCGAGGCTTAACCCACGTCTACCTCAGATAGCGGTCACAACCCACTCCGTTCCTTTCAGCACCGGAAGGCTCAACCGTGCGAACCCCGCCGAGGCTCAGGTTGCAGAACACATCCTTGCGAACCTTCCACCACCGGGAATGCGTTCGGTGCTCGTGATCCCGACGGTTTCTGCACCGGCTCGTCGAACCTTGCGGGCACTCGTTCAGGGTGATCCGATGATCGGTCGGCAACTTGTGGCGGTGACCGGGGACGGAATGGGTGTCAACACGTTCTTCCGCGATCGCGAGTTCGCCTGGCCTGTTCGCTCGATCGCGATCCCCCTCGTTCTGTTCACACATGCCGATCCGTTCGGGTGGGATTACGCGGGAAAGGGGATGCCACCTCCACCGGGGTACGAACTGTTGTCTCCGCAATCTGGGAAAGCTCGGTCCAGTACGGAGGACTTCAGACTGTATACACGCCTCACTCGGGTGGTCGCGACTGCTGTGTTTCCCGAAGGCGAATCCAACCTCGTCGGGGATCCTGACGCTGTGACCGAGCGGCTCCACTCCCTGCACCCCGCGTTCTTCGATAAGTCAGGTGATCGCCTGAGTGGTAGCGGTGAGCACATCGTTGTCCTGCGGCCAACGTTCACTACCGGCACACCGCGAGGTCGACCTCAACCCGATGGCGTGTTGGAAGTGTATGCGCGAGAATCCGGCGACTCTGGCTGGGAGAGGGTTCACGCCCGACCGCTCGCTCGGGCTGAGGGAACGGGATACGAAGGGGGCACCCAAGAATGAGCAATTCCGCCTACTGGCAAGAACGGCCGACGCTCGCTCCCCTGCCCTTCTGGCCGTATTTCGTTCGCCTACTGCCGTTGATTGTGCTCTGGCTCGTGATGGCTTTGCTCCTCACGTGGCTCCTTTATGCTCGGGCGGCATGGAGCGAAGAGTCCGATAGAGCCGACATGCGCGAGTGGCTCGACAACACGAGAATCTTTCGCAAAACCCTCGCGGAACTCACTCGCGAGCACGTCGAGCTCTTGCTTGACCCAGCACCGGGGCCGGATCACCCCAATCGCCTCAAGAACAAACGCGATGAGATATCCGAGCAAATTCGCGCGATGACCGAAGCTCCGCGTGTGTACTCATCGCAACTGCCGCTGTTCCCGGAGTTCTACAAGCTAGAAGTTGATTACGAGGGTGTTCATCCCCCCGCGGGCCGGGATGCGTCCCCGATTCGTTGGGAGTCGCCCAAGCCGAAACCGGGTGGGCACGCACGCGCACAGCTTCACACGTTGAGTTTCGAACCGCCGCTTGGGAGGCCTGATGCGACCGCCGTGATTCGACTGGAGTATCGCCTTCACACCTTTCATCAGATGCAGAAGCAACAGGACGATTTCCGTTTCTGGCAGTCGATCACCGCAGCAATCCTGATTCCGACCACACTCTTCGTTGGGTGGTTAGTTTTTCGTTTCCTCCAGAGAGAACGAGCACGTGAACTCGCCAGGCTTCAGGCCGCACATGCCAACGAACAGCGTGAACGCGAACTCTTGCAGGCTCAGGTCGCGCATCAACTCGCGGAACAGGAACTCCTGGAAACGCAAGTGAAGCAACAGGCTGCGGAGCATGCGACGGAGGAACTGGGTCGACAGATTCTGGAACAACAGCTCGATGCTGCGAGATTGGAAAGCCGTGCCGCCGAGGCCGAGAAGGCCGCATTAGAACTGAAGTCGCAACTCTACGCCAGCATCGGCATCATGGCCGGGAGCTACGCACACAACATCAAGAACCTGCTTGTCCGGCCAAACGATCTGCTGAGCCGCTGCATTGATTCCAACGGAACGACGCGTGAGCAGCAAGGAATGCTGCAAGAGGTCAAGAACACGCTCGGGACTGTGACGGAGCGACTGCAACAGATTCTTCGAACGGTCCGCCGCGACCCTGCGAACGCGGAGATCATCCGGGTCGATCTCGTCGCGCTGGTTGACGAGTCGCAACACACGTGGGCGGAGATGGGCCGCGATAAGTGGAAGATTGCGATCACCGCGAAACTCCCTGATGAGCCACAGTGGGTGAACGGTGACCTGTCGCACCTTCAGCAAGCGATCGAGAACCTGGTCTTCAACGCGAGGGACGCCACCTTTGAGATGCGGAACCATCTTCGCGACGAAGCCAAACGCGCGGCTGATCCTGTGCAGCGCCGCCAGAAACTGCTCGACGCCGCGTCGTGGAAGGGCGAAGTCGCACTCCAGGTTTTCCGCGATGGTGATTCCGCCGTGCTGGAAGTGCGCGACAACGGGATCGGCATGACGGAGGAAGTCCGCGAGAATTGCCTCAAAACCCACTTCACCACAAAGCGCGACAACGCGCTTTACGAAGGGTACAGCGCCGGGATGGGGTTGGGGTTGTCGTTCGTCGCGGTGGTTCTGGAACACCATTCCGCAAGTCTGGAGATCGAATCCGCTCCGCTCCACGGTACATCGTTCCGGTTGCGATTCCCACTCGCACGATCCGACACGAAATGAGAATGCCGTGACGCGGTGACGAGACCGCGACACGGCATCAGCATGAGGCAGCAACGATTACTTCTTCGGGGCAGTCGTATAAGGCGTTTCATCCGTGCGGAACGGGGTCGCGGGCAATCCTTCCTTGTTGAACAAGTTTAGGGTCGGCTTGGCGAAGTTCAGCCAGCCATAACGAACGGCCGTGACCTTCTCGACCTTATCGCTCGTGACTATAATGCTGTCGCCCTTGATGGTCGCCTTCGCGGGAACAAAGACTCCATCGGCACCGGCAACGGTGAAGCCTGCAAGTCCGTCGCCCTTCGCAACAAGACCACCGCCAACATGGTCGAAGTTCAGCGTGGCGGTCGCGCCATCGAATTTGGCGTCCTTGAAGACTGGTCCGCTGTGAACAATCTTTTTGCCATACTCGATGCCGAGCGCGGCTAACGCCAAGCGTTCACCGACTGGGCCCTTCGGCTTCGGGTGAATGTCCTTCTCGTCGCCAACATCGGTGATGACAGCCATGCCAACTTTCGGCAACTTCTTGGTCGTGTAAAGTTGGGAATCGCGCAGTTCCGCGTAGCGAACGCCTTCCGAGTTGCCATCCCAGAACGGAGCGAGTTGCACAAGCATGAATGGCAATTCACACCCGAACCGCTTCCGCCAATCCTCGATCATGGCTGGGAACAGAGTCCGGTATTCAAATGCTTTCCCCGCGTTCGACTCACCCTGATACCAGATTGCGCCCTTCACTTTGAAGGCGAGTAATGGATGAATCATCGCGTTGTAAAGCACGCCGGGTGTGCCGGACCCCAGTGCTGGAGCCGTCGCACCTGGCTTCGCCGGTTGCTTGGGTTCTGGCTTGCCATCAGCTTTCGCTTTGGCTGCGTCAATCTTCCACTTTTCAAGAGCCTTCTCATACGCAGCCATCGCGGCCTTCTGATCGTAGGAATCGTAGGCTTTGGCAGCGGCTCGTCCTGCCTCTGCGTAGTACTTCAGGCTCGGGTCCGCATCGAGTGCTTCGAGGCTGGTCCAAGCCTGTGCCGGCGTGCCGCCCCATGACGTATGGATGAGCCCAACTGGAACGTCGAGTTCCTTCTGAAGTTTTTGACCGAAATGGTAGGCAACTGCGGAGAAACCACCAACCGTTTCGGGAGACGATTCGACCCACGCAGTGAAGTGACTCAGATCGTCCTGGTTGTCGATTGGTCGCGGGGCAGTCCGTTTTTTCACGGTGTAGAGGCGGAGGTTTGGGTTCTTCGCCCCTTCTTTAACCTTCTCCGGAGTTTCGCCCGCGTTCACGGACCACTCCATGTTCGATTGACCCGAACAGACCCATACTTCACCAACTGCGACATTCTTGAACTCAGCAGTATTCTTCCCTTTGATGGTGAGAGTGAAGCCGGTTCCGGCCTTCTGTTTGCCGAGTTTCACAGCCCATTTGCCGTCTTTGTCGGCCGTGATTCCAGACGCTGAGGCCGAAGCCTCTGTGGCGGTTTTACGTTCGAGAGTCACATTGACCTGTTCACCGGGTGCTGCCGTGCCGAACACAGCAACTTCAGTCCCCTGTTGGAGGACCATGTTGTCCGAGAAGATTGGGTGAGGTTTAACGTCGGCACGGGCAGCACTGGCGGATAGCCCACCGAAGAGTGCGGCCAGCGATACGACTTTCAACAAACGCATGGGGAGGACTCCGTGATTGAAGCAGACGGGAAACACAGGGCGGGTGTGCGACAGGTTAATCGGCTGAGTGGCGAATGGCAATGAATTAGCTGAAATGACAACACGGTATCACTACGGTGGATCGAGCCCGAACTCGGGTTCTGATCGTAATTCCATGAGACGCCATACCGGGGCAACTTCGGACCAGAACCTCAGAAGTGATACGGCAAGAATGGTCTTAGCCGACGCCAAAAGCCGAGTATTTTCGGGGGTCTTTCGGACTCCCAACACCCTCGCCTCGCGAAACGCAAATTTCGCGACATGGACCTGCTCGACGGCCGAACCAGTGAAACGAAGTACGTTCGCCAGTTGGGCATGGGCGAGGATCGCGGTACGTCGGTACTTCTCGGCAGCATGCTTTGGAACCACAGATTCGATAACTCTTGTCGCCTCCCTGTAGGCAGCCTCTGCATCCGAATGTTTGTTGTGATTGAAGAGGGCATTACCTGCGTTCACCAGCGAGTCCGTCAGCTTCCACCGCGGTTCGGGATCGTTGGGAACGGCGTCCGCCCACTTCCTTGCGGCGTCAGCAGCAGCTCGGTACTCGATGGCTGATTGAAGGTGGTTGTCGTTGAGGTATTCGAGGAACCCAAGCCAGTGAGAAACGTCGGCCACGTCGTTCAGCCATTCTGTCGACTCACCAGCCTGTTGAGCCACCTCGTCGCGAAATCGTCGGACCGAGTCGATGAGTTTGTTTCGGTACTCACGAAACTCTGGACCCTCGAATCGGGTGTCTCGTGAAAATTCGTAAAGCGTTGTGCGAATAACCTGTCGGGCGATTTGGAGATTGTCCTCCGCGTGTTTGCGGGCCTGCTCTGCCCGCGTACGCTCAAGCTCAGCTGCAGCCTTTTGCTTCTCGGCCGCAGCGAGGGCTGCCCCGAGTTCATCACGGGCCAACTCAGCGGCGTTTCTAAGTGCAGTTGCGTCGGAGTGTGCCCGCTCCGCATCCCCACGGGCCGTTTGTTCGATCGAAACGGACCGAGTCAGTGCGACCGCCAATCCGCTCGTGATGGCACAGCCGCATGCCGAGATTCCGAGAAACAAAGCCGGAATCGGATTTCGTCGCACCCAACGCCAAGATCGCTCGAACGGCCCAATTGGTCGAGCATGGATCGGGAGGCCTGCGAGGTATCGGCCCAATTCGTCGAGGAGATCACGGATCGACAGGTAACGCCGGGCGGGATCCTTTTCGAGGCACTTCGCGACGATCACACCAAGGTCACGTGGAAGAGTGGGAACGATTTTTCGGATCGAGGGTGGATCAACCCGGAGGATCTTGTCCATGACCTCGGCAGCGTCCGTCCCCACAAATGGCGGGCGGCCCACCAAGAGCTCGTAAAGAACGGCACCAAGTCCGTAGACATCGACTCCGGGACCAACACGCCTGCTCCCTCGAACCTGCTCGGGTGCCATGTAGTTTGGCGTTCCACACGCCATTCCCGGAACAGTGAGATCTGCTCCACCCTCTATTGCCTTGGCGAGACCAAAGTCTGTGACTTTGGGGACGAGGGAAATCGGTGCCGGGGAATCCTGGTTTATTGGCAGTGAATCGACGTCGAGTTGACAATCCGACACACCGATCAGGCTCTCTTCCGTACCAAGGAGGATGTTCGCGGGTTTGAGATCGCGATGGACGATACCGTTCTCGTGGGCATGGAGCATTCCTCGACCAATCGCCATAGCGAGTTGGACTGCGAGTCGCGGGGCGACAGGTTTCTCGCCCTGCCAGCGTCGGAGAGTGCCCCCCTCGACAAGTTCCAGAGCGATGTAGGAAAAACCCGCATGCTCACCGACATCGTAAACCTGGACGATATTCGGGTGTCGGAGTCTTGCGCCGGCCTCAGCCTCCAGTCGGAATCGTGTCTTGTCTTCGCTGCTGGCGTGTGGGCCAGCAATGATCACCTTGAGCGCGACAAGTCGATTGAGACTCCTTTGCCGGGCGCGGTAAACGACACCCATTCCACCACGCCCCAACTCGCCCAGGATCTCGTAGCCAGGAAATGTGACTGGAGGGACTGAGTTTGGAGAGGTATGGATGACGATTGGGCCGCTGTGCAGAGTATTGAAGAGATCTGACGACGCACCGGTGCTTGGCGATGCCAGGGGCGTGAGTGGCTCAACCCCGTGTTTTGGGTCAGATGGTGGGTTCGGGACTGCGGGTATTCGCAGTATTTTGGTCGAATCACTCATGCCCTGGGCCTGGGCTTTTTCACAACCTTACAACTGCGATAATTGTACCCATCAGGCAAGGTAAAAGCGACCTTGGTAACGCAATTCATCCCACGGAACCACCGTGCTGTTGCCAATCTTTCCAGTATAGCGGGCGGGTCTTCCAGTCGTATCGTACCGCCAGGAATCGGAGCACGATCCCCGCGACAGCAGCAATCAGTGCCGCGAGTTCTTCCGCACCATCGAGAACGGTTGTCACAGCAACATACAGTGCCGACGCGACCAGTGCCGCCAGGCCATAAAGTTGCCCAGGTTTGAAGATCACAGGTTCCTCGCGGGTCAGTACATCTCGCATCATCCCGCCTCCGACAGCATTCACCACGCCCACGAGAACCGCTCCCAGTTGACCAAGCCCTGCTGCCTGAGCACGGTCCGCGCCTACGACGGCATACACCCCGAGTCCGATTGTGTCGAAGATGAGAACCAAGAGTGAAAGTCGCCGGCCTAGTTGGTTGATGCCGATGACAACGAGGGTAGCCGCGAGAACCGCCAGGAGTATCCGGTTATCGCGAACCACGGCAGGCGGGCCGTTTTGGAGGAAGACACCGTCACGAAGAAGAGCCCCGCCCAGACCCGATACAAAGGCCAGTGCAAAAACGCCGACGTAATCGTATCTCCTACGGACGGCGACGAGCGCTCCCGCGACTGCCGAGACGAAGGTTGCCAGGACGTCGAACTCGATCGGCAACTGGATATGTGGCTCGGGCATATGGCACATCATATCCCCGGCTACCAGCACTGACTTTTCAACCCCTCGTCGAGAAGAAATGACCCCGGCACCTGCACAAAGAAAGATTCCGGGATCGCAGAAACGTATGGAACCAGTGACAGTTCGTAAGCGGTCAGCGGATCTCCTCCGCAGGCACTTCGTGGTACTCGAGCGCCCATTCCCGCATGAACCGCACACGTTCGGGCCGCACCCGGTAAACGATCAACGCGGGATTGTCGATTGTTCCCAGGTACTGTCTCAACAGAGGGTTCGCATCCCAGATTTCTTGCAGTAGTCGTTGGTCGGTTACGACCTCTGCGACGCCGCTGATCCGAACCTGGTCATGCTTGTTGTCAAGGTAACAAAGCTCGACTTTAGGATTCGCGGCGATCTCGGCAGTCTTGTGGTAGATCCGCAGATTGGCCACATAGACGGTAAACCGATCGGAGCGAACAGGCGAAACTGGCCGAACGCGGGGTTGATCTCCATCCATCGTGGAGAGGTAAGGAAAGCGGTCAGCGGCGATCACGGCCAGAGCAAGATCAGGGACGCTCGCTGGGTCAATCGGCTCCGGGGAGGGCTTCGACATCACAGATCCTGACGCATGGGAGAGAGGGAGAGATCATTTCAGCACCTCCTCACGCATCCAGCGCAAGTAGGTTTGGGCATAGCTATCGAGGTTCTCGAGCGTGCCACCGCCACGGATGGGCGAACACATTTCGTAGGTTGCGAGACCATCAAACCCGCCATCACGAAGTCCACGAAAGAAAGCCCGATAATCAATAAACCCCGTTCCGAACGGAACGGCTCGAACAAGTTCGGGACCCTCGGTTTCGTAATTCACCAACTCGGGGCGGTAGCGGTAGCGTGGCATCAGGATGTAATCGGCGTTTGTCGAGATCGCCGTCAGGGGTGCGGCGAGCTTTGCCGCGGCATAAAGATCCTCGCCGCGCAACGCCGGGGACCAGGCGTCGAACCCCAACTTACAGTTAGGACGATCCACGTCGTTCAGGAGTTCCAACAACGCTGCAGTGTGAAGTGCCACGTCGTGGTGATTATGGATTGCAACAGTCATTTTGTAGTTTGCGGCTCGGTCGCACATCTCACGGAGAACACCGACGACTCGAAGCCAACTCGCATGAGGGTTTTGCCCTGGCGTCTCATAGGCTGTGAATACCCGAACGATCGTTGCCCCCAAAAGCGAGCCGAGTCGGCACAGCGACTCCACGTAGGCGATCTGCATCTCGAGGAAGGGAACTTCCAAAGCCACTGCGGGCCGCAGATCGGTATAGGCGGCAATGACAGGGCACTTCATTCCGGTTGACTTGATCTCATCCGCAATCGCTGAAGCTGTTGAATCGTCGAAGTCGAGTGGCGAGAGGTGTGGCCGTTTCCCAGCGAGCATGATCGCGTCAAACCCAAGATCGGCGGCGTGACGTACGAACGTCTTGAGGTCGAGCGATGCCTGGCCCCACAGGCCGCCATAACTGATGGAGAACAGTCCGAGTTGCATCAGAGCCCCCAGCATGAGGGGAGGGACAAGTGTCGTGCGATGATACCCAAGAGTCGACATCGGACAAAGCACGGCGTAGAAATGCCCTTACAGGTTGACAACGCTCACGGGGAATGGTCCCATCAAGTTCCCGCAATACAGGACTCTCCTGGTTAACCGATATGCAGCCACTCACAACGTTCCTGCTCATCCTTGGTCTGTTCGGGGTCGGCCGTAAAGATCCTCCCAGCGACGCCCCTGCCCCGCGGCCCATACCCGCCA
Source organism: Planctomycetaceae bacterium (assembly GCA_013823135.1). Taxonomy (GTDB): domain Bacteria; phylum Planctomycetota; class Planctomycetia; order Gemmatales; family Gemmataceae; genus Gemmata. Next base: position 143,891 of record PNLP01000006.1, read on the forward strand.
AGCCCGCACCGAGTGATCCCGTCAGTGTGAACGACCAAGAAAAACCAAAGTCCGTTCACCTCCCACTGCAATCAGGGAGTTCGAGTTTGCAGCAACCCAGGTTCAACGCCTCGCGGGGAATCCCGGCGGCTTCCGCTTCCTCCAGCATGCCGGGCCGCAGGGAGTAGTGAACGAACCGACCGCGTTTCAACCCGCGGATCAGTCCCGCGTGTTTCAGCACGGTGAGATGGTGCGAGACGTTCACGGCCTTATCCTTGAGGCCGAGCATGTCCGCAATCTCGGTCACGTTGTGCGGTCCTTCTGCGAGGAACCGCACGATCTTTAACCGCTCAGGAGCGGCAAGAGCGCCCAAAAGCACCGCACACTTGCGTGGTTCCAGGGGATCCTTGGCCACAGTGCTTCCTCTGACTGAGATTAATCACCCACCACAACCCGTCGGCCCCTTGGCCCCTTCCCCGCCCATGGCCTCAGCCATCACGCCGAGTTGCACCACACTCCGGGCCTGCTCCTTCTCCAGGTAAGCCCGCCCCTTTTTCACGTTCACGTGATCCCACGGCAATCGCTCCTCCACGGGGCGTTGCCGGGTGCGGTAGAAGTCCACGTCGATGCCTAGGTCGCTGAACGCCGACCACCACAGTTGCGGGTTGAAACATTCCTTCCAGCCGTCGAACCGGGCGCCACGTTTCCATGCCTCATACAACCCCGCGGAGACACGCCGGTCGCCCCGCGTCAGGATCCCTTCGAGGAGGCTCGTCTCGATGTCGTGCTGCTTGATCTTTACCGCTTTCACTCGCTTGCGGCGGTGCATGTAGTCGCCTGCCCAACGGAAATACTCGCGGGTCTGCATACCATTCCACTGGTAGGGCGTGTGCGGCTTGGGGATGAAGTTCGACACGGACGCGATCACTTCCTTGTCGCGCCCGCCGAACTCGCGCCCGACGCGGCTGATCGTTTCTGCGAGGTCGACGATGCCGTCGAGATCGACGGTACGCTCTCCGGGCAGTCCGCACAGGAAGTACAATTTGACGTGGCTCATCCCTTCCTTGAACGCCGCCCGGCAGCCCTCGATCAGGTCATCGTTCTTGATCGGCTTGCGAATCTGCGTTCGCATGTCGTCGCGGGCCACTTCGGGAGCAAGCGTCAAACCCGCGCGGCGCCAGCCCTGCATCAGTTGCGGCACCGAACGCAGTTGATGATTCACCCGCAAACTCGGTAGGGAAACATTCACACCCAGTGGCACGAACACCTCGTGCATTCGCCGCACGAGTTCCTCGAAGTGCGGGTAGTCGCTGCTGGAAAGCGACAGCAGACTGATTTCGTTCATCCCGGTGTTGCGGTAACTCTCGAGTGCGGCCTGCACGATCGTTTCAACGCTCCTTACCCGCAGCGGTCGCTTGATGACTGTCGATTGACAGAAGCGGCACTGCCACGGGCACCCCCGCATGATCTCGATGGCGATGCGGTCGTGCGGTGTCTGCACGAACGAAACGACCGGCTTCGTGGGGAGTGGAATCGCGTCGAGATCCTGGTCGATCGTGCAGCTTTCGATCTGCATGGGCACATCGGAGCGAGTGCGGTTCACCGTCGCGATCGTGCCATCGGCGTGGTAATCGAACTCGTAGAACGCCGGTGCGTAGCCCCATTTGGTGCTGCCGACGAGTTCGGCAAGCATGTCCATGCGGCGTTCGTGGCTCGTGTCGCCCTCGCGGAGTGCCACTTCCTTGAGGGACATCCACTTTTCCATGACCCACGGCAGCGATTCCTCGCCGTCGCCAATGACGAACAGATCGACGAACGGTGCGAGAAGTTCCGGATTCTGCGCACCGGGGCCGCCGGCAACGACCAGCGGATCGGTCACCTTGCGGTCGCGTGAGAAGTGCGGGATGCCGCCAAGGTCGATCATCGTGAGCAGGTTTGTGTAGCAGACCTCGTATTGCAGGCTGAACCCAACGAGGTCAAACTCCCGCAGCGGCGTGTAATTCTCCAGCCCGTAAAGCGGTAGGCCGTTCTTGCGAAGCTCCGCCTCGAAGTCCATCCACGGTGCGAACGCCCGCTCGCAGGCCCACTGCGGATCGTTGTTCATGATCGTGTAGAGCACCTGCAATCCGTGGTGGCTCATGCCGATCGTGTACGCATCGGGGAAGCAGAGGCACAGCTTCCCGCGAACCTGGCGGTGATCTTTGGGCGTGGAGTTGAGTTCGCCGCCAATGTACTGGGCGGGTGTCTTCACGCGCGGCAGCACTCGCAGCACGGCATCTCTGAGCTTCGTATTCAGCATCGGGATAGCCCCGTAATTCGGCACAACAGGAACGAAGTAATTGTAGCGGATGCAGAGAAGAACACAGCCCATCCATTTACGGATGGGCTGTGTTTGTTGGTCGCGCGAACTGTTTACTTCATTGCTTGGAACATGGACGGCTCACGGTGGTCTGTGTTTATACGAACGTTTGAGTTACTGGCCTCACTCGGATTCGCCGAGTGGTTCCGGGTTGGCCAGATACTCCAACGTTACGTACGAACACCAGCCCACTGAAAGGGTCGTCCTTGAGTCGTGGAAGATGCCATCTGCTCGGACGACGCAACATCGTCCTGCTGCAACGCAGCGAGCTAAACCCAACCGCACAACCAACGCGATTGGTTCTACTCTGGCGTAGGCGTCACAACAAGCGACGTTGCGAATGAGCGGCGAGATTCTGCTGCGAACGCCATGAGTTCGGGATAGAAGGCGTGAAAATCGGCAGCAAGTTCCGCATCTGCGGCAGCAAGATCGGGGAGCGAGTCTGGAAGCCAGATCGCTCGCTTCGGCATGCGGTCCGCAATGATCTCCGAAAGTCGGGTGAACGCTCGGGTAATCCCTTCGATTGTCGAGTAACCCACAATGTAGTTGTTGTCGATAAAGCGGCGGATGAACTCCTGAGCGCCGGGTGGTACGTCCGCGTAAGCGTCTTCCAGCACGCGATACGAACGCCCGGCGAACGTAGGCAGCGGCTCGGTTGTGAATCGCTGCCAGTCGCGTGCAAGTATGTGGTCGTAATAGACGTCGATTACAATTCCCGCGAACCATCCCAGTCGGCGCGACACGCGGCTTATGCTGCGATGAACCACGGGGTGCCGGTCGGTGAAGCCGTCGATGAGGCGATGCAGGCGAACGCCGAGTTGCACGTCGGCGGGGAGCAGAGCAATTTCGGGATTGCGTGCGAAGTCCGCGACTATGCCGCCGAGCAAGAGCCCTGGTTCGGGATCAGCCAAGTGCAGGTGGGCAAGGAAGTTCAACGGATCCGTCCTTGCTCGAGCTTATGCATCCTCGCGCTCGAAATAGAGACTCGTGCCACCCAGGGCACTACCGCCGCGGGCAAACGTCAAATCTAATTTAGCGATCGGGACATCAGCCATCGATTTCTTCATGTCGGGGCCGTGGATCTTCACGAACGTCAGTCCGGAAGCTTGTGTCGCGGCAAGCAGATTGTCGCGGAATGCCGGAATGATGCTGCCGCCACCGGTCAGGATCAACTCTTGCAGTGCGCCCTTGGGAAGTTGTGGCAACGTGGTCACGAACTTCGTCGCCTCCTCAGCCAGTCGCTTCCCGAGATCCTCAAGGCAGGCACTCACAGCGTCGCCATCCGCCGTCCCGCCCACAAGCCCAACCTTACCGCTTCGATAACCCTTGCCACTGCTGTACACTGCGGGCCGAAAATCCTCCCATTCCACGGGAGTCGCCTTCCGGAGCCATTCGCCCTTCTCTTTCGGAAGTGCCGCAATCACACGCTCGTCGAGGTCACTGACTCCGAATGGAACCGAGTTCTGTGTGATGTCGATGTTCGCATCCGGGTCGGAGGTGCTAGTGCCGTCTGGCTTCAAGGTGATGGCCGCCAGGTCCGTGGTGAACGCACCCACGTCGATTACGATTGCACGATACGCCGGGTGGTCCGCTGCGGACTTCATCACGGTGATGAACGGTACCTTACCGAACATGTCACCCAGCCGAATGCGGCCCTTTTGAATCACGTTCGAGGCTTTGGTGAGAATGCCGACTGCGTTCGCGTAGGGTTCCGAAACCACTGGTGTATCGGGGTGAAGCGGCCAGCCGGCTTTGCCGAGCGCGTCCGTGAGGATCTTGCAGCCAGGGTTCGCTTCGAAGCCTTTCCCGTGAGCGAACGCGGGGACCGCGATCCGAACCGGGATCGACTCGTACTTCAATCCCGTTGCCGGGAGACGGTTGCACGCATCAAGAACCTGTTGGCGAAGCCAGAGAAAGAAGTGGGGTGCGAGTGATGCCGCGATCGTCCGCTGCTGAACCTCGGCTGAGATGACACGCCCACCGGGTCCAGCGATCAGCGACTTCGCGGCCGCGACGAGTTGTTGCAAGTAGCCGAGTTGCCCGGCCGCAACTCCGTGCTTGGTCGCGAGCACTTGCAGTTCGGGCGACTGCAACAGAGATTCGAGTGGCGACACCTGAGGCTTGGAACCCGGCACCTGAAAGATCAACTTCTTCCAGTGGCGATAGACCTCTATCCCGCCGCCTTCGGTCAACCCCGCAGCGCGGTCACCGAACTCGGGTATTGCCTTGGTTCCGCGACGATCCACAGCCACGACACTGGGCAGGCAGAAATCCACCTCACCCACGCCCACGCTCCGAGAAGCGAGGAGCGTGCTCTCGGCTCCGGGGTCGCGCCGCAGCGCGACCTTGGTGAACGCGCTGCCGAAGTCAATGCAGAACACCCGATCGACCATCAGTCACCTCACCTGGCGACAACCTGAGCCTTGGCAAGAACGTATTCGCCGTCGTCGGCTTCCTGCAACACCCAACCAGGACGGACGACCTTTGCGGCGCTGTTCGTGAACAAGCCCGCCCCGCCTTCGTGATACTTCCCGTCGAACTTGACCTCCTGCCCCACATCCCCGACCTGCCGGAACTCGCTCACGTTCCAGATCGCGGCTTCAAGAAACTGCCGCACCTCGGGCTTATCGGGATCCCACGTTTCCAGCCACGACGACACGAGCCGACGCGCGACTTGCCGCTGGAAGCCAATCTCTTCAGGCGTCGAGGGGACCGGCTGCGTGCCGGGTTCGGCCGTTCGCGCAACGGGCACTACGGCTGCTTTTCGCTGGGGGAGTTCCTCGGGTTCGGCCCCCTCTGCTGCGAGTTCTTGTTGGAGTGCCGCGATACGCGCGGCACGCCGTGATTCGATCACTTGCTTCCACCGCTCGATCGCTTCGAGCGTTACCGTGTCGCGCTTACGTTGCTCTGCGGCCTCCTTCGCGTGTTTCTCGACTGCGGCCAGCTCTTCGACGGTCGCGGCCTCGATCACCGGGAGTAGTTCCGCGGCTGCGGGCGGAGTTCGACGAACAATTTCTTGAAGGAAGCTGATTCGTTCCGCGAGTGGCAACCCGAGTGCTATCTGCTTCGCCGCCACGCCGACCTTGTCTTCAGGCAAACTCTCGACGACGAACGCGAACCCTGCGGCCGTGAGTTGCACAGTCGCGGTCTTCCCAATACCCACCTCGGCGACGAGCGGCTTCGCTTCGTCCTTGATCCGGGCGATCACATCTTTGTTGGCTCCGGCCGTGCTTGCAAACAACGCTTGGTGTTCGCCCTTGCCGGTGAACCGCAACGGTACATCCGACGCCAGGAGCTTCTGTAAGGCCTGCTTAACGAGTTCATCCGTGTTGACTGCTGCTTTCTTCGCCACGTCCTTGTCTCCACTGTCAAGAGTTTATCTTGTTCTCGCTTGCGTCGGACCACTTTTCCCAGAGTGCGCGGCTTTTCCGTCAGGCACAGCCGATACAATCGGATCGCTGGAAATGTTCAGAATATGTGTAAGGCGGCGTCAGAGAACGCCCTTCGTGGATGGGATGCCTGTTGCCCGCGGGTCGGGTTCCACAGCCACTCGCAGGGCACGGGCGCACGCCTTGAAGATCGCCTCAACGATGTGATGCGTGTTGTGGCCGTGCTGCAACACGACGTGGAGCGTCAGCAATCCCGCCGACGAAACCGCACGCCAGAACTCCTCGGCGAGTTGCGAAGAGAACGTGCCGAGCGTTTCCAATGGAACGTCCGCACGCCATACGAGGAACGGTCGCCCGCTCAGGTCGATCGCCGCGAGCGCGAGCGTCTCGTCCATGGGCAGAGCACAATCACCAAAGCGACGGATACCGGTCTTGTCGCCGAGAGCCTGCACCAGCGCCTTGCCAAAGCAGATGCCCACGTCCTCGACCGTGTGGTGCGCGTCGATGTGCGTGTCGCCCTTGCACGTCACGCTGAGGTCGAACATGCCGTGCTTGCCGATGTGCGTCAGCATGTGGTCGAAGAACCCGACCCCCGTGCTCACCTCGACCTTCCCCGACCCATCGAGGTTCAAGGAAAGCTGGATGTCGGTTTCCGCGGTCTTGCGGGTGAGGTTCGCGGTGCGTGCCATCAAAGAATCGCTCGGAGTTCGGAGAGTAACTTGTCGATCTCGGAGTCGCTGCCGACGGAGATTCGCAGGCCGTCGTAGCCGTCGTAGTTCATGTAGCGCACGAGGATCTTGCGGCGTTTCAGTTCCTCGTAGATCGGCTTCACGGGGCGGTCGCTGCGCCGGCACCACAGGAAGTTCGCATGGCTTGGCGTCACGTCGAACCCGAGTTGCGTGAGCGCGGGCACCATCCGCTCGCGGGTCGCGATGATCTTGGCTCGTACAGACTGGAAGTATTCCTGATCCTGAATCGCCGCTGTCGCAGCGGCGAGGCTCAGCACGTCGCAGTTGTACGAGTCCTTCACCTTGAGGAGTTCGCGGATGATCTCGGGCCGTGCAACGGCGTACCCGAATCGAATCCCCGCGAGCGAATACGACTTGCTCAGCGTGCGGCTCACGATGAGGTTCGGCAGTCGCGGCAGAAGTTCGAGGCCGTTCCACTCGGCGTAGTCGGCGTAGGCTTCGTCCAACACCAGCGGACTGGTAGCAAGCTCGTTCGCGAGGCGTTCGACCTCTGTAAGCGAGAGAACGGTTCCCGATGGCGAGTTCGGGTTCGGGAGGAAGTTCAGGTTCGTGCCGATCGGCCACTTCTCAGTGGGAAGGTGCCAATCTCCGCTGAATCGCACGGTCTCGAAGCGTGCTCCCTGAATCTCTGCGAGCGACTTGTAGAGGATGTAGCTTGGCGTCGGGCTTGCGATCAGCCCGCCTTCGGGGACGAAGGCCCGCGTGAGGATCGTGAGGATGTCGTCGGAGCCGTTGCCGATGAGAATGCAATCGGGATCGACGCCCAGCACCGTCCCCGCAGCGCGGCGAAAATCGTCGCCCAGCGGTTGCGGGTATTTGCGGAGTTTGTTGCTGGTGAGCGCGGCCTGAATGGCCTCGAAAACCCATGGACTGGGCGGGTACGGGTTCTCGTTCGTGTTCAGTTTGACGATGTCGGGATCGTTGAGTTGCTCGCCGGGAGCGTAGCCCTTCATAGCGAGAACGTTCGGCCGAACTGAGACATTCATCACTCGGCACTCATCACTTCTTGGCTGCGGCAGCGGCGGGGACCTTGTCCACCTTCGGCTTGGGGCGAGCCTCCGGTCCGTTGTTGTTCGCACGAATCTCGACACTCGCGGCGTGGGCAGTCAGGCCTTCAACGTTCGCAAGGTAGATCACATCCGGGGCGATGTCCTTCAGGCCGTTGCGTGTGAAACGCATCAGGCTCGTGCGCTTGCGGAAGTCGTTCGCGTTCAGGCCACTGGCCCAGCGAGCGGTGCCACCGGTGGGCAGCACGTGCGATGGACCGGCAGCGTAATCGCCGACCGCAACCGGCGTGAACGGCCCGAGGAAAACCGCGCCGGCGTTGCGAACTTGTTCCGCGAATGCTTCGGGGTCGCGGGTCTGGATGTGCAAGTGTTCCGGAGCGAGAGCGTTGACGCACTCAAGAGCCGACTTTTTGTCGGGAGCCAGGACCAATGCTCCGAACCGCTCAAGGCTGTCCCGCGCCAGATCGGCACGCGACAACTTTGCGAGCTTCTTGGCGATCGACTCGTTCACTTCCTCGATGAGCGGTTCGTACCACGTCACCAGAACCGAAACGCCCGGCGAGTGCTCAGCCTGAGCGATCATGTCGAGCGCCACCCAGTCTGGGTGGGCCGCGTCGTCAGCCGCGACCACGATTTCACTGGGGCCGGCGATGCAATCGATCGCCACCTGGCCGAAGACGTGCTTCTTCGCGAGCGCAACGTACTGGTTGCCGGGGCCGACGATCATGTCGACTGCGGGCAACCCTTCCACGCCGTAAGCCATCGCTGCGATCGCCTGCGCACCACCGATGCGGTAGACCTCCTTGATCCCCAGTTCGTAGCAAGTCGCGAGCATCTCACGGTTGTACGCGCCGGTGTCCTTGGGCGGCATACAAACAACGATCTGCTCGACTCCGGCCGCCTGGGCTGGGCCGACGGTCATCAGCAATGTCGAAGGGTACGCCGCAGCGCCACCGGGGCAGTAAACCCCCACACGGTCGAGTGGTCGGTACCGCAGGTGAAGTTCGTGACGCTCCGAGACTCGCATCACGGCATCGCGGTGCAGGACGCCCGACTGAAACTGCACGACGTTGTAAAGCACCTGCCGGATCGCTTCGAGGAACTCTGGCGCAACGGAGGCGTGGGCCTCGGCGAGTTCCGCTGGCTTGACGCGAAGCGCGTCCGCTTTCAACTTCACCTTGTCGAACTGTTCGGTGTATGAGAGGACGGCCGACAGCCCCTTGTCGCGAACTTCGGAGCAGATTCGCTCGACGGCTCGGACGGGGGAAAGCGCCTCACCAAACACGGCGTGTGTCAGCTTTTTGCCGGCCGTGGAGACCACTTCAGAGTCGTACCGGAACTGGTCTCGGAGTTTGGTGATTTGAGCAGCGGCGTTGTTCGCAGTGAGGTCGATTCGCCGCAGCTTAAGGGAGGCCATTCTGGGAACCTCGCGGTGGAAAGAGTTCACGAAATCGGTCTGAACTCAAACAACCGCCGGGAGCGGAACTTCGCAACCTAAGCCCAGCCCACACGGGCCAGACAGCCAAACAATTCTCACTTCAGTTATACGAAAGCTGTGTTCGTTGAGCAAGGAACAGCAAGGTTTGTGCCCCAAGCAAACCGCGCAAGCTGTGACGAAGTTGCGGGTTATGACGAGGAATCCGATCTCACGGAATCTCAGGCATCATTCAGGCGATCATGAGGACAATTCAGTTGTACCGATTTTTTGGATAAGTCATTTGACACAGGTGCAGTCGTTGCGCAGGATTGCTGCACAGATGTATCGAACATGCCCTACTTGTCAGTCACGTCGACAGCGAAGTATGGGTCCGCGAATTCACTCCCGCTTTTGTCCGTGGCTCGCACCCTGAAAACCTGACGCCCGAGCGGAGCAGTCTCCGCCAGTTTCAGTTTCACGGACCTCGTTTGTCGAGCTCCTGGCCCGAACGTCACGGTTTCATCCGTGAAGAGTCCCCTTCCCCGTAGCACGATCGTTGCGCCGGGGTCGTCGCGACCAGATTCCGATAGCGTGACCTGAATAGTGATCTCGTTACCCGGTTTGGCGGTCGTGAGGACCGGCTCGACACTCACGCGGTGCGGCGTCCAGTCTCGAAGGTGATCGCCACTGACGCTGATCGCATCACATGCCTTGCCCGCGACTTCGCCCCACTTCACGCGACGACGGTAATCTTCCTTGCTGAAGACATACGGGCCGCCGTGTTCGGCCAGCACCCACTCAGGGGCAATGTCCAGCACCTTGCCGGCACTCGAGCCGTAAGCCGCAGGCGAACTTCGATTCAGACCCATCCAGCCGCCTGTGCCGCTGAACTGATCCTGGTGGAAGAAGTTGTCGGCCGTGAACACGCAGCGTTTGCCGTCGATGGTGGCTTCAATGCCGGAAGTAAACCACGACTGCCCGGGCAAGTGGTGGAACTTGAAGGTGTATCCGCCCCACGTCGCAGTCTCGCCGTCCTTGAGTTCCTTGGTGAACTTGATCGGGCGTGAATCGAGGAACGGGGCGCGAAGTTTGAACGGTTCCTTCAACGGAGTCGCAACGAGGTCGAGCGACCAAACCTCGCGCGGCTCACCGGTCTTCAAGACGTGGATGCCGTCGAAGTGGTCGTAATGTGCGTGGCTGAACGCGACCAACTCCACGGCTCCGAGTTTCTCGTCTTTCTGAAGTTTCGCAACCTGATCGGCGGAGCGCTGCCCCCACGGATCGAGAACGAAAATGCCATCGCCAGTTGTGGACTTCACAACGTAGGTGTTCCCGGTGATCCACACATGATCGGAGACCTTCGACCACGGCTTGTCGCCGCCGCTCGCGACCTGCTCCTTCGGCACGAGGAACTCGTACTTCGGCTGATTCCCGAGCCGGTCCTTGCTGAACCGCTCGAAGCTCTTGTGGAACCCCGCTTCTTCCACAAGTTTCGCCGTGTCTTCCAGTGTGTGCTCAATCTCCTTCGAGAGAACTGAACCGTGAGCAGGGCAAAGGTGGGTCGGTTTCAGTTTTGCCAACTTCTGCAACGACTCGGCAGTTGGCTTCAGCCCCACATCGGTCCAGTGATCCCAATCGGTTGTGTACGGGGTCCACACTTTGCCTGGCGAGCAGAAGGCATCGCCACAGAAGAGGTACGTTGAGCCTTTCGAGTTGGCCGCTGGTTCGCACAGATATGAGAAGTGATCGCGCGAGTGCCCTGGGGTCGCAACCGGCGTGATTTGCCATTCCCCGAAACTAATGGGCTTCTTTTCCTCAATCGCGCAGTCGATTCCCTCGACACCAACTGGTAGCACAAAATACGCTGTCCGCGAGTTGCGAAGAGGTATCGAGTCCTTCCAGAATTTCGCCACGTTGTCGGGTGCAAGCCAGTCAGCAGATTCCTTCGGGGCACTCACTGCCCAACCCTTCTTGCGGTAATCCGAAGCGAACTCCGCGGTGTCGCGGTGGTGGTGTGTCAGAAGCACGCACTCGACGGTCTTGGCCCCGAGTTCCGCAACCGCTTCCGGTGATGCCGAAGCGTCAATGACGAGGGCCTTGTCGCCGGCAACGAGTGCATAAGAATGGGGCGAAGTCTTCGTCCGATAGACGCCATCGCCGAGCACTTCCCAGGAAGTCAGCACGCTGGGCTTGGGATCAGCAGCCGAGAACCAGGCGACGCCAACGACGGCTACACTCGATATCAACCCAAGCACGATGCGCGAATTCATAGTGATTCTCCCTGACGCATCGTCCACGGATCCCAGACACGGGTCAAGGATTAGTTTAGCCTTCGATCACTTGTCTCCTCTCGTTCCCAGTCTGTCCCTGGCAGCGATCACTACTTCCCGAGTGCCACCAAGGTGCCGAGAACAGCAACGATAAGCACCATCACAATCGTCAGTGCCACCAGCCAGGGCGATGCCGCATCACCAGCATCAACAGTGACCTCGGAACCGTGCGTGTTCAACCCTTCTGGCTCGAACTGCTCCGGGTCAGTTTCGCGGGGAGTGGGAGCAGCTTGATGTTTCGTGATCCCAGAAACACCTTGCGAGGTAACGGCAGCCGTACTGACAACATTCGCCGAACCCTTCCGTTGCTTTGGGGTCTGTTGTGCCTCGGATGATACTAGCGACGAGATTGGCATGCGGAGGTTGAGCGTTTCAGCCAGTGAGGTGTACTGAACGGCCGCGGGGGAATCCGGGGAATGAAGAACCAGTGCCGAGGCTGCAACGACGGCCCTTGCGACTCGCGGATCGTGGGGGATCACTTGCGGAAGCAAACCGGGAACTTTCGAACGCAACGTCGCCTCAGCGGGACCACCGGGCATAACCCCCTCGGGGAGCGTCAGGAGGATTCCAAGAAGGCGGCAGACCGAGCCTTCTGCCCGCGCTGCTTGAAGAAGGTTCAAGTATGCTGGCAGCGTTCGGAGGGACATCGGTTCCGCTCGCTGAACGATGATGACATCAGATGCCGCGCGAAGTAGTGCCTTTGGGCGTGGGCCAAGCATTGGCGGCGCGTCGATGACGACGAGGCGATACGTGCTTGTGATCACCGACCTCGGAAGTGCATCGAGGAACGCCTGGAGGTGCTGTTCGCCCGTGTCTCCTTCCGGGTATGGGCTGATCACATCCACACCGGGGATCACGTTCGTCCAGTACCGGCCTACTCCAGTCACGGGTTCCGAATGTGGAGAGGTTGCTGTCGAGCCCACACTCTCACGGGATAGCTGAAAGCACGCGAGTACGCTTCCGAGCGGGTCCGCGTCGAGGAGCAGAACACGGCCACCACCGACCGCAGCGAGTGCAGCCAGGTTCACGGCGGTCGTTGTCTTCCCGACTCCACCCTTCTGACTAGCCACGAGTAGCGAACGCACGCTTATCCCTCTGCACGTTAGCGAACTGGGGCCAACCGGCGTCGGCTATCTGGTCCCGAAATACATCAGCGAGCGCCCGCAACGCCTGACGCCCCGGACCATCGGGAAGATCTGCTCCCGCAGTCAGAGGCCAGTCCCGAAGTTCAGGCCGCACCGGGATTGGCGGTTCGACAAAAAGCCCTCCATGCGCCCCACGGAGCAGCGAAAGGCAACGGGTTTGGTCCAGGTCCAGCGGGTTGAACACGCTGACCGCGATACCGAGTAGGTCAAGATTCGGATTCGAGATTTTGGCCTCTCGCACGGCTTGAGTTGCGGCTGGGAGTGTCCCGAGCGAGAGTGAGTCCGCGAGGCAGCAAAGAACAACGCCGTTGGACTTCCTTAACCCGACCTGAGCGAGTTGCTCCGTCGCCGGTGGGGAGTCGATCACCACGACATCTTGATTTGCCGGAATCGTCCCGACGCCATCGGGTGCCGCAACGGTGGTGACGTTGGGCCAGCGACACCCAACGGGGCCACACGCAACCAGCAGCGCCGCCTGCACGGGATCAGCATCCATCAGCGTGACCTTCAGCCCCCGTTGCCCCCAGAGCCACGCCAAAGCAAGGGCCAGCGTCGTGCGTCCGGTTCCTCCCTTGTGACTGGTTACGGTCAGTACGTAAGGCTCCTCAGGGGAACCATTACCAGTTGAACGAATCGAGGACATCGTTAATTGTGCTCGTGTTGGGAGGAGTTGCCGGCTTGTCGGTTGTTGGGGCCACGGGTTCATCACGCACTGTGGTCTGGTCGGTCGGTTCTATCTGCAGTGCGGGTTCATCACTGAACCACTCGTCGGCATTTTGCGCGGGTGCCGCGGGAACTGGTGGTCGGTGAGAATCGGCTTCGAATTCACCAAAGAAGGCATCGGTTGTATCTTGCGAAACCTGGACTGCACGAGGTTGCTCGGAAGTGGACAGTGCGGGCGAACCTCGTGGTCTCCGTCGTTTGCTTGCGAGTTCTGCAAGGTCGTCCAAAGCTGCCTTTGCTCGTTTCGCTTCACGTGCGAGTCCGGCTTTCTCGTCGATCATCGGGTTCGGGTTCATCGATAGTCTCCCCGACATCGGGGTAGTTGAGCCTGTCATGGATGTCTGAAAGGAACGCTCGGTACCGGCCAACCGGCTGACAACCATAGCCGCTGTGGGGCGTTCGGATGGTGCTTTCGCCAACATCGCGGGGAGCAGATCGGCCCACACGGAAGAGAGGCTGGCAGGGAGTGGCGGCGCGGTCCACAAATGATGGGCGGCGAGTTCCTCCGCCGTGCCGAGGAAAGGCAGTTCTCCAGTGAGCAGTTCCAACCCAATCACGCCCAGAGCATAGACATCGCTTGCGGGGCAAACACCACCAGTGAACTGTTCGGGAGCCATGTACGCGGGCGAACCTGTGAGGCCACGGAGAGCCGCTGCACCGGCCGTGAGCAAGTCTGTCAGGCCGAAGTCTGCGAGTTTGACAGTGCCTTTGAAGAGGTTGGTGGGTCGGTCCGCAAAGAGTACGTTCTCGGGCTTGAGATCCCGGTGTGTGAAGCCACGCTCGTGGACCGCACTCAGGCCGCGGGCGATGTGCTCGACCACTTGCCGGGCGTTGTCTGACGTTGCGGTAGCGGACGCACGGCGGGCACGACTGATCGCAGCACGAAGCGAACCGCCGTGACAGAGTTCCAGAAACAGGTAACGTGTGCCACCAGCTTCCAAGAGATTCACGATCCGAACCACATTCGGATGCTCGACCACGAACATTGCTCGCAGTTCACGGTAAAAATCGCGTCGTCGTCCAAGTCGTGGATCGAGTCTCTTGACTGCAAGTTCGTCACCATTCGTCTGGTCGATCACGGACCACACGCTTGCAAATCCGCCGCGTGCAATGAACCCACGCAACCGATAACGCGCGCCGAGATCACGAGCCACCAGTTCCCCCTCCTCTGCAAGCGCAGTGGCGTCTGGTGGCACGAATCCGGTGTAAACGTCATCATTCACGGGTGCAATCGGCATGAGCAGTTGATTCCGGATTGATTCGTCAGACCCGAACGGAAGCGAGTTCGGCGACTACCTGCTCATGATTTTTACCCGCATCCACCCACGCGCGTGCGGCGGAGAGTCGTTGTGTCAACCCGATCAAGAAACGGCTCACGGGATCGCCGCATGCCTTGCAGGAGGTCTGCACACAGTCCAGATCCTGAGCGAACAAGGCCGAGAAGAAACCTGCGAAAATACCGGCGAGTAAAGAGTCAACGGGCTTGTCACTCGCCCCCGAAAGAGACGCGAAGATCGGCTCGTCGGCGGTCACCGCGATCAACCCCTGTTCGTGACGACTCAGATCGAGTCGAACATTGCCCCAACCGTGATGACTGAAAAGGTCAGCGAGACATGCTTGAACCTTGGCAAGCGACATCTCACGGAGCGATCGGCCGTGGAACGTGGACGTCTCCGCGTCGAAACGGCGGGCAAGGAAACCACCCCATTTCCGCCCGCATGATGCGAAGACGGTGTCGGACGCCGGGCCACATTCGTCGAGAATCGCACGGCGGAAGCCGACCAAGAAGTCTGTCGTCAGCGTGACCAACCGCACCCCTGTTCGCGTGCGGGTGACACCACGTAGAACGTCCGTTTCACAATAAAGGTTCTCGGCGTAGAAGTTCCCGCCAGCGGTAGCGGTACTTGAAGCGATCATCGGTCGGGCCTCGGTGCTCAGTTTTTTCAGGGCGAAAGTTAGACGACCGTTGGCCGAGCCGATGCGGCCAAACAGCTCAAATATGGGTAGAGCAAATCAGCCGCAGCCGGCGGCAACGTTTCACGTGCAGTGTTCGCGAGCACGTTGAACAGGTCATTCACAGCGCCTGCGGGAACATCCAGGAAATCGAGTGCGCGGCGGACCGTGATCGCGGATCGGGTCTCGGCATAGTCCGTGTCGTCCATCAACATCCCGAGTGCCGCGGCCCGTAATACGACTCGCACATCGGCAACAGCCTCGGGCCATCCGAGATCGGCCACCGCTCCGAGTTCGGGGTGCGCCTGTTCCCATTCCTTGACCGTACGGGTCGCAACCTCGGCCTCCATTTCTTCAACGGCACGCGCGGCCTTGAACCGAGGGGGCAGACTTTTGGCGTAATCGAGCACTTCCTTCTGATGCGAAGAATTCATGTTCACGCTGTCAGTGCTGTTCACGGTCTGCATCATTCGAGAAAACAAGTTGTGCTCCGCTTGATCGGGGTGAACTCGGACCGGATATTCGAGTGTTAATTCACGGCCTGCTGCATGGGTTCGGCGAAATTACACATCTCAACAATCATCCGTTCAAGGTGTGGCTGAACCCGTTCAATCAGATCAGCCGGCAACTGGCGTCGTGTGGCTTCGATCATCGCGCCGTACATGTCCCGTATGAGTTGTGGTGTGTGCCCAGTTCCCCGAAGCAGGCTCCGCACCCACACGAAGACTTTCGCGGAAGGCATGTCCCCATCGTCAACGATCATTCCCTGAACGGTGTACCGTAACACCAGTGCCATATCGCGAGCCGCTTTGTCCCACGCGCGATCGTGTTGCGGAGCAAACCGCGAGTATCGCGGTTTCATTTGCTCGATCGCTTCGCGGACGATCTCAGTCTCTTTCTGCGCGATCAGGTTGGCAGCCTGCAGTCGTTTGGGAACACTCGCAGCCCAATCGAGGATCGATCGCTCTTCATCAGGCGTCGGGTATCGACCATCGCACGCGGCCAGTGTCTTGATTGGTAACGAGTGAATCACCGCAAACTCCGTAATGTGGCTCAATCCCAGTTGAAATCGTCAAGAAACTTCTCGACCGACATCGGTGGTTGATCCACCGGTTGTTCGGGCGGTGCAACGATCAGCCGCGGCCCGTCTCCGGCATTCGCCCAGTTCACGCCTGCGACAAACGCCCCCAGCGACAATGCACCGAGTCGCGGGCCTCGGGTTGGTGCCAAGGGCGAACGGTAGCCCAAAGCATTTCTCCAGTTCGCGGCGTCTGCGAAAGCCTGGAGTGACACGGAACCGAGGCGGACGCTCCTCCTGTTCGGTGATGGCAACCGTGATGCTTGCGTCGCTGTTGCGGACCTTACGGCCGGCGGTTGGCCGACCTCAATCAGTCCGTTCATCATCGCCCCGATGACCTGAAATTCGGGGAGTTCAAGACCCTTCGCATTCATCATGGCTGTACCCCGTTTCCTTCGTTGGAGAGATCAGCCTGTCACGGTTCCGTTTAACTTGCCGAGGATATCTTTGAATGTTGCGCCCTCTTGTCTCCAGAACGCGGCCGCGTTCACCCGCTTCTCTGTTGCGATCAGGAACTTGCAGTGGTCTTCACCCATCGAGTAACACTGGATCTCGATGGCAGAGAGTTGTCGCCGTGCCAACACGCTGAAAACGCCAGCGAACAGTCCGGCATAGAAGTAACACACCACCTTGCCGATGTTTCCGATGGTCTGTGCAACGGCCGACTCGTAAAGGTCAATAAAGATCAATCCCTGCTTCCCTTGGCGGAGGTCGTAGTTCCACTCTCCCCAGCCCTCGAGTTTCAGAGGCCACCACCACGTTTCGAGCAACAAGCCCATACGCATCTTGTTGACGGCTTGCTCGTATTCAGCCTGAACACGCGGAACAAAGGAGCCCATGTCGGCGATGCCCCACTCGTAACCGCACTTGTACATGATCTCGCCAGCCGCATCACCGAGTTCCTCTTCCAGGCCGCCAAGCACCGCGACGACGAAATCCTCGGTTACCCGCACGACTCGTTGTCCGTACGCATTCGTGAGCAGACCAGCCTGAGGGTTGTGCTTGAAGAACTGGTCGTCGGTAAAATGGTTGTGCTTGTAAATCTGTTGGCCGGTAACGACACGGATGCTTTCCTGCACCTGACCGTTGACCTTCTCCTCGTCCGCACGCGGGGTACGAAGCAACGAAAGTTGCTGAGCGTCTGCTCCCTTGCCCCAGATCAGGGACAGGCGCTTGTCGATGGGTTTCTCTGCGGCCGCAGGCAGGGCGGTCGTGGACACGGTTCGTTCTCCAAGTTCAGGCTGTGGTGCAGCGTGGCAGGTCAATCGGCGTCTTTAAGGCGGGACACTTCTACTTGCAGGTTTTTCAACTCTTCCAAACGGCTGCGTGTGATGATCTTTCCCTTTGCGATCAAGACCGAGCCATTGATCGGGTGCAGGAGATTTTTCTCGGCGCGCGTGCCGAGCAGGCTCATCAAGTCTTCGGCACGTTCGATGTACATGCCTTCGGGCAACTCAACCACAACACCATCGCCCAGCACACGACACTGGCAGGCAAGCCGGCTACTCGGATCGGCTCCCGTGATGAATGCCAGAGTCCGCTGCTCTCGCTGCGTGCGAGGTGTCACCTTGTCCATCCCGGACTTGACCTTGACGTGGCACGTCGCACAGACGCCCTTCCCACCGCACGACATCAACACCTTCAAATCCTTGGCGAGGAGCGCCTTCAGGACATCGGAATTGGTCGGCACGGACAGCGATTCATGGATCGGCTCAAAGGTCAAAGTCTTCATCGGGTGAACCAGGACTCGTGATGGCAGTTGGTTTGTGGATCACACGTGTGCAGCATCAGCCAAAACTGGTTCGCCGGGTAAATCCGCGTAAAGCAAGACCAGCATTTGCATCGTTGTGATCGCGGCACCCAAAACATCGGCTTGCTGGGCATCGGTCATCTTGAGCCCTGAGATAGTTGATCGGAACCGCTGCCAGTCCTGGGGACGAGTGGCGATGCCAGCTAGATGGTAGTCGAGTCCACTTCCCGGTCGGCACTCGGCAGCAAGTGCAGGAGCAAGTGACCGTACCAGCACCATCGAACCCATCCGCGATCCTTCGAGAACGTACAGTGGCCCGATGAGTGCCCATGGCCGTGAGGTGGCCCAATCCCCAATTTCTGCTGCAAATCCTGCGACCACCGCACTCGGTTCACCGGGAGGGAGAACGCCAAGTGCTGCGAGATCCGAGGTAATTAGTCCACTTCGCGTCATCCGTGTCGGGTCATAAGCCGCACTCACTTCCGGGGATATTGGCAAGGCGACTGCGAGACTCGCCTCAAGAGACGCATGGACGTGATACAGTTCACGCATACCCGCTGCGTACACATCGATATCGATCTTGCCGGATGTCATCGCGAGAGCAAACGGGGTGGATTCGATCGCGGCGTGATCGGCGGCAATGGCCTCACGGATTCGGTCGGGCAATGTCACTGAGCGTCTCCTGTGTTCACTGATCCTTGGGTCTTAGCCCCCGGACTTGCGGAACAGCCAACCCATAATAGTTGAGGGCCTCGCTGTATTCTCAACCTGCGGAGATTTTGTGTCAGATTGAGCCTGAGGCGAGTCAAAGCGAGACACTGGATCGAGTTCTTCGATCAGTGATTTGTAGGACGAGAACCTCTCACCCGGTTCCTTAGCCATCATCTGCGAGATTACGTTGGATAGCCTTGGATCAACGTGGCCGGGAGCCACTTCATGCGCGGGCACAAGGGGGGATGTTGCATGCTTGAATAACATCTCCCGGGGGTTCTTTGCACTGAAGGGTAACTGACCGGTGACCGCGTGATAGAGCGTCGCACCAAGTGAGTAGATATCAGATCGGAAATCCGCCTTACCTGTTCCTCTCGCCTGCTCTGGTGCCATGTATGCGCACGTGCCCAGTGGCACCCCGCTCACCGCATCTGGGTCTGGGCGGTCAGAGTCCAGCGCAAGCCCGAGATCTGCAACTTTGACCACGCCGGAACGAGTCAGGAGAATGTTAGCGGGTTTAATGTCACGATGCACAATCGACAGTTCCCATGCAGCAGCAAGTCCTCTCGCGGCCTGGAGAATTACATCGATTGCTCGCTCACTCCGTAGCCCACCGGTTTGGCCAATCAACTCTGCGAGACTAGGACCTTCGACAAATTCCAGCACAACATATGGGATCGCGGTGTGGTCAAAATCGAGCACCCGAACAACATTCGGGTGGTTCAGTCGCGCGAGCAGTTGCGCCTCGTTTTGGAGTTCCTGGCGGTGTTCTTGATCGTCACGATCATCCGCCTGGAGAACCTTGACCGCTACCGGGATATTAAGCGTTGTGTGGAGAGCGGAGAAAACCGTTCCCCGACCACCCTTCCCGAGAATCCCTGTCAGCAGACACTTCCCAAGTGTTGATCCCACTTCAGCCGTATCAGCCGGCTTGCTCCTTGATGCAACAACATTCGGATAGATCGTGGCAGAAATCGGAGTTGTGGGTTGCAAATCGACCAGTTGACGATGATCTATTGCCTTCTTGGAGGCATCATCATGTCGAGCCGGCTCAACGGCATTCTTGTCGGGTCTCGGTTGTTCCGACTCCGAAGCAATCTCGATTGGATTTGCTCCTCGGGACACCGAAGTGAACTCTGGCAACACAGATTCGCGAAATCCTGCAGTCCCTCTCATCGCAAACAACAGGCTCGGATCGGAGTTAGTGATAAATCCTTTGCTCATGAGTTCGAGTGTGCGTACCGCAGCATTCTGGAAGATCCCTGTTTGAACAAAAGCAGCCGCGAGGTCACCGTCTTCTCTCTGGGCAGAGGCCCATCTCCGGGCTTGGTCGGCTTCCGAACGGCTGAGGTAGTTGCGAGTTACTAGCAAGTCGAGAAGATAGTCCGTCAAAGACATCGAGAACGTCCATCGGGAGTCACGGGGTGGGTTCCATCAGCGTCGGTTGAACGTGATCAGCGCCCTGGTGGGTATGAGAAGGTCGACGCATACGATTCATAGTCCGCGTCACGGCCAATCTTGCAACAGGAACACAATTTCCTCACAAGACTGTGAGTTGAGACGAATTAGCTAGGTGCAGTCGATGCAGTTTGATGTGTCTCAGTGTCATGCGGATCATGGCTTGACTGATTTCGTGCAGATACACGGACTAGACCATCGTCCGCCGATAGCTCAGGCAAAACCCAGGTCCACTCAATCAACAAGCGGAGGAGGTGTGATTATGAATCCCGCACTTTCGTGGTAGCCATCACCCCGTCCACCCTGTGCGCCGCAAAACACTTGGTACCGCGCCGAAAACTCCAGTCTGCGATCACTTGAACCATTCAATGAAACAAGCATTGAAGTGATCAAATTGCAAACACTCGCGTCCCATTCTTAACCCGCGCTTGAGTCCGCGACGACATTCGCAACTCGATCGTTGGTAACGTCACGGCTCCGGAGTACATCGTGATTTAGGAGTTCAAGAGTCATGTGCTCGGGTGCTGTTTATCCCATGTAAACACGACTTGCTGTACGCTGTCGGCAGCGGTTGAAGGTGATGCCGTGCCAGGCCAACTGACGACTTCTTCCTGCACCTAACCACGGTGGTGTCGGGTGACAATGAAGGCTGTGAACCTGGCGATCCAAGAGAACGTAACACCACTGGCACTCCTCAACAGGAGTGTCCCAGTCCTCACAAAATTGGTCAAATGAAAGTCGAAGGCGGCGAGTGGGTATACGATCTCGGCACAGAGTTGGAGGTCTTCTCGGTCGAAAACCTACTATTGGTCTGACATGAAGTGCCAGTGAAAGTCATCTTGTCACAGAACGACGCGAGTAAATGTATGTCGGCAACTCCGAACCAGGATACAGCGGATCACCATGTCGGGCACGGCCATTCCCCACCTCGCCCGTTCGAGAGACTCCAGCACCTCCTCCAACCTGAACGCCGGGACATTATCGCGGTGGTTGTGTTTGCAATGGCAGTGGCCTTACTCTCGCTAGCAACCCCAATCGCGGTCGAGACGTTGGTGAACACCGTGGCATTTGGCATCTTGCTGTGGCCAGTAGTCGTCATCGCAGCAATCCTGTTGTCGTGTCTGGGCCTGGCTGCGGCGATTCGTGCGATGCAAGTCTACGTCGTTGAGTGCATCCAGAGGCGGCTTTTCGTCAGGGTCGTAGCTGATTACGCTCACCGCCTTCCGCGTTTGCGCCTGGAGGCATTTGACCAGCGGTTCGGTCCCGAACTCGCGAACCGATTCTTCGACATCATTAACCTCCAAAAGTCACTCGCATTCCTGCTGTTAGACGGTGTGGCCATCCTCGTGGCGGTGCCAGTCGGCATGGTCGTCCTGGCCTTTTATCATCCTTTTCTGCTCGGCTTCGACATCCTGTTGATCTTGATGATCGGCTTCGTGTTGTTCGTCCTCGGGTGGGGTGGAGTCCGCACTAGTATCCAGGAGTCACACGCCAAGTACGATGTTGCAGCTTGGCTTGAAGAACTGCTCCATAACCCGCGCGCGTTCAAGTTCGCTGGAGGGCAACATCTCGCATTGGAAAGAGCAGATCAGTTGGCCAGTGAGTACGTTGCTGCCCGCCGCCAACATTTTCGCATTGTGTGGCGGCAGACGGTCTTCGCCCTCGGTTTGCAGGTCGTGGCAAGCACCGCCCTGTTAGGGATCGGGGGCTATCTGGTCATCAACCGGCAACTGACCCTTGGCCAACTCGTCGCGTCGGAACTCATCGTCACCCTGGTAGTGGCCTCAGTCGCCAAGCTGGGGAAGTACAGCGAGACGTACTACGATTTACTCGCCGGTGCAGAAAAGCTGGGGCTCGTCACCGACTTGCCTCTGGAACGGCAACGGGGAGAGACACTCCCCGTCGGTGGCGTTGGCATGGCAGTGCGAGTTCAAGGGGTCGATCATGTGTCGCGCCGATCCTTACCAACTCCCCACGATTGGCAACTTACACCTGGCGAGCGAGTCGCAGTTGTCGGCCCACCGGGGTCAGGTAAGACGACGCTGTTCGAGATGTTGTGTGGCCTGCGAGTGCCCAGCAGCGGTGTAGTAGAACTTGATGGCATCGATCTAAGTGGGCTGTCACTGGATGCGATGCGAGAACAAATCGCCTTTGTCGAAAGGTCGGAACTCTTCAGCGGAACCATCATGGAGAACGTCCGGTTAGGTCGACATTACCTGTCCCCGGCCGATGTGCGTGAAGCACTCAGGGTAGTCGGATTGCTCAGCATTGTTCACAGCCTACCAAACGGGTTGGAAACGCCTTTGATTCCTACCGGTGGGCCGTTGTCGGCGAGTCAATCCCTGCGACTGAGCCTCGCCCGCGCGTTGGTGGGTAAGCCCCGTTTGCTTATCCTTGATGGGGTGTTGGACGCCCTTGATCTGCGGGAGTGTCCTGACCTCCTGCCGCGTTTATTTGACCGCTCCGCTCCGTGGACATTGCTCATCACCTCGACGAATCCCGCCGTGGTCGGAATGTGCGATCGAATTATCGGGTTTACCTCGACCGAGCTCCTCGAGCACGCCCCTTCGGTACATCAAGGAGCCAACCAATGACCGGCCAAGTGCAAATTCATTCCGCATTCAACTCCGATACGCCCTTTCAGTCCCTCCAACGAGTTCGGACGCCGCAAATGGTCCGTTGGGTCGGTCGGGTACTTCTTATAGGGCTACTGCTGTTGCCGATCGCCCTCATATTCGTCCCCTGGCAGCAAACGATCCGGGGCCGGGGACAGGTCGTTGCCTTCGCTCCCAGAGAGCGGAAGCAGGTCGTGACAGCACTTGTCGGCGGTCAGGTTCGCAAATGGCACGTCGTCGAGGGGTCCAAGGTGAAGATTGGGGATGCAATTGCCGATATTGACGATAATGACCCCGAATTGTCCGAGCGGTTGATCGCACAACGAAAATACCTCTTAAGCCGCCGAAAGGCTGCGGAAGACGAGGTCGCCGAGCAGAACCGAGCAGTTGATGCTCAGGATAGGGCCGCGGCGGCGGCGGTTGGGGCAGCGAGGGCAAACCGGGACGCAGCACAGCTTCTGGTCGAAGTCGCCAAGCAGAGCCGCAAGAACGCGGAATTCGCCGGCACCTTCGAACAGCGACGATTTGATATGTTCGAGAGGTTGTTCAAAGACAAGCAATTCGGTGGGCTCGAGTCGGAATTAAACCGGGACGAGGCGAAGATGCGTTCCGACCGGGCTGCGACCGATGTGAAACGAGCCGATGCCGAGATCAAGCGTGCCGATGCCGCCGTGCTTACCAGCGACTCACTCCTTCTCCAGGCAGAGGCCAATGGAATCTCAGCGGTTGCGACAGCCCGCCGGGACCTACGTCGTGCCGAACAAAATGTGTTCTCTGTTGAACGGGAATTGCAAGAGATTGACAACCGCATTGAGCGGTTCAAAGCCCGGTTCGTGAAAGCGCCCTGCGACGGGGTGGTGTTTCGGATCTCGGCCGATGGACAAATCGGGCAGTTTGTCAAGGAAGGCGACGAACTGGCAGTGATCGTGCCGGACACGACCGACCGGGTGGTGGAATTGCTGATAGACGGTGTGGACGCACCGTTGATTGCCGCACACATGGAACAGATCGGCCGAGGACCGCACGTCCGGCTTCAGTTCGAGGGCTGGCCTGGGGTGCAGTTTGCAGGGTGGCCCTCGGTAGCTATCGGCACGTTTGGCGGGCGGGTACGGCAGATCGACCCGACTGACGACGGGTACGGCAGATTCCGAATCCTGGTGGAGCCCGAGCAAATGTTTGAAGAGGATCGGTGGCCGGAAGGATTTTACTTACGACAGGGGAACCAGGCAGTCGGTTGGGTGTTCCTCAACCGGGTGACACTGGGATACGAACTATGGCGACAATTCAACGGGTTCCCTCCAGTCGTCGCCCCGAAGCCACCCGAGAAGAAGGACGGCGGCAAGCCGCCGAAGGTGAAGCCCGGATGACTCTTCGAGCTGTCCTTGTTGTAACTCTGGTCGTGAACGGATCGGGCTGTCTCGGATCACGGCAGGATCAGGAACTCGATCCTCCGCGACGGGCCTCCGTCCAGCATCTTCCACCACCAAACGGACTGGGAGCACAGGCCACGTCAAGGCCCGAGCGAGATTTGAGGCCTTCCATCACTCCCGCCGCTCATACCGAGACGTTGCAACCGGGTGACAAATTTGCTTCCGCTCAGCCGCTTCCCGAACCACGCGAGGTGGTCCCCGCCCCAAAGCTCGGAAGCGAACCACCGGCTCCACCCAAGGCACTGCCACCGCTTCTCGGCGCAGCCCTCAGCGTAGGTGGGCCGCTCTCGCTGGAAGAGGTGCTGAATTCGGTGGAACGTAACTACCCACTGCTTCGTGCGGTAGAACTGGAACGTGCCCTCGCAGGTGGGCGGCTAGTGTCCACCATGGGGGCGTTCGACCTGAACCTTGTTGCCGGCGCTGACGGCCAAGGAACGACCTACGATAACTTTCGCAGTACAGTCGGCTTCAGTCAGGCATTCCCCGTTGGCGGAGTGGGGGCGTTCGCTGGCTACCGCAACGGGTATGGCGACTTCCCCACATACAACCTCAGTCAGAAAACCGCTGACGCTGGCGAATTCCGTGCAGGATTGACAATTCCACTGCTCCGCGACCGGAGCATCGACCGCCCCCGAGCCAACATTCAGCAGGCCCGGCTCGATGTCGCGCTCACCGAGCCAGTAATCGAACGACAACGGCTCGACTTCCAGCGTGCCGCATCGCGGACGTACTGGAATTGGGTTGCTGCCGGACAACGTCTCAAGGTGGTCGAGAATTTGGTGAAACTTGCCGTGGATCGCGATGAGCAGTTGAAGGCACGGGTCGAGGCCGGTCCGGCTGCGAACATCGAGAGGATCGATAACCAACAGAACATTGCTCTGCGAAACGGTGTCCTCGTACAGGCCCAACGAGGATTCCAGCAAGCAACCATCGACCTGTCGCTGTTCCTCCGCGACGACTCGGGGTCGCCCACACTCCCAGGCACCGACCGGCTCCCAAGCTTCCCGGAAGTTCAGCCCCTCGACCTGAAGACCTTCGACGCCTCCCTTCAGGCCGCGTTTGAGCAGCGACCCGAACCACAGCGACTGAGGCTTCAGCGGGAGAAGGCAGCGGTCGAACTGCGATTGGCTTCGAACCAGACACTCCCGAATGTGAACGCGGTCCTTGCAGCCGCTCAGGATGCGGGGGATGGAAAGAGTTCCTTGTCCGGCCCGAACGGATTAGACCGTACCACAATCAATGCAAGCCTTGCGCTCCAACTTCCTGTGCAGCGGCGAGACGCACGAGGTCGGGTGATGCAAGCACAAGCACTACTTGCTCAGATCGATCAACAGCTCCGAAACGCTGAAGATGTGGTGCGGGCTGAGGTGCAGGACACGTTCTCGGCGATGGAACGTGCCTACGAGTTTTATCAACAGGCAAAGAAGCGGGTGGAACTGGCACGGCTCGTTGCCCGTGCTGAACGGGAACAACTGCGATTAGGGCGAAGCGACGTTCTCCGGGTCACGTTGCGGGAGCAGGCCGCATTCGACGCGGAGATTGTGGAAATCGGTGCGCAGCAGGAATTCTTCCGGGCGATGGCCGACTTGCGGGCGGCACTGGGTATCGGGGGCAAGTGAAGTACCTCCACGCGATACCTGTCTGGAACCCAGAGAATGTATCGGATGGTGTGATGCCGCCGAGCCACGCCGCATCCGGATAGTGCCGCAAGGTGCAGTGAGCGGTTTGCGAGCCAGTTATACCGCACTCGGCCAAGAACGATGCCTGACTCCGACTCACTTTTGGCGAGCCGCACGTGTTAACGGGCGGGTTCAGCCAATCGCCCACCCGTTAACACGGACGGCTCGCCAAAACGCCTCATTCCCCACCGCGCGGAGTATAGCCCCACGGCTATCCCGAACTCTCTAAACTCGCATTTGACCCTCAATCGCGCATTCTTGACGACACCGGGTGGGTCTCTCAGGGCCGGGACAGTTCCCATATTCGTTAGTGATTTTCCCGGGTTCAATATGGTTGATCTTTAAATTTACATCTCAGGGAGAAGGACTGGTTCGCCGCTTTGGAATCGCACGTTGTCTGAGTCTCCGGTGAACTGAGTTAGAGCCTATCCCAAGTTTGGCGCAGGCCGCACCCTCTCAATCGGTGACACCCCGTCTTACCGTACCGGAGACGTAATCGTGTTGAGCGTTCGGAATGCTGTCTTCTTGATGGCGATCCTTGTTGTCGCATCTGTCGCGAGTCCCGAGTGGGGGGCGCAACTCGTCGCCGATCGGGTCCAACCGCTATGTGTGCAAGTGGACCCGGCCGAAGAAGTGGCAGAGCAAGAACACATGGAGGTCGTCAGACGAGAGCTCCTCTCCAACATTGCGATCAAGGACGCACTGATCACCGATCTGGTCTCGGGTCGGAGAACCCTGGCCGAAGTGACGGAGGCATTCCTCGCCATGAACCAGCGCTGGCCGGAGTCCATGGCAGTTGTTCGCGGGCACTATCCCGGAAGAACGGATGAGGAGAAGACGGCCCACAACGTGATGGGTTTTGTCCAGTATGAGTTGGCAAATGCGACACCCGCCCAACAAGCGAAGGTGCTCACTCGCCTCAGAGCCGAATTCGATGCCCGTTATCCTGGGACGTCCGGAGGGGAGTGACCTAACGACCGTCCGCGTCCGGACAAGGCACACAACGGCCGATGGCCGCAACGGATCGGGCTAAGAGCGTTCGGATAGAAAGATTGGTTGGCGTGGCCTGCATGCTTGGTTACTTGTGTGATCCCGCGAATCCAAGGAGTAAACAAGGAGCCCTCCTGTAACCGATGCAGTGAGGGAGCGTTCTGCGAGGTAGTTTCCGCACCGCGAGAGTGCGGGAAGAACTGGAACGGGGGATTTGGCTTGCTCGGTTTCTCAGACTTGCCAGCGGCGTGAGAGGGTGTAGAATTCTCTTTGGAGACGGTACCGTTCCTCGTGGATGGTTGCTGTTCCCACGGTAAGGGGCGTTGCAACCGCCCCCAACCACGTTGAGGTTACCGGGTGTAGTAGCGGGTGTAAAGGTTCGAAGCGAACAGAACCCGCGACCGCTACCAATACCTAAGAATCTCAGCACAAAGCGCGTTTAGCTCAGTTGGCTAGAGTACCACATTGACATTGTGGGGGTCACTGGTTCAAGTCCAGTAACGCGCACTTGAATGACTACCGTTTGAGGGTAGTAACTGGTTGTAGCATAGAAGCTTGCGACCAGACGTATTAGGGCACGGCAGCGGGTACGCGGTTGGTCTGCACGATTCGGCACGATTCGCAGGAAGCGAAGCATGCCACGTCCAGGTCATCCGTGGTACCGGCGAGGCCGGTCCATGTGGTACGCGAATGTCGGCGGGAAACAAACCGCTCTCGGTGTCACAGACGAGAGTGACGAAGCCGGTGCGGTGGCGGTTTACCGCAGACTCACAGAGTCGATCACGTCCGAAGATTTTCTCCCAAACCCAACACATCTCCCCACCCCGCCTCCGCTCGACAGCGGGCTGACCGTGCAGGTCGCCGTCGTGACATTCCTTGCAAAATCCGCCCTGAGGGGAATCAAGCAGAAGACCGTGTACGACTACCGTCTCGCTCTTAACCCATTCGTTGCGGAGTTTGGTCAACGGGTGCTTCACACGCTGGAGGCGGGCGAGGTCGAGCGGTGGGCGGACCGGCCGCACTGGTCGCAGTCCACCCAGAACACGTACCTCGGTGTCGTGCAGACGCTCATGAAGTGGGCGAAGGTGACGGTCACCATCAGGCGACCGGCGAAGGAGTCGCGGGGGGCGGACTCGGTGTTGGCCGACGAGCAGTTCGAGAAACTCCTCGCGGGCATCCGGTCGTCGCCCCGCGGTGGCGCTGGCGACTTCAAGCCACTGCTGATTCTGCTTCGTGAAACCGGTGCACGCCCGCAAGAGATCGCGGCACTTACGATTGAACAAGTCGATTGGCCCAACGCCAGCGTTCGCCTGAAGGAGCACAAAACCCGGCGGCACGGAGGCGAGCGTATCATCCACTTCTCGGAGCGGGCGATGGCGATCCTGCAAGCCCACCGGGAGCGACACGCGACCGGCCTGCTGTTCCCCACGAAGTGCGGCAACCGATACAAGGCAGCCACCATTGGCGACCGGGTGAGGGACGCATCAAAACGCTCGGGCGTGAAGGCGACGGCCTATGGACTCGGACGGCACTCGTTCTGCACCGCCGCACTGGTCGCGGGCGTGCCTGACGCAGTGGTCGCGGCCCTGGTCGGGCACAAGGGGACGACCATGCTGCACCGCCATTACTCCCACATCGGCGAAAACGCCCGCGTCATGAAGGCCGCAATCGAGCAGGTGAGCAAGGCGAAGGGGAAAGCAGGGTGACGGGGACTTGCCAGAATCCTCGACCGCGCTACAGTGCAATTGGAGCCCTTGGCCCCACGTTACTACACCCGGTTATGGGCGAGCCGGGAAATGGCGTGAAGGCTTCAAGGCTCCTTTTTGGGGAGTGGAGAAGTAGCAACTCGCCAGGCTCATAACCTGGAGATCGCTGGTGCGAACCCAGCCTCCCCGACTGAAGGCTTGGGGATTGTGTGCTGACCGCAAAGCGGAGGTCACGATACCAAGCCTTCTCTGATACCACCTGTGAGAGAGGCGATCTGAACCCCGGGCTTCGGTCCGGGCGAATGTGAGCCGGGCAGAATACCCCGCGACCGAACTCGAAAGAGGGAAGTCGCGGGGTTCTGTTTTTAGAAGGGGATCTCGGCAGGATCGGGCTCGACGTCGATTCGCTCGAACTCCTCACTCATCCAGTTGGGCAGGCCCTTGAGAAGCTGCTTCCGCGTGCCAGTGATGAGCGTGCTGAACAGCTCCTCCGCATTCTGCCCGAGTCGCATGTCCACCCGCCAGTCGCCGTGAGCTGGTGCCACCTCGACCGCAATCAACGGCCTGTGCTCCCACCGGTGGAACAGGAACCGCTCGACCGGGTTGTTCGCCAGACACTCACGCATCAAATGCCCAAGCATCCGACCGTCAAACCCGTCCCGGTTGCCGAGGGATACGGTCGCAATGAACCCCCGGCCAAACTCGTAGACCGCGTGGACCGAGTCGTAACTGAACCGCACCGTGTTGAATGAGGTTTCGGAGCCGAGCATGCCCGCATCAAGCCGGGCCGTCTTCGGTAGCCACCTCGTACCCCACTTCTTGAGCAGCGATTCCTCGCGGCCAATTGGCGGGTCGATGAGTGTCTCGGCTGCACTGGACACCTGAAGTCGGATGAACTCCGCCCGTGCCCTCGACGCGGCCGTGTTCTGTTCCTCCAACCAGTCCGCGTAAACAACCCGGTGCGTGTTCTCGTTGGGGTCGTCAAGGATCGCGCGGACAAAGCTATCTTGCTCGGTCATCGGTGTTTCCTCAGAGCGTTTCGGCTGACCACGTGCAGCGTGCCGTCGTCGAACTCAACCAGTGCCGAGTTCATCGCCCCGCGTGCGATCATGCGGCACCTTCGGCCGTGGAGCTCTGGCAGGTACTTCCGCCAGCGGTAGACGAGCGGGAAGTTCATGGTGCCTCACGATCAAGAATGCCTCCGCACGACCCACACCGCGGCGATGCCGCACGGATCATCGCGAGTTTGAAGACCGCATCGGAGGCTCCGCACGATCGGCACCGCATCTTGATCCTCATCGGCGGGTTCTTTTCTCGCCTCTCGGTTCGCTTCCTCTCGGAGACTGTGACCGGTTTGTTCCGCATCACATCCTTCCATGTTGCTCCGGGAAGGTACTTGGGTTTTGGTTCTTGACGCTTCTTTTTTGATCTGGCCATCACATCCGCCCCACCGATTCGATCAGTGTCTTTCCCTTCATGGGATGTCTTTTGTCTTCCTGCCTTTGGCGTGCCACCTGAACCGTTCAGGTGCGAAAGCATGAGCGCAATCTGGCTATCCCTTCCCCGCAGCACTTGTAACGCGCCCTGCATTTGTCGCCAGCACTCTCGCACTGGTGACCCGCCCCGGTGTTACCCGTGAGGCATCCTCGGCGCTACGAACAATGGTTCCGCCGTGCCGGACCATCCAGGCACATCGCGGCGTTCCGTCAGCAGCACTCGTCACGTCTCAGGTGAGAATGCCAAGCAGTTTTGCGGGGGTGGTCAATTCACACCCCGGAGGGTCAACCTCCGGCCGGTAACCCCGACGTCGGGCAGGCGTCAACCTGGCGATCGGTCGGTCCGAGCCACCACTGAAACGAAATCTCCACCGAAGCCACGCAGGGCCGACGCTCGGGGGAACACGCTTGCCACTCGGGGGCTAGGCCAAGAGGATTTTTCAGCGGAGCGGCTTGATGGAGATCACAGGACGTGTGTATAGTGATCTTCGTCAGTTTGCTCAGCGAGCGGACCACTTCTTGGCAGTGGGGGTCCGCTCGCTTCTGTTTACACTTCCCTCAAACGCCCATCAAGCCTCGTTAGCAACTTTTGTCCATTTCTGTCAGCACGTACACCTTGGTGCCATCCCCATCCTACAACCGGAACGTCTCACCGGTTCCCCCGCGTGACGATGTTCGCACATCCGCTTGCACGGTTCGTAACCGTACCGCATAATTCCCCCAGACAGCATTAGTGATCGCATGTATAGGTAGTCGAGGTTTGGCCATGACGACTGCAACCAGAGAACTGGAGTTCATCGCCCCGGAAACCGTGGCGTTCAGGAAGAAGAAGGTCCGCGTCGGCGGCACGAGCTACCGCCTGCTCCAGACGATGTTCGCGTCAACGACCGGCGTCGTGAGCGTCGCGGACCTCTGTCCCCAGGTGTGGGGTCGCACCGATGTTGAGCACAACACCGTGAAGGGGGCCGTTCACCGGGCACGGCAAGTCCTGATGGGACTCCGCCACCCACTGCGATGCATGCTCGACGGGGACGTGGTTCGACTGGAGTGAGCTTCGCCCGCGCGGGCGAGATTCAGGCGGGAAGTGAAAGTGATGGAGAGGCTTCGCCCGCGCGGGCGAGGAGCTAGACAGGCTTAGGTGGCCAGTGACCTTCGCTCTCAAGCCTCATCCGAACAGAGTCGTTGACGTACTGCGTGAAGTCCTGAGCAAGCTCCGCAGCTCGTTGCTCGGCAGCCTTTGCGAGGGCCGCCCGAATGCGAGCGGGCTTGAACGGCTTGCGGCTTTCCTCAGAACGGTTTTCTGATTCCACCGCTTCGGCTTCCGGCTTCTTCTTTTGTCCCATAGCCACAGTTTGCAGAACCATTGGCGATACCTCAAGTGGTCGCAGTGTGAACCATTCAGTTTTTCGGACCCAATGGAAGTCCATTGGCGGAAAAACCGAATTAATGTTGACCAGTGGATACCCATTGGGTATCTTGTTATACAGATGGCACACATGACCCAGAAGGAACCCAGGCATGATCTGCACGTCCCCTGCCCTGCCCGTTGAAGCCGCGACCGCGAGCCTCGTCCCCTGCACGTGGTGTGCGGGTGCGTGTTGGGAGCCGAGCGAAGAGGGTTCGCCGATCCCGTGCATGGAGTGTGACGGGGGCGGGTGGCAGCCGCAGGTGATCGACCTGGGGGCGAGCCGCAGCTACCGCAGCCGGACGATCAAGTTCAACCCCGGCACGGGCGACCTGATCATCATCCGCGTGAAGGCGAAGAAGCCGGCCGTCGAGCGGTACACCCTCCGCGAGATGGTGCCAGATCAGGTCATCGGCGGCGAACCCGGCAGGGCCTTCGAGTGCAACAAGCTGTCGAGCGGCGATCGCCACCACATCTGGGTGAGCCGCCACGGGTGGACGTGCGACTGCGGAGCGAAGTCCTGGGAGGCTTCCGCACGCGGGAACGCACGGGCGTACTACGCGGGCGACCAGCAATTCGCGACGGCCGGCTGCACGCACCTGGATGCCATCAAGTCTCTGCTCACCGCGGGTCTGCTGGACCTGCCCCGCGAGTCGCGGACCAAGAACATTGAGGCCATCATGACCAAGCAAGAGCAGAGCGACCCGTTGCCGGTCACCCTGACCCACATCGTCCGCGAGACGGACGTGGTGACGATCCCCGGTACCTCCATCAAGGTCATGATCGCCTACGTCGGCCTGACCAACGTCGTGTTCGGGGTCGTGGACCCGCTCGACGACAAGCACATCATTTACACCCCGCAGACTTACACCGGTTGGACCGTGCCCCTGCTCGGCGACTGGAACGCGAAGGTCATCGACGTCCGCGATGACCGGTCGGCGGTCGTGACCTTCGAGCCAACCCAACCGGACTGACTCCCCGTCCATTCCCTCGCCCGCGCGGGCGAGGACTTACCCACCAACAAGGAGATGGCGGTGAACGACATCGACATGACCCCGCGGGACCGGTTCGCGAGCTTCGCCCTGATGGGCCTGCTGGCGAGCGACGACGCGGCGGACTTTCCCACGCAGGATCTCGACCTGCCGAACGTGAAGTTCGACCGACGCAAGACCGCCGCCCGGTACGCGGAGACGGCGTACATCCTGGCCGACGCGATGCTCGAAGCCCGCAAGTAACACCCCACTCACCACCTGTCGGAGGAACCGAAATGGAAAGCTGGAGGTTGGTTTGGAGAGACGGGTTTGCACCGTCCATGACCACTTCATCGTTGGTGGCCTTGCAAGATGGGTTGCGTGCCAATGATCAGCGACTGGTTCAGGGCGTGACTACAGTCCCGTGCCCGCTCGCGTCGCCATCCGGCACGCCCGTCGAGGGCGCCTGCCTCGTTGGGTACTGCGAGATGATGAGCAAGAGTCTCGGCACCGTGGGCGAGGTAGAGGAGTCGTTTGCCGACCTGTGCTTTGAAGCCGATCAGCGTCTTGGCGAACCCGCCGCCTGTCGGTGGTTCCTCAACTGGTTCGACGACACAGACCGCGAAATCGTCCGCACCGAAATGCTCGCCGAGGTCGAACTGGCCCTCTCGCAACGAACCGCCCAACTCACCCCCAGCCTGAAAGGGCTCCCATGCTCGTCCTGACACGCACTGCCCCGCCGGACTGGGGCACCGACCGAGGCG
Source organism: Planctomycetaceae bacterium (assembly GCA_013823135.1). Classification (GTDB taxonomy): domain Bacteria; phylum Planctomycetota; class Planctomycetia; order Gemmatales; family Gemmataceae; genus Gemmata. The sequence continues at coordinate 176,995 of PNLP01000006.1, forward strand.
ACCGCGAGAACGAGGTGATCCTGGTCCTGCCCGACGGGCAGCGGGTCACGGTCGTCATGCTCACCCGGTACACCTCACGCGGGACGACCCGCCTGAAGGTGGCGATCGACGCTCCACTCGACGTCAAGGTGATCCGCGGCGAGCTGGACACCAAGGCCGCTTCGGCCGGGGCACGCTGATGGCCCGGTACTGCCTCGACTGCAAAGACCCGATCGAGCCGGATCCGGGTCAAACGAAACGCAGGGACCGGTGCCCCGCCTGCAACGAACTGGCACTGGTTCTCCTGGGCATAGAGATCGCAAGCCGCGGTGCCCGGCCGACTCCGAAGGTCGTTCCTTCCGGGTCGAGTTCTACGCCCTCATCATCGCCCTCGGTGGCCGACTCTTCGAGTGACGCCATGACCGCAACGGAACCTCGACCGCTCACCGATCAGCAACGCAAGGTGCTCACCGCGATCGTGACCTTCTGGGGCGAGCACCAGCGGCCGCCGAGCATCCGCGAGATTTGCGACGCACTCGGATTCAGCGGCCCGAACGCCATCACTTACCACATGAAGGCTCTGGTCCGGAAGGGCTTCATTCGCATGGGCCACAAGGAGGCTCGGTCGATCGAAGTCGTGGCCCTCACCGACTCGGTCGCCATCATCGCAGCCAACTACCTCAAAACTCTCAAGGGATGAACCCGTGACCACGACGAACGAGAAATCGACGCAGCAGATCGAGGAGGCACTCGCCCGGCACTTCGACCCCGACGAGGTGAAGTGGAAGCCGCAGATGGTCCGCGGCGACAAGGCCCTGGCGATCGCCTACGTGGACGCCCGCGTGATTCAGGACCGCCTCGACGACGCGGTCGGGATCGGCGGCTGGAAGACGGACTACCTCCACGTCGCCAACGGCTCCGTCGAGTGCCGCCTGTCGCTCTGGATCAACGGCCAGTGGGTGACCAAGGCCGATGTGGGCTCGACGAGCGAGCAGCCGGACGAGGGGGACCGGGTCAAGGCAGCCTACAGCGACGCACTCAAGCGGGCAGCCGTGGCGTTCGGTGCGGGTCGCTACCTGTACCGCCTCCCGCAGCAGTGGTGCCCTTACGACGCCAAGGCCCGGAAATTCACGAACACGCCGAAGCTCCCGCAGTGGGCCATCCCCGCGGATTGCAAGCCGTGCGGACCGAATATCGCGGGCAAGGTCGCGGCACTGATCAAGGTCGTGTGCGAGCGGTCCAACAAGGATCTCAAGCAGGCCACCGACAAGCTCCTGGAGGAGTACCGCATCCCGGTCGGCAAGGGGCTGGAGACGCTCCGCCACCGGGACGCCGCCGAGGTGCTCCAGAGGCTCGGGAAGGCCGTCGAGGATCTGGCCCGAAAGGAACCCGTGAAACCAACGCAGACACCGGCGATCGCCGGGAAGGCGGGCTGAGATGGCGACGCGAACCAAGAAGCAACCGACGGCGGCTCCCATCTCTGATTGGGCAGCAACCGCCACTGGCCTGATGGACCGGTGGTGCAAGGCATCGGCCGTTCACAACCGCTACTCCACGGTCTTTCGAGGGTACGGGCAACTCCAACTCGGCGACCGACTGGAGCGACTCCTGGCGGTGGCGTTCTGCCGTCAGATTTCGCATCTGATGACCGACCCGCGGAGCATTGCGGCAGTCGATGTGGCGGAACGGTTCGCCGACGGAAACGCGACCCAGGTCGAATTGGCGGCCGCAAAAGAGCCCGCATGGGAAGCGTGGCGCTCTGCTCATGCTGCTCATGCTGCTGATGCTGCTGCTCATGCTGCTCGTGCTGCTGCTGCTGCTGATGCTGCTCATGCTGCTGATGCTGCTGCTCGCCACGCGACGTGGCTCGCACAAGGGAAATTGCTAATAGGGGCGGTCGGTCCCGAATGGGTCTTTTCCCATTCGTGGCAAACCACCACGGCCGTTTCGATGGCTCGTCACATCTACGAATCGCGTGACTTCGGCCTGATGCCCATCCTCGCCGACGCGATTCAAGACGCCGGGTGTGAGGAGGATGTCCTCCTCACCTCGCTCCGCGACCACGAATCCCTGTGGTGCCGTGGGTGCCGCATCTTGGACGAATTGCTCGGGAAGCGAGGTGGCCATGCCTCCTGACTCTCTCCGTGCCGCCGTCCGCCGCGTGGTCGCCCGCGGTACGTGGCTTGGCGTGCCCGATGTTCTGGAGATCATCGGCGGCGAGATCCCCGACGACCTGGCACGCAAGACGTTCGACCGGCTCCACCGGGCCGGCGGACGCGACCCTGGCAGTGACCCCGCCAGGCTCGACCTGGGCCGCGTGCGTGTGGTACGCGAGCAACTCCAGCGGCTGGTCGGGGACGGCAAAGCTGAAGCGGAAGGGGAAGGCGACGAACGAAGGTACCGAATGTTGCAGGGGGACGTGATGACAACGCCAGCGAAGCCGAAGCGAGTGTGGCTACCGATCGAGCGGATCGTCCGCGACCCGGCGTTGCAGATGCGGTCGTTGACGAACGGGCTGACGGACCCCTCCACCGTGGAGCGGTACCGCGAGGCGATCGACGACGGGGAGGAGTTCCCCCAGCTCGACGTCGTCACCGACTCCGACGACCCGACCGACTCCGACGCCACGAACTGGCTCACGGACGGGTTCCAGCGGATCGCCGCATACGAACTGGCGGGGAAGGCGTCGGTCGAGTGCATCGTCTACCGCGGCACGTACCGCGAAGCGCTGCTCAGGGCACTCCCGGCCAACGCCAAGCACGGCCGCCCACGGTCCCCCGAGGATCAGCGTCGGTCGCTGGCCACCCTCCTCGACGCCCCGGACCTCCTGAAGCGTGTCCGGACCGCCGCGAAGGAGGACGGGATCAGCGGGACGATTCGGGCACTGGCCCGAGCGTGCGGCGTCTCGAACGGGCTGGTGACCAAGGTGCTGAAGGAGCGGAACCTCGTCGTGACCCGCAAGGGCGACCTCGAAAAGGTGAACCCGCCGGCTCCGGCCCCTCCCCCACCCAAACCCGCCGACGAGGATCCACCGGCCGACGCCTCGCCCGCGCGGGCGAGCGACGCACAAGAGGAATCCGAGGCCGAAGAGGCCGAGGCGGAGTCGTACACGGCACCCGCCCACCGCACCCGTTCCGAGGCGGAGATCCTGTGCGACGCGGTGGCTGCGATCCGGGAGCGACTGGAGCGGTACGCCGAGTCGGTCGAGGGTCGGTGGCTGCTGGGCAAGCCCGGGCCGATGGGGTGGCCGTTCGTGAAGGATGACTCCGAGAAGCTCAAGGCCATCTTCGGATCCGCCGGCGACGCGGTCCCCCAGTACCAGTCGGCAGTCGAGAAGCGGGAGAAGATCGCGACCGCCGAGGGTGCCGCCCTGATGCGTGGCAAGCCCGAGCAGTTGCCCCGCGGGTGTGCGGAGAGCGAGTGGCTGATGGCGCTGTGGAAGGCACTCTCCGACCACGCCATCCTCCTCAACCGGTCGAAGGGGTGACCGATGGGAACGCCAACCCTGTTCGGCGACTCCGACGAACTGACCATCCCCAAGACTCCCGCACCGCTCTGGCTGGTCAAGGAGTTGGTTGCCCTGGGCGTGAAGGAAGAGACCGCCGCGGGCTACTCGATGCGTCAGGCTTATGGCGTGAAGGCCAAGCTCGAATGCGTTGGCGATACCAAGGTCGCGAGGTCGAAGTCCAGATCCGCACCGGTGCTGAAGCCGGGACTGGCGGAGCCGCTGGGGTTGTGCGGGAGCCTGCCCGAACGGTGGGCAGTGATCTCGGCACTGGAAGAGGTGCTGGCCGATCACGACCGGGGGCACGCGACCGCCGACGAGATGTACCGCACGCTCCGGGCATCGCTCTACGTGTGCAGCCCGACCGAGTGCGTGCGTGTGGCGAAGGGGTTGATCCTGTTGCTGAGGGGTGAATGACGGCCCGCGAACTCCTCGACGAACTTGGGCGTCTGGGCATCCGGGTCGTCGCCAAGGGTGGCAAGCCGCACCTGGTCCCGCCCAAGGGGAGCAACCTCCGGGATGCGGTCCGCCGGCTTGAGGACGACATCATCACCCACCGCTCCGAGCTGCTCGAACTGTGCGGCAGCGATGTGTGGGACCAGGGGTGGGCGATCCGGCGGATGATCGCCACCGACGCCGCGGTCGAGGCGGGAAGCGTGCCGGGGACGCACCCGGACATCCAGTCCGCCGTGGAGCAGGTGCTGGCCTGTTACGCCGAGCGTGACCGCGGTGGGTTGGAAGAGTGGTGCCAGGTGATCGAAAAGATTTGCCGTGAAAGGAGACGCCCGTGAGTGGAAAGCCCAAAGTCTGTGGCCCGTATGGCGAGCGGTACACCTGCCCCGACGACGGCACCCAGAAGGTCCGCCTCAACCCCGAGGGGAAGCGGGAGCTGGAAAAGCTGATGCTGAAGCACCCAAACCCCATCAGCCTGCTGCAACGAGCGTGGCCGGGCTTGGCTTACCTCGCCAAGATCCGCGGGTTCACCACCGACGAGGTGAACGCGGCCTGTATGGAGGGGTTCGTGCGGGCGTTCATCCGCTTCAACCCCGAGCGATGTGCGGTTTCCACGGTGGCAGCTTGGGGGGTGCGAGGAGCGGTCACGCACATGATCCGGGACGCCGAGCGGAAGGATCGCGAGTTCGACTTCTCCCACAAGTGGGGCGGTGAGGATGGAGACGCGGCCACGGCCGTGGAACCGATCGCGAAGCCGGAAGCCGACCCGGACTGCCTGTCGTGGTCTCAGGACATCATCCGCAAGGCCAAGCTGAACAAACGGCAGCAGCAGGTTCTCCACCGACGGTTCGCGGACCGCGACACGCTCCGCCAGATCGGGCAGGAGATGAGCATCTCGAAGGAGCGTGTTCGGCAAATCGAGGTGAAGGCCCTCAACCGGCTCCGAAAGGCAGCCGGCATCCGAACCCTCGAAGACGACCGCCGGGACCGTGCCGTGTCCGAATTGCGGCCCAGAATCCTCATGGTGCTGGCCGGCTGCGAGATCGGGGCTGCCGAGATCCGGCGAGCGTGTGGCACGAGTGCGGAACTGGTGCGGGCCACACTCCAGGCCCTGCGTGCGGACCGCCTGGTCCGGATGACCGCAAAGAACACGTACAGGAACGGCCGGCGGAGCACGTTGACCCGGTACCGGCTGGTGCGGAAGGCGGTGGCGGTATGAGCACCCGCGTGAAGGCAAGGCCGAAGCGGGTGAGGGCCGCCAACCCCACCGACGTGCCGATCCCGCTGGAGTACCCCGAGACCGCCGAGGTCTACTTCGCCAGGATGGAGCGGATCGCTCGCGAGGACGAGCGGGCCAGGATGGAGCGGGCAGCCGACGACGGCCGCTGGCTGAAGGAGCGGGAGGACGACACCCTCGACGCCACGCTGGTTGGCCCCGCCGTTGAAGAGTTCCTGAGCGTCACCCTGGCCAGCCGTTTGGAGCAACGGGAATGCACGGTAGCAGCGCTGCAGCGGATCCGGTCGTGCGGGTGCGAGGTGACGATCCTCGACGGTGCGGCCAGGATCGCACCCCTGTCCCGGTTGCCCCAGGACCTGGCCCGGTGGCTCAACGAACCGATGAACCGGGCAAGCCTGGAAGACCTGCTGGACGAACGCGAGGAGGCGGCGTGTGTCGCAATGGCCCGTTGAAGCCCCCCCCCGTTCGGAAGATTTGCCAGCACTGCAAGAAGTCGTCGATCAACCGGCCGCGTGCGCTCTGCTGGAGTTGTTATTACACGCCGGGGGTCAAGGATCTGTACCCGTCCACCAGCATGTACGCCCGGCGTGGCTACGGGTTCGGGTTGACGGGCGGGCGGCCCATGCCGAGGCGGTCGACCACAGCGAAGCCCGGCACGCCGGAGAAGATCGCGGTGTTGATGAAGCGAGCAAAACGTGGTGAACAACTTTGGCATCCGGAAGACGCGGAGGAAGTGGAATGAAGGCCAGTGAGCACGGTGTGAAGTTGAGCAGCATAGGTCAGTTCGCGTGGAGTTCCGACGAGGAGACCTTCCACGGTTCGTTCGACTCGGTGGAAGAAGCCCTCGACGAAGGGCGGAGCAGTTACCCGGACCGGACGATCTACGTGGGTGAGGCCGCCGAGGTCTACGTTCATGGCCCCGACGCCGACGACGTAACGGAGCGGCTCGTGTCGTCGGTGTACGACCAGGTCGGAGAGTACGCGGAAAGCTTTCTCGACGACGTGACCAAGGAAGCCCGAGAGGAACTCGACACGGCGTTGACCGCGGTCGTCTCGGCCTGGCTCACGAAGCACTGCCTTTGGCCGACGTGCTACACGATCGTGAAGGTCAAAGAGTTCCCGGCCGAAGCGTCTGCCGAGAAGAAAGAGGGTGAGTGATGGTGGCCCCACCGATCACGTTTGAAGGCGATCGGATGAGTGTCCACTTCGACACCTTCGACCTGCCGGCCTACGACCTGTTCCTCCGCGTGAAGAATATCCCCGAGTACGCCCTGACCTTCGACCCCGAGGGCGAGACGTACACGGTGACTGCCCCGGCCCGGTTCGCAGAGATGCTCGGCGTTGAGCGACCAGCCGGATCCGCGCAGTCCCTGCCCCTGTCGCCGTTCCTGTACGACGACCAGGCGTACATCGTGCCGACCGCCCTGGAGGCGAAGCGGTACGCGGTGTGGAGCGACTGCGGCGGGGGCAAGACGGTCATCGGCCTGGAGTACGCCCGGCACGTCATCCACCGCACCGACGGTCGCGTGCTGATCGTGACGCTCAACGAGATCGTCCCGCAGTGGATCGCCGAAGCCGCCACGTTCTACGGCGACTCGCTCCCGGTTGTCAGGCTGAACACCCGCGAGCAGATGAAGGAGTGGTGCCGACACGGGACTGTCGACGGGGTGCCCACGATCGCAAAGGTGGGCATCACGAACTACGAGAAGTTCAACCACAAGGGCGACGACGATCAGAACGTGGCCGAGCTCCGCCACCTGGCCGGGCTCGTCCTCGACGAGGCGAGTCGGCTGAAGTGTGGGGGCGGCAAGCAGAAGTGGGCAGTCATCAAGAGCGGCAAGGGCATCGAGTACAAGCTCGCGCTCACGGCGACACCGGCCCCCAACGAGCCGATCGAGTTCGCGAGTCAGGCCAGCTTCCTCGAAAAGATGCGATCGGACAACGAGATCATCTGGACGTACTTCGCCCGTGATCCCGACACCCAGGAATGGACTGTCAAGCCGCACGCACGCAAGGCGTTCTTCGAGTTCATGAGTTCGTGGAGCATCTACGTCCGCGACCCCAAGCGGTACGGGTGGAGGCTCAACCTGCCCGACGTCCCCCCGCCGAAATACATCCGCCTCGACATCGAGCCGACCGCCGAGCAGCGGACCGAGGCCGCCAGGATCATGGCCACGCCGGCTGCGGCGAACGGGCAGCAGACGCTCATCTCGGACAAGGGCATCGGCATGGTGGAGCGGAACAAGCTCTCCCAGGTCGCCAAGGGCTTCGTGTACCTGAAGGGCAAGCCCGGCGACAAGAAGGGCACCAAGAAGATCCGCCGCATCCCGTCCAATAAACCCGCAACCGTCGCCCGGATTGTCGCCGACGAGGTGGCCACCGGCTCGCAGGTTCTGGTGTGGACCGTGTTCGACGGTGAGTCGAAAGAACTGGCGAAGCAACTCGGACGCGAAGGGGTTGAGTACGAACTGCTCACGGGTGCGACCGCCGAGGCAGACCGGGCGGCAACGCTCGACAGGTTCCGCGACGGGCAATGCCGTGTTCTCGTTTCGAGGGCGTCTTTGCTGGGATTTGGGATGAACTTCCAGATGTGCTCGGCAATGGTGTTCTCGGGCTGGACTGACAGCTACGAGTCGTTCTACCAGGCCGTGCGTCGTGCCGTCCGCCACGGCCAGGCGAAGCGGGTGCGGGTCTACCTGCCTTGCGTTCGCGACCTCGAAGACGAGACGCTGGCCAACCTCGACCGGAAGGCGGCACAGATGGAGCAGGCGATCTCCGAGATGGAGACGCAATACGTCCGGGTGTTGAGCAAGGGGGAACGGCGATGAGCCAGTCAGGTTACGTTCACCTCGAAGACTGCAATATCGTTCGCGAAACGTCTGCAGCGGTCTGGGTCGAACACGACGGCTTGCGACACTGGATCCCGAAGTCCCAGATAGCAAACCCAGGCGATTACTCGGAGGGCGACGAAGGTGTCACCGTCTCGATCACCGAGTGGATCGCAGAACAGAAAGGGATTGAGTTATGACACGCACTGAACATCTGCTTGTGGTGTTGATGGAGGAGTGCAACGAAGTCTCGCAACGGGCAGCCAAGGCCCTTCGGTTCGGTTTGAGCGAAGTCCAGCCCGAACAGGACGCGACAAACGCTCAGAGACTGGCAAGTGAGATGGCTGATCTGATTGGCACCTGGAGACTCCTGGCGTTCGAGGGGCGAGTTGACCCGATCAGCATGTTCGGCGATTCGCCCGCCAAGAAGGCAGAGAAGATCGAGAAGTATCTGAAGTATTCAGCGGAGTGCGGGACGCTGGAGGGGACCTGAACACTCTGTTCGATGATACGCCCGTTGTCGACCCTGCGGCACTGTCGGCCATCGCAGCAAAGGCGGTCAGTCGCGAGGCTCTGGTGGCGGACGGGTTCGTCAACCTGCTCAAGTCCACCGATCTGTTCCGGCACGGCTACTCCGTCTCGCACTGGATCAAGCCGGCCGTGCCGGGATCGCATCTGCTGGAGTACGTCCCGCGGGCGAGCAAACTCCCGCGGCTCACGGCGACCACCTACGCGGAACAGGTGGCAATCCACGAGGCTCTTGGGATCCGTGTTGTGTCACCCGGCCGCAAGTTCAGCATGTGAGGTGAACGTGAAGACGAGATCGCCCAAGCTGACGGACGCCGAGCGGTTAGCCGCACCGTGCGGAAAGTGCGGGGCCACACCTGGCGGGAAGTGCCACGACTGCCGCGGCGTCGGCAAGGCGTTCTGCGTCGAGCGTGGCAGGCCGGACATCACTGCAAAGAAGCTACAGAGGAAGGCTGACGAGAAGAACGGCAAGGCACGGGCGGAGTATGGGACGCTGTTCGCGTACCTCGCTGACCAAGAGTTAACGCCGGTCACGCCAGCCGACCTGCAGGCCGAAAAGCTATCTCGAATCCGCCGCGAAGTTGAGAATGCGGGTTTGGCAGAGCACGACGCCAGGGAGGGGCTGAACGGCATTGTGATTGCCCACATGCGGCGAGTCTCAGCATCACTCATTGGGGAGGTGTCCGAGTCAGACATTTGGGCGTGTGCATCGAACCGGTACCGCTCAAATTGGCCTTACGTCGTGGATATGTATCGCAAGGCACTTTGCACCACGGACAGGATTGAACTGGAGTACGTGTTGCAGTTCGATCCGTCACGTGTGAACCAGTGGAACCACGATGGTCGGTACACCGTGGTTAGCAAGGAATGGCCGCAGTTTGGCTACACACCCGCGATGTCTCGCGACGAGTTCAACAACCGGTTCGCGTTGAAAAGCATCTTCTGGTCCGCACCGACGGACCTTCCCGAACACGACGACGGCGGGCTGTTTGAGCGAACGATCGGCCAGTTGAAGAATCCACTTGGAAGGAGCGACGCCTGATGACCTATCTCGAACGAAGTGCAACGATCAGCCCGTGCGGTCTGTACCGCTACGACCTGAAGCGAACCTGGGACGTAGAGCTGCCAACGCTCGTCTTCTGCATGCTCAATCCGTCCACGGCGGATGGGAAAGAAGACGACTCGACCATCATTCGGTGCGTCGGATTCGCCAAGCAGTGGGGCTACGGCAGCATCGTGGTGGTGAACCTGTTCGCGTTCCGCTCTACCGACCCGAACGGCCTGAAGACTGCAGCCGACCCGGTTGGCCCGGAGAACGACAGCTACATCCTCGAACACGCACGTGGGCGAACGGTGATAGCGGCGTGGGGAATGACTGCTATCACCGCAAAGCTAGGCGCCATCCGCCTCCGCCCTGCCGCCGTCGAGAAGATCCTGGCTGGGTTCGGAAAGGTCCGGTGCCTGGGGCTGACGAAGGCTGGCCAGCCGAAGCACCCGCTCTACCAGGCGTCCGATTCGCCCATCCTCTGTTACCCAGGCGGCGAGCCGGACGTGCTGGAGTGTGGCCATCCGAACACACCTGCCAACTGGAGCAAGGCATACGGGTGCGTCGCGTGCGATTGCGGGCCGAAGGCTGTGCCTCCCGACGAGGTGCCGGGATGGGCACTCAACGACGGGTGCCCGCTCTACCCGCACACCAGCCCGGCGAGGAAAGGCGTCGCCCGCGCGGGCGAGGCGTCCTGCACCATCCACGGCATGGACTGCATCCGCGGCATGGCGGAGAATCTCGCCCCTGAAAGCGTTCACCTGACCGTGACCTCGATCCCCTTCGAGGAACTTTTTACTTATTCCGGCAAGCCCGAAGACGTCGGAAACAACGGCTCGACGGTGGACATTCGCAACGGCCGGTTCGCCCTGAACATGCGGTTCGTCGTCGAACAACTGTTCAGGGCGACCGCACCGGGGTGCAACGTGTGCATCCACATCCAGCAGTTGCTCGCCTACAAGAACCAGCACGGCTTCATGGGCCGTCGCGACTTCCGCGGCTCAATGATCGACGTGTTCGGTGCGGGTGGTTTCCAGTTCACTGGCGAGTTCGCCATCCAGAAGAACCCGCAGGCGATGGCCCAGCGGCTGTCGCTCCACTCGCTCCAGTTCAAGACGGGGTACGGCCGCGACTCCACGCTGCTGGCCCCCTGCCCAAACGACTATGTGCTGATCTTCCACAAGCCGGGCACGCACCCCTGCCCTCCACGGCCCTTGATCGAGGAGCGGAAGAACCCTCACGGCTGGATGACCACCGAGGAGTGGGTGAGGGACGCACACGGTATCTGGACCGACATCCTCGAGGTGGACGTCCTCGACCGGCCCGGCTCACTCCGTGAGGCCGATCACGAGCGCCATGTCTGTATTGCACGCGGATCTCTCGTGTTGACGAGCAACGGTCACAAGCCGATCGAGGACGTGTCCGTTGGCGATTTGGTGCTCACGCACCTCGGCCGCTGGCGACCCGTGACAGCTAAGGCTTGCAACGGCGTGAAGCCTGTTGTTCGGGTCAAAGCTCACGGCGTTGCTGATTTGAAATGCACGCCGGATCACAAGTTGTTCATGCGGAAAACAGCCGGGTCGCGAAGTCGAGATTCCGCCGAACGAGCAGAGCCCCAGTGGATTCCCGCGAGTGAAGCCTCGACTGGATACGTCAACCTGAAGTTGCCGCCGATTCACGACCGCAACGAATTAACACGGCAGGAGTGGTGGATTGTCGGGCGATGGCTTGCCGACGGCCACTGTGGCGTGAAGGGCGATTGGTTTGTGAGTGTCGGTCCAGACAAGGTAGGCGAGTTTGTCCAGAAGGTGGGGCATCACGCCGGAGCAAACCGCGAACTAGACGCAGTGCAGTTTCGGCTCAAGGGTCTTCGCCCAGAGTTGATTCAAGTCCTTGAGGAGTGCGGGAGCGGTGCCGCCAACAAACGCATTCCGCCTCGGGGATTGTTGCTTTCGTCTGAGAACGCCCGCGAACTGCTGGCTGGCTATCTCTCGGGGGATGGCCACTACCTCGAATCACGAAAGAGGTGGATGGCTACGAGCGTTTCCCGCGAACTGCTCCTCGGTGTGGCCATGCTCGCCCAGCGTGTTCACGCGGCTATCTCTTGCGTGTACGCGGGCAAGAGGGCGGGGCAGACAGTGATCGAAGGTCGGTTGGTGAACACGAAGCAAGAATGGGTTCTGAGCTTCGACGTCCCAGGCGGTCGGCGGCAAACCCCTTTCGTCCTCGAAGACGGAGCGTGGAAGAAGGTCCGATCGGTTGAGTCGGCGGGCGAAGCGGAGGTGTGGGATTTGCAAGTCGAAGAGGACGAGAGTTTCACCGTCGAAGGCTGCATCGTTCATAATTGCCCGCTCCAGCTCGAAGTCATCCGGCGACTGGTCCGGCTGTACACGAACCCGATCAGCGTGCAGCCGAACGTGACAGTGCTTGATCCATTCATGGGGATCGGGTCCACCGCGTGGGTCTGCCTGAACGGGCCGACCCAACAGAAGTACACGGCCGGCGCTCAGCGGAACGTGGTCGGCTTTGAGCTGAAAGAGTCTTACCACGCACAGGCTCTCGCGAACGTGGCGAAGCTCCGCAAGCAACAGAAGAAGGCAACGGCTGTCAAGACACTCCTCGACACCGTGGGGGCGTGATGACGTTCCCGGACGGCCGCACGATGACCACCCTGGCCGCGATCGTCGAGGCGACGGCGTTCGAGATTTGGGACGACGACCGGATGCTCGTCACCACCGACCGGGGCAAGTGGGAGCCACTGGGCGACGAGATCGACGAACTGACGGAACGCGACTGGATTCGCGTCGGGATTGATTCGCTCGAAGTGACGGAAGCGGGGCGGTACTGGCTGAAACGGTACGAGACACGAAAGGTGACCAAGTGATGAGCGACGTGATTGCGGTCTACGCGGACGGCGGAGTTGTGAAGGTGAACCCCAGCCCGCATGGCGGCACCTGGGCGTACTGCCACGTGAACGCGGCCGGTGAGCGGGTGGCGACCGGTGCCGGCTTCGTGACCCCCGCTCAGGTTGGGTTGCCGACCGTGACGAACAACGTGACCGAGTTGCTCGCCCTGCTCGCGGCGTTGGAGCGGCTCCCGGACGGTTGGAGCGGGAACGTGTACAGCGACTCGCTCAACGCAATCCGTCGGATGGAGAGCCCGAAGACGGCGAAGTTCAAGAACTGCCCGGACCAGTTCCGCGAGCGGGCGATCGAGGTCCGGGCTCGGCTCGGCAAACTGACGTTCACGCTGCTTGGCGGCCACCCGAACCGCAAGGAACTGGCGGAGGGTCGGCGGTCGGACGGGATGCCGGTGAGCCAGCACAACGTGTGGTGCGACAAGGCGTGTGGCGAACAAGCAAAGGGCCGGGTCGCCGAACCGGCCTGACAGGACCAAACTCTAACCGACCGAGGAGCAACGATGAGAGAAGCGAACCTCGCTGAGGTCCGGCTGAACCTTGATGGGAACGACCTGATCTATGAGACCCCCGGCGATGTCGAGCGTGGCAACCCGCTCGACATCGTAACGGTCGCGGAAGCCCATTCTGCGACCGATGTGACAGGGTTGCGGTTCAAAGCAAAGGACGTGGCGAAGCGTCTGCAACTCACGTGGAACACATACAGCGACTTGCTGGCCGAGCGTGATAAGCTCCTCGCATTCAAGCAGTACGTTCACGCCCGTCTTGATGTGGCCGGTGTGAGTGTTGATCCAGAATCGCCTCACAAGGCGGAAGGCTGTCGCGTCGGCGGAAGGCTCGACGAGGTGATCGACGAGCGGGACCGGCTGAGGGTGATCGTCTCGCGACTCAATAAACGGCTGCTGAGGGCCACGGTGACGGCGGCGGCTGAAGACCCGGTCAAAGCTGACGCGAGGCGGGAGAACTTCATTCGCGCAGGCGGTGGTGTCGTGTGTGGCGATTGCGGGCTCGCGTACAGCGACCACCCGCAAGACCCGAAGGATGAGTTCCTCAACATCTTGTGCGACCGAACACGTGTCAAACTTTAAGGAGGCAACGTGATCGACGGCAAGATTGAGACTTTCAAGACCCCGTCCGGCGGCAAGTTGTACCGCGGCACCTGCGTCGTGACGGACGAGACGGTGACCGCCGGCGAGGTGATGAGTCAGCAACTCCCCGATGGCCCATCGCCCGGCTTCGAGCGGGTGACACTTAACTGGAAGAACACGCAGGCCGCACGGGGCAGCAGTTGCGAGTTCGAGGTGATCGACCGACCGATCGTGTGAGGGTGCGTGATGGGCTTCAAGGCAGCCACCGAGGCGGACTTCACCGCGCAGGTAATCCAACTCGCCCACATCCACGGGTGGAAGGTGGCACACTTCCGCCCGGCCGAGACTGCGAAGGGCTGGAGGACAGCGGTTCAGGGGGACGGGGCCGGGTTCCCGGACCTGATCCTCGTGAAGGCTGGAAGGCCGGTTGTGTACGCCGAATTGAAGAGCGACGGCGGCAAAACGTCGTCAGCCCAGGACATGTGGCTCGAAACACTCCGACTCACACCCTCCCAGGCATTCGTCTGGCGACCCGACGACTGGCCGGAGATCGAGAAAGTACTTGGCACATAAACCTCTCGCCCGCGCGGGCGAGAGGTTCAGGAGAGGGACGATGGACGCGAGACTCCGAACGGGAGATCACTCCTCGCCAGCATCGAACAATGTGGGCGGCACTGTGCGAGGCGACAACGGCGGGGGAGGCGTGAGAGGGGTAAGCTCTAGTAGTTCGTAAGTGATCGTTTCCTTTTCGGTTGCGTATTTTATCTTGGACTTTTTCAGAACTCTGGCCTTGTATCGATCGCCAACAACAACCGTGCCCATTCTGAGAATGACCGTCCCAGCGCTCCCACGTATTTCTTCGTCGTTATCGGTATGCAGTTGGAACGTAGATTTCTTTTTGTTCGCGGCTTCCAAGTCGCCGGTGTAGACTTGTTCGGTCACTTTCTCATCGCCTGTCCCCTCGATCACCTCCGCGAGCAGGCGAAACTCTGACGAATTGATTTCCACATGTTGAGGTTGGTCGCCCTTATCAAGCCACTTGAGATCCGCACCTAATCCGAATTGGGCGTGAGCCTTCGCCCACGTGTAAAGGGCACGGATCGGGGGGACGCCGATCCGCGGGACAAGCTCCTTGATCTGCCTTGCGCTCGTCGCGGCCCCTGCTTCAAACACAAGCCTGACGGCTTCGTTCATGTGCGAGTCGCCGAGAACGTCTCGATCTTGTGGCACAGTGAAGACGAAGACGACAGAGCCGGCCATTGCGTAAGAGAAATCCAGTTCAGTAGCTCGCCGCGTTTCTGCACTAACTTTCGCAGTGTTGTGGGCACCTGACTTGACCGCCTCGTACGTGACGGTCACCAAATCCTGAAACCCCCCCCCACGACGGATGCCATTCCCGCGGCTGATAGTCGTCCATCTCTCTCAGCAACGATCCTGTAGTTGCAAACTTCCAAGCCCTCAAGGGCGGCGCACTCTCTGAATTGTTGCTTCAGCCTCTCCTGGTACTGTGTGATCGATTCAATTTGATCCAGGAAAAACGCCACTCCTGGTTGTCTGATCGAGCCGGCAGTAAGTTGGGCCAGTATCTGGTTGGTTTCAAGAATACTCTGTTGTATCTCGATGATGTCGTTCATTAGGTGAGCGTGGCACTCTGGGAACGTCGTTCGGCAGTTCTTCTTGATCCGGTCGATCAGGTGTTTTTGTTGCTCGTTCGGGTTCTCGTAGATCTCGATGGTCGGACAGAACACAAAATCGGCGTCCCCCGGCTGAAACGTCTCTGTTAAGAAGCTCCCGTCGAGCCACATCGTTCCGCACAGCTTTGCAGCGAGGAAGCACGAGATCACGCGTTCTAGATCGGCCATGATCTCTTGACGACGGCGAGACCCAGGGAATGGGTCCACGCAGATCCTCCGAATTCCCGGGACGTCGAAACGTTTGACACCGTCTGGGAGGAGTGCTCTCGCTATGGGAGCATTGCGGCGGCGTTTCATGGGGGCGACACCTGAGCGACCGTTCGTGCATGTCTTGCGACTGTTTACGAAACGGATAGCCCCACCGCATACTGCACAAAATATCACACCCGGTTAAAAATGGTACGCTGCCGCGAATTACACCTGGAATTGGTTGGGTATGTGACATCTCACCGTTAGTCGATGTTGGCTCAGGTTGCGACGCGGCGGGGCTAACCCTGTCGCGTTGTTCGTTTGAGGGCACTGCCGGTGCCGAAGAAGTCTCCCAAGCGGAAAACCAAGCCACGCGGGCTGACGCCGCAGCATGAGGCGTTCATTGCGGAATACCTGCTCACCGGGAAGCAGGTCCACTCCTACCGTCATGCCTTCCCCGGCACCAGCTACGGCACCGCTGCAACGCTGGCGGGTCGATTGTTGAAGAAGGTTGAAATCCAGAAGGAACTCGACGCTGCTCGATCCGATTCCAAACGGGCATTCCAAGTCAAGTTCCGCAAGGTGCTGGAAAAGTTCGCAACACTCGGTTTCTCCGACATCGGCGACGTGGTCGACCTCACCGACCCAGATCGTCCCCGGCTCAAGCCTCGCGAAGAGATTCCCGCCGAAGCCCGGCGGGCGATCAAGAGCATTGGCCGCACCGCTCACGGCGTGCGGGTGACCATGCACGACCAGAATGCAGCCCTGAAGGTGCTCGCATCCCACCTCGGCATCTCGACGGAGATCACCCCCCTTGACGCACTCCTCGCCGGACTCCCCGCGGCCCTTCGCGAGCAAGTTCGCCAGGCACTTGCGGGGACTCTACCCCCAGGCTGCGATCCGCCGGGCACTGGAGGCGGCGAATCCGGTGATTCGCCCGCCGTTCGGGGCGGAGTGGATGCGGGCGTACCTGCCCCAGTACACCCGCCAGTCCATGTCATCCCTCCACAAAGACCTCGCCGCTGACCTCGCCGAGCTGGTCCACGTGCGGGGCCAGAAGCGCTGCTACGTCGCCCCCCGCGGCAGTGCGAAGACGACCTGGATCAGCAAGGCATACCCGCTGTACTGCGCTCTAGAAGGCGTCGAGCCGCTCATCCTGCTCCTGGCGGAGACGGGCGAACAGGCTCGCGGGTACCTCGACTCGATCAAGGATGAGGTGGAGGGGAACCCGGCGATCGCCCGCGACTACCCGGCGGCGGCAGGCAAGGGAACCGTGTGGCAGGCGAACCGCATCCGCCTGCGGAACGGTGCCGAGATCCGGGCACGGGGCAGCGGTGGCCGGATCCTGGGCTCCACGGTCAGGAACCGGCGGCCAACCCTCGTGGTCGTGGACGACGGCAACGAACGCGGCGATGCGTACAGCCCCACGAAGCGGAAACGGAAGCTCGACTGGATGATCCGCGATGTGCTCCCCGTGGGCGAACCGGGGACGAACTTCGTGGTTGCGGGAACCCCGATCCACCGCGAGGCCATCGTGTGCGACCTCCGTCGGGCCGGCTGGCCGACGCGGAGTTACCGGGCGATCGCTCAATTCCCCGATCGACTCGACCTCTGGTCCGAGTGGGAACGCCTGCTCTGCAACCTTGCCGACCCCGCGAGGGCCGAAACCGCTCGCGCCTACTATCTCGCCCGCGCGGGCGAGATGCTCCGCGGGTCGGAAGTGCTGTGGGAGGACCGGCTGTCGCTGTACGACGTCATGGCCTACCGCGCTCAGTACGGCGACGCGGCCTACCGGTCGGAGTACACCGATGATCCCGGAAGTGCAGAGGGTGCGGAATGGCCGCCCGAGTACTTCGACTGGAACGGGTTCTGGTTCGACCAGTGGCCGGAAGACGTCGTCCTGAAGGTTCAGTCACTCGACCCGAGCAAGGGAACCAGCGACCGTGCCGGAGACTACCAGGCTCACATCATGGCCGGGCTCACGAGCAACGGCACGATCTGCCTCGACGCCAAGCTGCTGCGTGAGCCGGATTACGTGGGCAGGGCGATCGACATCGCTGCCGACTGGCGTCCCGTGGTGCTGGCCGCCGAGTCGAACAACACGATGGGGCTGATGGTCCCGGAACTCGAACGCCAGCTCCAGGAGCGGCGTGAGCAGAACCGCCCCGTTATGCTGAACTACGAGGAGGTGTATCACGTCATGCCCAAGTTGGGCCGCATCCGCCGACTGTCCGGGTACCTCGCCCGGCGGGCCATCCGTGTGCGGAACACGCCCGGTGGTAGAATGCTCGTCGAGCAGATGAGGGACGTCCCCAATGGCGAGTTCGACGACGGCCCCGACGGTGTCGCCACGGCGATCAGGAAACTGGAGGAGTTGGCCGTATGAGCGTAATCACCATGTCGGGCAAGGTCGTCGTGTCGAAGCATGCTGGCGACGGTGGGTACTGGCTCGTCGGTGACACGCTCTACGTCACCCAGAAAACGTTCGACGCGATGCGACAGCATCAACCCAAGCCTCTCACCACCAAGGAAGCGCTGTTCGCGGCGATCCTCGCCAGCCCGCTGGAGAACACGCCCCGCCTGATGCTGGCCGACTGGTTTGACGAGCATGACGTTCAGCAACCGTCGCCGGGGGCGTGCGAGCAGCGTCTCGTTGTGGCCTTGAGGGAGGTGATCACGGAGCCGGACAATGACGAGCCCAGGTTGCGGTACGCAACCGTGTGCGAGCAATACGGCTGGATGGAGCGGGCGGAGTTCATCAGGTTGCAGTGCGAGATTGCGACACTACCCGATTACCCGCCCGGTGAATTGTCAATGTCGTTACCACCGGAAGAGTATTCCCGTCAGCGGCTCCGAAAGCTGGACCTGGAGAATCGTGAGCGGGAGTTGCTCACGGAGTTCGGCCCAAAATGGTACATCGACTTCGCCGAATCGGTGTTCCCTTATGTCGGGTGTGCGTCGTGGTCGATCGACGGCCCGCAGCCGACTGGGTGGATGGTTTGCCACGGCGTCCAGTGCGTTCAACGAATCCCGTTCGTGCGTGGGTTCGTCGAGAACTTCACGTCGATGGGTGAGGACTGGGTTCGGGACGCGGACAGGCTGCTGTCGGCGGCCCCGATCAAACGTGTCGCACTCACCACGCTTGACGACATCGGGTCGGTCGAGAGTCTTCGTGTGCAGGCCGCGGCTCGGGCGCACGGGATTGACATTACCGACCCTGCTGGGGTCGTTCGCGCCATGTGGCCTGCAATCAAGTTCACATTTCCAGGCGAGCCGTTCGGGGCGGAGTGGCTGGACGACCCTGCACACCCTGAGTGACATCTTCCCGGCATGCAACCGCCGGGCGTCACACCGATCACGTCTCTCGACACCTCGCTGAACAACATCGGCGAGTTCGTCTCCGAATCCGCATCAACATACGGCGTCGTCCGGGAGTCGGGATCGACCCCGTTCGGCAACTTCATCGGCAACGGCTACGGCCTGTTCGCCGGGAGTGGCGACGACGGATCGTCCGGCGGTCGTAGTGGTGGCTTCTGGCCCGCCGACCGGGTCATGCTGCCCAATCACGCTCCGATCGGGCAGTTCACGGAGATGCAGTATTGGGCGAACCTGACGTGGAGCAGGTGGATCGCCGAGAAGAATATGCTCGGCATCGGATTCAAGAAGCACGTCACCGCGTTCGTCGGGAAGATGCAGGTCGCGTTCGTCCGCCGCGGACACGACTCCGGGGCCGTCTCGGCGGGTATGGATGATGACGCAGATCCGCTAGTGAAGGCTGTGCAGCAGGTTTGGGACGAGTGGTGTGAGTTGCACGACTGGGGCCAGGGGACGGAAGACCGCGAGAAGGAATCTCGCGTCCGGCTGCTGCGTGATGGCGAGTGCAACATCCGCCTGGGTGCGGGCGAGCGGCGGCACGACTATCTCCCGTGGTGCCGATTCGTCGAGCCCGAGCAGATCCGCTACCCGTCTGGACCGGTTCGCACGGCCGGGAACTGGCAGTGGGGCCGTTGCACCCGCCACGGTGACGCCGAGGAGGTGCTGGCGACGTGGGTGGCCGATCCGGACCGTGGCGGGTCGCAGGGCGAGGAGGTGCCCGGCAACGAGATCGTGTACATGAAGGCGGGTGTAGACCGGACGATCAAGCGTGGTCAGCCCGAGTTCACGCCGGTCGAGGATCACCTGCAGCGGTCGCTCGGCATCATCGCCAACGCAGGATCGACGTCGTTCGACCAGAGCGGCATCGCCTGGATTCAGAAGTACTCGACTGCCACAAGCGACCAGGTCGCCGCGATGCTGCGGTCTGGCCAGGCGGCGTACCAGAACCAGCGGCAGGCGGACTTCGCCCAGCAGAGCCCGATTGCGATTCGCAGTTACGGCGGCAACAGCCGGGTCATCCACAGTGACGGCAACAAGGACTGGGTTCCGGGGCCGGTCTCCGAGGGCGTGCCGTCGTACCTGCAGGTAGTCGACGCCACGCTCCAGGGGGTCGGGTTCATCTGGGGCGTGCCGGACTGGTTCAGCGGCGGGGGTGACGCATCGTTCGCCTCGGCCCTCGTGACCGGCTCGCCGTTCGTGAAGATGACCGAGGACCGACAGGACGTGCAGAAGGGGTTCACCAAGTCCCTGGCCATGCGGGTGATCGAGATCGCCGAAGGGAGCGGTCGACTCCCGCCGGGCACGTCACGGGCGGTCAAGCCGGTCATCACCGCGATGCCGGTCATCATCGCCGACGAGCAGAAGCAATCGTCCGTGACGGACATGGAGTTGCGGAACAAGATCATCGACCCGCAGGAGGCGATCAAGAAACGCGGCCGCGACCCGAAGGTGGTCATTGCGAACTGGAAGGCATGGGACAAGGAATTTCCTCCAGCCCCTCCTCCTGGTCGATCGAGCGAGAACCCGAACGCCATCCTCGGCGGCAAGGCACCGACCCCGGCCCCTCCAGGGAGCGCTGGCGGTGACGGCTCGGAAGGCGTTGACAAGCTCTTTGATGGCGTGACCGAGGGGATCGAGCCGCATTCGTTCGCGAGTGTGCACACCCCACTCACCGGCCGGGCGGCGTTCGAGGTGCTGTCTCTGGCTCGCTCGATTCGTCCCGAGGACCTCGCCGAGGGTGGGTGCGAGACAGAGCCCCACGTCACCGTTCTGTATGGCCTGCACAGCGACGACCCGGACGACGTGCTGCCGATCCTTCGCCTGGCCAAGCCCATCGCGCTGCGACTCGGTCATGTCTCCGTGTTCCCAGGTCCAGAACGTGACGTGCTGAAGGTAGACGTGGTCAGCGAGGATCTGCGGCGACTCAATGCCGCCCTGGCCGGACTGCCACACACGAACGATTTCCCCGAGTATCAGCCCCACGCCACGATCGCCTATCTTCGGCCTGGCCTGGGTGCGGAGTACGCGGCCCGGATGCGACCCGTCGATCTGGACGTGATCATGGACCGGATTGTGTTCTCCGACCGTGCAAGTCAGCAGGTCGTTGTGCCACTGCGCACCGGCGTTGCTGAAGACGCTCGCGGTTTGGTCGAGAAGGATATCCAGGTCCATCGCGGCGGGAAGACCTTCACTCAACACCGCAAGGTCCGATCTCCAGACGCAAAGACATCCGCGAACCCAACCTCTGCACCTGACGGGAAGCGAGCGCAGGCCGACGCGGAGCAAGCCAAGAGGATCGTCGAGGAAGTTGCGAAGGCGCTCCCCACCGAGGCCAAGAATCCAGGTGTGCTGGCCAAGGTGCAGAGCATTGCAGCCAAAGTCAGCCAGAAGGTGAACGACTTCATCTTGGACCACGCGACAGCGTTCACACGGCTCGGGTCGGCTCTGAGTATCGCCGAAGCATTCGTGACCACGCCGGAAGATATCCAGAAGAGTCCGTGGCTTGCGTCCAAGTGGGCCGGTGGCAAAACCGCCGGAGACCACATTGCCGACGCGACCAGTGACGCCGTCGGTGTTGGCATCGGCGTGCCGGGGACTGTCGCAGCGAAACTCGTATCGCTCGCGCTCACTAAGGCGTTCACGACCATCATGCGGTTCGCGACCAGCAAGGTGACTGAAAGTGATGCGATCGATGAAGTGGCCTCGCTCATCGCGGACCTGATGGACACGATCTTCGAAGCGATGGGGCTGCCCGCCGGAGCCGATGCGGGCGAAATCGCAGCGAGGCTCCGGGGCTCGTGACATCTCTCCGGCATGGGTGATGACACGCTAGTTCGCGAATCGTTCGACTTCAGCGGCGGAGTCGTTGATGAGAGCGGGCCGTACCCGGTCGTGAAGGGTGTGCTGATCTGCGGGCTGCAGAGCGTCCATGGTTACAGATACCTGCCGACCGCCTGGACCGATGACGACCTGAAGCGGTACGAGGGGATCAGCTCCTACGAGGGGCACAAGGACGGCGAGCGACTCCCGTCCGAGAAGGTCGGTTGGTTCCAGAACATTCGCCGCCGAGCAGATGGTCGCCCTGAAGGGGACTACATGCTCGAACCAGATCACCCCATGACTCCGCGGGTGATTCGTGCTGCGAAGCACAACCCACGCGGCTTCTCGCTCTCCCACCAGGCGAACGTGAAGTGGGCCATGCGGGATGGGCAAAGGGTAGTCGAAGGGTTCAAGGGAATCGTCTCGGTGGATCTGGTCGACAAGGGCGGCACAACTGGCGGAATCTTCGAATCTTCAAGGGGACGACCTGTGGCAAAGCTCACCGAGTACACGAACAAGCTCGCACCGAAATGCACCGTGGATCAGCTGCTGAAGCTGAAGACTCTGGTTCGAGAGTCGGGCGACTCTCCCATGTTGGCGGGCGCTCCCGATGCTGACGCTGCTGAAACCAAGGCTGAAGACGGCGTGGATTCCGCGTTCCTGTCGGCCGCAATGGAAGAGATCAAGACGTGCATGGGCAAGCCTGGCGACAAGGCCATGGTGAAGGCGTGTGCCAAGAAGCTCCTCAAGCTGCTCATGGCCCACGGCGACATCAAGGGCGAACCCGAATCGCTCGACGATCCAAAGCCCGCGGACAAGCCCGCGGATGACGCGGTCGCCAAAGAGTCCGCGGCTGCCAAGGAGTCTGCCGCTCGCACCGCCATCGCCAACGCGATCACGGATGAGATCGTCCGCGAGTCGTTCGCACCAACTGCAAACCAAATCAAAGCCCTCCGAGGGATGCCAGATTCTGCTGACCGAATCGCGTTCATTCGCGAACAGAAGGGATTGTCGAAGGCCACCGCCCCCCGGTCGACCAGCAGAGACGACCTGAATGCCGTCGCCGAGGGCGGGCACGTCGACCCCACCAAGGCCGAAGCGGAGGCGGTGCGGACGAAGATGGCGGCCCTCGCCCGCCAGAACCAGGGGCTCCCGCCGCTCAAGCCGTCGAAGAACTGAACCCCGCTCGCCCGCGAGGGCGAGAGACGCACAAGGTGATTTCCCGGTCTGACCCAGAACAAGTGAGGCAAGCGTGATTACCCCAGTGATCGGCCAACCGGGAATCCAGAGCGGTTCCACCGTGGCCTACCGACAGGTGTTCAAGCAGCCAGAGTCGGTGCTGTACTTCCCCGGCGGCGGAACCATTGCTGCTGCCGCCCAGGACTACGGCAACGGCGACCCGTTGACCCTCCGTGGCGGGTTGCTGATGGGCCGCGTCACGTCGACGAAGAAGTGGTTACCGTCACTGATGGGCAAGATGATAACGGCTGCACTCACCGGGTCGGGCACATCGATCACTCTGTCGACAGCGGCTGCCCTCGAACTGGTTCGTCGGGTCGGTACCTCGGGCACGTTCAAACTCACCGGCCCACCGGCCGCGAATGGGACCGCTCGCACGGTCACCGTCACCTATTCGGCGGTGGACACGGGCACGGGAGTTGTCACGATCACCGCGGTGGGCGTGAACCAGGTTGAGCAGATCAACTTCAACGTCGCGTCGACCGCCGGCAACCTGCAACTCAACGTGCAGAAGACCGACGGTACATTCGTGACGACCGCCAACATCGCGTGGAACGCCACCGACGCGACCTACCTGGCGAACATCAACAGCGCTCTCGACACGGCCACAGGCGTCGTTGGCGGCATCGTGGCTTCGGCCATCCCGGCTACCGATACCGATCTCGGCATCCGCCTAACCTACAGCGGGACCGGGTACGCCGGCCTGCCCTGGACGAGTGCCGAAGTCGCACTGTTCCCGACATCGAGCACGGCAGCCATCTACACACCGATCACGACGGCCGTCGACGGCCGGTTTGTCGTGGGCAGTTTCGTCCAGCCGACCGACGGCAGCGAATCGCCTCGATCGACCACGCCGTCCGGCTCGGGAATCCAGATGGCCGCAGCCAACGCGGCGGACGTGGACTTCCCGCAGATCCCGTACTCCGGCCTGTTCGACAGCGACCAGATCATCGACTGGCCAACAGACGCGGGACTGCAGACCTGGCTGATGAATCAACTGAACACCGCCGGCCGGTTTGAATTCGACCACCTGCTTCTGCCGGCCTGATAAACCCGAGTCTCGCCCGTGCGGGCGAGACGCTTGGCCTCACACCACCTGGGCAGCGTCTCAACAGAGGTTCACCGATGGCTTCGATCAACACAGTGCTGGGCTACACTCCGCTCACCGAAGCCGTCCAGGTGATCGCGGACGGGCTGCCGAAGGTTCTGCCCGAGCAGTTTTGGTCACTGACCGAGGACGTGCCCGGCACCAAGGCCCGGCTCATCGAGTTCAACGGCCAGCGGCAGACCGCCCGGATCTCGCCCGCCGGCAGCCCGCCCCGGCCCCGCGGCAAGCTGACCCTCGGCGACAAGGCGTTGGTGCTGATGTCGGCGATGGAGGAGATGGAGTTCGACGAAGAGCTCTGCAACATCTTCCAGAACTGGGAGGCGTACACGCCCCAGCAAGACTGGTCGATGCGGCAGGTGGCCTACCAGGGCGAGGGCTTCCGGCGACTGTTCGAGAACCTCGAAATCGCGTCGGTGCTGCTCAACGTCGCCCTGGGCCTGAACTACTTCGACGGCGACGGCAACCTGCTGCCCACGTCGAGCGGGGCGACCCTGACCGTGGACCAGGGCATCCCAGCCGCGAACAAGGGGCAACTAAACGGCCTGCTGGACTTCAGCTTTGCGGACAAAACCAAGGACATTCCAGGA
>PNLP01000007.1 GCA_013823135.1 Planctomycetaceae bacterium
TGTCCGGAAGAAAGAATATCAGAATTAGCGAATTCGCCGCATCACACGACATCCCAATCGTTTGCGACTTGCCATTGCAATTCATGCCACACGAAACCGCCATGCACACCCCGGAAACCAGTGGCACACCCAGGACTGAGCGTCGTTCCCTCACTTCTTGATTGCCTCAAACGCGAGCTCCTGAATCGCTTGACGCATCGGGGATGCGTCACCATTCATCAGCCCCGCTCGCTGGATGAGCAGGATACAGAAAACATCCTGAGTCGGGTCGATCCAGCCTTGCGTACCAAAAGCCCCGCCGTGGCCGAACGTACCGGCCGACAGCATTGCGGTCACACCTTTAGGTTCGCGCACCACGGCGAAGCCGAAACCGAAACCCATGCCGTCCACGAAACCGCATTTGATCTCGCCGGTCTGCACCTTGGTCATCTCGGCGACCGCCTTTTCGCTCAGGATTCGCTTCCCGTTCCCTTCGCCCCTGTTCAGCATCATCTGGTAGAGTTTTGCGAGGTCTGATCCGCACGAGATGAGACCACCCGCGGGAATGGGATGTTTCGGGTTCGCTGGCAGATCCATCAGGGAATTCGGAGCGACCATGAGTTTACCACCCTTGTCCTTACCATATGTCACCGCGAGCCGAGCGAACTGTTCCTTTGACGGGTAGAACGTCGTGTCAGTCATCCCCAGTGGCTCAAAAACACGTTTCTGGAGGAACAACTCGTAGCTCATTCCCGACACAATCTCGATGATTCGGCCGAGGGTATCGATGCCGGAATTCGAATAGCTCCACTTCGTGCCCGGCTCGAACACCAATGGCTGCAGTGCAACGGCGAGAGTCGTCTCCGCCAGAGTTCGGTTGCGTTTGGTGTACACGTCGCTAACGCCGGCGGGATAGCTCGCAAGGCCCGATGTGTGCGTCAACAGGTCGCGGAGTTTGATTGGCCGTGTTGGTTTCTTGAGCGTGACCGTGTCGGCCGTCTTCTCGCCGAAAAGCATCTGGCCAGTGAACTCGGGCAAGTGCTTCGCAACATCGTCATCGGGGCTTAGTTTGCCTTCGTCGGCCAGGATCATGATGCCGATCGCAGTGATGGGCTTGGTCATCGAAGCGATTCGGAAGAGGGTGTCTTTCTGCATGTGGGCTTTGGCAGCCAAGTCGCGGAAGCCAACGGCCGATTCGTGAACCACACCGTTCTTGCGCCCGACCACACAGACGACTCCCGCGAGGTCGTCGGATTCGACGAACTTCAGCATCCGGGGTCCAATCTCGTCGAGTTTATCCTGGTGCGGCACTGCTGGTGGCGCAGCGCAGATGGTGGAGCCGAACCCACAACACAAGACGAGGAGGAAACACAGCAGTCGCATACGAAGACTCCGTATTCGCTGATCCCCTGCGGGAATCACCCACTGCGCAGGATCGAAGCCATGAGGCTACTGGAGTCCATCCAGAGGGTCAACCGGCTATCCTTCGTATCGCCTGGAATGCGACACAAGGTATTGGCGAGCCGAGGTTCACCATTCAGAAATCGCAGCAGTTACAAGCATGACACTTTCGCGAAGCTCAGGCTCATTGCACAATACACGTTCCTGCCCCCTTCCCCTCGGGAGGTTCACATGCGTTATGCAGTTCTGCTCCTACTCGGTTCAAGCCCGCTTTTCGCGGCGGACATCCCAAAACCAGCTGCCACGAAAGGTGATGAACCTGTTACCAAGGTTTACTCGGCAGCCAAGGCCGCGGAATACCTCGATGGTGTCAGTGTCAACTGGACTCGTGAGCGAAAGTGCATCACCTGCCACACGAACATGCCTTACCTCACCGCCCGACCACTACTCCCCGGCGATGATGGCTGGAAAGAAGTCCGCACGTTCCTCGAAAAGGATGTCGCGTCGTGGTCGAACGGAGGAAAGCCGAAGGGCGATACCTACATCGTCGCGACGGCGTTCGCCCTGGCATTCAACGACGCCCAGAAGTCAGGAAAGCTCCACGCAACTACCCGAGCCGCTCTCGACAGGATGTGGGATGTGCAGCTCAAAACAGGCGAGTGGGCCTGGCTGAAATGCAACTGGCCGCCGCTCGAACATGACGACTACTACGGTGCCACGCTCGCTGCGCTCGCAGTGGGTTACGCTCCGGAAGAATATGCCAAGAGCGAGAAAGCAAAAACGGGGCTCGACAGACTGAAAGCGTATTTCAAGACAACGCCGTCCCCGGATTTGCACCACACCGCGATGCTGCTTTGGGCTTCTATGAAACTTGACGGGCTCATGACGGCCGAGGAACAGAAGAAGGCAATCACGGCGTTACGAGAACGGCAGCACAAGGAAGGTGGCTGGGCACTGGCCGCATTGGGTAAGTACACGCGGCACGACAAGACGCCAAATGATCCGGATGCTGCGGGCGACGGATACGGCACCGGGTTCGTGACGTATGTTCTGCTCCAATCTGGCGTTCCTACCAACGACCCGGCTATCACGAGCGGGGTGAAGTGGCTCAAGTCGAACCAGCGAGAGAGCGGGCGCTGGTACACCCGTTCGCTGAGTAACGATAAAGCTCACTACATGACGAACGCCGGAACTGCATTCTGCATCTTGGCGTTGAGCGAGGGAGGAGAAAAGGTGAACAAGTAGGGCGTGATGATGTAGAAGGATGGCCGAAAGCGGGACTCCCGCGTTGGCCACCCCCGACACGAAATTCTCATAAATCGCACTTCTCTTGAATGGCGAACTGATCGGGAAACGGCCGTTTCGGGCGTGTTATTACCTCCATCACACACACACCGCGACGGCCGTTTCTCCATACTGGCGGACGGATTACCCGTTTGGCCGTTCCAGAATCTCGTCAGGATTTCACTTGGGCGGTTGCATCTCCGCCTCGCGGAGGGTAGCCTTAATTTTCACGTTTTACGCGGCTGATGATTTTGTATGCGATCGACTCCCGTCTTTGGATCAGTGTCAGGGGGGTCCACGCATTGGAGTCAGCCTCGTAACTCAGAATTTGTCTCATCTTCACATCTCTGTGAATCTTGTGCGGGGTTTGCTATGCCCGTCGAAGTGCCTTGTCCGGGGTGTGGGCTCAAGTTGAAAGCCCCTGACAACATGGTTGGGAAGAAGGCGAAGTGCAAGAAGTGCGACACGCAGTTTCGCATTCCCGGAGCCAGTCAGCCGGGCGATTCCGTTGGCGAGGCGCAGATGCTGAGTGTCATCAGCATGCCCTCCCCATTTGCGCCTGGCGGAGCGTCCCAAATTCCGATGACTGCCGTCGCTCCATCCGCCAAGTCTCCAGTTCCGGCTGCACCCATTAACCCTTCTGTCGGGAGCCCAACTCCTGCGGCCGCGCGGCCCGGTTTTGGATCGTCTAAGCCGGCAATGCCGGGACTCCCGACTGCTCCGGCAACCCCAACCCGGCCAGCCTCGGGATCGGTCCCCAAACCCGCTGCACGCACGGCATCAGGGACTGTTCCCAAACCCGCCGCAAGAGTCGAAACGCCCCCCGCAGGCAGCACTCCGGGCACGAAAGCGCTTCCGTCCACTCAGCCAAGTCTACCCGTTGCCGAAGCTACCCCTGCCGCTGACCCCTTCGCGTTCGAGGACACCAACGGTCCTGAGCCTAAGGGTAAGAGCAAAAGCCGGGACCGGGACGAGGAGATTGACCCAAAGACCAAGCGTAAGAATCGCGACGATGACGATGACGACGATGACCGACCACGATCCAAAAAGAAAAACCGCGACGACGACGACGACGATGACCGGCCACGATCCAAAAAGAAAAACCGCGACGATGACGATTCAGAAGTGAAGTCAGGGCTCGTGTCCGCAGGCGATCCGTTTGCTTTTGACTTCAACGGCGAACCAGAAGCCAATGGAGCAGTCAAAAAACGCGATGATGCTCTGCCGCCTGTCGTTGGTGGCGACCCTTTTGCTTTTGACCCAGGCCCCGTTGTACCCACTGTTCCGGAAACGAAATCGAAGAATCGCAACAAGGATGATGAGGAGGAGACGCCACGCTCCAAGAAAAAGGATCGCGACGAAGACGAGAAACCACGCTCCAAGAAAAGGGATCGCGACGACGAGCCCACTACAGCAGCAGCGGCTCCCGTCGCCGGCGGTGATCTATTCTCATTCGATGTCGCCCCGGCGGCTCCCGAAGTGAAGACTGAGACCAAGGACAAGAGCAAGAAGCGAGATCGCGACGAGGAGCCACAATCAAAACGCAAAGGACGCGACGACGAGGACGAGAAACCGAACAAAAAAGATCGCAAGAAGGGTCGAGACGAGGAAGACAACGAAGAGGAGGAGCGCAAGTACGTTCCGCCCGGCGAGCAAAAAGGCAGCAAGAAGACGCTACTCCTCGCGATTCTTCTTGGAGTCGGGGCATTGGGCGCACTGATCGCAGCCGTGATGGTCATGCAGAAGCAGGCCAAGGAGAAAGAAGCTGCCGAGGCCGCTGCAGCTGCTGCCAAGGCCAAAAAGGATGAGAAGAAAGACGAAGCACCACCACCGGTCGAGCCTCCCAAGAAGGATCCAGGCAAAAAGGATCCGGGGAAAAAGGATCCCAAGGATCCGACTCCCAAGGATCCAAAAGATCCGACACCCAAAGATCCGCCGGAACCACCGGCGACAATGCTCGACTTACCGCCGTCGGCGAAGCTGTTGACCTTCACTCCGGCATCGTCCAAGCCGGATACCGCTTTGGCACCCCGGGGAACGCCGATCGTCTTTGATGCGGCTATCGGAAAGATCAAACGTGTGTTCGCACCCGAGAAGCGAACGGAACAGGATGTAGTTGTCGTCTGGCAATCGGTTGCGGGGGCCAACGGCAAGGGTGAGAAACTCAACGTCGATATCCACAGCGGACAGACTGGGGCGCGGGTCAATCGAATTGAGATGGATGGTGACGGCAAGGAACCGAAATGCGATCTATCCCCGGACGGCAAGTCGTTCGTGGCTGTCAGCCCCGATGGGAAGTTGACGATCTGGAGCCTCAGTGATCAGGCTCCCGCGAAAACGCTCGAGAACTACGATCCCTACGCGGATCGACCCGATCTCAAGGCACATGGCATCGCGGGAGTGTTCTTCACCAAGGCACCGGGTCGGCTCCTGACCGTTACCACCGCGGGTGCAGCTCAATTGATTGATCCCATGGCCAAGAAGGTCATCGAAAGATGGTCGCCCCTCAATGTGAAACTCGTTCCAAACAAGGTTGTGTTGGGCAAGAACCTTGCAGTGGACGACGCTCATTCCTCGATCGTCATTGCTGTCGGTGGCGGAGTCTATCAGATCGAAAGCGCAACGATGAAGACCTCGTGGAAACTCGAACTGGGTGAGGTGGGTCGGCATCTCGGCATCGGAGTACTCGGAGTGCCAGGGCGCGTCGTGTACGCCTTTGAGACCAATAACAACGGTAAAAAGGAACGAGCAGTCCTGTTCAGTCTTTCGACCGACAAGGCACCCACCGTTTACCGGTGGCCGGATGTCGCTGGGGACCCAAGTGAAGCTATGTGGGTTGACGTCACCCTGGCAGTGGTCGGTGCCGAGAAGGGTGTTGTCTATTTCTCCGGGGCAGGGTTCAAGCCGCTCGGATTTGCCGAGTCGCCGACCAAGTTGTCGAACGATGCCAACGAGAATGGCCACTGGTTCACGAGTCCAGACCCAACCGGAGCCGCGATGCGAACTCTGTTCCAGCAATTCGCGACGGACGACCTCATGGACTTCTTGAGGAAGGCTGGGGAAGGAGCCAAGAATCCCCCGACATCCAAGCTATCCGAGAAGGGACTCGTGAAATAGCACTGTGGACCTTACACGCGGTGAGAAGCGAAGGCTCGATGTCTTCGATTCTCACCACGTGTGTTTGCGCCCTCAGTTTTCGATTCTTCGCAACGTCTCCGCAGTCAGCACGAAAGGCCGGGACGGGATCACTGACAGTCGAAACAAGGGAAGCAACTCCCTTGCTCTGATCGGCTGAGCCTCCTCCACCCACCCACACGACCACGCCAGCAAGCCAACCAGCGTCTCGGCCGTGACACCCGATTCGCGAAGTGTCGACAGCCGTGTATCGCCGTGGCGTTTCGCGAGTCGTCGGCCATCTTCACCAACAACCAGTGGCACATGCGCGAACACCGGTGGCGTGAGACCGAGCGCTCGATACAGCAACAACTGTCGTGGTGTAGAAGGGATCAGGTCGTCGCCACGAACCACTTCCGTGATGCCCATTTCAGCGTCATCCACCACCACCGCGAGTTGATACGCCGGCGTGCCCGCGCTCTTCCACACCACGAAATCCCCGCCCAGGATCTCCAGATCAATGTGTTGTTCACCAGCATACAGGTCGGTAAACGTGGGCGATTCGGTGACGCGAAAACGCCACGCGAACGGCTTACCATCAGCGACAAGACTTAAGGCATCGGCGACTGTGCGGTGAGCACACGTTCCGGGATAAGGAGGCCCTTCTTGCCCGATATGCGGAGCGCTGGCCGCTGCTGCGATGTCGGACCGCGTGCAGGTGCAAGGATAAACCCGTTCCTGACGTTTCAATTGTTCGAGGGCGGCTTCATAGAGTGGAAGGCGGTCTGTCTGCGTGACCGGTACGCCGTCCCAGTCGAGACCGAGCCAGTGGAGATCCTCGGCAGCCTGCTCTGCAGCACCGGCCTTGATACGCGGCGAGTCGATATCCTCAATGCGAAGTCGAACAACTCCGTTGTGCGAGCGTGTCATCAACCACGCGACGAGATACGTGCGTGCATTGCCGACATGTTGTGCCCCTGTGGGCGATGGTGCAAGCCGACCGATGGGAGTCATTGGGGACCGTTCATCCACTGAGTCGGCTCGTGCGGGCACGCATGAGGTGGTCGATCAGCACGAGAGCAATCATCGCTTCGCCCATCGGCACGAAACGCGGGAGCAGACATGGGTCGTGACGGCCCTTTACGAGAATCTCGGTCGGCTCGCCGGTGCGGGTCACGGTTCGTTGCGAACGGGGAATCGAACTCGTCGGCTTGATCGCGACGCGGCACACAACTGGTTCGCCCGACGAGATGCCGCCGAGCATTCCACCGTGGCGATTCGTCTCAGTTCGGATGCGCGGGTTGTGTTGCGGCTTCCACACCGACTCATTGCAATCTGGGGAAAGGTCGGTCGCGCCAGGAGCTTCAGGTTCGGTGGATGGGCGTTCGTCGGGAACGTAGACGTCGTTGTTTTCACTGCCCCGCATGTTGGCGACAGCGAAGCCGGCACCATACTCGAAACCAAGCACCGCCGGCAGCGAAAGCAACGCCTTGCCAAGATCAGCTTTCAACTTGTCGAAAATCGGTTCGCCGAGTCCGGGGGGAACACCAACGGCCACAAGTTCGCAGATCCCGCCGATCGAGTCGCGATCTTTCCTCACCGCGTCGATCAACTCGATCATCGCGGCGGCTTTCTCCGGCACCGGGCAACGAATTGGCGTCGCCTCGACCTGTTCGAGCGTGACAGCCGTGGGATCGGCGATCTCGGCCTTCACATCTCCGACCTGGGTTACGTAGCCCAGGACGCGGATGCCTTCGCGTGCCAGGAGCTTCTTCGCCACGGCTCCGGCCGCGACGCGGCACACGGTTTCGCGAGCGCTGGTACGGCCACCGCCACGGTAATCGCGGAACCCATACTTCGCATCGAAGGTGAAGTCCGCGTGGCCGGGGCGGTACTTGTCCTTGATGTCGCCGTAATCGCCGCTGCGTTGATCGGAGTTGCGGAATAGCAGACCGATGGGTGTGCCATCGGTTTTGCCCTCGAACACGCCCGACCAGATTTCGGGCGTGTCCTGTTCGTCGCGTTGCGTGGTGAGTTTGCTCTGCCCCGGTTTGCGGCGAGCGAGGTCGGGAAGCAAATCCGCGACAGACAATTCAAGTCCCGCGGGGCATCCGTCGATGATACAAAGATATCCAGGGCCGTGGCTGACGCCGGCCGTGGTGACCCGAAACAGCTTACCGAACGTGTTACCTGCCATGCCGCTGATTATAGGCCGAGAGCGGGTTCCCGGGAGGTTTCCGATGAGGCTCGTTTTCGCGATTGCTCTCGTTTCTGGATCAATGGCGCTGGCACAACCGCCAAAGGATCCGGACCTCCCCAAGGAAATCCCAGCACGTTTCGGGATTCCGCCGAAGGTGAAGGCGTATCCGCAAGATAGCGCCAAGAAGACGCTTCTCTCGGCGATCGAGGCGATTGAGAAGGGCGACACCACGTATATCGTCGCCCACTTGCTCGATCCCGGCTTCGTGGAATTCCGGGTCGCTGATCGGGCGAAACAGTTCGAAGCTCCCGCCGAGATTGAACTGTCTCGGTTGCGGGATTTCCAGATTCGCAACCCGGAGAAATACCCAGTCGCAGATCGCTTGCCCACCGATCGTGCGAAGTTCGCCGCGCTCATCATCGAACGCAGCCGGGAACAGGCCTTCAAGCAACTCGTCCGCGATGTGCAATCCAAGTTGATGGACGATCCTCTCAGCATCAAAGATCTCCAAAAACTGCTTCGTGACGGGATGGTGACCGACACGGAAACCGGTGCGAAGCTCACCCACGCAGACGTGAAGGACAAAGCTCTTTACTTCCGCAAGATCGACGATCGCTGGTTCCTGGAGAATCGCCAGGAAGACATTCCCGCACCCGTCGTGCCCCCTCCGAAGAAAGAGGGAATGTAACGTCTTCGCCCTGATTCCCGCTAGAATTGCCACATGATCGACCTCCGTAGCGACACGGTGACAAAGCCCACGCCCGGAATGCTCGCGGCAATGATCGCGTCGTCTGTTGGAGACGACGTTTTCGGCGAAGACCCGACGATCAACGAGTTGGAACGCCACACGGCCGCGTTGTTCGGCCACGAAGCGGGGCTGTTCGTTCCCAGCGGAACCATGTCGAACCAGATTGCGGTTCGAATTCATTGCCGTCCCCAAGACGAAATTCTTCTCGAAACAACGAGCCACATCTGCCTGTGGGAAGCCGGCGGCGCGGCGGCTCTCAGTGGTGCCACGTGCCGCACCATCGACGGCCGGTTCGGGCTTCTCGATGTTGCGGATTTCGAAGGGAAGATTCGCCCGGACGACATGCACTCGGTTCGGACACGCCTCGTCTGCCTGGAGAACACGCACAATCGCGGCGGCGGCACGATCTCCTCACCAGAAGCGCTGAACGGCATCACTCAATGGGCACGTCAGCATGGATTAGCCACACATCTCGACGGTGCCCGCATCTGGAACGCGATTGTCGCGACTGGTGTTCCGGCTCGCACATGGGGCCAGATGTTCGACACCGTCAGCGTTTGCTTTAGCAAAGGGCTTGGAACACCTGTCGGCTCAGCATTGTTGGGTTCCAAGGAACTGATTGCCCACGCCCGAAGAATCCGGAAGCTGTTCGGTGGAGCAATGCGACAGGCTGGGTTCCTGGCCGGAGCGTGTTTGTACGCGCTCGATCACCACATCGATCGGCTTGCCGAGGATCATGCAAACGCCCAACTGCTCGCCGCCGCAGTTGCGGCGGTTCCCGACCTAAAACTCACCCCGCCGAAGGTCGAGACCAACCTTGTGTGGTTTGAGGTGAGCGAGAGACTTGGAACCGCACGGGCTGTGGCGAACCGCTTAAAATCCGAGGGCATTCTGGTTGCAGCGCTGGGCGAGAGGGTGATCCGGATCGTGACTCACCTGGATGTCACACGGGAACAGTGCGAGAAGGCAGCGGCGGTCATCCGATCTCTGGGGCGATGACCGCTTCTCACCCACATCAATTGCTTCGGCTCATTCTTCGACAACTTCTTCAGGCTTCTTGCGAGCCAGTCGCGCGAGGCCATACCCAAGACCCACCGCAAGCAACACTCCCGACGCCCCAATCGCCAGCATCATCCAGTCGCGTCGATCCAGTTCGGAAAGCGCCCGTTCAGGTGGCAGCACCTGCTCAGGAGCAAAGTACATTTGTGCCGGCATAGGTTCCACAACCAACTCAACTTCCACTTCTTCCACAACTGGGCGTGGCGGTGGAGCAGCCTTTGCAATTTTGGCGGTTCGTGGACCAGTGGGTTTGGCGACAGCACCGGAACCCCCTGCAGGTCGTTGAGGTGCTTGCGGCACGGCTCCGGACTTCCCGGAAGTCAGACCCGCTCCCGATTTCGCTGCTGCGGGGGCCGGTCCTGTTCCGGGTTTGGGTGCCGGTGAAGGAACGGCGCCACTGCCCGCTGCACGGGTTGCTCCCGAAGGAGCCGCAGTGGGCTTGATGGGCACGGCCGCAGCCGGCACAACCTTCGCGGCCCCGTCAAACTGTGATTCACTATCCAACCACGCCTTGTATGCGGGTACGACAGAAGCTGCTGCAGGGGCGGCACCAGTTCCGACGAACGGCTTGAGTGCTATCGCGGCGTCTTCCGGAGTTGCGTAGCGATCGGCAGGCAACTTGGCGAGCATCTTGTCCATCACCGCCTGAAGCCCCGCTGGCACATCCGAAACGAGCGTCGACAGCGCAACTGGTTTCTCGGTCGCGTGCATCAACATCTGGGTCATGATGTTGGTTTCGGGGAACGGCGGACGACCTGTCAAACAGTGGTACAGCACGCAGCCAATGCTGTAGATGTCGGCGCGAATGTCGGCGCTGCGGGCGTCCTTCGCTTGCTCGGGAGCCAGGTAATCTGGCGTTCCGAGCACGGAGCCTTCGATGGTGAGTTGCGTCTCGATCTGGCCTTCGGGGACGTTCTCATCGAACAGTTCGCGGCCGAGACCGATGTCGAGAATCTTGACCGTCGCATCCCAGGTCGTGTCTTTTCCGGGCGGCGGTGCGGGGATCAGCATCAGGTTCGCCGGCTTCAAGTCGCGGTGAACCATCCGCTTCTCGTGCAAGTGCTGGAGCCCGCCGAGCGCCTGATGCATCACGCGAACCGCTTCGCCCCAGGGGAGGCGTTTGCGGCGGACCAGAATTTCGTCGAGGGTTTCGCCTTCGAGGAACTCCATGCTGATGAAGTGGATTCCGGCCGTCTCGCCGAACTGGTACGACCGCACAACATTGGGGTGATCCAGTTGTGTCAGCAAGCGGGCTTCGCGTTGGAACCGCCCGAGAACGTGCTGGTCTTTCGCCTTGGATGACGGCAGGATTTTCAGTGCCACGAGTTGACCGAGCGTGTGTACGGCTTTGTAAACGCCGCCCATCTGGCCTTTGCCGATCCGGTCGAGAATCTTGTACGCACCGATGAAGAAGCCATCCGACCGGCCACGCTGCACCATGTACGCTTGCCAGTCCGTGAGGAACTTCCTCGAGATCAGGAACTTGCGGAACTGGTCCACCTGTTCGTCGTTCCCGTTGGTTTCTTCACGCCACCGGCGGTGAACCCCCTCGACCTCGTCGGCTGGGAGAAGCTTGCTCTTGGCGAGGAGCATGCAGAAGTCGCGGACGGATGTGATGGGAGTGGCCATTTGGTGTCGGGTGTCAGGTGTCGGGTGTCAACTTACTTCTGAGCCGCGCGAATCATTTCCAGGGCCGCCGTGTCGTCGCGGAACAACTCTTCGAGTGCCTGGAAAGCAGCAGCCTTGCTGATGGGGTCGAGTCGTTTCGCCTCAGTCAGTGCGTTCTGCAATCCAGTCGGATCAGGTGGAGCGCGGGTACCGCGGTTTTCGGGCCGCTCCAGGGCGGCGACCCCGACCCGAGCGAGTTCTACCCAGCGAGTCTCAGCGGGTACAGGCCCGTAAGCCGCGATCAGAGCCCGCCACGTTCTTCGGGCCGCAACCGGATCGCCCGCCTGGGTGAGACGTAAGCCGCGGAGGTATGCCCGTTCAGCATCCGAACCCGGCTCGACCTTCGCGCCTTCCGCGATCGCTCGCCGCAATTCCCGACGATCCTTCGCGCGAGATCTTGCTACCGCGATCTCTTCAACGTATCGGTCCGGGTACTTCCGGCTCAGGGGGTCCAGGTACTTGTTGATTGCCGTGTCCCAGTCGTCCGGGTTGTCGGATTCCAACAACGGCCGCGCCTCACCGTACAGCTCCGCGGCGGTGGGCGACGGCCAAGCAAACGCTACGACCAGGCCAGTCAGCACCAGTGCGAGCAGCGGGAACACTACAATCGGCCGGGACATCAAAGGACGCGACCGGGGTTCCACGTCACGTTCGCCATCCGCGGGGCCGAGCATCACGGGAAGTGCCGAGGTTTCCGCCGTGTCTGGTGTGAGTTTCACCGGCCACTCGACCTTCTCTCCTTTTCGCTCCAGCTTACCACGAATCCGTTCGAGTTCATCCAGCATCGCGGCCGCGGTCGCGGGCCGGCGAGCGGGGTTCTTATCGAGTAAGACGCAAATAAACTCGTCAAGTTCCGTCGGCAGATCAGGAACCAGCATCGCGGGCCGTTCCGGAAGCGTGTAACACTGTTTGTGCATCAACTCAACGAGCGAAGCGGCTGCGAATGGCGGTCGGCCGGTCACGAGAGTATATAGCACCCCACCCAGTGAGTAGAAGTCGCTCCGCCGGGTGAGTGGCTTCCCGCTTGCCGTCTCGGGCGGAGCGTAGGCGGCCGATCCGATCGGTGACAACGGAAGCGTCGGCACCGTTGGGATCACCTTCGCCAGACCGAACCCGAGAACCTTGAGCGTGCCGTCGGCCTTGAGCATCAGGTGAGCCGGCTTCAAGTCGCGATGGAGGACGTTGCGGTTGTGAGCGTGCTTGAGAGCCCTCGCGGTCTGAACGGCGATCGAAAGCACCTCGCGCCACGGTCGTCGGCCGCTTTCGAGTTGTTTCGCGCAGTCCACACCCTCGACCAGTTCGCAGGCGACGAATGCAAGCCCACCGTGAGTGCCACTGTCGTAGAACTTTGCAATGTTCGCGTGATCGAGGCGTTGAAGTGGCAGCACCTCTGCGGCGAAATTCTGGACGAAAGCGTGATCCTGAGTGTTCGCGGCGGTGAATACCTTCACAGCCGCGCGGCGATCAGGGTCATCGTACCCGCGAGCACGGTACACCACGCCGACCGCACCGTGGCCGATCTCCGCTTCCAGATACCAGTTGCCGACGCGTGCCGCGGTCATGGAGGCTATGTTAATGCCCGATCGCCATGTGGGCATCGGAAAGATCGCGTTTCCAGAACCACAATCGTATCGACAAGCGTTACGGTCAGACTGCCGCGTTCTCACGGCTTGGCTGGTTCTGCGCGAACCACTCTGATCGTAATGACTCGGGCCAACTGGGTGGTGGCGGTCGGGCTCGCAGGAATGGCTTGAGCAAACGAAGGCCCCCTCACCCGCTCGCAGAGCCTCGCGACCTCTCCCCCGCAAAGCCGGGGGCGAGGTGGGGCTGGTCGAGTTTCTCTTCTGCTCGTCGTGTTGTTTGCCCTCAAGTGAAGACCATCCACACCCACCTCGCCCCCGGTTTCGGGTGGAGAGGTCGCCGCGAGTCTTCGAGCGGCGGGTGAGGGGGCGACACCGTTCTCCAACGGATTTCAGGCGAGCCCGACCGGTGACAGACAATTGGTTTGCCTTTGGGCGAACCGCCCTGCCCTGCGGTTGGCGAGCACAACGCCTTCGTGCAGCTCGTATCGCGGCGAGCCTTTGGGCGGTGAGGCTTGGTTGCGCCTCCACAGATGAGGTCGGGGCGATTGTGACGGTTTCTCCGTGGGCAACGGTTGCGACGGATGCCGCGATTGTGACGGCCGGTGTTGGCTCGGGTTGAATCGCCTCCGCAACGGCTTTGCGAGTGTCTGCCCGCAGGTTGTCCATCTTGGCGGAGAGGTCTTCAAGCTGGCCCAGCGGGGCGAGCGAGTCACATGACGGCATCGGAGCGAGCTCGGCCAGGGGCTTCAACCCCTTGCAGTGGAATTCGGGTGCCGACGCGACCGCATCGGCCAGCGCGGCAGCGACCGCCTGTGCAAAGCGACTCGTTTGGGTATCGTTCGATCGGAGTTGCGCGAGAAGCCAGCGCAGCCCCTCCTTGGATGAGGCGATCATGTGGGCACGTGTTGAATTGGGTTGAGTCAGAATTGAAGAAAGCAAACGGGCAGACCTGCCCTATTCATTTCATGCGCTACATATGAACATCTGTCAACCAAATGTCGCCTTTTTCGTACCAAGGCGAGCCGGGAGCGAGCGGAGGTTCAAACCGAAGCAATGGCGTAATGAGTGGGGTTTGTCCGGGGAGCGGTGAAGTTAACTCCCCCACACACCCCTACCCATCAAGAACGATTCCGATCCTTACGCCACTGTTTCTCAACCTCAAATCCACTTCTTCCAGCGGGCAAGCCCAATGACTCCGATCGAAGCCGTGGCCATCATCGAAATCGCCATGGGATAGCCGTATTCCCACTTGAGTTCCGGCATGTGCTCGAAGTTCATGCCGTAGATCCCGGCGATCACAGCACAGACCATTCCGATAGTCGAGATCAATGTCAGAACCTTCATCACCTGATTCAGTCGCGTCGAGACGGCGGAAAGGTGCGTCTCCATCAGGTCGCTGACCATTTCGCGGGCGGCCTCGATGAGTTCGGTGTACCGCACGAGGTGGTCGTAGACGTTCCGGTAGTAGACCACCTCGCGCTCGTCCACGAGGGCGAACTCACCGCGAATGAGCCGTGCCAGCACCTCGCGTTCGAGGATCAGCGTCTTGCGGAGACCTGTCACGATCCGCTTGATACGAAGCAACCGTGCGAGCAATCGCGGCGAGGGGTCGCGGAAGATTTTGGTTTCGAGGGAATCAAGCCGGCCCGCGAT
The DNA here is from genome assembly GCA_013823135.1 of Planctomycetaceae bacterium. Taxonomy (GTDB): domain Bacteria; phylum Planctomycetota; class Planctomycetia; order Gemmatales; family Gemmataceae; genus Gemmata. The sequence continues at coordinate 14,690 of PNLP01000007.1, forward strand.
CTGTTCAACAACTGGCGAGTATTCATCCACCATGGCGTCAAGGATGTGGTGGAAGAGAAAGTCCGGTCCTCGCTCGGCGGCGTTTGCGTGTCGGTGAAGGAAACTGGTCGCGGTGGTCACACACTCAAGGGGATCGTAGTGGTGAGTGACCAGCACGCGATGGTTAATGACAGCGCTGAGTTGTGGTCGACGTGTCCGGCGAGCACGGGCCTCCGCGGCATCAGGCAGTGGCAGTTCCGTCGGGGTGGTCTTGAGTACCTTGCCCAACCCTGGTGGCAGCGGGTTCACGATGACGAACAGGTAATCCGGGAACTCCTCGACCTTCGGCAAGTGCGTGCCGTGATCCTCGGTGACACGCTGGCGTGTAATGTCCTCGCGGGTGAGGCTGTGGACCGGGAAGAATTTGCCGAAGATGAAGTCTTCTTCCTCGGGAGTCGGTGCAGAGAGGTCGATCCACCACACGTCGTCCGATGCAATGTCGGCCACTGTTTCGGGTAACCGATCGTGGTGCCCGGAGTTGCAGGTCTTGGAATTTGCGTCCCAGTGATGGACCGAGATCATGCGTTACTCACTTGGTAATCGGGCTTCCGTCGAATTCTTGCAAGGCTGGTCGCGTCTACCCATTCAGGGCGGTAGAATGTGGTGCGTTGGGCAGACCCGCAGGAGTTCGGAGTTTACCCCACCCCATGCCCGCTGTCTCGCTTGTTCACAAGCCTGTGACCACCGTACCGACCGATACCGCCTTGCTGGAGCGGTTCGCGGCGGGGGATCGCACCGCCCTCGATGACCTGTTCGACCGTTACCGCTCGGTGGCATACCGAGTCGCGTTTCGGTTGCTCGGTCGCGAGGCGGATGCGCTCGACGCGGTTCAGGATGCGTTCGTGAAACTGCTCACGAACCTTGACCGCTTCCGTGGGCACAGTTCGTTTAAAACGTGGCTCCTCCGGATCGTCAGCAACGCGGCGCTCGATGTCGGCCGGCACCGAAAGCGAGTCGCGAGAATACCACAAGGGCCACGCGAAGAAACCCCGGATCGCTTCGGCCCCGACTATTCGCCGGCACCGGATTCCGAGTTGAGCCGGGCCGACCTCCGGATGAAGATCGAGGCTGCACTGGCACGGTTGCCGGACACCCAGCGGCAAACATTCGTCTTGCACGTTGAGGGTGGTTTGTCGTACCGAGAGGTCGCGGACGCCCTGGAGATTTCCATCGGCACGGTGATGAGCCGGCTGTTTTACGCGCGACAGAAACTGAAAACACTGCTTGCGGATCAGGTTGAGCCATGATGCCCGAAGACACCACACCCGACGACCTCTCGCCCGAGTACCTTGCGGCCTACGCCGATGGGGAACTCGACGCGGAGACTCACGCCACCGTGGAGCGGTGGCTGGCCGAGAACCCCGACGCACTGCCGACGCTGGATGCGCAGCGTGCGTTCGGACCAAACGCGGGATTGTGGGAACGTGCCGAGGTGCCCGAGCCTTCCCCGGCTGCGTGGGCGAGCGCTCGCAGGGAAATTGAGTCGCGATTGAACCCCGCCGCCCCGAAGCCAGGCTATGGCCGCCAGTTCGCAGGATGGGTGCTCGGTGGGATCGCAACGGCTGCGGCCGCGGCTGCCGTCGCGTGGATCGCGTTCGGGCCAGTCGCCGAACAGCGTGCGATCGACGGGGCGCGTTTGCGAGTAGACGTGGCGAAGGCCCAGGTCGCCCCCCCTCCGCGGCTCGTCGTGGCTTCCCTGAAACCCGATCTGCTTGCCGAGTTCGCAGTGCTCCCAATGGCGACCGATGACGAGGTAACACTCGACCGTGTTCCGGACACCCGTTCTGGCTGGTTGCCAACGGGCCGCCACCCGCTCGGCGACACCCTCGCACTCGCTTCCTTCGAGGAGGTTCACCTGGAAGAAGTGGACCTCAGCCCGGTCTGGCCCGCAGGCGGACCGAAGATGAAGACTGCCCCCGGCCACGCTCCGATGATCTTCGCTGCCAAGCCCAGGTGACCTATGTCTGGTGCGATCGCGCCACTTCTATTCCTGATCCTCTGCCCGACGGAAGACCCCGTCCGCGTCACCGTCGTTGTCGTGCTCGCAAGCGACGCGAACACAACCGTCGACCCGAAGCTGGTCGCGCTGGCGGCTCAGGTTCAGAAGCGGGACAAAACCCTGACCGGCTTCAAGATCGCCGCGACCGAAGCGAAGTCAATCCCCGTCGGCGGGTCGCACACGTTCGAGCTGGTGGACAAGCAAGAGTTCAAGGTTACCGTGACCCGCTCGAAGGACGCGAACGGCCGGATTTGCCTGTCGATCAAGCCGCCGGGTTTGGAGAACGTGACCTACGGCTGCGCGTGCGACAAATTCTTCCCGGTGGTCACGCCCCACCGCACGAAGAACGGCGAGGTCCTGATCATCGCCGTGATGGCGAAGCCCTGCACCGCGGGCAAGAAGGGCTGGTTCCCCTGGCAGGGGTAACGAATTGAGTCGGCGATTCGGGAGGGAGCGTCAGCACTCGACTCACAATTCAAGCCCTTTCAGTGCCTCAACCACGCAGTTCCCGATCACGTCCAAGTTGTACCCACCTTCCTGCGTCACCACGGTCGGCAGGCCAAGTTCCCTCACGACAGCGGTCATCTCGCGGTAGTAACCCAGCGGCAGCTTGAAGCCGCCAAGCGGGTCGAGTTCGTGTGCATCGGCCCCGAAGGCGAGCACGAGGAATGTTGGCACGAACTTCCGCACGGCGTCGAGCGATTCCGCCAGTGCTGGCCGGTACTCCTTCACGCCCGTTCCCGGCGGCAACGGCACGTTCACGTTCGCACCCAACCCAGCTCCGGTTCCCGTTTCGTCAGCGTATCCCGAGAAGAACGGGTAGAGCCCTGCAGGGTCGCCGTGGACCGAGACCGTGAGCACGTCGCCACGTTCGTAGAAGATGTGCTGTGCCCCGTTGCCGTGATGCACGTCGATATCGAGGATGGCAACACGCCCGAGCTTCGCGAGCCGTTCCGCGACCAGCGCCGCGTGGTTGAAGTAGCAATAGCCGCCGCAGCGTTCGCGTTCGGCGTGGTGCCCCGGCGGTCGCGTGAGGACGTACACTTGCCGTTCGGCTCCGGAGGCGACGAGCTCCGCGGCGTGGAGCGCCGCAGATGCTCCTCCGAGTGCTGCGGCAAAGGTGCCACCGAGGATCGGCGTGTACGTATCGAAGCAGTAGTGCCCACGCAACGCACGGTTGCCGGTCGCCCGCGGATTCACTCCATAGGGGAACACGGTCGGCCATTGCACCTTCGGCGTGCTGCCACGCGACCGACGAATCTCGGCGGCAGTCTCGCGGAGGTAAGCGACGTAGCCCGGATTGTGGACCGTCAGCACCGCTTCTTCCGAACATGCCGGCGGTTCTTCGAAGGTATGCCCACCTGCAACTTCAAGGGCTGTTCGGATTGTGGTCAACCGCTCCGGGCGCTCGTAACACGGGATGATCTCCCCGTTCTCGAACTCACCAGGGGGGATGTGGGCGTCGTGTTTGGTGTTCAGAATCACTCGCATGTATCAAGATTAGCTACACATCCGGAAAGTGTCGCGGGCCGAGCCGCTATAATGCGACGTAAGACCAGTGAGGAAGCCATGCCACGCATCTTGATTGCCGACGACAACGCACCGAACGCCGATCTTCTCGAAGCCCACCTTGATGGAACTGGGTACGAGACGAAAGTCGTGTTCAACGGCGAGGACACGCTCGCTGCTGCCCGTTCCTGGCAACCGACGCTGATCCTGCTCGACGTCATGATGCCGAAGATGAGCGGGTTCGAGGTCTGCCGTCGCCTCCGCTCCGACCCCGCAACGCGGGACATTGCCGTGATCATGGTCACTGCGCTGGACCAGGCGAACGATGTCGAAACGGCCGTGGAAACGGGAACCGACGACTTCTTGACGAAGCCCATCAACAAGACAGAACTCCTCCTGCGCATCCGGTCCATGCTCGAGAGCCGTGCCAAGCCGACCGAACTTGAGCGCGCCATCACGTACATCGGCCGCGTTCAGCAAGGTCTCTAGTTTCAGACGAACGCCGCCTCATCGCTGGATTAAGCATGTCTGTCCCCAAAGTGGTTCTGAAGCCCAAGCGAGCCCAGCCGTTTTACGCGAGGCACCCGTGGGTCTTTGCCGGAGCCATTGAGCGTGTCGAGGGCACACCCGCAGACGGCGACGAGGTTGACCTCGTTTCGTTCACCGGGAAGTTCGTGGCGCGCGGGTTGTTCAACGCCCAGTCGAAGATCCGCGTTCGGCTTTACAACTGGGAACCCGATTCGCCCCTCGACGGTGCGTTCTTCCGCGACCGCCTCGAACGCGCCGTCCGCCTCCGTCACGACATCCTGAAGCTGAACAGCCCCGACGCAGGCTATCGCGTCGTGTTCAGCGAGTCCGACTTCCTCTCGGGCATGGTCGTGGACAAGTACGGCGACTGGCTCACCGTGCAATTCACGGCACTCGGGCTGGCTCGTCGGCAGGAAGAAATCATCGGCATGCTACGGGAACTGCTGAAGCCACGCGGCGTGTATCTTCGCACCGAGAAGGGGATCGGCAAGCTGGAAGGGATCGAGTTACAAGACGGCACGCTGTGGGGCGAAGCGCCGCCCGCCGACCTGAGCATCGTCGAGAACGGCTTGCGAATCCTGGTGAACCTCGCCGAGGGGCAGAAGACTGGTTACTACCTCGACCAGCGCGACAACCGCGTCGCCGTCGCGCGGCTCTGCAACGGGAAGCGCGTGCTGGATGCGTTCTGCTACAGCGGCGGCTTCGGGCTCTACGCGGCGAAAGCGGGTGCGGCCGAAGTGCTTGGCGTGGACGGCTCCGAACCCGCGCTGGAACTCGCCCGCCGCAACGTTGCCGCGAACGGACTGACCAACATTGCGTTCGACTGTGCCGATGTGTTCCGCCACCTCACAGAGATGGTCGCGGTTCGCAGGCAGTTCGATGTGGTGGTTCTCGATCCGCCGAAGTTCGCCCGCAATCGTGCCTCGATTCCCGACGCGATGAAGGGCTATCGCCGCCTGCACCAACTCGCACTCAAGTTGCTGGCGAAGGATGGAATACTCGTGTCGTGCTGTTGCACGGGCTTGATTGCGCTGCAAGACCTGGAAGAGTTGATCGCCCAGGCGGCCGTGGAAGGTCGCCGCGATCTGCAAATCATCGAGCGGCGTGGCCCCTCAGCAGATCACCCCGTGGCAGTGACTTGCCGCGAGTCGGGCTACCTGAAGTGCATCATCAGCCGGGTGAACTGACCGCGGGTTCGGCGGGTCGTTCTGGTCGTGTGAACCAGAACGCCCACACAATCAGCACGGCTTGCAAGGGGAGCCGCATCAGGTGAAGCATCGGCTTGGCGGGAATCAGATCCTGGTTCAGGTAGATGTGTACGTTCGCGGGAAAGACTGCGACGAGCAACGCAATCAGCCCCCAGGCCGCAAGCCGTGTCGTGCGGGGTATCAGCAGTAGCAGGCCGAGCACGATCTCGAAGACCCCGCTGAGGTAGACCATTTCCAGATGCCACGGCACATACGGCGGCATCATCTTCAGGTAGAAGTCCGTTTTGAAGAAGTGCATCACGCCGGCCGAGGTCATGAAGGCCGCCAGCATGAACTTCAGAATCGGCTTCAGTGCAGTCATGGCGTGATGCTCTCTTGCGCTGCGATGGCATGCGAACCACGGGGTTGCCCAGTGTGTCCGTAGGCCATCATACGGAGCCACGCATGTATCCCAGCAAAACCCGGGCAGCAGCCATCGCCCGCGACACACTCGACATCCTCACGGCCGGGCGATATGTGAATCGCACCGGCACGAGCGTGCCGACCAATCATTTGACCGCCGCCGCGAAGCAAGGCACGGTGTCGTACCCACCGGAGGAATCGTTACCGCGATACACGCCGGGCGAGCGGCCGTGCGTCTACGCGGTCGTGAATGACACAACGCTCGAAGCGGCCCGGAAACTCGTGGCCGAAGGGTTCAGCCCCGTCGCGCTGAACTTCGCGTCGGCTCGGCACCCCGGCGGGGGCTTCCTCGGCGGTGCGCGGGCACAGGAAGAATCGCTGTGCCGCGCCAGCGGTCTCTACCCGTGCATCAACGGCAACGCGATGTACCGTCACCACGCTTCGATTCCCGGCGGGTGGTACTCGAACTATGCGATCTACTCGCCTTCCGTGCCGGTCATCAAGGACGATCGAGGTGAACTCCTCGACGAGCCGTATCTCTGCGGGTTCGTCACATCCCCAGCCGTGAACGCGGGCGTAATCCGGGATAAACATCGCGAGCCGATCCACGAAGAGATGCGGCAACGGGTGGAGAAGGTTCTGGCGATCATGGCAGGGCACGGGCACGACGCCGCAGTGCTGGGTGCGTGGGGATGCGGCGTGTTCAAGAACGATCCCGAGGTGATCGCCCAGCTATTCGCGCGGGCACTCCGGGGTCGGTTCAGTGGAGCGTTCGCGAAAGTCGTGTTCGCCGTGCTCGACTCGTCCGAAGACCGCCACTTCATCGGGCCATTCGAGGAACGATTTGGAAACGGGTAAGTTGCCCCCGGCGTGTTCGGATTGCACGCGGGTGGCGGGTTTGTTTAGCATGTCGCCTTGAACCCGAAATCGGCCACGGAGGGCACGTCGTGAACCGGCGCATTCTTCTCGCGTTGTCAGCGTTTGTTGTGATCGGTTTGACCGTTGTCGCCGTGGCACAGTCCCCGGTCTCGCCTCCAACGGTGCCGCCCGCTGAGCCCGCGCAACCTGCCACCCCACGACCACTGCCCGCCGCCACAGCCCCTGTCGGGTCGGTTCCGCCCGTAGCGTTCACAGAGACTCCGCTGGCTCAGTTCGAGCCACTCAGCGCGTACCCACATCAGACACAAGCCGCCGTTCGTGGCGTGTTGCTCGGCGCAAACTGGATGACCCGGATGAACCAGCCACAAGGGCGGTTCACGTTCGGATACAACCCCGCACTTCGGCAAGCGATCCCCGGCGATCACGACTTGAAGCAAGCCCGCGGCGCACTCGGTCTCGCTCAGGCTGCTCGGTTCACCGGCGACGAGAAGCAAGCCGTGATCGCGAGCCAGGCAATCTTGACGCTCCTCGCTGCAACCAAACTCGACCCGGCCGACCCCAACTGCCGCGTGCCGGTTCATGCATCGGTGCTGTGTAATCGCGTCGGGTTCGCTTCGCTCGTTGCTCTCGCGATCTACGAGCTCCCTGCTGCGGATGCGAAGCTGTTAACCGAGGCCGAGAAGCTGTGCGAGTTCCTCCGTCGGCAATGCAAGCCCGACGGCTCAGTTCACTACACCGACAACGCGAGCGAAGATCCCACGAAGGTCGAGCCGGACGGCGTGAACGAGTTCCCCGGCATGGCCTTTCACGCCATCATGGCCGGCAACCGCGTGAAGCCGGCCGCGTGGAAGGCCGACACCGTGAAGAAGGGTCTGGAGCACTACCGAGCGATGTTCCGGACGAAGCCGCACCCGCTCATGGCCGCGACCCTGACGCCGGCGTTCGCGGAACACTACATGCAGACCAAGAGCGCGGATTCCGCCGCGGCAGTCTACGAGATGACAGACTGGTTGTGCGGGCTTCAGATCCCCGGCAACGATCCACGCACTCCACAGTGGGCCGGCGCGTTCCGTGGTGTGGTCGATGGCCGGCAGGCCGACATCGCACCTGGGCCGGAAACCGGGCTGTACGTGCAGAGCCTCGCGTTCGCGTGCGTCCTCACGCGGATGACCCCCGACCTCGACCGTCACGCGAAGTACAAGGCCGCGATCACCGACGCGGTGCAGTTCCTCACCGGGATGCAGTACGTGGAAGCCAACACGCGGCACTTCGAAACAACCTTCCGCGCGAACATGCTGATCGGCGGCTTCCACCTCTCCCCCACCGACGGCAACCTACGCATCGACGCGACCGGCACCGCCATGACGGGTTTGGTGCGGTTTCTCTTATCGGGCGCGGAGAAGTGATGTTTCCGTAGTGTTTGGTCCGAGCCCGAGCGCCAAGCGAGGATCGACGTTCTCCCTCGCTTGGCGCTCGGGCTCGGACCAAACGCGACTTCCTCGCTGGCGCTTGGGCTCGGACCTAACTCTGCGAGAACAGCCGATGCGTGTCTTCTTGTGTGCGTCGGTCGTGGCATTGGTGGTCGCCTTCGCGGTCGCTCAGGATAGGCCCGACGACACCGTGAAGGCCGCGATCGCGGCCGGCGGGGGCGCAGCACTTACCAAGTACCCCGCGGGGCGAGTGGTTGGCAAGGGAGTCATGATTGTCGCGGGGAACGAGACCGCGTTCGCGTTCGAGCAGGCGTACCACGTTCCGGGCCGGTTTCGCACACACATCGCCTGCGAGGTCCGTGGGCAGAAGTGGGAACTGCTTCAGGTCGTGGACGGTGCCACCGCGAGGCAAAAGATCAACGATCGCCTGGTTCCCGTCACCGAGGCGGGAATCCGCGAGTTGCAACTCGCCGTGCTTCTGAACGAGATCGCACAACTCACCCCGCTCGCACTCGACAAGCGATTCGTGCTGAAACCCGACAAGCAACTGAAGGGTCCGGACGCTGTCGGGCTCGTCGCTCAAGTGCGGGGATACCCGGACATCCGGCTCGCGTTCGACCGCACATCGGGTCACCTCGTCCGCATCTCGCACCGGAGCACGGACCCGGAAACCGGCAAGGAATCGGATCTCGATTCGACCTTCACCGACTACAAGGAGTTCGCGGGAGTTGTGAAGCCGACCCGTTCCGTGGTGACTCGCGACGGTCGCAAAGTGGTTGAACTGGTGGTCGAGAAGCTGACCCCGCTCGAAAAGATCGACCCCGCAGCATTCGTGCTGAAGGAATGATCTGCTGGCGAACCGGGAGCGTAAGCGACTGGAGACCGTGTGTAACTCCGGTCGCTTACGCTCCCGGCTCGACTCAAGGCTTCCTGCTTCTATTGTCTTTTCTCCCCCTCTCCGTGTCTCCCCCTCTCCCCCTCTGTTTTACCCCTGGCTGCGTGCGGCAGCCCGTGCGGCGGCTCCACCTACCGGAAGCAGCTTCGGTCGGGGCACCACCACGCCGACGATCCCGCCGTGCTGATCCCACAACTCGCGATAGCTCGCCTGCAAGAACTCGTACACCTCGGGACACGGATGATCCGCAAGATAGCCCTTCACCAGTTCGGCCATGTCGCGGTCGTAGCGATCCTTCGAGTGCGAGTGGACCGTGTACCGACCGGGGTGCCGACGGAGGTCGCCGTCGAAGGACGGGTTCACGTGGTAAAGTTCGTGAAAGACTGTGATGAGCTTTTCTTCGAAGGTCTGGTCGAGGAATCGCGGGAGACAAAACGTGAGCAGGTAAAGCATCTCGCGGCTGTTCACGAAGAACCGCTGCACCTGGTACTCGACGTTGCCGTGCCGGCGGGTGAGTGCTCCTTCGCGGAACCGCAGGGGAGTGACGCGGGCCTGGAGCCCGTACCGACTGCGATTCCGGCATGGGGTGAACGACACGAGGATCCGCGGCATGTTGATGTGCCAGAGCGCCTCACAGCGGTTGGTCACGTCGTCGCAGAGTTGCCGCATGGCCGCGGTGAAGTCGAAGGGTCTGTAAGCGTCGGCATCCGGAACGCGATGCCGCCGACCTTCCGGGATGACCCACCGCGCGGGCAACGGGTTACGGGCATCCCACCGCATCTCGAGCGGGAGTGGGAGCGCCACAGTTCCGTTGCGGGGTCCGGCCATCCGCGAAATCCTTCGGTTACAAAACCGCTGCGGAAGCCAATGCTAGGGCGAAACGGTCCCAGGGTCAACGAGTTGAAGTCGAGCACATGAGCGGCACGAACCACGCCCGGCGAAATCGCTGCGACACGCCACGAATATTTTTCCCAATCGGCTGAAGCCGGAGGCTCAGCGCAACCGATATTACCGGCACCATCGTCCCCATCTATGCGGGACGCCATCCGGCAGGGAGGCTCGGTATGCGAACGAAGCGGCTTTGGATTGCCGGTGCGATGCTCGCCCTGTGCGGGACGACCGGTTGCCAGACTTGGTTTGGTGGCTTGACCCTGCCGAGCGGTCGGTACCTCGAACGCCACTATCCGCAGTACTTCTCGCCCGACCCCGACTTCCCACTGCAGCGCGAACTCGCAAGCCAGGAAGACCCGGAAGGCGCGGCACGACGCGCAGGTGGCGCAGGCGGGGTCGTTCCCGCACCCGCACCGCCCGCTCCTCCCGTTCCCGCTCCTAGCCGCTGATAGGTCGGGTTGATTCCGCCCGCATTCGTGGATATGTCCCCCCGCACCAAGCGAACGATAACGCCGACTGGCAGGACGCCGATCGGCCACCGCAAGGTATGGGGGAGAAAGATCATGCCGCAGGGAGTGCGCGGGTGGTGGGTCCGGGCCATTCACATGGGGCTTGGCGCGGTGCTGTGCGCCGGTGCAATCGGCTGCATGAACACCGATAAAGACAAGATTTCGCCGCCGCCCCGGATCGGGGCGAATGGCGGCAAACAGCAGTTGCCACCGCCGGGTCTTCCTGGCCTCCAACCGTTGCCCGGCTCGACGACTCCGGTGGGTGCGGCCCCGAAGGCCGGTCAGCCGGGTTACAACAGCCCCTTCGCGGGAGCCGGTGCAACCGGTACTCCTGCAGCAACGAACTTCGGAGCAGCAGGTCAACCGCCAGCCAGAACTATCGGCCAGCCCGTGACCCCGGCAGGGTTCAACTCGCCGACATCAGCGATTCCGAGCGTCGGCCCGGGTGGTGCTGGTCAGATGCCGCCGCCGTCGTTCGAGACGCCCGGTGCACAGAGCCGCATAGGCGGAAGCCCGCCGCCACCGAACCTCAACGAACTTGGCCCGGTGCCGCCGGGACCACCGCCCGGTGGTGTGACGTCCAACTCCCACTACTCTCCCGTTACCGCGCCGCAACCGCTCGCGCCAATCAAGCCGAACGATCCGGTGTATGCGAACGTGAGTGCCGGTGTGTATCAGATGCGTTGAATGCCACTTGCCCAGGGAGTCTCATCCCTGGGCAGTGCTGTTTCGGGCCTTCTCGATCCGCTTCACGATCAACGCCGCCATGTAACCAGCTTTGAAGCCCGCATCGATGTTCACCGTGCAGACTCCCGCCGAGCAACTGTTCAGCATCGTGAGCAGAGCCGCGACCCCTCCGAACGCCGCACCGTAACCCACGCTCGTGGGGCACGCGATCACGGGGCAATCCACCAACCCACCGACGACGCTGGGAAGCGCGCCATCCATCCCGGCAACCACAACGACCACATCGGCCGCCGCCAGTTTCTCGCGTTGCCGCAACACGCGGTGAATCCCCGCGACACCTACGTCCGCGATCAACTCTGTGTTCGCACCCATCACGCGGGCCGTGTTCACCGCTTCCTGAGCAACGGGCAGATCGCTCGTGCCAGCCGTGACCACGCAGACTCGCCCTATTGGCATCGGTCGCGCGCCGGGCACAGGCAGCCAGAATGTGCGTGCAAGGCGGTCCTGTTCCGCCGCGGGGAAGTGAGCCGCGAGGTGTTCTGCCTGGGCGTGGTTCACGCGAGTGACGTAGCAATCCTGCCCTGCCGCCGAGAGTCGCCGGACTGCGCCTTCCACCCACTCGGCCGTCTTCCCTTCGGCGAACACCACTTCCGGGAATCCGCAGCGATCCTTGCGTTGCAGGTCGAGCGTGGCGAATCCCAGGTCCGCGACCGGGCTCCCCGTGAGTTGTGTGGCCGCATCCTCGACCGACACCACGCCGCCACGAACACCGTCGAGAAGTTGCCGAACCTCACTCGCCGTCATGCATTTCCCCCGAATCACAGTTACTGGTTTCAGGCTGGTCAAGTTCCAGGTCGGGAGGGCGAGGTTCCTGCCGAGCCGTTGGCCTTCGGCTCGGCAGGAGCCTCGCCCTCCCAATCGGGTGCAATATTCACTCTGACGTTGAAACTCACAGTGGTGCGGGCAGGTCGCGGCGTGTGAACGTCCGTAGTGCCAGCAGATACCCCACAGTGCCCATCGTGAGGAGTGTGATCGCCCCCGACACACTCGGTGCCCCGCTCCACGCCTTGCCGACGTCCACCATCCAGTTGCCGTCGAGCATCGCCTTCTGGGGTTGATAGTAGAAGAAAAGCGTCAGCGGGCGGACGATTCCCGCCGGCTCCCAGAGTTGGCCGATCGTGTTGGCGACGAACATCACAACCACGATCAGCACCGCGTACCCCGTCACCTTCCCCCGGCTTCGCCCCACAGCGGAGAGTGTCATCGTGATTCCGCTGATGGCGAACATCATCGAGAAGGTGTTCATCAACCCCGTGAACTCGCCAAGACCGCTCACTGCGAGAGGTTGCGGGTTCTCAGGTGTCGGGAACGAAATGGTCCGCCCGCCCGGCCCCTTCAAGCTCTTGAGCATGGTGTAATCGGGGATGAAGTCGCCGACGATCGCGAGGCCGAATTGCGTCCCCGCGAAGAACGCCAGGCAGATCGTGGGGAGCACGATGAGGTCAACGAGGAAGTGCGCGAAGATGAGGCGGTTCCGCGGCACGGGTTGCGACATCAGCAGTTCCATTGTGCCGCGGTCGAGTTCACCCGCAACGGCACCGGCAGCACGCCCCACAGCCCAGACAACACACAGCGTCAGCACGATCGGGTGGAGCATTCCCATCGCCAGGAAATCGTTGGGCCGCTCGAAGTTCAGGTCGCCCCAGCCGAGCGCGGCCTGCGACACCTTCCCCGGCCCCTTGAACAGCAAGTCCTGGAACAGATTTTTGTCGCCGACGAACCGCCCCACAGATTCGAACACGGGGGCGATCTCGACGGTCACGCGTTGCGTGATCTTCACCCAGAACGTCGCGAAGACGAACAGCACGAGGCAGACCACGATCAGTGCTGGTCGCACGTCGCGGAGCAGTTTGCGAACGAGAATGGCTGTCATGGGTGAACCCGCTTATCCGTGGAACCTGCGGTAGATCGGCGTCAGACCTTGCGGTTCGATCTTCAAATCCGCGAGTGGCTGGCGTGCGAGCCATTCCAGCAACGCCGGCAGAGCACCGCGATACGTGAGACTCAGCCTGCCATCCGTGATGGCGTCCGTCGGCAACGCTTCGCCACCTGGGCCACTCGTGGGAGCTGTGCCGGTGATGCGAGCAGAGACCGCTCTTCCCTCGCGAAGTTCGCTCATCTCCTGAATGTGAACAAGCTCACCGCGACGCAGGATCAGAACCCGGTCGCAAACGGCTTCCACTTCCTGCAACACGTGCGACGAGAACAGCACAGCCTGCCCGCGTGCCTTCGCGGCTTTCAACTGTTCGAGGAGTTCGTCGCGCATCGTGGGGTCGAGCGTGTTGGTCGGCTCGTCGAGAATAATCAGCGGCACCTTCGGGAGCAGCACCGCGAGCAGCACTACCTTCCGCTTCATGCCGCTGGACATGTGCGTGAGCGGGCGGTCGATGTCGATATCGAGCTTCTTGGCGAGAGCATCGACTTCCAGGCCCGGCACGTCGCCACGGAGTTGCCCGAGAAATGTCACCAACCGCCGACCGGTCATGGTTTCATAGAGCCGGAGTTCGCCGGGGAGGTACGCGACACGCCTGCGAGCTTCGACCCCTTCGGCCCAGCAATCGAACCCCGCGATGGTGGCACGCCCCAGGGTCGGTTTCAGGAACCCGAGCAGGCTTCGCAGTGCCGTGGATTTCCCCGAACCGTTCGGCCCGAGGAGCCCAACGACCTCCCCGGCTGCGATGTTCACGTTCAACCCGGCGAGCGCGCGGAACGATCCGTAGTCTTTCGTCAGGTTCTCGGCGACGAGCAGCGGATCGGCCATGCGACAACATTCCGTGCGGAGCGGGGCACATTCGATTCCTAGACAACACTACCCGGAAATCCAGGCGGAGTTACAGGAACCGTGCGGCAACGCGACGCAAAACCGGGTTCACCGGAGAGAACGCGGAGAACGCAGAGAGAAACCAAGGCCGAGTTTGAACACGACTCTTCACTGACTTGACTTCTCACTGCGTTCTCTGTGTTCTCTCCGGTGAATACTTGGCTCGTAACCGGCCCGTCGAGTAAGCTGCAAGCGAACACAGGGAGTCAAGCTATGCGTGGTCGTTGGCTTATTGGAATCGCGGTGGTCGGCTTGGTGGCATTGGGTTCCCATGGCGAATCGCCAGCGGAGAAACCGAAATCCGTACCCCCGAAACAACCGGCCGAGGTGAAGAAACTGCCGCCGGAACTGGACACGCTGAACATCGCAGCACGCAAGATGTACGCCGGTGCCCGCACCCTGGAACTCTCCACGATCCCCGTCATCATCGTCGTTTCCGGCGACGATCTGGTTCTCCGCAAAGGGGGCAAGCGAACCGTCGTGACCGTGATTCCCGCCGAGTACCACACGCTGAAGTCGGTGGCTCATTCGACACTCGGGCTCTACACGCACCTGGCGTTCGAACCGGGCCGGCCGCTTGGCGACGAGCGAATGAAAACCCTGAAAGAGTACCATTCACTGATGACCGCCGCGGTGCCGGCCGTCGAGAAGTTCGGCTTCGACGCCGAAACTCTCGCACGCCAGAAGCGCATCCTTGCGAGAGCGATTGAGTTCACCGCCAAGGTGATTGAGGACGGGAAGGTGTCTTGGGGGGACCTCTCGCGGTTCTGCCGAGCTTCCCGCCCCGACGTTCTGGCCAACGCGGCAGCGGCTTGCAAAGCACAACTGCTCGGCACTCACAGGCAGGTCATGGAGTGGAAGAAGGACTTGACGGCCGAGGAATGGGCGACGCTGACGGTCGTGATCCCGGGCGTTCAGACAGCCCGCGCCGAGAACGCCGCGGTACAATATTTCGCGAGGATGTTCGGCGAATCGGTGGGTGAAGGTCGCCGGGTAGTTTATGCGGAATCGCTCTGGGACGAGGAGAAGGCCATGAACCTCCTCGGCACCCTGCGTCTTGACGGTAAGCTGTCTGTCGCCGTGTTCGGCGACCCCTTCCGTATGTACCGCGATCTTCTTGCAGATGTTGCCCGAACGGCGATTGATGACATCGTTGCCGCCCCGTGACCAACCCAGGGAACCACAATGGACGCTTATATCCTCTCCGCGGTCCGCACCCCCATCGGGAAGTTCCTGGGTGGCCTCGCGGAACTGCCCGCCCCGCGGCTTGGAGCCATCGCGATAACTGAAGCGGTCAAACGCGCGAAGTTGGAGCCGGCTCAAGTGCAGGAAGTCGTCATGGGGAACGTCGTGCAGGCCGGGGTTGGGCAAGCCCCCGCACGGCAAGCGGCGATCTTCGCGGGCATTCCCGACACCGTGCCGGCACACACGACGAACATGGTCTGCGGTTCTGGGCTGAAAGCGGTCATGCTCGCAGCGCAGAGCATTCGGGCCGGCGATGCTTCGCTGATTGTCGCGGGCGGGATGGAGAGCATGAGTCGAGCGCCGTTCCTGCTCCCCGGCGTACGGCAAGGTTACAAGTACGGCGACCAGACAACGCAGGATGCACTCATCCGCGACGGACTGTGGTGCCCCTTCCAGAACTGGGCGATGGGCGAAGCGGCTGAGCACATCGCCACGAAGTGCGACGTGAGCCGGGCCGAGCAGGACCGATTCTCGGCACAAAGCCACCACCGCGCGACGGTCGCCTGGGCGAGCGGCGCGTTCAAGGAGGAGATCGTTCCCGTGACGTTCCCGGGGGCGAAGAAACCGATCCCACCCGTCGAGAAGGACGAGGGGATCCGTTCAGAAACAACAGCGGAGAGCCTTGGTAAGCTTCGCCCCGCGTTCAAGCCCGATGGCAGCGTCACAGCCGGAAACGCCTCGCAGTTAAGCGACGGGGCCGCGGCGTTGGTCGTGGCGTCGGGGCGATTCCTGGAACTGGCGGGCGCCACGCCACTGGCTCGCATCGTGGCGTATTCCATGAGCGGCGTGGACCCGAAGGACATTTTCATCGCGCCCGTGTCGGCCGTGAAGTCCGTGTGCGAGAAGGCACGACTCTCGATCCGCGACATCGACCTGTTCGAGTTGAACGAGGCGTTCGCGGCTCAGATGCTCGCGTGCGGAAAGGATCTGCAACTGGACGAATCGAAGGTGAACGTGCTGGGCGGGGCCATCGCGCTGGGGCACCCCATCGGTGCGAGCGGTGCGAGAATCCTCACGACGCTCGTTCACGCACTGCATCACCGCAATAAGCGATACGGCCTGGCGTCGCTGTGCCTCGGTGGCGGCAACGCCGTCGCCATGATCGTCGAGAGGGTCGAATCATGATCGTGAACGCTGAGAAGGTGCGGTTTCACGACAACGATTATCCTTCCGGCGATGGCAAGCCGGTCGCCGAAACAGACCTTCACCGCGATGTCTTGCTCGGGACCATTAACAAACTCGAACACCATTTCGCAACCAATCCTGACGTCTATGTAAGCGGGAATCTGCTTGTGTATTACGAGAAGGGCAACAAGAAACGGCGAGTTGCCCCGGACGTATTCGTGGTTCGGGGGATCGCGAAGGGGTCGCGTCCGAATTACCTGGTGTGGGAAGAGAAGCCCCTGGACGTGGTGATCGAAGTGACTTCCAAGAGAACGAAAGCCGAAGACACGAAGAAGAAGTGGACGCTATATCAGGACACTCTGAAGGTGAAGGAGTACTTTCTGTTCGACCCGTACGGGGATTACCTCAAGCCGTCGTTGCAGGGATTCAGTCGCGTTCGTGGCAAGTTCAAGCCGATCGAGTTCGTGAACGACCGGCTCCCGAGCGCTGAACTTGGTTTGCACCTCCAACGTGATGGCCTCTATCTGCGATTGTGGGAACGTGATGGTAGTAGGCAGTTACTGACGACTTGGGAGCAAGCCGCCATTGCGGAGTCGAGAGCGAATGCTGCAAAAGCCGAGAACCAGCGGTTGCGCCGCGAACTGGAGCAACTTCGCGGCAAGCGGAACGGGAAGTGAGGGTGAGGCATGATCTGGCAGCCGGACCCAAGGATTGAGGCTATCTTGAATGCAGGTACACCAAGCAAGCCTGCAGAGGAATGGCGACAGGTGAAGGACTACTTAACGGCGTCCTTCGCAGCACACCTCGCTTCAGAAATCGAACCCGTTTGGGAACCGATCTACGCGGATATCTCTCCGAGAAGCGGTTTCGCGTTCGGGATCAAATCGCGGACTCCCCTCGGCGGGCCGTTGCGGCTGGAATGGTATGGGGTAATCTCGCACAACACACATGGGCATACCGTGGCCCTCGTGTTTCTCTTCGCACACGACCAACGCGCGGTCCACCACGCGAACCGCGAGTACCTTTACTTCGAGTTTACCCCGACCGGGAACGGTCACCGCGAGTGGCGGAGCCACGGATGGGACTCTAGCGAGATGAACGAGTGGGATGGATATCTGCGTTTATCAGAGATCTGCGAGCAGAAGCGACAAGAGCAGGCACGGGGTTGGAACGATGCCTGACACCCCAACCCCACACGATCCGATCACGGCGTATCACGAGGCGGGGCACGCGGTCGTTGCGCTGTGTCTCGGCAGGCCAGTGCATCGCGTCAGTGTGCTGCCGAACCGCGACCGGCTCGGGCAGTGCGAGTTCGGCAAGGGTCGCTTCAAACCCAGTGATGACGCCCTCGAACGCGAATGCCTGATCGCCCTCGCGGGGCTTGCAGCCGAGGCACGGCACACCGGCAAATACCAACTCGAGGGCGCGAACCAGGACTTGCGATACGTGCGACGGCTGGTCCTGGAGCGGAAGTCGGAGCGGGCTGCGCCGCGGTACGAGGAACGGCTCCTGAGCAAGGTCGAGGCGATGCTCGGCGATGACGAAACGTGGCGTGCCGTGGAACTCATCGCGGCGGAGTTGCTGAAACACGGCGTCATCAGCGGCCGCGCCGCACGGCATCTCTTCGAACAGGCGACCGCAGAGAAGTAGTCACCCGCCCGATCGCTTCACCTTGTACCCGAGCTTTTCCAGCTCCGTCACAAGCTTGTCGCGGTGGTCGCCCTGAATCTCGATGCGGCCGTCCTTCGCAGTGCCACCGCTGCCACATGAGTTCTTCAGCTTGGTGGCGAGTTCCTTCAACGCCTCCTCGCCCAGTGGCAAATCCGATACCACCGTCACGCCCTTACCCTTGCGGCCGGCCGTCTCGCGACCGACCTTCACCGTGTGGATCTTCTTTGCCTGTGCGGGCGGGGGCGGTGGTGGCGACATCACCGCCTGATCGTTGCCACCCAGCAGGCGTGCGAGGAGCTTGTTCACTTCCAGTTCCAGATCGCTCGACACAAGCCGTTCGACCTTCCCTTGCCAGTTCGGCGTGAGGTCCGGCGACTCGACCACGACCAGCACGGACACGCCCGCAAGCGCCTCAGCGGGCAAGGCGTCGGCAGCACGCGACCGCACCGACCACGACAGCCCCACCCGGCTCGCGGCCGCGGAGAATGCGATCTCGGCGGCCTTCGCACGGGCTGCGTCGGGAGAGATGAACAGAATGACTCGTTGCGACTTCGCCATGGTTACTCAACTGAAAATGTCGCTGGTGCAATCGCCACCGGGGTAACGGACCTCGTGTGCCCGGCTGGGGCCATCCGGTTCCTTGCCGAAGTCCACGAGGAACTTCTCGTTCAGCTTCAACCCGCCCTTCTCGATATCGCAATCAACCTGCACGAGCCAGGAGCCTTGCTTTCCGATCGCGGGGTAGAAGGTGTTATCCCAGGTGCTGAACAGCGAGTTCGTGACATAGAGCCGCTTGCCATCGAGCGACAGTTGCAGCATCTGCGGCCCGCCAGTCAACTCCTTGCCCTTCAACTTGCCGGGTTCGCGGGTGAGACCGCCAAGCTGGATCGTGCCGGTCAATTTCGGTTTCGCGGAGTCGGTGATGTCGTACTGGCGAACCTCGCCATGCAACCAGGCCGCGACATACAGATACCTGTCGTCCATCGAGACAAGGATATCACTCACAAGCGCCGGAACCTGGCCACCCGGGAACTTCTCGTTCTTGATCGGAGCGAGTTCGATCACCATCTCCGCACCCCACCGCTTCTGGTCGTCGTGTTGGCCGATTCGCCAGATCGCGCTGCCGAGAGCCGTGCCCACGAAGCCATGTGACTTATCGGGATCGTGAGCGAACCGCACTTCCAATGGAACTGAGTTCGCACCGAGATCACTGCTGCCGACGATCTTCTTTTCCTTCCAGTCCCAGAACTGGATCGAGTGACCGTATTTACCGGCCTTCACGTCGTCGAAGTTGGGTCCAGGTGCGAATGTCTTCGGGGCTGCCCACTCGCTCGATACCATCACGTTGCGACGCGGGTGATACCAGAAGTCGTAGTTGAAGTTCATCCCCTTGGCATCTTTCTCCCATCGCCCGGTGGGTTCGAACTTGTCGTTCAACAACAGGAAGCCGCCAGGAGCGTCGCCTTTCGCGTTACCGAGCATCGAGATCATGACCTCGCCGCTCGGCAGGCAGTGGACCGTGTGCGGGGCTGACAAGTCGGCGACTTTCGCGATCGTCTCAGGATCAATGACCTTGTGCATCTTCAAGTTGAGCGGATCTTTCGCGTCAATGATGTGAATGCGGCTGGACTTCAACCCCGGCACGATCAGATAGCGCCGGTCACCCGGCTTCCCGTGGCACGACGAACAGATATTCCAGCCGTAGTGGTGCAACTCGTCGCCCAATTTTGGCATGCTCAACCGGTGAACAACCCGCGAGTACATTTTCGATTCGGGGTCGGCGTCTACGACAGCGAGGTAATCGGGCTTATCGATGCCCGTGTTCGCATAGGTGCAGGTGACAAACAACATCTTCTCGCGTGGCCCCTTCATCGCTTCCTTGGGAGAAGCGAACCCAGGGGTGTCTGCAACGACGACATTGGGCAATGTTGTGGCAATCGTTCCAACAGCAGTCGCGGACAGGAACTCTCGGCGATCCATAATCGTCTCCCGTAAAAGAGTTCGGTCGCTGTCATCATATCCCAGGAGTCTCGATTTGCCGGGGTCGGATAGAATGTGTCACGCTAACTCAGGAGGACCAAAGCGTGTCCCGATTTTGGCAACACTTCATCACCAACGGCGGCGAAGACGAAGGCCCGACATCTCAACCCCCAAAGCCTACCGGCGACGGCGATGCGCTCGACGCAATCTCGCGAGACGCCACCCAGGAGGCCGAGCAAGGTTCGCGTGCCGATATTAGGCGTGGTCACTCGCGAGGGTCGGCGACTAGACCACACCGCCGTTCCCGGTGACTAACCCAGCCCGATCCGCGGATAAACACAGGATTCCGGTGGAATCCCGCAGATCGGGCTTTTTATTTTCGCGGGCCAGGCGTATTATCTCATTGACGGGTGGCGGGTGCCACCTGCTCAGGAGCTACGAATCGCTTTGCCGCTATCTCGCTTCGACACTTCTTGGTCTTCTGACACTGAGACTGACCTCATTGCTTCTAAGACGGCCTCCAAGACAGTCAAGCTGGTATCGCCGCAGAGGAACCGCCCTCAACGTTCAGTGTGTGCATCGCGAGCTATTCCACAGGGAATCTCGACTGCCCGCTGAATGAGCCGGCCCGAAGTCGTCCGTTCCTGTCCTGGCGCGCGGCCTTTCCGCGCAAGTGTTTGTTTGCAGGGCCAGTGGCCCAGAGTGAAGACCATGTCGGCGAAGAAGTTGTATGTTGGGAACATCTCGTTCCAGACCACCAGTGACGATCTCGTCCAGGCGTTTTCCCAGTACGGGACCGTTCTGGGTGCGCAGATTGTCAGCGATCGCGAAACCGGCCGCAGCCGTGGATTCGCGTTCGTCGAAATGCACACGGGCGGTGACGAAGCCATCGCCGCAATGAACGGCGCACAGCTCGGCGGCCGGACCCTCACCGTCAACGAAGCCAAGCCTCGCGAAGAACGTCCCCGCACGGGCGGTGGTGGCGGCTACGGTGGCGGAGCGGGTGGTGGTGGCGGCGGCTATGGTGGCGGCGGCGGCGGAAGCCGTGGCGGCTACGGTGGCGGAGCGGGCGGCGGCGGCGGTCGTCGTTACTGACCAACGGATCAATGGCGAGTGGGGCATGTGAACCCCGCAGGTGAGGAATTAGCACCACCGCAGGATAAGCGGTCCCCACTCTCCAAAGAAATCAAGAAAGCCCCGGGCTGTAGCCTGGGGCTTTCTTTTTGCGCTGCGCCGGGATAGGCTCATAGCACTACCGCCTACCCGCCGAGTCTCCTCACATGCTCAAGCGTCTCGCACTCTTCCTCGTCGCCGGGGGCGCGTTCGCCCTTGCGATCTTCGCCGCTGAGAAGCCAGCCGACGAAGCGAAGCAGCTTCCCATTCCTGAGATGAAGTTCAACGACGTGAAGGAGGTCGCTCCCGGCGTCTTCTTCCGTTACTCATCCATCTCGGCGAGTGATCCGAAGATTCCGTTTGGTGGCAGCAACAACATCTGGATCGTCTTCAAGGAATATGTGTTGGTGATCGACGCGAACTTCCCCAAGGAAGCCGCCGACGTGATTGCGGACATCAAGAAGACAACCAAGAAGCCAATCAAGTACGTTCTCGACACCCATCATCACGGCGACCATGCCTACGGGAACTGCATCTGGGCGAAGGAGGGTGCCCAGATCATTGCCAGCAAACAAGCGGCGCGGTTGCTGAAGACAGCGGGCCCAAAGCAGTGGGAAGACGCCGGCAAGGATCGGAAGGACATCAAGGAAAACGAATTGAAACCGGCCGACATTTCGTTCGATGATAAGTACGAACTGAAGGACGAGACGCAGCACGTTGTCTTACACGCCTTCGGCCACAGCCACACGATCGGCGACGCGGTTGCCTACCTGCCGAAGTATAAGATCCTCTGCACGGGCGACGCATGCGTGAACGGGGCGTTCAACTTCATGGGTCACTCCAATTCAGCAAGCTGGATCAAGTGCCTCGAAGCGATGGAAAAACTGGACATCGACATGATTTGCCCCGGTCACGGGAAGCCACGACGGAAGGATCTCATCGCACAGGAAAAGCGATACTTCACCGAGTTGCGGGCAGCTGTGCAGAAGGGGATCGACGATAAGAAGTCGCTGGCCGACATCACTGCGGGACTCGACTTCCCCTGGTACAAGGAGTGGACCGGTGTTGATGTCGCTGGGCCGCAAATGAACAAGGACAACGTCAAGCACGTTTACGAGGAGTTGATGGGCAAGATCGACCACGACCGACTTGGAGTGCGGCCGTCGCCACTCGACTGGCGTGCGAACCCGACAGGACTGGCGACCGGCGAACCACGCCGCGCTCCGGCTGCAGAGTGAACCCGCTGGCCAAGCGACGGTTCCCTGAGCCCCGCTCGCTTGACCAACAATGGCAACCAGTTCCACGCCCAACCTTGATTGCCTTGCGGAGTGTTTAGAATGTCGACCCGTGATGCGAAGCCAACACCGCCTCCGCGATCCACACGCTACGAGTTCTTCGAGCCTCTCGGCACAGGCGCCACGGGAACCGTTTACCGCGGGCGTGACCTGACCACGGGCGTCCCCGTTGCGGTCAAGGTACTTCGTTCGACGCTGTATGAGAACCCTACCCAGCACCACAGGCTCGCGCAGGAATTCCGGGCCTGTATCCAACTCGACCACCCCAACATCGTCCGCGCTTATGCGATGGAAACCGACGGCTCAACGAGTTTCCTCGTGTACGAGTTCGTCGAGGCACGCAGCCTTGCTGAGCGGATCGAGAAGGATGGCCCACTCCCCGAGGACGAGGCCATCCGCATCATCACGCAGGTCGTGCAGGCGCTGCACTACGCGCACCTTCGCCAGATCATCCACCGCGACATCAAGCCCGACAACATCCTGCTGATGCCCGATGGCCGCGCGAAGCTCACCGACTTCGGACTGGCCAAGGATTACAACAACGACCAGAACCTGACGCAACACGTTGCAATGCTGGGGACGCCCAACTACATGGCCCCGGAACAATTCGGGGAAGCGAAGTCCGCCGGGGTGCTGTGCGACATCTACTCCCTGGGCGCAACGCTGTACCACATGGTCACCGGCAAGCTGCCGTTCGAGGGAGGCTTCGCACTCGCGATCCTGAACAGGAAACTCCAGGGGGAAATTCCCTCGGCCCGTGCGGTTCGGCCTGAACTCGGGGAATGGCTAGACCGTGCCATCATCGGTTCGATGAACCCGAAGCCGCAACTTCGCCCCGAATCGTGCCTCGCGTTCTTCAAACTGCTCACGGCTCGCCCGCACTCCGACCATGACCGAGCGGCCCCGCTTTCGCCAGATGGGATTCCGTCGGGAGCGAACCGCCGAGCATCGGTCCGGCACAGGCTCATCGTGGGCACGAGCGCGACGATCGACACGGCGGTTTTCGGTGGCGGGAACGAAACCGAAGAGGAATGGCCGCTGGTCGTTCGCGACGTGTCGGTGAGTGGAATCGGGGTGACCCTGGCCCGGCGATTCGAGCCCGGTACGGAACTCACCGTCGAACTGGCCGATGAGCCATCGGCGATTCCCAGCAAGTTCGCGATTCGGGTCGTGCGTGTGAAGTCCGAGAGCGCCGGGCAATGGCTTCACGGATGCGAGTTCGTCAACCCGCTCGTGGATAGTGAACTGACGGCACTGCTTGCGTTCGCGTGAATCGTGGAGCGTCGAACCGAATCGGCGGTTCGACGCTGGACAACAATCACTCCGCCTTCTTCACTTCGGGTATTGCCCGGCCCATCGTTCGCAACAGCAGTTTCATGTCTTCCCACACGTCGCGTTTCATCTTGCCGGTCTCGTCGCGAAGCAGCGCCGATGGGTGGAACGTGCAGATCAGTGGCACGTTGCGAAAGGTGTAGACCTTGCCGCGTAATTTTGTGATGCCCGTGGATGTGTTCAGCAGGTTCTTGGCGGCCGTTCCCCCAAGCGCAACTACATGCTTCGGTCGAATGATGTCGAACTGACGCTCGAAGAACGGCCGGCAATTCTCGCATTCTTCCGTCGTCGGCGTGCGGTTTCCTGGCGGGCGGCACTTCAACGTGTTGAAGATGTACACTTCTTCCCGCTTGAAGCCGCAACCGTTGATGATGCGGGTGAGAAGTTGCCCGGCCTTGCCGACGAACGGCTCTCCGGTGCGGTCTTCATCGGCTCCGGGTGCTTCGCCGACGAACGCGACATCGGGGTCGATTGGCCCGACGCCGAACACGGTTTGCGTGCGAGTCGAGAACAGACCGTCGCACTTGTTGCACTTCGCAACCTCGGCGGAGAGGACGGTCAGTTCCTTCCTTCGCACGGCGAGCGGATCAGGTGGCGGTTCCGGTTTCGCAACGGCCTTGGACGTCGCCACTGCTTGAAGCGGAGCGAAGGTCATCGGCTCGCCACGCGGCACGAACATCACCCCCGCCGCACGGAGCGACTCCAGGTGTGCGCGTAGTTGTCGGGTCAGGTCGATGGGTGGAGTTGTCGCGTCGGCCATCATTGCGTTCCCGACATGGCTGCAAAGGTGAAGTATCCCCTTCCCAATTCCCGCCGAGTTTACGCCACACGGTTCAGCGGGCCAATGCCAGTCACTGACTGAGTTCTAGGAAATCGAGACCATGTTCACTTCCGTAAAATGCCTGCATGACATCATTCATTCGATTACTCCCGTTTGCGGCGGCCGATGGCCCCACGAACATGGCTGCCGACGAGGCTCTGCTCGAAAGCGCCTGCGAGCACGGCGTCGCCTCGCTGCGGTTTTACACCTGGACCGAACCCACGGTCACACTCGGCTACTTTCAACCCAGCGAGGCCCGTGCGTTGCCGAACCTCTCGGGGCTGGCGTGGGTCCGTCGTTCGACGGGCGGGGCCACCATCGTTCACCATCACGAGGTGACGTACAGTTTCGCACTCCCAGCCGCGGCACAGAGGAAGTCGCCCGAGCCTTGGATATGCCGCTTCCATCGGCTGATCCGGGCTGTGCTGGCAACGCGAGGGGTGCAATCGCAGTTGGTCGTCTGTGGCGAAGAAGTGAAACGCGGCGATGTGCTGTGTTTCCTCCACCACACAGCGGGGGATCTTGCGATCAACGGTTCCAAAGTGGCCGGCAGCGCACAACGCAAGCTACGCGGGGCGATCCTCCAGCACGGGAGCTTGCTGTTGCGGCGAAGCGCCTTCGCACCCGACTTGCCAGGGGTCAACGACTTCGCACCAACTGCGGCGTTCACCCCGGAAGAGCTGGCACATCTACTGACGGTATCGTTCGCGGCCGAATGTGGCACCACAGTCGAGCCCAGCAACTGGACCGACGAGGAACTGGCCCGGATTCCCGAGATCAAGCGCGAGAAGTACGCGAACCCCGAGTGGAACGCCCGACGGTGACCACGGATCTTGAAGTGTGCTATGAGTGCCGAGCCGATATTCACCGTTCGCCGTCTCGGCTGGCACCAGGCTCCGCACGGGGACCGCTATACCCGCCGGCTCCCCACTGCCGTCGCGGTCGCGCAGTTCGATAACTTCGACGCGGCGGAGTATCACAGGCGTACACTCGAATCGGAAGCGCGAGCGGGCGAGAACCCGTTCCGGTTCGGCGGCGCGTCCCTGTTCTTTCAGTCGTCCCTCGACACGATGCGATTGCACGACTGGTTGCTGGATATGGGAATCGACCCACCCGTCGAGCAACTTCGCCACAGCGACTGGCGTGAATGGTGGGATGCGTTCGCTCACACCTGGAACGAGGAACAACTGCACCACGCCTGGCACGGTCTGGATAAGGTGCGACACTTCGACGTGATCGAGGAGCCAGACGCGGTGCCCTGTCGCGTCGTCATGGAGATCGGCTTCGTCGAGGCCGATTACCACCACCGGAATGCGGAGCGCGAGGGAGGGCGGCTGGAGGGGTTGTTTCGCAGCCAACGCGGAGCGGTCGCGGCGTGTGCTCACTTGAACGAGGAGCGTCGTGAAGGGACGTTCGACTGGTGGCGATTCCGCTACCGGCAACGCCTGGGTTACGTTGGCTACGACGTGCCAACCGCCGGCAACGAAACCGTGTTCTTCGAGGTGCTTGATGTGCCCGGCGAACTTCCCGTTCACGCGGCAGTCGGATTCGTCGTGCAGCGGCGCGCGTTCGACCCCCACGGCTATGTTTGCCACGACCAGCACGGCCGGGACACGCGATCACGCGTGCCCGTACGGTTGTTCGCCGATCGCGACTCTGCGGAAGCCCACCGGGATGAACTCATTGCTGGCGCCCGCGAGGTGATGAGTCCGTTCCAGGCGTTCCCGCCAGAAATGGCTGGACTGAGCGAGGTTCAGTTTGGGGAAGCCGTCGAAGCGATTCGCCCTCCGTTGCCGTGGCCAACTGGTTTCTCCAGCACACAATGGCGAGAATGGTGGGATCTGTGCCAGGATGAAATCACCCCGGAGCAACGAGCCGCGGCGTGGGACTTGTTTGCCAATCACCCGTTGTTTGAGGTGCTGCCGATGACCGTTCGTGAAGATTGATCTTTGCCGCGAACCTGTGCGGCCTGACTCCCCTCTGTTTCCTCTCCCAATCGGCCTGTAATCCGGGCCGGTTGTTGTGGTATTCCTCCCTGTCGCCTGCCCGTGGAGAGAAGACGAGATGCCCGAGACTGCTTCCGATCCCGTGCCGCGCCCCACTCCACCGAAGATCACACGCGGCGAGTGGGCGTTGATCCTCGTTCTCGTCGCGATTCAGTTCACACACATGGTCGATTTCGTCATCATCATGCCGCTGGGTGCGCGGCTGATGGCAGAACTCGACATCACACCCGTCGAATTCGGCTGGATCGTTTCCGTCTACGCGATTGCCGCGGGGGTTGCCAGCTTTCTGGGCAGCCTCGTCATGGACCGCTTCGACCGGCGTTCGGTGCTGATCGCGATGTACGGCGGATTCACGCTGAGCACGCTGCTGTGTGGGTTGGCCGAGACGTATGTGTGGTTGCTCGTGGCGCGAACGCTCGCGGGAATCTTCGGCGGGCTGGCAGCGGTGTCAATCATGGCGGTGATCGGCGACGTGTTCCCCGCGGAGAAACGCGGCCGGGCTACGGGAGCGATCACGTCGTCGTTCGCGGTCGCAAGCATCGTGGGCCTTCCCATCGGGTTAGTCCTGGCCGACAAGTTCGGCCGCGGAGCACCGTTCGTAGCGCTGGCGGGATTGAGTACGCTTGTGTGGGTGTTCGCACTCTTCCGGTTACCGCAGGTGCGTGGGCACCTGGAACACGCACGCCGCAACGCGATTCTGGAAATGGTTGCGGTGCTCCGGGAACCGAATCACCAGCGAGCGTTCCTGTTCACGTTTTTCATGGTGCTGGGGACATTCACGGTTGCATCGTTCATGGCTCCATACATGGCGGCAACGAACGGCTGGACCGAGGACCAACTCGCAACGCTCTACTTCGCGGGTGGGGTTTGCACGCTGTTCGGGATGGGCTTCATCGGGCGAATGGCGGACCGGTTCCCGCGACTGATGCTGTTCCGCATCCTCGCGGGCATGACGATCGTGGCCACGCTCGCGGTCACGAACCTTCCGCCCGGACCTCTGTGGGTCGCGGCGGCGGCGTTGAGCCTGTTCATGGTGTTCGCGGCTGGCCGAATGGTCCCCGCACAGGCGATGTTGCTGGGCGCGGCTCAGCCTCGCGTTCGCGGGGCGTTCATGAGTTTGAACACCGCCGTGCAACATCTCGGAACCGGGATCGCACCGATCCTTGCCGGTGCGCTCATCACGAAATCCGAGGATGGGACGATGACCGGTTTCCCGGTGGTGGGGCTGGTCGCCAGCGTGCTAACGATCATCTCACTGGTGCTGGCGGGCTTAGTGCGACCGGCGAAGGTGATCGCACCCGTGGCAGTCCCTGAGGCTGTTGCCGCGCCGAAGGGCGTTGTCGAACCCGTCGTCGCGGTGTGATATCAGACCGAGTTTTGCTTTAACCACTCATGGATGGCAGTGAAATCCGCGGGTGGTGGCACGTCCCACACCAGGGGCGTGCCGCTGATGGGGTGCGTGAACCCGAGGCGCTCGGCGTGCAGCATCGGCCGTGTCGCCCCGCTCGTGTCAGGGTACGGCTTCCCATTCAAAGGGCGGTCGTACACCTTCTCGCCACATAGCGGCGTGCCCGCTTCGCCAAGGTGAATGCGCACCTGGTGTGTGCGACCCGTTTCGAGCCGGCACTCCACGACCGCGAATTCCCCCAAAGCCTCGACAACGCGAACGTGCGTGACGGCTCGCTTGCCGCCCGGAGCGTCCTTCTTTGTGCTGCTGCCACGACGGCCATCGCCACGATCGCGAACGAACGTCGAGTTGATCCGCTTCGCTGGAGGAACTCCACGGGTGAGCGCCAGGTAGCGCCGATCCACGGTGTGT
Source organism: Planctomycetaceae bacterium (assembly GCA_013823135.1). Lineage (GTDB taxonomy): Bacteria > Planctomycetota > Planctomycetia > Gemmatales > Gemmataceae > Gemmata. The sequence continues at coordinate 42,953 of PNLP01000007.1, forward strand.
TTGCGGAATTGCTCCATGAGGTTCTCGGCGGCCTCACGATTGCGGGCGAACACCACGAGGCCGCTCGTGTCGCGGTCGATGCGGTGAACTGCGATCAAGGCACGGTTCGGCGCACCAATCGCGATCGGCAGCAAGTCCGCGAGAGTCTTCGGCAGGAACTTCACGGCTCGCTCGCCGAACTCCTCCGCTTCGTCCTTGTTGCGTGTCGTGGTTAGCCCAACCGGCTTGTTCGCCACGATGATCGCGTCGTCCTGGTAGACAATCGTTGACGGCGGCAGCAGCACGGGCTTCGAGGTGGGTTTCGCGTCCGGCTTCGCTTTGGGCTTCGGCGGCTCGACCTTCTTCGCGGCACGCTCCGCCTTTTTCTTGGCCTTGTCCGCGAGCTTCTTGCGCTCCTCAGGCTTCAACTCAACCGTCCCCGCAGCGAGTTCAACCCGCTTCCCAAGTTTGAGCCGGCGTGTCAGGTCGGGCTCGACCTGCCCGCTCACCTTGACGTGCCGCCCCTCGACCAGTCGCTTCGCTTGCGACCAGCTCAGCCCGTAGCGAATCTTGAGCGCGGACGCGAGCGTCTTGCCGTGTTCCCGGCGGTCCACAACAAACTGAATCGGCGGCATGAACGGAGTCTCAGACGAGGCGTGAACCGGGAACAAACCCCGGATCACGCATTATACGGAATTGCAGTGACTTGGGGTTCGTTCACCAGGATTCACTTCTTCGACAGTTCTAGTTCGATTAACTTGGCAAGTTGTTCGTCGTCCAGCTTGGGCTTCTCGTCGCTGGCCCAGACCTTCTTGCCGGCGCGATCGAACATGACCATGTAGGGAATCGCCTGGAAGTCCCCGATCAGTTTGAGGAGCGCTTCCTCATCCTTCTTGGGCTCGGAAACAATGAAGTTCGGGAACGTCGCACCCTTGTCCTTCAAGAACGCCACAACCTTATCCTTCTTGTAGTCGTCCTCGTCGCCGAACTTGTCCATGCTCAGGCTCACGCACACCAGCCCCTTCTCGGCGTACTTCTTGTGCAGTTCGACGAGGTGCGGGAACTTCTTGATGCACGGGGCACACCACGTCGCCCAGCAATCGACCAGGATGACCTTCCCCTTCTGATCCGCGAACGCCTTTTGAAGTTCGGTAGCGCGAACCTCGGTGACGTTGATGGCCTTGGCGGGTTCATCGGCCGCACAGCCGACAAGGATGCCAGCCATCAGAACAGCAAGGGCGGTGAGAATCCGGCCTGTCATCGGGTAACTCCAAAACGGAGGTTGTGATTCGCCATCAGTTGTTGAGTTCGGTCTCGATCTTCGCTTCCAGTTCCGGGCTCGCTGGGTGCCCCGTCCACACGCGCTCGCCCTGGCGGTTGAACAGTGCGGCATGTGGGATTCCCCCACGATATCCGAGACGCTTTTCCAGCCCCTTCTGCGTGGCCGCGTCGAAGGTTGGCTGGAGGTTGGTGAACGTCGCGTTCTGCTTCTTCAAGAAGTCCTGCACCTCGCTGGAACTTGAGGGATCGTCCAGACTCACCGAGATCACAGTGAGCCCCTTACTGCGATACTTCTCGTCCTTCTCGACCAGTTTCGGGAAGCTCGCCACACACGGGCCACACCATGTCGCCCAGCAATCGACGAGGACGACTTTCCCCTTCGCCGCGGTAATGGCGGCCTCGACCTTACCAAAATCGGATGCCAGCACCGCCGGGTCCGATGTGGGACCGCTCTCCGGGTGCGTCTTTTGTTGCACGAAGTAGCCGATGCCCAGCACGGCGAGGATGATCAGAACCAGGAACGTCGTCGGGGAGCGATCCATGAGGAACCTCATTTCGGAATTCTTCGTGCGGAATTTTCGGAATGTGGAATGAAAACCAGTCCGTTCTCATCGCTCCGCATTCCGCGCTCCGCACTCCGAATTCCAGACATCTTCCGGGTTTCCAACACCGCGTCAATGTCGCGGTGCCCTATTCAGGGTTCGACGCGACTGCTAATATCTTGAGATAGACTCGGGCCAATCCCGGAGTCGCCAGGACACCGTGAGCCGCGACGACATGCCGACGCCGACCGCAAATATCCGAAACTTCTGCATCATCGCCCACATCGACCACGGGAAAAGCACCCTCGCGGACCAGTTCTTGCTGAAAACCGGGACCATCTCCGAGCGTGATATCAAGGCCCAGACGCTCGACAGCATGGATCTCGAACGCGAACGCGGCATCACGATCCGGATGCATCCGGTCACGATCTACCACGAGTACAAGGGCACGCGGTACGAACTCAACCTGATCGATACCCCGGGCCACGTGGACTTCAACTACGAAGTGTCGCGTTCGCTAGCCGCGTGTGAAGGTGCAATCCTCCTGGCGGATGCGTTCCAGGGCGTGCAGGCGCAAACCGTCGCCAACGGCTTTCTCGCGATGGAAGCCGGGCTCAAGATTATACCCACGCTCAACAAGATCGACCTGCCGCACGCACGCCCGGACTTCGTGATCGGTGAAATGGAAACCGCCCTGATGACGGTTCCCGAAGAGGTCATGCGGGTCAGCGGCAAGACCGGCATCGGCGTCGAGGATCTGCTCGCAGCGGTCATCGACCGCGTTCCGCAACCGGCCGGCGACCCGACCGCCCCGACCAAGGCACTCATCTACAACTCGCACTTCGACACCTACAAGGGTGTCGTGGTCTACATCCGCATGATCGACGGCAACATCAAGCCGGGGCAAAAGATCAAGTTCATGCGTGCCGGCCGCGAATACGCGATCACCGAGATGGGCCAGTTCCGCCCGGACATGGTAAAGTGCGACGAACTCTCCGCGGGCCAGGTCGGCTACTTCACCGCGAACATCAAGAACATCGAGTATGTCGGCATCGGCGACACAGTCACTGACGCCGTGAACCCGACAGCCGAGCCGCTTGCCGGGTACAAGGAACCGAAGCCGATGGTGTACTCGGGGCTGTTCCCGGTGAACAACAACGAGTTCGAGGATCTCCGCGAGGCGCTTGGCAAGCTCAAGCTCAACGACAGTTCGTTCACCTTCACGCCGGAAGTGTCGGACGGTCTCGGGTTCGGCTTCCGCTGCGGCTTCCTCGGGATGCTCCACCGCGAGATCATCCAGCAGCGGCTCGAACGCGAGAGCGAACTGAACCTCGTTCAGACGGCCCCCAACGTGTCGTTCGAGGTGCTGAAGAAGGACGGGGAAACGGTAACGCTCCACGGCCCGCAGGACGTGCCAGACGGCGGCTTGATCGAGGAGTTTCGCGAGCCGATCGTGCGTATCAGCTTCCTCATTCCCGCTGCGAATATCGGGGCACTGATGGGGATGTGTACCGACCGCCGCGGCGTGTTCGTGCGTACCGAGTACCTGAGCCAACTGCGGGTGATTCTCGTTTACGAGATGCCACTCGCGGAAGTGATCTACGACCTTTACGACAAGCTGAAGTCGGTCACGCACGGCTACGGCACGATGGATTACGAAGTGCTCGGCTATCGTGCCGCCGACCTCGTGAAGATGGACATCCTCGTCCACGGGCAAAAGGTGGACGCGCTGTCGGTGATCGTTCACCGAACGAACGCCGAGCGGCGAGGTCGTGCGATCCTGAAGAAACTCCGTGAGGAGATCGACCGGCACCTGTTCGAGGTCTCGCTTCAGGCCGCCATCGGTGCACGGGTGATTGCCCGCGAGAACATCGCCGCGATGCGGAAGAACGTGACCGCGAAGTGCTACGGCGGCGACATCACGCGTAAGCGGAAACTCTGGTCGAAGCAGGCCGAGGGCAAGAAGCGGATGAAGCAGATCGGGCAAGTCGAAGTGCCGCAGGAGGCGTTCCTCGCGGTGCTTGAGCAGGACGACTGATTTCTTGGCGAGCGGGGCGGCGTAAGCCCCCCGAGTCTCTGGCAATTGCAAGAACTCGGGGGGCTTACGCCGCCCCGCTCGCCGAAACAGGATCTCGCATCATGGATCGACCCGACGCACATCCGGCTAGGGAAACGCTCCCCGATCCGCCACTAGACGAACTGCCTCTCGTGGAAGAGTTGCCGTCACGTTCACCTGTTATCCTACCCCCCACCGCACCACTCCCGCTCGAAGACGCTGCCCCAGTTACGCCTCCGAATCCGGTGAAGCAAGCGCCACCTGCTGAACCACAGCCACACGGCAAGGGTCACCACGTTCACGTTGGCAGCCCTTACCGCATCCTCGCGAATATCGCGGCGGCGTTCGTGTCGCTGTTCGTGTTCGTTCGTGTGTTCGCGCTGGAGCCGTTTGGAGTCCCCACAGGCAGCATGGCACCCGCGCTATTAGGCAATCATCGCGAAGGCCCCTGCCCTCGCTGCGGTTTCCCCGTTCGAGTGGGTGCGCCTTCGACAGGCGGGAACAACGCGGAGCAATACGAAGCGGTCGGCTGCCCGAACTGCGGGCAGGCGTTCTCGCTCGCCGGTGCCTTCGACCTGAACGGCGACCGCCTGCTCGTGGACAAGAACGTGTTCAACATCCGACGTCCGCGTCGATGGGAAATGGGCGTGTTCCACTGCCCGGACCCCGACCCCCGAGAGTATCGCAAGCCCTACGTGAAACGGGTCGTCGGCCTCCCCGGCGAGACCATCACCATCCTCGAGGGTGAGGTGTACGCGAATGGTGAGTTGCTTCGCAAAACACTCCCTGAACTTCGCGAAACGCGAACCCTGATCTTCGACATGGCGTATGTTCCCGAGCCCGGCGGGTGGAACCAGCGCTGGCTCGCGGAGCCGACCGAGAACGACCCACGCTTGCCGCCCGCCACCAACCGCAAGGCGGAACCCGCTTCGGCAGCGGTCGTGAACGGCGGCGAGTTGCTCCTCGACGCGGCCGAGAGCCCACAAACCACGCGATCCGTGACATATCGCAACTGGAACCTCGATGAACGCGAGGAACAAACGATCCGCGTGTGGAACAGCTACGACGGGCTCCGATCACTTGGGCGGTTGCCAATCACCAAACGCTCGTTCGACAAGCTCCCGCACGCGAACGACTTCTCGCTTTCCTGCGATGTGGAAGTGCTGGCAACCGCCGACGAGGGGAGTTTCGCGTGCCGCTTGATCGACGGCACCGATGCGGTCCATGCCGAAATCAGCGTGGGAGCGAAGGCGAACGGGTTGGCGATTCTCACGCACGACGGGGTTGGCCCGCTCGCCACGACTCGCGGAGTCAGCCTGGAACTTGGTCGCACTTACCGGATAGACTTCTCGTTCGTGGACCGACGGGCGATCCTGGCCATCGACGGCAAAGTGGTCGGAGCCTCCGCCGACTTACCCGCTCTCGCGACCCGTGGCGAGGTTCGCCGTCCGCTCCAGCTGGGCGCTCGCGGTTCCCGCCTTGCGATCCGCAACCTGAAATTGTATCGGGATGTGTACTACACCCAGTTCGGTGAAAACGGGACACAACCGCCGCACGGCACGCCAATAACGATGGCCTCGGACGAATACTTCATGATGGGCGACAACAGCGGGAACTCGCAGGACAGCAGGAAATGGCCGAACGCGGGCGTGCCAGAGGCGGAGTTCATCGGTAAACCATTCCTGATCCACCAACCACTGCGACCCGCCCGAACAACCTTCGGCGGTCGCGAGCGGCTGTTCCAGACGGTGGACTGGTCTCGCCTGCGATGGCTGCACTAACTGATTGAGCGGTGGCCCCACCGGGGCCACGCACCGCACCCTGGTTGTCCTGAAGGGACCACCACTAAACGCTGAGACCTGTATGCCTGAGATAGCAGAGCCAACGACAGCCGACGAGAAGAAGAAACACACCGCCCCGCGTGATGCGGCACGTGAGGCCGTCGAGACAATTGTGTTCGTGGTCGTGTTGGTGCTGCTGCTCAAGCTGTTCGTCACCGAGGCATTCGTGATCCCGACCGGGAGCATGGCCGAGACGCTCTACGGCTACCAGAAGATCGTGAAGTGCCCGAAGTGCGAGCATGAGTTCCCGGTGAACTCGCACGACGAGGTCGAGGGTCGCGACGGGAAGCGAACCGCACTCGTCGGGTACACTTGCCCCAACTGCCGGCACAAGGGGCGAATCGAAGACCTCAAACCGGTTCCCCAGAACAACACGGGCGACCGCGTGCTCGTGCTGAAGCCGCTGTACCACTTGCGCGACCCGCAGCGAGGCGACGTCGTGGTCTTCAAGTTCCCGGAGAAGCCGCAAGAGAAGTACACCGCCCAGAACTACATCAAGCGGGCGATGGGCTTTGGTGGCGAAACCATCGGAATCTACCGCGGCGATCTCTTCGTCACGCGGTCGCTGGACTACCCACCCGATGCAGTCGATGAACACGGTAGCCTTCTCTACCCACGCCCGCCCGACTCCGTGGATCTGTGGAAGCCGCAGTACATGTACTCGACCGTGGCTCAATCGAACCCACTCTCAACGGGTCTGTTCGATGCTTCACGCGGGGCAGGCTTCCCGGCTGGTCGCGGGGGCTTCGAGATGATCCGCAAGGGAGAGGCACAACTCCTCGCCGATCTGCGAATCGTCTGGGACAACGATCAACAGCCCACCGAACTCGCCGGCAAAGTGCCGCCGCGTTGGTACGCCGCGCCGACTGCGCCCGCGAACCCGATGGGCGTCGCGGGGCCGACGCACTGGACCGGCGACAACCGCGACCAACCGAAAGTCTTCGGCCATGAGCGTGCGGAACTGGACTGGATTCGCTACCGCCACCTCGCGATGCCGTGGCGTGAGCCGCTCGTCGCGGACGACGCACACTCGCCCCACGATCTGGAGAGTCTCGCGAAGCAGTCACCGATGCCGATCGACAACTTCCTCGGCTACAACGCGGGTATGAGCCTCGACGCCGCGAACCAGATGATGCCCCGCGATTCCCAGGGGATGGACAAGCTCTGGGTCGGCGACCTGTGCGTCGAGTGCAAGGCGACAATCGCCGCGGGTGCGGAGGTCGTTCTCGAACTGTCGCGCGGGGTGAACCGCTTTCAGGCAACGTTCGCGGAAGGCAAGGTCACGCTCTCCCGAATTGGAGCCGACCCCAGCGACACACCGTTTGGCAACCCCACGCGACCCTGCAAGCTCGCCGCCGGCTCGACGCACACGCTTCGCTTCGCAAACGTGGACGCCCGCCTGTGGGTGTGGGTAGACGGCAGCCGCATCGACTTCGGGACGGAAGCGGATTACATGCCGGCGACCCCGGAACAGGAAGCCGCGTTCAAGGACGCGGACGGGAAACCCGACCTGAACCCCGAAGGCTGGACGAAGACGAACGATGTCGATGCACCGGCCAGCGTTGGAGCGAAGGGGAAGGTTACGGTACAGAGCATCAAGCTCCATCGCGACGTGTACTACACCCGCCGCGGTAACTCGGACGCAGCAAAGGCCAGCCTCTACTACGTGCAACCCGGCCACTACATGTGCCTGGGCGACAACAGCGCCCACAGTTCCGATAGCCGCGACTGGGGCACGGTTCCTCAGCGATTGATGCTCGGCAAGGCCGTGTTCGTGTTCTGGCCGTACAACCGTATCGGGTTCATCAAGTGACCGTTTAGCCGCGACCCAAAGGGAGCGCGACCTAAACGAGGGTGCGATATGCTCACTGGCGACATTCAGATTCGCGTGCGGTACGCCGAGACCGATCGGATGGGGTTGCTGCACCACGCGAACTACCTGGTGTACTTCGAGCAGGCCCGCACGGAGTTGCTTCGCAGCAGCGGAGTGGCCTACAAGGAACTGGAAGACCAGGGCTTTTTCCTGGTCATCGCCAAGATCGAGATCAAGTATAAAAGCCCGGCGCACTACGACGACCTGCTGACCGTTCGCACCACTGTCGTGCGAACAACACCAGTACGGTTGGAACACCACTATCAGATGTTCCGCGAGAACGGCACGCTGGTTTGCGAGGGTTCCTCGACCCTGGCGTGCGTGGATACGGAAGGTAAGTTGCAGGCAATGCCAGCGTGGCTGACGGAAACCAAGTGATCGTTTAGCCGCGACCCGAAGGGGAGCGGGTACGGGAGAAACCAGTGCGCCGGTTCTGGATTCACATCGTCCTGCCGCTCGCGTTCGCGGCCGTCCCCGTGCTCGCCGCGGCCCTGCTGTTCGCAGCGATCCCGGCCGACGCACGCCGCGAGTACATGAACCGCGTGGTCGAATCGCCCATCGACTGGATCATCATCGGGCTGGGGTTCACGCTGTTCGCCGTGCAGGTCGTGTTCGCTTGGCGTGCGATGCGATGGCGTGAACTCCAGGCGGACTTCGACCACCGCGCCGACCGCTGGGTGAACCACCTGTCGCAGGCCGCCGAGTGGTTCCCGCTCCTCGGGTTGATCGGCACGGTGGTCGCCATCCTCCAGACGTTCAGCTCGATCACGCCGGGGTCGCGGCCCGAGCCATCCGACATCATCCGCAAGTATGCCCCCGCGATCACAGCCACCGGCGGCGGGCTCTACATGGCGTTCATCAACATCCTGCCGATTTGGGTCGTCGGCATGGGCCGCGACCTGATTCGCGCCCTCGGTGGTTACGCACCGCCCCCGGAAACGCCAGGGGAGAAGTCGTGATCCAAACGCCGCGAAAGTCGGTCACACGCTTCTTCATCCCGCTCATCGACGTCCTGATCCTTCTGTTCTGCATCTTCCTCCTCATGCCGTTCGTGAGCGGGCCCGACACGCCCGAACCCGGCCCTAACCCCAAGGACAAGACGCCCGAGGAGACGCTGCCAGACGACATCAACTTGCTTCAGAAGATGCTCAAGGAAGAGCGGATGAAGGTCTCGCGAATGGAGAAGGAGAAGTTCGCGAAACTCACCGACCGACTCGCCGTGCGTGTGTTGGAGATCGACCCCACGAACGGTACGCTGTTTTATTACGACCCCGCCCGCGAGGACGTGAAGACCGACGCTGACGCAGAGCGCCTGATTCGCAAGCAGAAGGACGCGGCCAACATGGGCGGGGGGGTGAAGGATGTGTTCTTCCTGATACTCTACCCGAGACGGATACCGGGAAGGCCGCTCAGTGCGTTCCCAACCGGTGCGCAAGAAGACCAGATGAAGCGCTGGTTCAAGGACGTTCCCTTCGGCTTCGACATCCCGGCACTATCGCCCTGACCCTGAGGCACCGCGATGCACGCATCTCTCTTCGGGTTTTTTACGAACGCCGAGAATGCGATCACGGAGTTGATTAACGATTGCCTCCTGGTCGCGGGCGGCTTCCTGGTCGGCTACGTCCTCGGTGGCGTTCTCGCGTGGGCCGTTGGGCGGTACATTTTCAAACAGAAGGATACTTCCAACTTCAAGGCCATCGGCAAGCCGGTCTGTGGCGCAATCCTGGCGGTCATCGTCGCCATGATCGTGTTCACCGGAAAGGGGAAGCCCATCGGCGAGGGCGGCGACGGGAAAGGGAGTTCGAACAACGACCCGAACTCCGGCAAGTCGAACCCACCAAACCCGAACCCCGACCTCAAAACCGATCCCAAGGTCTCGCCACCCAAGGTGGACATCAAGCCCGCCGACGTGACACTTCGCGTGACAGTGCTCGGTGGCGTGGATGTTGTGAACGAACGGTTCTACCTACTCGACGACGACCGCACCCCGAAGACCTTCGCGGAACTGAAGACAGCGATTTCCGAGCGTCGGGCCAAGGAAAAGGGGAAGGTTGTGGTAGCGGTGCTGTTCCCGACGAAAAATGCCCTGCCACGCGAGCACCCCGCAGTCACGCAAGTCGGCAAGTGGGCCGCCGAGGAAGCCGGGCTCGACGTGGTATTCCCAGCCGTGAAATAACAGAGGGGGAGAGTGGGAGACACATAGAGGGAGAAATACAACCTCGCACACGGATTGCTTTTCTCCCCCGCTCCGTGTCTCCCACTCTGTTCGAGCCTCACGCTTATAGACCCCTCAGCTTTGCACAATGTCCATCCCCATCCTACCGCCGTCGCCGGATATGCCTCAGGTGTTGCTCTTCGGGCACACCGGTGCGGGCAAGTCCGCACTTCTTGGGGCACTCCTCAAGTCGTCCGAGACGCAAGGGCCGACACTTCGCGGCGAGATTCTCGAAACCTCAGGTCGCCTGGCTTCGATTCGTGATGCGGTCTATCGCGGCACGGAACTCGAACCCAGCACCACGGAACTGACCAACTACACTGTTCGACTTCGCCCGTGGCGTGAGGAAGCGAAAGTCCTCAGCGAGCCGATTTCCGTTGTGCTCAACGACTGCTCCGGGCGCGCGGCCGAGAGCCTACTGCTCCACCCCGACGCGATCCAGGATTGGAAGACGCGCGCGCCCGTGGCTCGCGCCGTGATCGACGCCGACGCCATCGTGCTGATGGTAGATGGCTCTTCCGACGACGACGAACTGCGCGAGGCGTTCGAGGAGTTCGACACGTTCCTGACGATCGTTGCACAGGCGAAGGCGAGTGCCCGCGTGGTCGGCGGGTTCCCGGTGCTGCTGGTACTCACGCAGTGCGATCGACTCGCGCAACCCGACGACACACTTGCCTCGTGGGAAGCCCGCGTCAACCAGCGAGCCGACCGAGCCTGGGCCAAGTTCGATGCGTTCCTCAAGGACGCGGACCCCGACGACGGCATTCCCTCGCCGTTCTTGCCGTTCGGCAGTGTCGATCTCACCGTTTACGCGGTCGCCATTCGACATCCCCAACTCAGCGGCGGCCCGACCGAAACGGACAGCCCATACAAGGTGGCCGAGTTGTTCGGCGATTGCTTCTCGGTCGCCAAGAGCCACCGCGATCGCGTGAACGCCTCGGACCGCAGATTGCGCTGGACCGTTCGGTTCGCTCTCAGCTTCGTCAGTTTTCTGCTCCTGGGTGTGGTCGGGGTTGTGGTGTTTCAACCCACACCGACCGGCCCCGAGCTGGCAGAACGGATTCGCGGTTATCAGCAGCATGAACCAGAAGCCGATGTCCGGCTTGCGTACCCCGCGTTGACCCGAAACAAGACCGTCCTCACCGGGTTCCGCGACGAGTCGGGTTTCGGTGCGGTGCCGGACGATCTGCGGCGATTCGTCATTGGTCGCGTCAAGGAAATCGAGGACTACGAAGCGTTCCGCGAGAAGCTCCTCACCTTCCAGGCACCGGAAGACACACGCACGCTGGACGACCTGGCCCGCGTGGAGCAAACCCTCAATGGCGAGCTTGCGCTCCCCTCGCAATACGCCTGGGGGAAGACATCCTCGGCCGAATTGCGACGAAAGTGGCTGGCCGATGCGGCTGAAATTCGAACGGCCGAGGGCGAGTTCCTGGAGAAGTACCGCGACTACGTTCGTCGCGGGACCGTGCTGACCTACAGTCCATCGCTCGGCGACAACTGGCGGGCCGAAGTCGGTTCGTTGCTCGCTGAGGCGGCACAACCCCCTGCCCCGCTGAACGACCCCTTACCCGGCTCGCCAGCACTCGAGCAACTCCGCGGCAAGGCGGTTCTCAACTGGGTTCCTTACAACTTCGAGCGTGTCGATCAGGCCCGTAAAAGCTGGGAGTTCGTCCGCGAGCGGCTCACGCATCTCCGCGACCTGGGGGACGCACTCGGGTTGACCGCTGGCCCGAATCGCCCCGAGGCGGTCTTCGTCTTGCCGGAACCCGGCCCGATGGTCGATTCTGCGAAACTCCCTGGCGAGCGCATCACGGCGCTCTTGCGCGGATATCCGCGTGAGTCAGATGACTATCGCGAGTGGGAGTTGCGGAACTTCCGTGACCCCTCGATCTCGGGTGATCTCGCCGATCGACTCGACCGCTCATTCCGAGTTGGCACACGCCACGTTCAGGGCTTGCTTCGTGCGCGAATGGGAGGGGATCCCCAACAGAAGGATACGCCCGAGTGGTGGCGTGCTACTGCCGACACACTGGGCGACGCGGCCACGCCGTTCCCGGAGTGGGGGCGGTTCCTCCACCTTCTCGCAAGACTGCGAAACGCGAGCGCCCCGAACCCCGTCGCCGAGCTGGCCGCGTTCTTGAGGCAGACGAAGTTCGACATGAACCTGCAGGGTTTCGACCTTGTACTTCCGCCAGACTTGGGGTTGGGGAAGGTCGCTCCGGCGGGGGGATTGACAATCACAATCACGACCCGCGGCGGTGGCCAAACCATTACACGATCGTTCAAACAAGCTGGACCTGGCATCCGCGAAGGAGCAGGAACGAGTTACCGCTTCTCGGTCGAGGGAGATGCGAAACTGACGTACCGACCGGGCGATGAGTTGAAGGCAGAACTACTGGTCCGGGTTGGAACGCAGGACTGCAAACTCGTCTGGGAATCGCCCGCATCGCAGGCGTTCCAGTTCGACAAACTGAGGCACGAACCGCGATTGGTGAAACCCGGTGGCACCTCGGAACCGGGCACCGGTGTGCGACTCACCCCGACCACCGTCTCGACACTTCCCAGCCTGCCGCTGCTGTTTCCGGATGTACGGAAGTAATCGCGTCCCAACGTCACATTCCACTTTTCAGGAACAACTCCGATGACACGACTGTGGTCGGCATTCCTCGCAGTCGTTCGCTCACGAGAAGTCACCATCGCCGTGATCGCCCTCGTGGGAATTGGCCTGCATCTGATTCTGAGGTTCGGTATCGAAACGAGTGGTACGGTTCTCGGATTCCCAACTGACGCGATTCCTCTCTTCGTTGCGCTGGCTTGTGGTATTCCGCTCTTATTGGATTTGGCACGTCACCTCGCGCGTTTGGAGTTCAGTTCCGACTTGCTCGCGGGTATCTCCATCGTGACGTCCGTGGTCCTCGGCGAGTATCTGGCCGGCACCCTGGTCGTGCTGATGCTGTCGGGCGGCCAGGCTCTGGAGGCCTACGCCGTGCGCCGAGCGTCCTTCGCGCTGGAAGCCCTCGCCAGGCGAATGCCCTCCTCCGCGCACCGCAAGACAGATAGCGGGGTCGTAGATGTGCCCCTGGCCGAGGTTGCAGTTGGCGATTCGCTCGTGATCTTCCCGCACGAAACCTGCCCCGTCGATGGTGTCGTGCTCGACGGGCGAAGCACCATGAACGAGGCGTACCTCACGGGCGAACCTTATCTGCTTCCGAAGGCCGCAGGGGCGGCAGTCCTCTCCGGAGCCATCAACGGTGACGGTGCGCTGACGATCCGGGCGGAGAAGACTGCCATCGACTCCCGATACGCAAAGATCATGCAAGTGATGCGGGAGTCCGAGCAACGCCGTCCCCAGTTGCGGCGACTCGGAGATCAGATCGGTGCTGTGTACACGCCACTCGCAATTGGAATTGCCTTGCTGGCCTGGGGAGTAAGCGGAGATCCTCTGCGATTCCTTGCTGTGCTGGTAGTCGCGACACCTTGCCCGCTCCTGATCGCAATTCCGGTGGCAATCATCGGCTCCGTTTCCCTCGCGGCACGGCGAGGCATCATCATCAAAGATCCCGCTGTGCTGGAGAAGATCGACACCTGCCGGGTTGCGATCTTCGACAAGACCGGCACGCTGACCTACGGCCAGCCGAAGGTGACCGAAATTCTTGCCGCTACTGGATTCACCCGAGAGGAATCCCTCGCGGCCGTGGCGAGCCTGGAACGGTACTCACGTCACCCGCTGGCAACCGCGATCATCGACGCAGCTACTGAAGCGAATCTGCGACTCGACGATGCTAGCGAGGTGAGCGAACGACCGGGCGAAGGCCTACGCGGCATGATCGGTGGGCGAGCAGTCCAGGTGACCAGCCGGAAGAAGCTCCTTCGTCAATCTCCAGGATCGGAAGGCTCGCTACCTCCGCTCTCGGGCGGGTTGGAGTGCCTCGTCATTATCGATAGTCGATACGCCGCGACTGTGCGATTTCGCGACGAACCCCGAACGGAAGGCCATTCCTTTGTCCGCCACCTGAAGCCTCAACACGGCTTCAACCGCGTTCTCCTCGTTTCGGGCGACCGCGAAACCGAGGTGCAATATCTCGCTGAGAAGGTTGGAATCACCGAGGTGTACGCGAGCCAGAGTCCCGAGCAGAAACTGGCCCTGGTTCGAGAGGAAACGAAAGCTGCCAACACGGTCTTCATGGGCGACGGCATCAACGATGCTCCAGCACTCACGGCGGCAACAGTGGGGATCGCGTTCGGGAAAGGAAGCGATGTCACCGCCGAGGCGGCCGGCGTGGTGATCCTCGACAGTTCGCTCGAGCGGGTGGATGAACTCCTGCACATCGGGCGGCGAATGCGGCGGATCGCGTTACAAAGCGCCATTGGTGGGATGGGTTTAAGTCTGGTTGGCGTCGTGATCGCCGCAGCAGGATATCTCCCACCGGTGGCCGGGGCGATCGCACAGGAGGTAATAGATGTTCTCGCAGTGCTCAACGCGTTGCGAGCGGCCATGACTCCGCGAACGCTCTCAGATTGTTGATGGAGAACAACGCGAGGTTCGAGGTACGCGATGATGACAAAACGCGCAACCTACCACACAATCGGAACCTAGCCAAGTAACCAAAAGGATGAGGGATATGAGCCCAACTATTCGAAAGCCCAGTGAAGGCCGAACCATCGCCGTTGTGGGTGACGTGTATCGCTTCCTGGCAACGGGTGAAGACACCAACGGCAAATACTGCATGTGGGAAGCCATCGTTCCTCCGGGCGGCGGGCCGCCGCCACACGTTCACAGCCGTGAGGAAGAGAGCTTCTACGTCCTCGAAGGTGAGATCACGTTTCAGATTGGAGATAGTCGCCTCGTGGCGTCGGCGGGGATGTTCGCAAACATGCCAGTCGGGACACCGCACTCGTTCAGAAACGAAAGCACCAAACCGGCTCGAATGTTGATCGCCGTCGCCCCCGCTGGGCTGGAGCAAATGTTTTTTGAAGTCGGCGTGGCACTTGCCGAGGGATCTTCAGCCGCGCTTCCGCCGACCAAAGATGAGATCGAAAAACTACTCCGGATCGCTCCCCAGTATGGCATCGAAATCCAACTCCCCGGTCACTGAATCAGAGCTACCAGCAGAGCAAACCACAACAATCCTATCACCTGCCGTCCGAGACCAGTTTCTCGGGCGGCAATGCTCAATGGTTGAAAGGTCGATAGCTTCCGATATGCATGAATAATGGGAGGCTCGAACCATGACCACCAAGACGCAGGCTGGTAAGCCGTCGAAGCTCACGCCGCTCACTCGCCTCGAACTCGCTGCTGAATGCCTGAAGACGCTCGCACATCCGCATCGGCTGCGCATTGTGCAGATGCTCCTGCGGGGCCGTTATACCGTGGGGGAACTCGCACAGGCTTGCGAGATTCCTAGCCACATGGCGTCGGAACATCTGCGGTTGATGCAGAGGTGCGGCCTCCTGACCAGCGAGAAGGACGGCCGAAAGGCGTACTATCAGGTCGCGGAACCGCACCTCGCGGACATCATGGCCTGCATCGAGGCACGGTTCGGCAAATCGTGATTCTCAACAACCTGAACTCATCCATAAGGAATCACCACATGGCAATATCGACCATCACTCCCCGCCAACTCGCGGAACTTTGCAACGCCGGAAAGAAGCCGGAACTCATCGATGTGCGAACCCCCGTCGAGTTCCAGGAAGTTCACGTGGATATCGCCCGAAACGTCCCACTGGATCGCCTCAACCCCGCGGCGATCGTGCAAGCTCGTAGCAGTTCAAATGATGAGCCGCTGTACGTCTTGTGCCGTTCAGGAAGTCGCGGGCAACAAGCGTGCGAGAAGTTCCTCAAGGCTGGTTACTCCAACGTGATCAATGTTGAAGGCGGGACGCTGGCATGCATCGAGGCCGGGCTGCCGGTCGTGAGAGGGAAGAAGATCATGTCGTTGGAGCGACAGGTCCGAATCGCAGCAGGCTCGCTTGTGCTGTTGGGGGCAGTACTGGGCTGGTTCGTCGATCCCGCGTTCATCGGCCTCACTGCTCTGGTCGGAGCTGGACTGGCATTCTCGGGCGTCACCAACAGTTGTGCGATGGGGATGTTGCTTGCTCGGATGCCCTGGAACAGTTGCGCCACGGATGTGAAATCCGCCACGACTCGCTGACTCAATCACCTGAACCCAATGGATTCGGATCATGAAGTTGCTCATCGTCGGTGGGGTGGCCGGTGGCGCATCGGCAGCCGCTCGTGCGCGTCGGTTATCGGAAGATGCCGAGATTGTCCTGTTCGAGCGTGGTCCCGATGTCTCGTTCGCGAACTGCGGGCTCCCTTACTACGTCAGTGGCGAGATCGCTGAACGGAAGAAGTTGCTCGTCACTACGCCCGAGATGTTGCGTAACCGATTCAAGCTCGACGTGCGGACCCGCTCGTCAGTGGAAACGATTGATCGAGCCGCGAAGAAGGTGCATGTTCGAGACCTTGCAACGGGTCGGGAATACGAGGAAAGTTACGACACGCTTATCCTCGCGCCAGGAGCAGCCCCCTTTCGGCCGCCGATTCCGGGGATCGATCTACCGGGAATCTTCACGCTTCGCAACTTGCAGGACATCGACTTGATCAAGGGGCAGGTCGATCACGGCGTGAAGCAGGCTGTGCTGTTAGGCGGAGGTTTCATTAACCTGGAACTCGCCGAGAACCTCGTCCGTCGTGGAGTTGCGACCACAGTGGTCGAGAAGAACGGCCAGATTCTCACTCCGTTCGACCGGGAAATGACGACACCCATTGTCGAACATCTGGCGACCAAGGGTGTCACGTTACTGTTGAGCCAAACAGCCGAGAGCATTGAGAAAACAGCCGATGGGTTAGTTGTCTACTTGAAGTCGGGCGAGCGGTTACCTGCCCAGCTTGTCGTGGTTGGCGTGGGTGTACGGCCCGAGAACAAACTCGCGGTCGGTGCAGGTCTCGCGGTCGGGCCACGCGGCGGCATTCAGGTCAACGAATACCTTCAGACCAGCGACCCGAGCATCTTCGCGGTGGGTGATGCCGTTGAGGTCACGGACTTCGTGATACTCGAGCAAACTCAGGTGCCCCTCGCCGGACCAGCCAATCGACAAGGGCGTATCGCCGCCGACAACGTATTCGATCGGAAGGCGAAGTATCGCGGGACACAGGGGACTGCGATCCTCGGGTTTTTTGATCGCACCGTGGCAATGACTGGCGCATCGGAAAAGAGCCTGAGTCGCGCAAAGCGACCTTACCGCAAGGTGTACATTCACCCGATGCATCATGCCGGTTACTACCCCGGTGCAGAGCAGATGTCGCTCAAAGTGATCTTCCACCCGGAAACGGGCAAGCTCCTCGGTGCGCAAGGCGTGGGAGGTGCTGGTGTGGATAAACGGATCGATGTGCTGGCGGTCGCCATTCAAGCAGGGATGACCGTCTTCGATCTGGAGGAGATGGAACTCGCGTACGCTCCCCAATACGGTTCCGCGAAAGACCCCATCAACATGGCCGGCTTCGTCGCGAGCGGGTTGGTTCGTGGCGATCACCCGCAGACTGATGTCGATTCGATTCTTGCAACCGAGCCAGGCCAGCGACCGTTCCTTGTCGACGTTCGCACCGCACAGGAATTCTCACTCGGCAACATCCCGGGAGCGGTGAACATCCCGGTTGATGAGTTGCGTTCGCGACTCGGCGAGTTGCCGCGTGATCGCCCAATCGCTGCGTACTGCCAGGTGGGGCAGCGTGGGTACATTGCAACCCGGATTCTCTTGCAAGCGGGTTTCACGGTATCGAACGTTGGCGGCGGTTACAAAACGTACCGACTGTTCTTCCCCAAGGACGCGAAGCAGTAGAGCATAAGTCGGCCATGAAACACAGGGTGGGCGTCACACCATGATGACGCCACCCTCGTGACTCAAGAATCACTTCCACTTGGCAACCAAATCTTCAAGCAACCGGGGAACGTAGGGATTGTAACGCGGATCAGGCGACTTCGCTTTTGCCGGGAGTTTCTTGATGGCGTCCACAACGGACTTGGCTTTGCTCCCCGCAGCATCAAGAGCGTTGAGGGCTGCCACAGCCACGAAGACACTCTGTGTCTCCCAGTTGGCGAGTTCCACCAGTTGATCGAGCGAGGCCTTTTGGTCAGCAGCATCGCCGTGGAGTGTGAGAGCCTCGGCGGCCACGATCCGGACATGAGGCGACTTGTCCTTGAGAGCACCCCGAAGTTCCTCCCGAGCGGCCTCGACTGCAGCCGCGCCGCGAATCACCATACCCATCGCCGCCCAGTAGCGGACCGCCGAGTCTTCATCGCGAAACGCTGCCCTCAGAGCAGGAATGCCGTCCGGGGACAACTGCGACGCCAACTCTGCCGTCTCGAACACGCGGCGGAACGGATACTTGCCGTCGTCACGGGCTCCGTCGTAAGGCGATTTTCCCTCGCAACGACTGTGAAGCTCACCTTCGGGGAGGAAACCCACGTCGCGGATTTCTGCTGCCAAGGCCTGCTGTGCTTTGCGAAGTCGGTTCAGCGTCTCCGCGTGGGCCGGAACCGCAGCGAGGTTCATGACCTCATCCGGGTCGGTATGTAGGTCGTACAGTTCCTCGGTCGCCTTGGGCTTCCAGAATGCACTTTGTGCGACTTTCAGCTTCCCATCGTCGTGGAGTTGCTTCCAGATCCGTGTCGTGGGCGTCTGGAACATGTAATCAACATGTTGCCCGGGAATCTTGTGTGGCATGTAATTCCGCACATAAACGTACCGCCCATCCGTGGCACTACGAACAAGGTCGAGCCGTTCGTCCATTCGACCACGGAAGCCGTACACGAACGGCTGCGGTGCGGGTTCGCGACCCAGGAACGCGTGGCCCTGCATCCACTTGGGTGGCTCGATTCCCGCGAGCACGAGAACCGTCGGCGCGAGATCCACGAAACTCACGAGGCGATCGGACTTCCCACCCGGCTTGTATTCCGGTGGTGCCAAGTGACGGAACTTTTCGGGGATGTACACGACCATCGGCGCGTGCAATCCGGAGTCGCACGCTGATCGCTTACTTCGTGGCATCCCGGGTCCGTGATCGGCGAAGTAGAACACGATGGTGTCGTCAGCCAGTCCGTCATCAGCCAGTTCCTTCAGCCGCAACCCGGCATCGGCATCGGCCGCGGTAACGGTGTCGTAGTATTGCGCCCAGTCACGGCGAGCCTCGGGAGTGTCCGGGTGATACGCTGGGATCCGCACCTTGGCCGGGTCGTGAACAGCGACGTGAGGGCGCACACGCAACTTGCTTTCGTGGCTCTTTTCCGAGTTGAACACGGCGAAGAAGGGTTGGCCTGCTTTGCGGTTCCGCCAGTGCCCCTTGGCTGAGGAGTCGTCCCACACCTGTCCGGGCTTGGCGAGGTTGTAGTCCTCCTTCGCCCGGTTTGTGCAGTAGTACCCCACCGTCCGCAAGAACTGCGGAAACATCTGCTTGTCCTTGGGGAACGGCACCATGCTCCGCATATGCTCCGCGCCCGTCGAGGGCGGGTAAAGCCCGGAGATGATCGTCGTGCGGGCGGGAGCACAAACCGGAGCGCACGACCAGACATGGGTATAACGCATCCCCTTGGCGGCCAGCGCGTCGATGTTGGGCGTGGTGGCGAAGGTGTCGCCATAGCACCCCATCTGCGGGCCGTGGTCCTCGCTCGTGAGCCACAAAATGTTCGGGGATGCTTTGGCAGCAGGCATATCGCCCGCTGAGCCGAGCGAAGGCGACAACCCAAGCGCCACAAAGGTGGCAAACACGACGCCGCAGAAACGCGACGGAGGTGAACCGATCATGATGACATCACCTTCAAGGGAAATCAGTGAATTTGTGCGTTGATCGGACTGTTACAGATCAAACTGCAACATCGAACGGGTCATTTCTCAACCGGTACTTCATTGAGGGTATACGCCCCCACCTTGTGAACGAGGAGTTCATCCTTCAAGGAACGCACACCTTCGGCAGTCAGCATGTAAACTCGATCCTTGACCAGGGGCGTTGTCATAAGCTCGACACTCAACCCGTCGGCGGCGACTGTCACCTTCTCGATCTTCACGGTCGTGCGGTCCAGTTCGGGCGATCCATACGCACCGGTATACTCATAGCGATAGCTCTCGAGCTTGTACGCGTTCGGGTTTGCGGCGCGCTGTTTGTCTACGGGGCGTGTGAACACGACTCGAAAGCCTTGCGGTCTCACGTGGATGGATTGCATCTCAAACGGAACTTGACCCGTGAAATCAATGCGGAACAACGCACCGCGGTCCGGCTGCGACATCCACCCCGGTTCCGTGATCCCGCCAACGTAGAGCTTCCCTTTCGGGTCGAACGCCATCGACACAGGTCCGAGAAGACCCTTGCCCCAGAATGGGAAACAAGCACCCTGATAGACCCCGTTCACCTTCTCGACATTCGCGCGAATGACCGCGCCGCCGAACATCAGTTCCGCCATGAAGAACTGCCCAGCAAATGGACCGAACTTGCCGCCGGTGCTGTCGTATGTCACACCGTTGATGGAGCGTGCCCAGGCATAGGGAACCCAGACCGTGGTCTTACCCGCGGGCTTTGTGAGGTGTTGAGGCTGCGAGCGGTTCGGCCAGCCGAAGAACGCGCCCTCGGTGACATGGCAGAGCTTGTTCGTCGCGACCCAATCGCCCTGGTTATCGGTGAAGAAGACTTCGCCGTCCGTGCCGCTGCACCAGCCAAGCGGGTTCCGCATCCCATAGGCCACCTCCTCGGGTGGCGTTCCGGGTTTGAGTCGCAACGCACCGCCAGAGCCGGGGATCGTGGTGTTCGAGTACGGAGCGTAACCGAAGACGAACCGCCCGCCCTTGTCGCGGGCCAGACCGTACGCCATGTCGTAAGTGTCGGCGATACCATGCGGCAAGGCGGCGACTCGCTCGAAACCGGTCGTGATCCCATTCTTCTCGGTGATCTTCGTGAGATTGCGGCGGTGCAGCACATACAGCCCATCGTCCTCGGCGAGCATCGATAGCGCATCCTGATACAACCCGTGACCATACCGTTCAAACGTAGCGTTCTTCCCGTCGTTCCCCGCGTCACGCAATGCGAACAACTCTCCCGTTTTCATCGACGCGACAAACACTTGCCCGTCCTTCGGTCGCACGGCCACGGCCCCGGGCATGATGCGATCCTCACCCGAAACAGTCTTTGGTCGCGGGTACATGATCGCCTTGTATCCGGGGCGTTCGAGTGAGCCCTCGGGATCATCGGGGAATGTCACGGGTTTCAGTTCCCAGGGCGACACCGGCTTGGCGGCGGGGAGGTCGAGATTCACGATCACTGGCTTGGCTGCGCCGGTACGAACTTCGCGAACCAACTGGCCTGCCCCGTTCCCGGCTGGGAATCGCAGTGTTTCCTCGACTGCAATCAGCTCTTTCTCAACCGTGAATTGCCAGCGAAGGCGCACGCCATCCACGAGATGCTCGTAGCCCAGCAACGTGCGTTCCGTTGGCTTATCTTTGCCAAGTTGTTGCCACACTGATGACCGCTTCAACTCAACGCTTGTTCCCAACGCGAGGAACTGACGGATGCGGCCCTGTACGTTCCGCGAGATTTGCCCACCTGTGAAAAGTGCGTGCGGGGTGGATTCGCCCAGGTCGTAGACGAGTAGGTCGTTCTCGGCTGTCAGCAAGCAGATACTCTCGACTGCTTTGCCATCCGGAAGCCGAATCGGAATCTGTGCGACGATGATCGGTTCGCCTGCACCCGGTGGCGTGATCGGTAGCGCGGGCGGCGGTGCCGGGCTGGGTGCATCCTTCCCCTTCGCCAGATAAGCCCACAACGCATCCTTCTGCTTGGCAGGGTCGCCATCCAGAATCGACGCGATCATGGCGGGCTTACCGTGTGGGAAGACGCCGGGCATCGGCGTTCCCGGGTGAAACCGCATCGGGGCTTCCAGATAACGATCGAACCAGTCGCGGCGGATGCGGCCAGCGGTGCGAGTGAGATCGGGGCCGGTGGCAACGGGATCAGGAGAGCCGAGGAGCTTACCATTCCAGACGTGGCAGGAAGCACACGCATAACCCTGGAAGCCAACGAGTCGTGAGCCGTGCAAGGTGCCAAGCGTCGGATCGGCCACAATCGTGAGAGAGGGATCGGCCTCAACGGGCAACTCGCCATCGGCTTCCGCGAGTGCTTGAAGATACACGTCCGCATCGTGGCCGAACGCGGGCATTCGGTAGCGGAACCGTGCCCAGCGCAACCCCGAGATGCTTTCTCGCACTGCGGAAGCAAGGTAATCACGAGTGAACTTCTGGTGCAGGTTCGTGAGCCGAGGCGTTCGAAGAAACGGTAACTCCTCCAGATGTGCGCCACCGAGAGTGCTGCCGATCTCCTCGATCGGTGTGGCTCGGTCGCTATCTCGCTGATGGCATCGAACGCACCCGGCCTGTGCGAGTCGCTGTTGCCGGTCTGCAAATGGGGATGGGTATTTCTCCTTCGAGGCGAACTCAAGGTAGTCGTGAATGATGGACTTCTGCGACTCTGATCGGTCGAAGAAATACCCAACCCCCGTCGTGCGTGCCAAGCAGCCGACAGCCGTGTTATCCTTGATTGGAATGTCGCGGGGGCGTGATTCACCAAGCCCCGTGTGGCACGCGGTGCAACCCTTGTCGCGAAGCAGCACGGCGGCCGCAGTGGAAACATCGCGAGCCCCGAACCGCTTGAAGGCTTCCTGTAACTCCTGCGGCTTGGGCGCTTCGATCCCCGCCAGTTCCGTCGGCTTCGACCATAGCAACAAGTAGGCCGCGATGTCGCGTGCCTCGGCAGGCGTAACAGGCAAGCGTGGCATCCGACCATCGGGGTAACGACTGTGTGGGTTGCCCAGAAACGCAGCGATGTCGTTGGCACTCATGCGATCAGCGAGCCCGGTCAAACCAATCTGATCGAGTTGCTTCTGTTCAGTCCGGTTAATATCTGGCACAACGTGACACGCAATGCAACCGATGCTCAGAAAGGTAATTCGCCCACGACGGTGGTCGCCTGTGGGATTGTCCGCGTGTGGCTTGGGTGCGCCCGCAGTAAGGTGTTCCGCCAGGATCCAGCGCTCCACATACCCCGCACGAGTTTCCTGGAATTGCTTGTCCCGGAACAAGGCTGGCATGTGGGAATCGAGCCGTACGGATGCGGGGTCGTCAAGCCATTTCATCAACCACGCCTTGTTCAGTCGCAATGATGTATCAGCAAGTGATGGCCCCGGCGGGGGAGCGTTTACGGCCGGGAACGCGCCGGAATGACAGCGAGCACACCCGTATTGCCCAACCAGACCACGACCCGTTTGCGACTGGAGATCCACCCGCGATACGCGGTCATCCGGGCGTACCGTGTGCCCCAGCCGCCACGCGGGGAGTGGCTCGCGTGCGAACGCGTCGCCTTCCCACCAGATTTGCAACCGAGCCGGGACATCCACGAGCGAGCGGTATTTCACCTTGAAGGTGTACTGGCCCGTTTCGCGTTTCGTCGCCCTGCTCGTGATGCGGGCCGTATCCGTGAGGCCCTTCCCTTCGAGCACGATCACACCATCAATCGTGACCGTTAACTCGCCGCCGATGAACGCGGAGAACGAGATCGCACCGGGGTCTTTGAATGCGATCACGCCCGTGTACGTCACCTCGAACGACCCCGTCGGGATTCGGGGGTGTGGACTTGATCGACCGAGATAAAACGCGGGCTTCACTTCGATTCGCGTGACGCTCACGTCTTTCGCAACAAGCGAGCGGTATTCCGCGAGTACACCAGGCTTCAAGTCACCCGGTTCGAGTTCGAGTGGACCCGCCGGAGATGTCGGTAGCAGGCAGAGAAGCATCGCGGCAGCGGTCATCGCATCACTCCTCGTTCCCCAGATCGCGGCGGTTGGTCTCAGCGGCCAGACACACGGCAATCACGGTCACCATGGCCATTCCCACAAGGTAAACGGCCACTGGCCAGGAGTCACCACCCGACCATCTTAACAGGGCGATTGCAACCAGTGGAGCGATGCCACCCGAGAGAGGTGCGGCGAGTTGATACCCAAGCGATGCTCCGGTGTAACGTACCCGCGTACCGAACAACTCGGACAGGAACGCCGCCTGTGGCCCATACATTGCCGCGTGCCCCACCATTCCAATGATGATCGCAAGCCACACCCATTCCGCCTCGCGTGTTTGCACAAGGTAGAAGAACGGAAACGTGAACGCTGCCAGAAACAACGCTCCGCCAAGATAGACCGGCTTCCGGCCCACGCGGTCGGAGAGTGCCCCGAACAACGGTGTGGCGATGAGATGCGCAACAGCACCAAGAAGCACGCCATCGATCAACACGCCGCGCGACATGCCGAGGTACTGCGTTCCGTAACTGAGGCAGAACACCGTGAAGAAGTAGTAGAACCCGTTCTCGGCAACGCGAGCCCCCATCGCCAGCATCACATTCCGCGGGTGTTTACGAAGCACTTCAAACAGTGGTAACCCCTCGGGTGGCTTCGCCGCGAGTGCCTGTGCGAACAGCGGACTTTCGAGGATCTTCAGCCGGAGAAACAACCCCACGCCGGTCAGCAGGATGCCCAACAGAAATGGAATGCGCCAGCCCCAAGCGAGGAACTGATCCGCCGGGAGGAGCGACACCAGACCAAACGCTCCAGTCGCAAGGAGCAAACCCACGGGCGCACCGGCCTGCACCCAACTCGCCGAGAACCCACGCCAGCGCGGGTTACCTCGTTCCACCACCATGAGCACCGCCCCACCCCACTCCCCGCCAACACCAAGACCCTGCACGAACCGCAACGCGACAAGTAGCAGTGGAGCCCATACGCCCACCATGTCGTAGGTCGGCAGCAAACCGATTGCGAACGTCGAGAGGCCCACGATCATCAGCGTGATGACGAGCGCCGATTTCCGCCCGACGCGGTCGCCGTAATGCCCGAAGACGATCCCCCCAAGTGGTCGCGCGAGGAACCCGACCGCATAGGTACCGAACGCAGCCATCGTGCCGCTGACGGGATCAATCTCGGGGAAGAACAGCTTGTTAAAGACAAGTGCCGCAGCCGTGCCGTAAAGAAAGAAGTCGTACCACTCGATGGCCGTGCCGATGAAACTCGCCGCGACCACACGAGCGATGGATGTGGGCGTTGTGGCCCCCGGGGTCTGGATCACGGAGTGGCGTCCTTCCGAGGGGCGTTTTGAACATCACGCGAACAGTTCCTTGATCACCTGCCCGTGAACGTCGGTCAGGCGGAAGTCGCGGCCAGCGTGCTTGAACGTGAGTTTCTCGTGATCCAGACCCAGGAGCGCCAGCATCGTTGCGTGAAGATCGTGAATGTGAACTTTGTTCTCGGCGGCGTACCAGCCGTAATCGTCGGTCGCCCCGTAGCGAAACCCGGGCTTCACACCGCCACCCGCCATCCAGACGGTGAAGCCTTCGGGATTGTGGTCGCGGCCGTCGTTTCCGCCACCTTCCACAGTCGGCGTTCGCCCAAACTCGCCACCCCACAACACAAGCGTGTCCTTGAGCAAGCCGCGACTCTTGAGATCCGTGAGCAAGCCGGCGATGGGCTTATCCACCTCTCGGGCATTCTTCGAGTGTCCCTTTCGCAGGTCGCCGTGCTGATCCCACTGCACCATGCTATCGCTGTGCGTGACCTGGACAAACCGCACATCACGTTCAGCAAGCCGGCGAGCCAGCAGGCATTGCCGACCGAACGGAGCCGTGATCGGGTCGTCTAGGCCGTAGAGCTTCCGCGTCGCATCCGTTTCCTTCGAGATGTCCTCGGCCTCTGGCATGGTCTTCTGCATCCGGAACGCCAGCTCAAAGGAATCGATGCGCCCTTCGAGTGCGCCGTCAGGACCGGTGCGAGCGAGGTGGTCCCCGTTCATCTCGGCGAGCAAGGCGAGTTGCTTCTTCTGGTCTGAGAGAGTAAGGCGTTTGTTGTCGATGTAACGGACCTTGGCCTGCTCAACGGGTGTGCTGGCATTTCCCAGAGGAACACCCTGACACGACGCCGGAAGGAACGCCGAGGCCCAGTTGTTCACCCCACCGTGAGCGAGCGTCGGGCACACGGTCACGAACGCCGGCAAGTTGTCGTTCGCGGCCCCAAGACCATACGCGATCCAGGCACCCATGCTGGGGCGAACAAAGTTGTCGCTGCCCGTGTGGAGTTTCAAGGCCGCTCCGCCGTGCGCGGGGTTCGTTCCGTGCAGCGAGTGGACGAAGCAGATGTCGTCCACGCATTTGGCGACGTTTGGGAACAACTCGCTCACCGGAGTGCCACATTGCCCGTATTGCTTGAATTTCCACGGCGACTTCAGCAAGTTCCCCGTTTTGGCGAACACGACTCGCGGGCGTTCACCGGGAAATGGTTTGCCGTCGTCGCGATCAAGCAAGGGCTTCGGGTCAAACGTGTCGATGTGCGACGGGCCGCCCTTCATGAACAGGAAGATGACCCGCTTCGCACGCGGTTTGAAGTGAGGTGCTTGCTTCCCGGCCGGGGCATCGTCCGCACGAAGCAAGTCCGCAAGCGCGAGATACCCGAAGCCCAGCGCGCTCTGCTGGAGAACATCACGCCGGGATGGTGAAGCCGTGGTGTGCAATGCCATGATCCAACCCTCAACGCTCTGGAGTGACCTCGACAACCTCTCGTATCCGATCCGCGTCAACGTATGTGGATGAACTCGTTCGATGCCAGCACGGACTGGCACACCGCCGACCACGCGTTCCGGCGACGTTTCCCGGCGTCCTGCTCGCCAGCCGAGAAGTCCTTCTCGAACGCATCAACCGCAGCGATGAGTCGCTCGGCTTCCTTCGCATTGGGCTCACGACCGTAGGTAATCGCGAGGAGTTGTTTCACACGAGTGTCGTCGGTGAGGTTGGTCTGGGTCAGTATGCGATCCGCGAGCGCCGCGGCAGAGTTCGCCGCAAGTTCGCTGTTGAGGAAGAACAACGCCTGCGTCGGAACCGTCGTTGTGGGGCGGTCCCCATTGGGAACCGATGCATCCGGTGCGTCGAACAACTGGAACACGTCGTAGAGGTTGTTCCGAATCACCGGCAGATACACGGAGCGCCGATGGGTTGTGTAGGTCGTTCGGTCCTTCGATGTGTGATCGAAGATGTAGTCGCGATTCTTCAGGTGTGTGAGAACTGGACCACCGCCAGCGTGCTCCAGCAATCCACTCACGGCGAGAAGCGAATCCCGGATCGCCTCCGCCTCCAGCCGGCGGATGTTCGCTCGCCAGCGTAGTCGGTTATCGGGATCGGCAATCGCCGCCCTGGCATCGTGAGTCGAACTCATCTGGTAGGTCGCGGAAAGCATCAGCCGACGATGCAAGGCCTTGACGGACCAACCGGACTTCACGAACTCTGCGGCCAGAGAATCGAGCAACTCTGGGTGACTGGGTTTGTCGCTCAGCAGACCAAAGTTGTCCACCGAGCGAACCAGTCCTTGCCCAAAGTGCCAGCGCCAGACGCGGTTCACCATCACGCGAGCCGTCAGTGGATGCTTCGGATTGGTCAGCCAGTTCGCGAGTTCGAGCCGCCCACTGTGATCCTTGGGCAACGCCTCTTGGTTCACACCCGCGATGATGATGGGGAATCGGCGTGCGACCATCGCTCCGGGTGTGAGGTGGTTGCCCCGGCGCAACACCGGCACGTCGGTCGGTGTGCCCTCGGTAACACCCATCGCTGATGGCAATTCGGGAGCCTTCTTCTCCAGTTCAGCAAGCTCTGCCTTGAGTTTCTTGAGTTCCACTTTCGAAGGCTCGTCAGTCTTCGCGGTCAGACCTTTGATCTGCTCCTTGAGTCTGGCAACCGCCGCATCGTGCTCGGCCTTCTTCTTAACATCGGCTGGGGAGGCGAGGCTGTTCTCGTGCCACCGCGCGACCTTCTTGAAGTTCTCCATCGTCTTCGTGCTGATGAAGACGCCAGCCAGGCCGTAGTAATCGGCCGTGCTCACAGGATCGAACTTGTGGTCGTGGCAGCGAGCACAACCCAGCGTCAGACCCATGACCGCCTTACCGAGAGTGTCGATCTGTTCATCGACGATGTCGAACTCCATCTTCTTCTCGTCGGGTTCCGCCAACACCTTTGGCCCCAGCGCCAGGAACCCCGTGGCAATCAGCGGTTCGTGCCCAGAACCCGGATTCGCCTTCTTGAGCAGGTCGCCCGCAATTTGTTCGCGAAGGAACAGATCGTATGGTTTGTCGGCGTTGAAACTCGCGATGACGTAATCTCGGTACCGCCAGGCGTTGCCGTGCGCGGTGTTCTCATCAAGCCCATTGCTATCGGCGTAGCGAGCGACATCGAGCCAGTGCCGGCCCCACCGTTCACCGTACCTGGGAGATGCCAGCAACCGATCGACCACGTTGGCGAACGCAGTTGGCGAGGCGTCCTTGATGAACGCATCGACTTCCTCGGGTGTCGGCGGCAAACCGATCAGGTCGAACGTCGCTCGGCGGATGAGTGTGGGCTTGTCGGCGGGGGACGCGGGCTTGAGTTGAGCTGCTTCGAGTTTCGCGAGGATGTAGCGATCGAGGTCTGACTTCGCCCAGCTCGCATCTTTGACCGCGGGCGGGGCGGAAGCGACGACGGGCTGGAAAGCCCAGTGCTTCGAAGGGTCGCTCCCCACCTTGATGGACACGGGGAACGGAGCACCCCGTTTCACCCACGCTTCGAGGTCGGCGATCTCGGAGTCCTTCAACTTCGCTTTCGGCGGCATCGCAGGAACGTCCTGAGCATGACGCACGGAACGGAGCAACATGCTCATGTCGGGCTTCGCGGCCACAATGAGTGGCTCACCGGAATCACCACCCTTGCGGATACCCGCTTCCGTGTCGAGCCGCAGATCGCCTTTCTGTTTTTCGGCGCCGTGGCACTTGTGGCACCGTTCCGCAAGCAATGGACGAATCTTCATCTCGAAGAATCGGATGTCCTCTGCTGTCGGTGCGGGATCGGCGGCGACAGCGGGCCCCGGTGTCAGGCCAAGGACCGCCAGAGTCATGCCAAGAAGGCGGGATCGGAGTTGTGTCGTCATCGGCAACAAGCCCGCAGTGGTGGTGGACGATGATGAAACGAGTCGGTCCAAAGTCGCTCCGGAAAGATGCATGCTACACAATGGCTCGAATCACATTGCCGCGACTGAGCGGGAATGGCCGGCCTTCGGTATCACGGAGTTCCGCATCGGGGGCATACCCAAGGCAGTGGAAAATCGTCGCGATCAGATCACGCGGCTCCACTCGCCCGTCGGCCGGGTACGCGGCGTTTTTGTCGGAGGAACCGTAGACCACGCCTCCGCGAATTCCGCCACCGGCCATCGCCAGGGAGAACACGCTGCCCCAGTGGTCACGCCCGCCATTCGCGTTGAATTTCGGAGTGCGGCCAAACTCGCCGAACCACACCACGAGCGTCTCATCGAGCAACCCGCGGGCATCCAAATCCGTGACAAGCGCCGAGAATGCCCGGTCCATCATCGGCATCAGGAAATCCTTCACCGATTCGTTGTGCTTGGCGTGCGTGTCCCAGCCGCCCTGGTTGGGCAGGTTCGCAATCCGGGTCCAGTTGATCTGCACCAGCGAGACACCCGCTTCCACCAACCGCCGGGCCAGCAAACAGCTTTGTGCGAATCGACTGCGCCCGTACCGATCGCGGAGTTTCCCCGGTTCGCGGTTCATGTCGAAAGCCGTGCGGGCTGCTCCAGAAGAGACCAGTTCGAACGCTTTCTGGGTACTGGAGTCATGCCGTTCAAACGCACCGCTGCTCTGTGCGGCGTCGAGGTGGTGGTTAATCTGGTCGAGCAACCCACGCCGTTCCGACAGCCGAATAGCGGGTACCTCGTCGGGCGGGTCAAGCGCGTCGATTCGGAACTTCGGGTTCGACGGGTCGCAGTGAATCAACCACGGATCGTGCTTGCGACCCAGAATCCCCGCGTCCTGACCCGGCCACGGGAAGTTGCCATCGTTCCAGATGTGCTCGGGAATCGTAACTGCAGATGGCAGTCGCCCCACGCCCGGCCGCAGGTAGCGAACAATCGAGCCAATCGAGGGCCAGTTATTGGGTGCTTTCGGAGTCGCGCTCTCGACGTTCAACGGAAGGTGCGGTACCCCGGTCAACATCTGGTAGCCGCTCGAAGAGTGTGCGTTGTCGTTGGTGACAACTGCTCGCAACACGGCAATCTTGTCCGTAAGGCCCGCGGTCATGGGCATCAGTTCGCCGACACGCAAACCGGGCGTGCGGCTCGGGATGGTGCCAAACGGCCCGCGGATTTCGAGAGGGGCGTCTGGCTTCGGATCCCAGGTGTCTTGCTGGGGTGGCCCGCCCAGCAACCCGAAGACGATCACGGACTTCGCCTTACCCAATCGCGACGCGGGTGAAGAAGCCTGCGCCCGACTCCCGACGAGTTGCGGGAGCGTGAGCCCGCCCAGGCCGATCGAGCCAATTCGCATCCACTCACGCCGGGTCATGCGATCACAAGTAGCAGGGCCGGAATCCAGGATTTGGAGCATGGCGAAACACCGAGGGAGGGCGACCGTGTGGGGTCGAATTCGGCGGGAGGCTGGCGGGAACTTCTATTTCACTCGATCCGGTATCGCAGTGCAACACCGTGGCCGTCGCGAGGCACATTTTCGGACCCAGAAACGCTTGGATGTCTGTATGCGTCTCGACCAGGGGTCGCTTACTTCTGGGGAGTGGCACTCACGGACGATTGCACCGTTCGTTCGGCTTCCAAAGGTGCGTCAAGCACTTCCCTCACCTTGAGAGCGAGCGCGGCCGAGGAGAAGGGTTTCTGGAGGAAGTTCGTCCCTTCCGAGAAGACGCCGTGTCGGACTACTGCGTCGTCGGTGTATCCACTCACGAATAGCACACGCAACCCGGGGTGACTCTTCGTCACTCGCTCGGCCACGATTCGCCCACCAACACCGGGCATCACGACATCGGTCACGAGCAGGTGGATCGGCTTGCGGTATCCCTCGACGACTTTCTTGGCCTGTTCCCCATTCGCTGCTTCAAGCACGTTGTAGCCGCAACTCGTCAAGATTTGTCGGCTCAACGCACGCAAAGCAGCCTCGTCCTCAACCAGAAGCACGGTCTCAGTTCCACGTGGTGCCTGGAGAGCAACCGATGCCGCGGAACCGACTGGAGTCTCGTCAACCCACGGAAGATAGACCTTGAAGATACTGCCCATCCCGACCTCGCTGGAAACTTCCAATGTGCCGCCACTCTGCTGGACAATTCCCAGGACCGTGGCAAGCCCGAGCCCGGTCCCCTTGCCCGGCCCCTTGGTCGTGAAGAACGGCTCGAAGATTCGAGACTTGATCTCGGGCGGCATCCCGCAGCCGGTGTCCGATACGGCCAGGAGGACGTGCGGGCCGGGATGAATCCCCGGATGGGTTTGTGCAAACTCATCGCCCAGCACGACGGTACCCGTTTCGATCGTTAACGCGCCTCCCGTGGGCATCGAGTCGCGAGCGTTGACGACAAGGTTGAGAAGCACCTGTTCCAGTTGTCCTGGGTCGGCGCGAACGGCAGGAAGCGGCATGGTGAGATTGGTCACCAACTTGACATCTTCCCCAATCAGCCGGCGAAGCATCTTCTCGGCGTCGGTCACGACCGAGTTCAAGTCGAGCACACGCGGAGCCATGACCTGTTGGCGACTGAACGCCAGGAGTTGCCGCGTCAGACTTGCCGAGCGTTCACCGGCCTTGAAGATCTCGGCAATCAGCCCACGGTTCGGATCGCTTGCGGGGAGGCTCCTGAGGACCAATTCGCTGTACCCGTTGATGACTGTCAGCAAATTGTTGAAGTCATGGGCCACGCCACCGGCGAGTTGGCCGAACGCTTCCATCTTCTGAGACTGTTGCAGTTGCTCCTCAAGTCGCTTACGGTCGGTGATATCCTGCGCCAGCGACAAGAGGCCCACAAATGCACCATCCTCATCGAACAACGGAGTGTTGTACCACTCGCAGGTGATCGTCCCATCACTCTTGGTCCGGTTCTTGGAGACACCGTGGGCATCCATGTGTCCGGCCCGAATCCTGTCAAAGATCTCCGCGACACTTGTCTGAGACGCTTCGGGCACGATGACCTCGAAAGGATGCTTGCCGAGAACTTCCGCCTCCTTGTAACCGAACATCCGCTCCGCAGCGGGATTCCACCGGGTGTAGCGAAAGTTCGCATCGCTCAGCAAATACCCAAGCGGCATTCTCTCGATCTGCAATCGCAACTGGGCAAGCAAGCGGTTTCGCTCTGCTTCCGACCGCTTGCGACTGGTGATATCCCGACTAATTCCCATTAACCCCACGATCGCGCCGCTCTCGTCACGCAGTGGAACCTTGATGGTCCAGTAACACATCTGGTTTCCACCGGCATCGACGCTCCGCTCCTCGCGATCCACCAGCGGTTTACCGGCAAGAACCTGGAGGTCGTCGGCACGAAAACGGTCCGCGAACTCTTTGGGAAAGAAGTCGTAGTCCGTTTTCCCGACCATCTGGTCCTCGCTCTCAATACCAACCTCCGCGAGAGTCCTGGGGTTAACGAGTGCGTAACGACAGTTCATGTCCTTGGTGAAGACGATATCAGGGAGTGCGTCGAGGAGTGTTCGCAGGAGCTTGCGTTGACTGTCGAGTGAGTGATGAGCGGCAATCTCGCGAGTCAAAGCCTGATCGGTGGCCGCGAGGACGACCCCGATGGCCACCGTGAGGAGCGTGTTCACCAGGGCGAAGTTGAGCGTGATCACGACCCACCCCGGGAACGTATGCCCCATGGGTGCCATTCGCATCTCATCAGCGACTTGACCGAGGTAACCGACCAAAAGCATCGTCCCCGCACTGAGCACGGCAGCAGCGAACCCCGAACGCGGACCAAGCAGGATCGCGGTGAGAATGGAGAAACCAAAGAGATAGATCTGGCTGACGGACCCCACTGAGAACATCAACGTGGTTCCGAGGGCGTAGCAGATCAAACAGAACGCCGATGCACGCCAACGAAAGGGGATTGTGCCGAACCATGAGAGCAAAACGACACCGAGTAACGCAACCGTATCGACGACAACAACTCCGATGAAACCGTTCTCACTCGCCATGTAGACGCTAGGCACATAAACCACGACGCCCAGCACGACACCCACTTGCAAGATCAGAGAGAGCAACCCAGCTCGCCAATTTCGTGGGTCAATCACCAGAAGGTTCGCGAGTCGTCTCCTCATGGCGTCGATTGTTTCTCGTTATGAAAATGAAGCAATTTGCGGATCAGACACGGGGATGAGCACGGCTACCCAGTGAACGCCACCTCCACTTCCTTTAGCCCGTGGCGAACATCGACATTGTCAGTCTATCTACAGGCCAGCCAGTCGGGCCATACCGTTCCCCGGCCAGAAAGGTTGTTCTGTGGTCGTCGCCGAGAATATAATTGTCTGGACAACTATCGTCTCGACGGGTAAAGTGCTGGTATGACGGCATCCGCACCCAAATCCGCAACGGAACCTCGCCGGTTCGACTCGCCCGAGCAGGAAGCGTACCTGGCTCTGTGGCGAACGTACGACCGCCTTCGTGCTCTTGAAGATGAGCTGTTTACCGACTTCGAACTGACGGCGCAGCAGTACAACCTGTTGCGGTTATTGCGGGCCGCTCGCCCGGAGTCGGTTCCAACGCTCACCCTGGCAGAACGTCTGGTTTCGCGAGCTCCTGACATCACTCGGATGCTCGATAAGCTTGAGGGCCGGCAGCTCATTACCCGGACACGCTCCACGGAAGACCGCCGGGCGGTGCTGGTCGCCATCACACCTGATGGAATTGCTTTGCTCGACCGGATCGCGGAACCGCTTCGAGCCTGCCACGAACGGCAACTTGGTCATCTGTCCGGAAATCAGTTGAAGTCACTCGTTTCATTGTTAAAGGCCGCCCGTGCCCCGCACGAGCCCGATGGCAGCACCTGGGCATAACGCTGCTCTCGAAAATCCTTACCTCGGAGTTCTCCATGTCTACCGGTACAGACGTTGTCGTTGTCGGGGGTGGCCCATCCGGGAGCACGATCGCGACGATCCTCGCTCAGAAGGGGCTCTCGGTCGAAATCTTCGAGCGTGACCACTTCCCCCGGTTCCACATCGGCGAGTCGATGATCCCGAACACGTACTTCGCCCTGGAGCGAACTGGCCTGCTCAACAAGATGAAGGGCAGTTGCTTTGTCAAGAAGCACAGCGTTCAGTTCGTGAACCAGAAGGGCCGATTGTCGGAACCGTTCTACTTCCACGACAACAAACCCCATGAATCATCACAGACCTGGCAGGTGCGACGCAGTGAGTTCGACAAACTCGCACTCGACCACGCCCGCGAAAACGGCGTGAAGGTGTCCGAGGGTGCCCGCGTCAATGAAGTGATCTTCGAGGGGAAGCAGGCTGTTGGCGTGCGAGTGAAGCCTGAGGATGGCCCCGAACGTGAAGTACGGTCCAAGGTCGTGATCGACGCGAGCGGCCAGAGCACACTCATCATCGACCGGTTTGGCCTCCGCGAGTGGGATCCCCAGTTGAAGAAGGCCGCAGTCTGGACGTACTGGAAGGGTGCATACCGCGACACGGGGCGCGACGAGGGCGCAACCATCGTTATCCAGACCGAGGGTAAGAAGGGTTGGTTCTGGTACATCCCACTGCACGACGATATCGTGAGCGTCGGCGTCGTCGCGGATCACGAGTACCTTCTGAAGAATCGCGATAACAAAGATCCCGAGGCGATCTACTTTGAGGAAGTGGCAAAGGCTCCGGGCGTGCAACCACGCATCAAGGACGCCACTCGCTGTGATATCTTCCGCATCCAGAAGGAGTACACTTATCGGGCGAAGCAGGCCGCAGGTAATGGCTGGTGCCTTGTTGGGGATGCGTTCGGCTTCCTCGATCCGCTGTATTCGTCGGGCTTGTTACTCGCCATGACGTCGGGCTCGATGGCGGCAGACACTGTGATCGAAGCGTTCGCGAAGAATGACTTCTCCGAATCCCAACTGCGGAAATGGGAGAAGCCTTACTTGCAGGGGATGGACCGTATCCGCCGGTTGGTGTGCGAGTTCTACGACGGCCTGAGCTTTGGTCGCTTCGTGAAGAAGCACCCGCACCTGAAGGGGCTCGTCACGGATGTGTTGATCGGCGACGTGTTCAAGGACGAAGTGGACGTGTTGTGGCCGTTGATGGATGATTTACGTCAGGAGCAGGGAATTCCTGCATACCAGCCAGTGACGGCCGGTGCGGCCTGAGTGCTTTTGAGGAATTCACCATGCCCGGCGTCGTGATGTTGATGGCGTGTGTTCAGGTGATCGCACAACCTGCACCAACGCCCGACGCCGGGCTGATTCATGGATTCCGCGATCTGGCGGGGCAGAGCCTTCACATCTCGAGCCAGGGTCTGGAACTCCTCAGCGATCCACGGGTATTTTGGCTCATCGAGTCGCAGGAACTGGCTATCCGAATCGGCGCGGCTGTTCGATCAGCCGAAGCTGTCGATAAACACCTCGCGATACTTGCGGGCTCCAAGGGCTTGACCAAAGACGATGCGGCTGGAATTGCCCGGCTTCGCAAGCTCGCGGGATTTCTCAAGGAACAGGGCGAATCGTTGCAAACGTACTGGGACACGGGAGTGGTGGATCACTGGAAATTGTCCGAGGCGATCGGGAAGAAGGCCCGCAAAGAACTCGACGATTTATTGGACCTGAACCCCAAGACAGGACTGGCACCGCCACCTCGCGAACCTCGAAAAAGGCCGTAGCCTGCCGCAGACCGTACCCTGACAGTGCCACCAAATCCAACCTCCGACACCGACTCGGACGCACCAGCCATGTCGTTCATCGAGTTCGTTCCCATTGTCGTTACGGTCACGCTGTTCCCGACGATGCTTGCCCTGATGGCCCTGGGAGAACGCATCGCCCGGCGGTCCGAGCCGTCGCAATCGGGGCCAATCGAGGCAGCCGTGTTGGCACTGCTCGGGTTGCTGCTCGGGTTTCAGTTTGCCGGGGCATCGTCACGACTTGACTCACGGCGTCACATCGTGGTGAAAGAAGCAAACGCGATCGGCACCGCCTATCTCCGACTCGACTTGCTTCCTTCTGACGACCAACCGCAGCTCCGAGATCTCTTCCGCAAGTACATCACGCTCCGCATCCAGATGGTCAGCACACAGCGACTTGACGACGGCGTCGCGCTCGACGCTGCATCCCGCGCGATGCAGCCAGAAATCTGGGCAAAGGCAATCGTCGCCTGTCGCAAGGATCCCTCTCCTGCCACGAGAACGCTCGTTCTTGCGGCATTGAACGACATGTTCGACGTGACAACCGAGCGGGCGACCGCATCGCGAACGCACACCCCACTCGCAACGGTTGCATTGTTGATTGGGGTCGCGTTGACCAGCGCATTCCTGGTCGGGCGTTCCACAAGCGGGCTTCCGCGTTCGTGGACGATGCGGGCATTGTTCGCGGTCGTCGTCATCGGCACCATGTATGTAACGATGGACATGGAGTTCCCACGTATCGGGTTGATCCAGGTGGGAGCAGCAGACGAAGCGATGACCGCCACATTGCGTGGCATGGAATAGTAGAGTCCCACCCGCTGAGTTCAGGTGATGGCGAAGCGTAGCCACGCAACTCGCTATTCACCCCATGGGCAACAGCCGCAGCGTGTCGCGTGACGCACGAATCACTTCGGCCTGGAGCCACGGAATCGTGATCGATTCGCCCGCTTGCCACAGCGGCAGCAGGTCCGCGTGATGATCGGACCACGGGTTACCGCTCTGCCCGCCGCACAACACGAACCGGCTCTTCGACAAATCCGCGAGATCGAACACCGTCCGCAAGTTCGCCATGTTGTGCGTGAACCCCGTCGGGCTTGTCGGTCGTGCGCCGGCCTGGCTGATCGTGTTCGTGTCACCGCTACACGGCACCGGGCCGAGGTTGAACGCAGGTCCGAGCAAGCCGTGGTTCTTGAACAGCGGATGCTCCAGACGCAGTTGCCTGAGATGCCCCCACGCCCAGAACGCGGGACCAGGGCCAACGTTGTGCCGGAGGTTGCGTGCCACTTCCCCGAGGGCCGATTCCATCTCGGCGGGCCACGACATAAACCACCCGGCGGGTTGCTCGCGGATTTGTCGCACAAGAAAGCCAATTCGGCGATCCGCGAAGAAGCAATCTTCGAGCGGTCCCGCACTGTCGCCGAGCGCCGTCTTCCATGATTTCGGGGCTTTCACCTTCGCCGTGCGGGCACACATCTCGGCCATGAACAACTCGAACACGCACGCGGCCGGCGATTCAGAATCGACCTGCCCATCCCACTCGCGGAGCAACTCGAGTGCATCCTCCGCTTCGGTACTCGTCGGCACGAGTGACAACACGATGTCACGGATCTCTTCCCACGGAATCGACCGCACATTCCGCTGCAGCGCAAGGCAATCTTCGACCGTCCACCCTTCCCGCGACGCGAGTGCGTCAGTAATGGACTGCACTCGGTAAGAGTCGCAATAGTCTGTGCCGAGGAAAGGATTCGGGATTGGGGATTCAGGATTCAGGGAGGACAACTCTGTTCTGCACTTCTCGGCATCTGCTTGTCTGAATCCGGAATCCCCAATCCCGAATCCTGCTCGAGGGTCGTTATTCGCCGTCGCGAAGTATCCTGCGGGGAAGTCGGCGAGGTGCGGCATTTCGTCGAACGGCACCATTCCGTTCCACACGCTGTCGGGGAGGTGTGCTGGCCGTGGCAGCAGTCCGTGACCCGCGGCACGTCGCGGGAGTTGGCCGATGAGTTGCCAGCCCGTGCCCCCGTTCGAGTCGGCATACAGCACATTGAGCGGCAGCACGGGCCATTCGTTGAAGCAGTGGCGGAACTCCTCGAATGATCGCGCTGTGATCGCGCCAAAGTATCCGTTGATTGGCAGCGGCTCGAGCCATACCGCCTTGATGGAGAGGGCCACCGAAAGATCCGGCGCGAGTGGCGAAATGATCAGGCCACGTGGGGTCACGACGACATCCATCGTCTCATCGGGTTGGCCCTTCACGCGGATCACTTCGCGGCGCACCTCGCACGGGGCAAACGAGCCGTCGGCTTCTTTCGCACTGCGACCATCGGGGCCGAGCGTTTCCAGATAGAGATCGGAGTTGTCGGTGAGTCCGGCCGTGACGCCCCACGCGGCGAAGCCGTTGTGCCCAATAGAAAACGTCGGCGTTCCCGCGAGCATCGCCCCAGCGGCTTCCCACTCCGGGCACCGGGCATGGGCCAGGTACCACGGCGCGGGTGCGGTCGGCGCGAGGTGCGGATCGGACGCAAGGATCGGCTTCCCCGATACCGTGCGTGAACCCGCTATGACCCAGTTGTTCGACCCGGCCCCTGGCGGCAGGACTTGTTGTAGCGCTTTGATCTCCTCGGACAACTCGTTTAGCTGCGACCCAAAGGGAAGCGCTTCCGTCACGCTCCCCTTTGGGTCGCAGCTAAACGACGCAGCAATGGGATCGAGTGCCAGCAATGCCTCCGGGCCGTCGGCCAGCACGATCCGCAAGCGGGCGAGTTCCACGTCCCAGTTCGATGCAAGCGTAAACGACTGCAACTTCATGATCGTGAGGATGTCGGTCGCATCCCACGCCGAAGGCTCCCTGCCCAGAATCGCGAACTCGTGTGGCTTCTTCGCGAGCCCGGTGGTGTTTCCCTGCGTGATCCCTGCCGCGAACGCTTCGAGTCGTTTGCGATTGCTCTCGGAGAGTGCGACGATCTGTTTCTCGGCTGCTAGCCGGAAGCCGATTCGCAGGCTCATGCGGTCCGCACCAAGTCCACCCGGCCCAACCCATTCCGAGAGACGACCGCGACCCACACGCCAGAGCGTTTCGAGTTGTCCGGCACGGTCCTGGCCCTGGCAGAAGCCGATCGCGAAGTAGGCGTCAGCCTCGGTTTCGGCGTCGATGTGCGGGATGCCGTGCGAGTCGCGGCGGATGGTGACGGGCGCGGATGGCCCTCGGACTCGCAGCTCCCCCCGAGTATTTGGAAGCCGGCGGCCCAGCAGCAATCGCAGCAATAAATGCGTGAAACTCATGCTTGCATGATACACATTTCGGGTGTCACCTCGGCTGGTGTAACTCTGTACCCTGGGGTAGGATTTAGGAGTTTCAAGTTTCAAGTTCCACGTTTCAAGTTGAAGCCGGGTAGTCGGATGTCTTCAACCTGAAACCTGAAACCTGAAACTCGAAACTCCGGAGGTGTGTGCCGTGGATTTGTTCGACTCGATGCGAGACAAGAACCGAGCCTTCGCGCGGCCACTCGCCGCACGGATGCGGCCCCGCAACCTCGACGACTACGTGGGGCAGGATCACTTCCTTGGGCCGGGCAAGTTACTGCGTCGGATGCTCCTCGCGGATCGCATCAACTCGCTGATCTTCTACGGCCCGCCGGGGTGCGGCAAAACCGCCCTCGCCCACGTCATCGCGAACCACACCAAGAGCCGCTTCAAGCCGTTGAACGCGGTGTCGGCTGGCATCAAGGAAGTTCGCGACATTCTCACGGAAGCCCGGCAACACCTCGAAGACCTCGGCGAACGCACGATCCTGTTCCTCGACGAAATCCACCGCTTCAACCGCTCACAGCAGGATGTGCTGTTGCCGGACGTGGAAGACGGCGTCGTGATTCTGATCGGCGCGACAACGCAGAACCCGTTCTTCGCGATCAACACTCCCCTGCTCTCGCGAAGCCAGATCTTCCAGTTCGAGCCGCTGACGCGCGACAATGTTCGCACGCTGATTACGCGAGCACTCGCCGATACGGAACGCGGCCTCGGCAACACGCCCGTGACGGTCACCGACGACGCGATGTCGTTCCTTGTCGAAGCGTGCGACGGCGACGCACGCCGGGCGCTCACGGCGCTGGAGATCGGCGTGAAGTCGGCGATGGCACCGGAAAATGCCGGGCGAGCGGGGGACGTGAGTCCCCTGTTGAAGCCGGAGGATGGCGACGCGAACACAAGCAAACAGGGGACTCACGTCCCCCGCTCGCCAAAAACGATTCTCTTCGATCTCACGCTTGCGCAAGATTCCATTCAACGGAAGGTGCTGGAGTTCGACCCGACGGGCGATTCACATTACGATGTGGCGTCGGCGTTCATCAAGAGCCTGCGCGGCAGCGACCCCGACGCGGCACTTTACTGGTGTGCTCGAATGCTCGAATCAGGCGAAGACCCGCGATTCGTCGCCCGCCGACTGGTGATCTTCGCGTCGGAAGACATCGGCAACGCCGACCCGTTCGCGGTGGTGCTGGCGAACGCGGCATGGGATGCCGTTGAACGCGTGGGGATGCCGGAGTGCCGGATCAACCTGGGGCACGCGGTCTGCTATCTGGCGACGTGTCAGAAGTCGAACGCGGCGTACATGGGGATCGAGGCCGCGCTCAAGGATGTGCGTGAAGGTCGCACGCTACCCGTCCCGCGACACTTGCGCGACGGTAACCACAAGGCCGCGAAGAAGGCGTTCGGCCACGTCGGCTACAAGTACGCTCACGACCACCCCGACGGCTGGGTGGATCAGGAGTATGTGCCGACCGACGCGGTGTATTACGAACCAACCGACCGCGGCCACGAGGCGAAGATCAAGGCCCGCCTCGACGAGTTACGCAAGCGCAAGGCGAGCGGTGGGCGTAAGCCCACGGACCCGACTGAAGGAAGCAATGTCTGAAACACTTTGGAACCGGAAATCGCTCGAATGGAGATTCACCATCGAGCGTGTCCTTCAGGTTTTCTCTCAGACAACCTCAGACCGCAAACTGCGGCTCCTCGGGATTGCATGGTGTCGCCTCATTCAGGAGCGATTCATCGCGGTTGAATTCCACCTCGGTGTCGAAGCTGCGGAACGATATGCAGACGACCCTAACGAAGAAGACAGAATCAAGGCTCGCTTAGCTGCTGAATCTGTGGTTCGGGATAAGCAAGGTCGGCCGCGGGTGCTTGATCGATCAGTGTGGCGTTATGCGGAATCCGTTGATGGAATCCTTGCTTCCCCTGTCCGGGAAGGCATCGAAACCACGATGACCGCAACTCTCTACACCATCGAGCCACATGGGGGAGCATCTCCCGGTCATGCAACTGCGCTGCTTGAAGTCTTCGGCAATCCATTTCGCCCCGTCGTGTTCGATCCCGAGTGGCGCACGTCAACGGCGGTCGCCATCGCACAGGGGATGTACGAATCGCGTGACTTCAGCGCGATGCCGATCCTCGCGGATGCGCTCCAGGATGCGGGGTGCGACAACGACGACGTGCTGAACCATTGCCGCGATCTGCAGCAGGTTCACGTTCGCGGGTGCTGGGTTGTCGATGGCGTTCTCGGAAAGTCGTGAGCGGCGATTACAATACCCGGTGTGTCGCTCAACAAAGGAGAACATCAATGGGAACCGCGACAATGGGTAAGGTGATCGTCAGCGCGAAGATCGAGAACCTTGAGGATCAGTACAGAGCACACCAGGGTTTGCTTTCACCCGATCAGATTCGCACGCTGGCCGTCGATGATGCCCTCGTCGATACCGGGGCAACCGGGTTGATGATCCCGACGCGGCTGCTCGGTGGGCTTGGTCTCCGGCCCACGCGAGCACGGCAAGCTAAGACGGTTGGCGGGTTCATTCCGATGCAGATGTATGAAGCGGTTCGGCTCACAATCCAGGGGCGGGAGTGCGTTGTCGAAGTCCATGAAATCCCGGATCATTCGCCTGTGCTGATTGGTCAAATCCCATTGGAAGCGCTCGATTGGGTGGTCGATCCCATCGGCCAAAGGCTCATTGGCAATCCCGATCATGGCGGTCAACACATGGCCGAGGCATTCTGATCCGTCTGCGGAGCGTGGAGGCATCACATGACGGCAGAGGAGCTTGATAGGCCAGACTGGAACGATTTTCTCTCCTCATTGCCCAAGCCGATCAATCGCAGACAGATGTTATTATGGCTCGTATCCGTTTGCCGTCATTCAAGGTGCGAAGGATGGGAACAGGAACTTCTCCACTGTCTGGACGTGATTGAACGTTTCTCCGACAATCTCGCGAGTGATACTGAACTTGATACGGTGGTGGGGCGAGCGTCTTATATCTCTTATGCGAGTATGGGCCACGACCCGCTCGCGAGAGTAATCGATGACCTCGACAATCCGCGTCTGTTCACCGAACCGGTCACCTTGCTCGATTACGCAGTGGATTGGCTCGTAACTCACGCGCATGCTCCAGCCAGGCCATTGCTTCTCGACATCTTCGGCAATCCGTTTCGCCCCGTCGCGTTCGTTCCCGAATGGCGAACGTCCACGGCCGTTGCCATCGCACAGGGAATGTACGAGTCGCGCGACTTCAGTGCGATGCCGATTCTCGCAGATTCGCTGCAGGATGCGGGCTGCGAGAACGACGACGTGCTGAATCATTGCCGCGATCCGCAGCAGGTTCACGTTCGCGGGTGCTGGGTTGTCGATGGCGTTCTCGGGAAATCGTAGCCATCGCGGTCTGCGCCGGGTACGCTGACGACTCACGACTCGATATCTCAGGGCCGCGTGATGTTCCCCACCGCAGTGAAGGTTGATGCGCTGCAATCGGCGGTTGGCAGCGACCTGCTCATGTTCCTGCCGGAACGCGTGCTGTGCGTCGGCATCGTCAGTCTGCTTCTTGCTCGCTTGCTGCCCCTGCTTGATCGCGCACACCTCGGCGGCCTCGCACTGGCAGCGGTCGCGGTTTCGCTGTACACGGCAGGAGCGCAGGTGAACGGCGGCGAGTGGAGCGGCCCATACTTTGGCGGCATGCTCAGTTCCGATGCCTTCGCCGGGTTGGTGCGGTGCTTCATCCTCGGCGCGGCGTTGCTGACGATCCTGCTCTCACAACTCACCGGCATTCCCGATGCGGCTGACTCCGCCGACTTCCACACTCTCCTGCTTGGCGGCACGCTCGGCATGTTGCTGATGGCGTCCGCGAACCACCTGCTGATGATCTTCATTGCCGTGGAGATGGCGAGCTTGCCGGGCTACGCTCTCGCGGGGTTCCTCAAGGGGAAGAAGGCCGGCAGCGAGGCCGCGCTGAAGTACGTCGTGTATGGTGCGGGTGCGAGTGGCATCATGCTCTACGGCATCAGCCTCATTGCGGGTATCTTCGGCACCGGGTATCTGCCGGACATCGCCGCAGGAGTGGCACAACGCGGGTTCGACCTTCCCGTGCTCGCCGGGTTCTCGCTCGTGCTCGTGGGACTTGGGTTCAAGCTCGCGGCGGTGCCGTTCCACTTCTGGTGCCCGGATGTGTTCGAGGGGGCTGCGGCGGAAGTCGCCGGGTTTCTGTCGGTGGCGTCGAAAGCCGCGGCCGTGGCGCTCACGCTGCGGGTGCTTCTCACGCTTCACAAGGCAAGCGGCGGCTGGGACGTTCCCGAAACACTCGGGCTGATGGTCGGGGTGATCGGAGCCATCACGGTCACGTTCGGGAACCTCGCCGCGTTCAGCCAAACCAACCTGAAGCGTCTCCTCGCGTACTCAACCATCTCCCACGCCGGGTACATGCTCCTTGCCGTCGCCACGGTCACTACCGCGGGCACGTCGAGCGTGCTCTTCTACCTCGCGGCGTACGTCGTGATGAACCTCGGAGCCTTCGCGGTTGTCGCTTTGGTTAGGAACGCAACCGGAGGCGAGTCGCTGAGCGCTTTCCACGGGTTGGTGCAACGCTCGCCACTGCTCGCGGTGACATTCACGATCTTCCTGCTGTCGCTCCTGGGGTTGCCACCGCTTGCAGGGTTCGCGGGGAAGTTCCAGGTGTTCGAGGCGGTGTACGAAGGCGCTCGGGCCGCAACAGCAGCGGGCCACGCTCCGCTGGGCAAACTGTTCTATGTGCTGCTCGGAGTCGGTGCCGTGAACACAGCCGTGAGCGCGTACTACTACCTCAAGATTGTGCGTGCGATGCTGCTTGACGAACCAACCGACGCAACGCCGA
This sequence comes from Planctomycetaceae bacterium, assembly GCA_013823135.1. GTDB lineage: Bacteria > Planctomycetota > Planctomycetia > Gemmatales > Gemmataceae > Gemmata. The sequence continues at coordinate 86,660 of PNLP01000007.1, forward strand.
TCCCGACATCACTGGCGACCACGGCCTACCTCAGCGTTCTGGCCGCAACGCTGTTTGCGCTCGGCGTGATGTGGAACCCGCTGACGCGACTGGCGGAACACGCGGCCGCTTCATTTGCAATTCGATGACCTCGTTGGGATGACAGCGTAACACATGCTCATCGACACCCACTCGCACCTGTTCGACGACCGGTTCAAGAAGGATCTGCCCGCGGTGCTGGAACGCGCCGTGGCGGCTGGCCTGGAACGGGTCATGTGCCTCGGCATTGACCGCGAATCGTCGCGCGATTCGGTCGCGATTGCCAACCAGTATCCACTCGTGGTCGCGGCCGTCGGGATTCAACCGAACTCGGTCGCGGAAGCGAAGCCCGGCGACTGGCATGAAGTCGTTCGCCTCGCCGAAACGGAGCCACGTGTCGTCGCCATCGGCGAAACGGGCCTGGATCGCTACTGGGACAAGACGCCGTTTGCACAGCAACTCGAGTTCTTCGATCGGCACATCGAACTGGCCCGCCGATTGAACAAGCCGTTCGTGATTCATTGCCGTGAAGCCGAGGCCGACGTGGTGGATGTGCTTCGCCGCGCGTTCGCGACCCACGGACCAGTACGCGCCGTGATGCACTCGTTCAGTGGCGACCTTGCCACCGCGCTCGGGTGCCTGGAAATGGGGCTGTTCGTCTCGTTCGCGGGGATGCTGACTTACCCGAATGCCCAGAGCCTGCGAGATGTGGCCAAAGCCGTGCCGCTCGATCGCTTGCTCGTGGAAACGGATTGCCCGTACCTCGCACCGCAACCCGTTCGCGGCAAGCGAAACGAACCCGCTTACGTCGCACATACGGCAACGTTGCTCGCCCAGTTGAAGGGGGTCAGCGTTGCCGAGATCGAGAACGCCACCACGCAAAACGCCCGCACCCTGCTCGGGCTCGCGGGCGTTTAGTTCGGCGGTGCCAGGCGATCACTTCTCGCCCTTACTCGCCTGCTTTTGAAGCTCTTCCAGCTTCTTGACCGAGTCCGGATCGGTGGGCACTGGCGTCGGCTTGGTCTCCCCGCATCCGACGAGGGAGAAGGACACCAACAACATGGTAAACAGACATACACAGCGGGTCATCGGTATTCCTGGAGAGAGTTAGTCGAGAGTCAGCACGCCCCCGTCATTCCGTCGGCAGAGCCGCATGAATTGAACGGGGTCAACGTCATAACGGATGAAGCGGACCGAGCCATCGCCAAGGAGCCCGTTCATGCCTGCTGTGTGCGCCGAACCGAAGCGGTAGTACTCGTCATCGGGGACACTCGCATCGGGTTTGTCTGGTCCCGGGGTCCACCAACTGGCCCCGTTCGCAACGGAACCACGCAGGATGTCTCCGTCCACTCCCGGCCCGGCCCAGAATTCATTATCGTGGCAGCAGGTCTTGGCCGTGTTCATGATCTTCTCGCCCACGAACATCGTGTTCGACAGGCCATCATTGATTGCTGCAAACCCAAGCACACCGGGTTGATTCCCATTGTTCGATCCTCGGCTGCGGACCACCGGCCCCGTGCAAGTCGTACCGGGATTGGCATTGGGATTTGTCCCGCCATTGCCCGCATAGTCGGCGCGGTGCCCTCCGCTCACCACGCGTGGGGCACCCCGGCTCGGGCAAGTATAAACCAGCAACGGAGTGGCTCGAATCACTGCATTGCTGGTCACATTCTGAAGATGACCCTGTTCGAGGTACGGCAGAATCTCGTAGGCCCATCCCCAGTCAAGGCGGTTCACCGGCGGGTTGTCTGTCGTCGCCGGAGCCACAACCACTTCAGTGCCAGCAGTTGGAATGTAACCCGTCACATCGTGGTACGAGTGAAAGGCCACGCCCATCTGCTTGAGGTTGTTTGAACACTTCATCCGTGCTGCAGATTCGCGTACTTTCTGCACGGCTGGCAGCAACAATCCGATCAAGATCGCGATGATCGCAATTACAACAAGCAATTCAATCAATGTAAACGCATGTCGCCGAGCACCAGCCATGGAACACCCCTCAGGGATGTGAGAGAGGAAGATACAATTCAGATAGGAGAATCACTCTCCTTATAATCAAATCCTCATGATCCCGCCAGCACTTTCCCCCTCAATTACCCTTCAAATTTACCACGGAACCACTCCCGCTCAGCCGTGTTGAATGAAGTAGGAGTTGGGTCGCCACCCGTTACCCATCCACCATTCAATGAGTCTCAACCGCAGAGGGCTCCCGAAATGTGGTTCCGACCCCTGGCCCTGTTCACGCTAACCGCCGGATTCGCCGTCCTGGCTGGGGACGTGGGCACCGCCGATGCCCAGACCGCCCAGGAAAAGAAGCTGAAGCGGCTCGAGAAGTTCCTCAAAAAGTCCGCCCCTGAAGCATCTTCGGCACTCGCACTCTTCGACGGCGAACTCGCGAAATACCTCAAGCAAGTTCAGGAGAACGCAACGAAAGCCAAGGCAGCTGCCAAGGCTGCTGTCCCTGCAACGCCGAAAGATCCAGTCTCGCTCGCGAAGCTGATTGATGCCGAGATCAGCCGGGAGCTCGCCGAAGAGAAGATCGCCCCGTCGCCCCGCTGCTCCGACGACGAGTTCCTCCGCCGGGCTTACCTCGATATCACCGGCACAATCCCGACAGCCGACAAGGCTCGCGCATTCCTCGACAGCAAGGACTCGGATAAGCGAGCCAAGTTGCTCGACGAACTGCTCGGCGACCCGCGGTATGGCCGACGGATGGCCGATATCTGGACAGCCAAGCTGTTCCCGGTCGATTCAGCGAACCGCTTCGTGCTCAAGGAGCCGATGCACAAGTGGTTCGAAGAGGTGTTCGACAAGAACATGCCCTGGGACAAACTCGTTACCGCTCTGGTCACCGCCGAAGGCAGCGTTGAAGCGAATCCCGCCACCACGTACTTCCTGGCGAACCGATCCGTTGACAAGCTCACCGACACGACCGCCCAGCACTTCATGGGGATCCAACTTCAGTGTGCCCAGTGCCACAACCACCCGTTCACAAGCTGGAAGCAAACGGAATACTGGGGCATGGCCACCTTCTACTCGAAGGTGAAGATCGACAACCCCAAGAACGCGAACAAGGGCGGCGACAACACGAAGATTGGCGTCACGGAGGGGAACAGCAAGGGCAAAACCAAGGACTTCTTCCCGGAGTCCGCCAAGACTGTGCCGGCGAAGTTCCTCGGCGGGCCAGAACCGGCCGTGAGCGCGTCGGACCCCTATCGCCCACTGCTCGCCAAGTGGCTGACCTCCGCCGAGAACCCGTACTTCAGCAAGGCGATCGTGAACCGCACCTGGGCTCACCTGTTCGGCGTCGGATTCGTGAACCCCATCGACGACATGCTCGAAGAGAACCCGGCCAGCCACCCGGAGTTGCTCGCGACCCTCGCCCAACATCTGGGAACCTCGGGCGAGTTCGACCTGAAGTACCTCATGAAGGCGATCTGCCTGAGTGATGCGTACCAGCGAACCAGCCGCCCGATGGCACAGAACAAAGATGACAAGTACAAGTTCAGCCACATGACAATGAAGGCCATGTCGCCGGAACAACTGTTCGACTCGCTGACGGAGGTTACCGGCCTCGGCAAGGGCGATAAGGCCAAGCCCGGCAAACCAGCTGGGGGCAAGGGTGCTCCAGCGGGCGCGAGGGCACAGTTCGTGAACTTCTTCCTGGCGGGTGCCGACAGCGCCAGCCCGGTCGATTACGAGGCGGGTATCCCACAAGCCCTGCGGCTGATGAACTCGGCCATAGCGAACAACTCCGCTGCTGTTCGCACTGTGGTTGGAAGCAGCACGAAGCCTGAAGAGGCGATCGAACGGATTTATCTGACCACGCTCTCCCGCCGGCCAACCGCCGACGAGATGAAGATGCTTACCGAATACGTCGCCAAGGCCGGCACGCCGATGACCGCGTACGGCGACATCCTGTGGGCCACGCTCAACAGCAGCGAGTTCACGCTGATCCGCTAACGCAAACCGTGGCCGCCCTAACGGGGCGGCCGCTCAACCAAAAATACATCCCTCATTCCCAACACACACGAGCCAGCAATGTTTTCTGACCGCCTGACCGAAAAAACTCGCCGCGACTTCCTCAAGTTGTCCGCCGCGGGCGTGTTCGCCCCGACGCTCTCCGGGTGGTTGCCCGTGATGGCCAAGGCCGCAGCCGCTTCCGGACGTGCCCCCGCCAAGTCGTGCATCCTGCTGTGGATGGACGGCGGAGCAAGCCACAAGGACACGTTCGACCTCAAGCCCGACAGCAAGGGTGCCGGCGAGTTCAAGCCGATCAAGACGAGCGCCCCCGGCATCGAGATCAGCGAACACCTTCCCAAGATTGCCGAGGTGATGAAGTACGGCACCATCGTTCGCGGGATGAGCACACCCGAGGGCGCACACGCTCGGGCGAAGTATTACGGGCACACCGGATACCGCGAAGGTCAGGGCGGCCTCGTGTACCCGTCGCTGGGTGCGATCACATCCAAAGAACTTGGCTCGCCAGAAAGCTCGATGCCGAACTTCGTCGCGATCGGCGGCCGCAGCTATGGTTCCGGTTTCCTCGGGCCGAAGCACCAACCACTGCTCATCACCGACCCGAACCGCGGCGTCGAGGATCTGAAGGCGGCCGCGAGTGGCACTCAGTTCGAGAACCGCCTCGGGTTGCTTGAGAAGATGGAGAAGGCGTTCCAACGCGAATACCAGGCCGACTCGATCAACGACCACAAGACCACTTACGAACGTGCCGTCAAGTTGATGCAGTCCAAGGAATCCAAGGCTTTCGACCTTGCCGCAGAGCCTGCCGCTTCGCGAAGCAGGTACGGCACCGGTCGCTTTGCCGACAGCGTCTTGATGGCTCGCAGGCTCGTTGAAGTGGGCGTCCCGTTCGTGGAAGCCAGCCTCGGTGGTTGGGACACGCACCAGGACAACTTCAAGCGAGTGAAGAGCCTCTCCGAGCAGATCGACTCCGCGATCGGCGCACTCGTCAACGACCTGAAGGATCGGGGCTTGCTCGAAACCACCCTCGTGGTGTGGATGGGCGACTTCGGCCGCACACCGAACATCAACACTCGCGGTGCGAACCCAGGCCGCGACCACTACCCACGGGCCTGGAGCCTCGCGATGTGGGGCGGCGGCATCAAGGGTGGCACGGTGGTTGGCAAGACCGACAAGGAAGGCGCGAGCGTCGTCGAACGCCCGACCAACGCCCAGGACTACCTCGCAACCGTGTGTGAACTGATGGGCATCGACCACACGAAGCGGAACGAGACCGCGACCGCTCGCCCGGTCACGATTGTGGAGAAGCCGAAACCATTCACAAGCCTGATCGTATAAGAATGTGCTGGTAACCAAGGGTGATTGGACAGCCGGCGTCAGCCGGCTGTTCTTTTTGTGTTCTTGTGAGGTACCAAATGTGGTTGTTCACGAGTGAGACATTGGAACGCGGGCACGTGCTAAAGTTCGCGATTCAACGCGATTCGTCAACGATAACTTACGCAGAGGTGTTGAGATGTTTTGAGTGCGATGCTGAATTCCGATCGTTCTTCAACGGCCTGCTGCGCGGATCTCCATTCACGGCGTTCCGCTGGGAGACACCACCCATCACTGCCGAGTCTGTAAATCGGGCTTTCGAATTCGTCCTCCTGAACGAGCCAGGTCTGGCCCGAGCTGTTGATCCCGAGGCGTTCGCTGAGCACTTTACGAACGCAAATGAAAGTCAGGGTGTGGTGTCGTTTGCCAACCTTCGTGGCGATGCGATGTTGGTCGTGCCCTGCCCCTCTCATGAAGATGCCGCGTACGGTCATCTCGCAGCATTCGTTCGGCACGCTCCAGAAGCGCAACAACACGCGCTTTGGCAACTCGTCGGAAAGTCTGTGCGTGAACGACTGAGTAAGAAGCCGGTTTGGGTTAGCACTGCGGGGGCCGGAGTCTCATGGCTACACGTGCGCCTCGATGATCGCCCGAAGTATTACGGCTATGAACCGTACCGCAACGAACCTCGCTGATGAGTCGGCAACGTGGCCTCGCCTTCGCATCGTTTCCGGTTTACCGATTACTCCCCACTCAAAACGCGGTTCCGACTCCACCGTTCGGTCACGCGGCGGACGGTGACGAAGAAGACCGGCGTTAAGATGATGCCGAACAGCGTAACGCCCAGCATCCCGGCGAACACAGCCGTGCCCAGTGCCTGCCGCATTTCATGTCCCGCACCTTCCGCCAACACCAGCGGCACCACACCGAACACGAACGCGAAGCTCGTCATCACGATCGGCCGAAAGCGGAGTTTGCTCGCTTCCATCGCCGCGGTGTAACGCTCGGCTCCCGTGTCGGCACGCTGTTTCGCAAACTCCACGATGAGGATCGCGTTCTTACATGCCAACCCCACGAGCACCACAAATCCCACTTGCGTGAAGATGTTGATGTCCAGACCGGCAGCACGCACACCGATTGCCGCACTGAGCAAACACATCGGCACGACGAGGATAACCGCGAGCGGCAAGCCCCAACTTTCGTACTGAGCCGCGAGCACGAGAAACACCAGCACCACGCTCAGGACGAACGCTTTGAGGGCCGTGTCCTTCGTCTGGAGTTGCAAGAGTGCGAGTTCGGTCCACTCAAGCCGCATCGTCGGTGGCAGATCGTTCGCAGCGCGTTCCATCGCGATGATTGCCTGACCGGAACTGACTCCCGGCGCAGGGGTCGCATTGATCGACACCGCCGGATACAGGTTGTAGCGTTGCACCATGACCGGGCCGGTTGAGTCTTTCACAGAAATGAATCCCGCGACCGGCACCATCACCTCCTTGGGTGAAGGAATGGGTTGGCCAGTCGCTCGTGCCCGCTCCGAGGCGATACGGTTTTCCGCTTCGACTCGGGCGCTCTTCACGCGTAGCCGCTTCAGGTCGGCGATCTGCTTTCGGAACCGCTCCTCGCCCTGCACATTCACCTGCCAGGTTCGTCCAAACAAGTTGAAATCGTTCACATACAGCGAGCCGAAATATACCTGAAGCGCGTTCACAACTTCCGAAACCGAGACACCCATCGTCTGGGCCGCGTCGCGGTCGATGTTCAGGCTCAGCCAGGGGGTATCGGCACGAAATCCGGTGAACACGTCGCGGAGTTCGGGCTCCTGCGCTGCAGTGGCAACGACTTGCCGGCCTGCTTCTTCGAGTGCCTGTGCACCGGTTGCGTTCGGATCCTCGATGATCATCTTGAACCCGCCGGCATTCCCAAGGCCGTCAACTGGCGGAGCACCCAGCACGGTGATTTCCGATCCGGGGACCGCCTTCCCGAGTTCGGCCTGAAGTGTCACGGCGATGGCATCCGCGCCAAGGTCATGGGTCAGCCGATTCGGGAAATCATCGAGCATGATGTAGAGCGTCCCGAAGTTCGGAGCATTCGTTCCAATGAGGATGGACTGCCCTGAGACCGTAACCGTGTGCCTCACCCCGGGTGTCTTGCGGGCCACGTTTTCCAGTAGTCGCATCTGCTCTTCGGTTCGGCCAAGCGACGACGCGTCAGGGAGCACCACGTTGACCAGAAGATAGCCCTTGTCTTGCGGCGGAATGAAGCCCGCAGGTGTTGTGTTGATGACGTAATACGTCAGATAGAGCAGGCCACCGTAGGCAATCAACACCAGCAACGAAGTTCGCAAGGCTCCAGCTACAACCAGGAGGTATCCCCGCGTCACGCCCTCGAACACGCCGTTGAACCCAGCGAAGAGATACCCGAGTGTGCGGTTCAGAACAATCCGCAGGAACCACCCGGCGACACCGCCGACGAGAGCCGCGAACACCGGAATCGCCCCTGCCGGCAGAGCGGCGAAGAACGGCACGACCGCGAGGTGATCCGTGAGCAACCAGTACGTCAGTCCCGCCCCCGCGAGCGGGAACACGATACGCGGCAACGGCTCAGTAGCTTCGTTCTCCTGCTTGGGTTTCATCAGAAGAGCACAAAGCGCTGGACTGAGTGTGAGCGAGTTGAACGCCGAGAGCAGTGTGGAAACGGCGATGGTTACCGCGAACTGTCGATAGAACTCGCCGACGATACCGGAAATGAATACGCACGGCACAAACACCGCGGTCAGCACCAAACCCACGGCGATCACGGGACCGGCGACAGCATCCATCGCCTTGGCCGTTGCCTCGCGCGGAGTGTTCCCTTCCTCGATGTAGTGCTGGACGGCTTCAACCACGACGATCGCATCGTCAACCACAATGCCAACCGCGAGCACGAGGCCGAACAGCGTCAGATTGTTCACCGAGTAACCGAGGGCCGACATGGCAGCGAACGTGCCGACGATCGCGACCGGCACCGCAGCCAACGGGATGATCGCCGCACGCCAGGATTGAAGAAACACGAGCATCACAATCGCGACGAGAATCACGGCGTCGCGGAGCGTGACGAACACCTCGCTGATCGACTCACGGATGAACGGGGTAGTGTCGTAGACGATCGCATACTCGACGTGCTCTGGGAAGCGTGAACGGAGTTCTTCCATCTTGGCTCGCACACGATCGGCCGTGTTGATCGCGTTCGTACCGGGGAGTTGGTACACGGACAGTGCGACCGATGGCTTCCCGTTGAGCGTGCAACTCTGGTCGTAATTCAGAGCGCCGAGTTCCACCTTCGCGACATCTTTTAGCCGCACAACTCGCTCGCCGGTCTCGTCCGATTTGAGGATCATGTCCTCGAACTGTTCGGAAGAAGTCAGACGGCCGAGCGTATTGATCGCGTACTGGAATGCCTGTTTGCTCGGAGCAGGGGGCTGCCCGATCTGCCCGGCAGCGACCTGTGCGTTCTGTTGCTCAATGGCATGGGTCACGTCCGCTGCTGCGAGTCCCACCACAGCGAGTTTCTCGGGATCGAGCCAGACCCGCATCGAGTAGTCACGCTGGCCGAGGTATGTGATGTCGCCGACGCCGCCGAGCCGTGCGAGTTCGTCGCGGAGTTGAATGGTTGCGTAGTTGCTCAGGTAAAGAAGAACTTTGGACCGAGTCGCGGGGTCGGCGTTCTCGGCATCGGCACCCGTGGCATAGAGGTTGATAATCATCAACTGGCTAGGCGACTTCTTCTTGACCGTCACGCCGCGACGTTTCACGAGGTCGGGTAGCACAGGCTCAGCGAGGTTCACGCGATTTTGGACGAGCACCTGCGCGATGTTCAGGTCGATGCCAGGCTTGAACGTAACTGTGAGTGTGTACGTGCCGTCGTTGGCACACGTCGAAGACATGTACATCATGTCCTCGACGCCGTTCACCTGTTGCTCAATGGACGCGGCAACCGTATCGGCGACGGTGCGCGAGTTAGCACCGGGATACACGGCCGACACCTCGATGGTGGGCGGCGTGATGTCCGGGTACTGCGCGACTGGCAACGAAGTGAGCGCGACACTCCCGGCCAGGACAACGATGATTGACAGCACCGAAGCGAAGATCGGCCGGTCGATAAAGAAGCGTGTGAACATGTCGGTTGTCAGGTATCAGCACAAGTTGCGCGGTCGTTCCAGCGGAACGACTCGTCATTTCGAGAGAGGCGGTCGCGTGCGGCGGACCGCGGCACGAGTCACATCACGGGCAGCAATCGCAAGAGGCCGGACGAATTTGAACCGCAGCAAGTAGAGCAAACTGTTGCTAACGGCCATCACCCACGGATGCGATGCCAATCGACCGTGTGTCACGCGATCCACAACGGCGAAGAACACGGGGGTCAGCACAACTCCGAACACCGTCACGCCCATCATCCCACCGAGCACTGCGATGCCGATGGCCTGCCGCATCTCAGCCCCGGCACCCTTCGCGATCGCAAGCGGTAGCACGCCGAGCATAAACGCAACAGAGGTCATCATGATCGGACGGTAGCGTAGTTTGCACGCTTCCAGGACAGCCGTGTGCAGGTCGGCACCCTTGTCCCGAGCGATCTTCGCAAACTCAACAATCAGGATGGCGTTTTTACATGCCAGCCCAATGAGAACCACGAAACCAACCTGGGTGAAGACGTTCACGTCCTGCTTGCCGACGCCGGCCTTTGACATCCAACCACTCGCAGTCGCGATAGGGCCTACGTCCAGTTCCACTGCGTGCCGCATCGACCAGTCATTGAGCATGAGCCATCGCGGTGCGCCGCGTACCGCGAGCCAGTTGTTCCACTCCACAACCGTTTGTGCGGCAGAAAGCGGGTCTGTGAGCCAGACGGCCGCGAGCGAACACGCCACGCACACCGGAACCACAAGGATGACGGCAAGCGGGAAGGCCCAGCTCTCGTAGAGCGCGGCAAGCACCAGGAAGACAAAGATCACCGACAGTCCGAACACCACAGCCCCGGTGTTCCGCGATGTCTTCTCCAGGAAGGTCAACTCGGTCCACTCATACGACATGCGAGCGGGTAGTTCGCGGTCCGCGAGTTTCTCCAGTAACGCAATGCCGTCGCCAGTGCTCGTGCCAGGGGCAATGTTGCCGTTGACCGCCGCAGCAGGGTACATGTTGTAGCGCGTGATGACCAGCGGCCCGCTCGCCTCCTTGACAACGAGAACCGCCCCGAGTGGGACCATGCCGCCGTCGCGGTTTCGCACCTTCAGCTTAGTCACGTCATCGAGTTGGTTGCGGAAGGGCGAATCGGATTGCACGTTCACCTGCCACGTTCGCCCGTACAGATTGAAGTCATTCGCGTACCGGCTTCCCATCGTCCCCTGGAGTGTTGCGTACACGTCGGAGAGTTCGAGGCCGCGGGCCGCACACGCGCTCGGATCAACGGCGAGGAAGATCTGCGGCGAGTTCGTCTTGAAGACTGTGAACAGTCCGACGAGTTGCGGTTGCCGGTTCGCCTGATCGATGAGGTTCTGCGTCTGCCCCTGCAGGATTTCGGGACCGACGTCGCCACGGTCCTCGATCATGATGCGGAACCCGCCTGCCCGGCCCAACCGCGGCACGGCAGGTGCGCCGAACACGTTCACCTGAGCTTCGGGAGCGGCCTTTGCGAAGGCCTCGCGGAGCCTCGCCGAAATCGCGTCGGCCGTTAGCTTGGGCGACCGACGATGCTCAAAACTATCGAGGATCACGAACATCGACCCGAAGTTTGAGCCATACGCACTCAACACGAACGAGTTCCCGGCGATGGCGTTCACGTGAACGATCGGTTTTATCTTCTGACCGTCCACGTCGATTTCGAGATTCAAGGCAACGCGACTGATGAGCGAGATGACCTGTTGCGTTCGTTCAGAACTGGCTGCGTCGGGCAACTGGATGCTGCACACCATGTAACCCTTGTCTTGCTGGGGAATGAATCCAGTGGGCATGGTCTGGAACGCGACAAAACCACCCGCCACCACGGCCGCATACCCCGCAAGCACCAACAACGGAACCCTTAGGAACAAGCCCACGAGCTTCACGTAACCACGACCAGACAGGTTGAAGGCCCAGTCGAATAATCTGCCGATCAGCGTGAGCGGGAATAGCAAGACCCCGGATACCCGATCCAGCAATGTTCGCCGACGGTCTTTCGGTGGGGCACCTTTCAGGAGCAACGCGCACAGCGCGGGACTGAGGGTCAGCGAGTTGAAGGTCGAGATCAGCGTGCTCGCGGCAATGGTCAGCGCGAACTGCTTGAAGAATGCACCGACAATCCCCGAGATGAACACGCACGGGAAGAACACGAACGACAGCACCACGCCGACCGCGATGATCGGCCCGGTCACTTCCTGCATCGCCCGGATGGTCGCTTCGCGTGGGGGGTATCCCTTCTCCAACTGGTGTTGAACTGCTTCCACAACCACGATGGCGTCATCGACGACGATTCCAACCGCCAGGATGAGCCCGAACAGTGTCAGCAGGTTCACCGAGAAGCCAACCGCCGCCATCGCCGCGAAAGTTCCAATGATGGCAACGGGAACCGCTGCCAGTGGGATGATCGCTGCCCGCCACGATTGAAGGAACAGCAACACCACGATCGAGACGAGGATGACCGCATCACGCAGGGAATTGAACACTTCCGCAATCGACTCACGGATAAACGGCGTGGTGTCGTATCCTACCTCGTGCTTGATTCCGGGGGGAAAATCCTTGGAAAGGCGGGCCATGGTGTTCACGACTGCGTCCCGCGTCTCCAGGGCGTTGCAGTCCGGAAGGACGAAGATCGCGAGTCCCACTGTGGGTTTGTCATCGAACCGGTTTGCCACGTCTTGCACACGGGCACCGAGTTCAACCCGTCGCGACACATCCTTGATGCGAACCAACTGACCCTTCAGACCAACCTTCACGACGATCCTGCCGAACTCTTCTGGCTCCATCAACCGACCGACGCCGTCAATGGTGAACTGAAGTGGTTGGTCAGCCCCCGCTGGGGGTTGGCCGATCTGACCCGAAGCAAGCGGAAGGTTCTGGGCTCGAATCGCGCTCACGACGTCCGGAGCGGTGAGATTCATACCTGCGAGGCGGTCCGGGTCGAGCCAGACTCGCATGGCGTAGTCCCGGATTCCAAACACAGTCACGTCGCTGATGCCAGGGAGTCGTTGAAGTTCCTCACGCAGTTTCAGCACCGCGTAGTTGCTGAGGAACAACTGATCAAACCTGCCATTTGGGAAACCCGGTTCGGGTGGCGAGGTGATTCCAACGGTCAGAAGCAGTTCCGGCGAGCGCTTTCGGGTGGTGACCCCGGTTGCGCGAACGACATCTGGAAGTTGCGGCGTGGCGAGGTTCACTCGGTTTTGGACCCGCACCTGGGCCATGTTCAGATCAGTGCCAGGTTGAAACGTGATCGTGCAAGTGTAGCTTCCCTCGCTGGTACACTGCGAGTTCATGTACAGCATGTCCTCGACGCCATTCACCTGTTGCTCGATTGGCGATGCGATGGACTGCGAGACAACGAGGGCGCTGGCACCGGGGTAGTTGCAATCAATCTGAATCGTGGGTGGTGCGACTTCCGGGTACTGGGCGATTGGCAATGTGGTCAATGCCACTGCCCCGGCCAACGTGATACACACGGAGAGCACGGTGGCGAAGATCGGTCGGTCAATGAAAAACCTGGGGATCATCGTCGCTGAGGATTATTGGTTGCGAGTCTTGGGAAGTGTGTGGCGATGGGTCAGGCGGCTTCGGCTACCCTCCTCGACCCGAGCTCGTCACTCCTTGAATTTCTCGCGTGGGGCCGGCGCGACTTCTGACTGCAGATTCAGCACTGGATCGTCCGGAATGCGGAACGGCTTGGCCGTGGTCGCGCTCACTTCGGTACCCGTTCGAACTCGTAACAAACCGTCAACAACAATACGATCCTCAGGCTTGATTCTCTGGTCGGGTCGCATCAACTGGTTCTCAATCACACGGAATTCACCGTGCTGGGCACCAATCACGACATCTCGTTGCTCCACCTTGTTGTCGCTGTTCACCACAAAGAGGTACTTCCTTCCCTGGTTCGTACCCAGCGCTTTCTCGGGCACTAGGGTGGATTGACGCGGGTTGCCGATTGGCAACCGGATGCGAACGAACTGGCCCGGTGAAAGCATGTATCGGGGTTGTCGTTCGATCTCCGGGTTGTTGAGCAGTGCCCGAATCCGGAGAGTACCCGTACCCACGTCGATTTGGTTGTCGCGGAATACGATCTGCCCAGTAAGCGGGAAGGACTCGTCGTCGCTCGCCAGTCCAATCTGCACATACCTTGTAGTCTCGCGGGACGACTTGATTTCGCCCTTCTTGATGAGATCACGGAGTCGCATCACGGTTCGCTCGTCCACATCAAAAGCGACGTATATCGGATCAAGCGCGACGATCGTCGTCAGGAGTGTGTCGTCCGCCTTGACCAGATTCCCAGGATCGACCATCCGCCGGCTCAGGCGTCCGGCAAACGGTGCGGCGATACGTGTGAACTTCAGATTGGTCTCGGCCAGTTCCAGTGCTGCCGCTGCGTAGGCAATGTCTGCCTCGGCCTCGTCGTACTGACCCTGAGCCGTGTCGAGTGCATCCTTACCGACGATCCCCTTGTCGTAACTGGCCTTCACTCGGTCGTAGAGAAGACCGGCTGTCTTGTAGTGTTTCTCGGCCTTGACGAGAGCTGCACTGCCACGGTCATATTCAGCCTTGTAGACCCGTGGGTCGATATCGAACAACGGTTCGCCGGACATCACGTCGATACCGTCGGCGAAGTGAACTTTCGCCAGGTACCCGGTAACACGTGCCCGAAGTTCGACGACCTTATAAGCTTCGGTCCGACCGGTGAAATCCTCATAATCTGTGATCATCCGAACTATTGGGTTCGTGACGGTCACTGTCTGAGGCTTCGGTGGAGCCGGATCCGGTGTCTTACGAGCGCAACCGGGTAGCACCGTTGTCACGGCGAGAAGGAAGGCGACAACGCGAACGAATGTCGTCATAAAGTCAGCCTGGGAGAGCGGGCCGGATGATCCCAATGGGTGATACCAGGGGTGGTATGCGGACTTACATGAACTTGTGGTGGGCAATGGTCATCCGAATCACTCGCCTGAATAGCGACACGATCGGAACGCCAAGCAAGTATGTGGTAAATCATAGCCGGGGATAGTTAGCATTGGTAGCAGTATGCCGACTTGGAGAGACGACGTGGAGTGCCGTTTCGCGAGTGTCTCGAAGGTGTACAGTGGGAACGTCCTTGCGGTGATCGACGTTTCATTTGTCGTTGCACCCGGGAAGTGTTTCGCGATCGTTGGCCCCAGCGGCGGCGGGAAAACGACTTTGCTGCGGTTGGCAGCAGGGTTGGAATTGCCCACTTCAGGAAGCGTCTGGCATGGGGATCGGCTCGCGACCAAGATACCTCCCGAGACACGCAGCGTGGCGATGGCCTTTCAGGTGCCTGCGCTCTACCCGCACCTCAATGCGGGCGACAATCTTGCGTTCCCACTGAGATACCACCCCGTTCCAGCCACCGACCAAGCCGCCTTACTCGGCGGTATTGCACGGTCTCTAGAACTCAGCGATTTGCTCCAGCGTATGCCGCACGAGCTTTCCGGTGGCCAAAGGCAACGTGTATCGCTCGGAAGATGCCTTGCACGACGGCCTCGCCTGCTATTACTCGACGAACCACTGAGCCAAATGGACGTGTCATTGCGCGCGAAGGTGCGTGAGGCGATCTTGCGGGTGTGTCGCGAACGGGGCACGACGGTATTGTGGGTCACGCACGATCCAGCCGAGGCAGAAGCAGTTGGCGATCGCGTGATTGAGATGCGAGACGGGCGACTTATGCTGTGACTACCGTGAAGGAAAACGAGCGGCAGGGGCTGCTTCCTGCCGCTCGCTTCGTCTTGGGTGTGGTCTACTTCTGAACCTGTTCCGCGGAAGACTCACGGTACCGCCGGCGCCCTGGGTCCAGGGGCCCTGTCGGAACCACGAACATCGGGGTTGCTCCAGACCGACAGGGCCCCTGGACCCAGGGCGCCGATAGCAGTGCTGGAACAGCCTTCACCGAGTCACATGGCAAAAGCTCGGGCGACGCAACATCGCCGTGCTGCAATGCAGCGAGCTAAACACACACCCTTTACGATTCGCAACGCCGCCCCGTTGGGGCGGCCGCTTAACAATTCGGTTACGAGCCCATCGGCTCCTGCCCATTGATCCACGGACCTTCGAGCTTCTGGTAAGCCGGTGGGGTCAACAGGCTGCCCTTGTCGCCACCCTCCCAGCCGATGATCTGGTTCGGCTTGCCACGCTTCTTGCTGCGGGCTTCCCACTGAGTCGCCCATGAAGCGTCCGCTTGCTTGACCACCCGCTTTTCCTTGTCCCAGAACAGCACCTTGCCCTGGCGGTAGCTCTGGACGCCCATGTTCACCGTGCTGAACGCGGCCGCGCCAAGTTCTGGCGTGCTGAGCGTCTGGCGGTTCTTCTTCGCCACACATTCGAGGAAGTTCGCCCAGAGAGCGTAGGTCGCGCTGTTCTCGACGCCCGGCTTCGCATTGGCGAGCGCAGGATTCAGGAACGTGTGTACCGGCTTCTCCTGGCCGTTGTCGCTCTTCGGCTTCGCGGGGCCGCCAGCCACGCTCTGGCCGTAGACTTCAAAGCCCTTCATGTAGTCCCCGCCGCCGGTGAACTTGATCGTGGCGAGGTGCCCACGGATCATTTCCCCCAACTGCACGTCGTTGCACATCGTGGCGGACACGATGAACTGGCAACCCTCATCGTAGTCGGCGACCACGGTCGCTGTGTCAGGCACGTCGCGGGTGTCGTACTCCATATAGATCCCGCCAGAACCGACCACGCGAGCCGGGAAACGCACACCCATTGCGGCGATCAAGTGCGTCGTCTGGTGAACGAAGAGGTCGGTGAACATGCCGCCGCCGAATGGCCAGTAACAGCGCCACTGTGCCCACACGGCACGGTCGAACGGCACTTCCTTCGGTGTGGGGCCAAGTGGTTCGCCATCAACGCCCTTGATCCCGTGGCCGAGCCACATGTCCCAGTCGATCGTCTTCGGAGACATTTCCTTGGTCAGCGGATAATAACGCCACTGGCCGACGCTGCTGTTGCGGAAGTAACTCGTCTGGCCCTGAAGAACGTGGCCAATGTTACCGGTCTTGATGTACTCGTAAGCGGCCTGCCACGTCGGGTCGGCCATGCTCTGCACGCCGACGGTGACCACGCGATTGTTCTTCGCGGCCGCATCGACCACGGCGATCGCTTCCGGGATCGTGCGTGTCATGGGCTTTTCCATGTACACATCTTTGCCATTCTCCAGAGCATCGATCGCCATGCGGGCGTGCCAGTGGTCTGGTGTGGCGATGCATACCGCATCCACATCCTTGGCCCCGATGATCTTCCGGTAGTCCTTGGTGACGTGATCTTTATCATCGAGCTTCAAACCGCAGCGTTCCGCCGACGGGTAAAGGCCGCGACCCTTGATGACGTTCGGGACGACTTGCCCATCCCACACGTCGCACACAGCGACCGGTTCGACTGGCTTGCCGAGTTCCTTCATCTTGAGGATGACGTCGATGTGCTGCTGACAACGGCCACCGACGCCAAGGAAGGCGACTCGCACCTTCTCGTTGGCTGCCTTGATTTTGGCGTAGCTAGCGGCGGGAAGCGACATGGCAGCGCCGGCGGCAGCGCTACCCGCGATGAACGTTCGGCGATTCACGGGGTTCGACACGGGAAGGTCTCCAGGTAAGGAAGGTGGAAAATCGGAAGGCAGTAGGCGGAATAAAAGGTGGAGTGAAAGGCTTCTGTATTTGGGCCTTTCGCTCTCCGACTTCCGCACTGGTTTGGGGTTACTTCTTTTTCTGTTCGAGCAACCAGGGGAACAGCTCTTTTTCGGCATATGCCATGTCCCAGGAGTTGTGCCCAACGCCAGGGTACTCGGTGTATTTTGGCTTCCCTTCAGCTTTCTTTAATGCCTCAATCATCTCTTGCGACTTCTTGACTGATACTGCGGTGTCCTTGTCCCCGTGGAAACACCACATGGGGATATCCTTGATCAGTGGCGCTTTCGTTGGGTCGCCGCCACCGCAAATGGGAACGATCGCTGCCCAGCGTTCCGGGTGTGCCGCGGCCATGCTCCAAGTTCCGTATCCGCCCATCGAAAGCCCGGTGAGATAGATCCGCTTGGGATCGGTTTTGTGCGATTTCGTCACTTCATCAAGGATGGCGAGAGCGCGTTTGCCATCATCGGAAGTCGCATTCCAGGTTCGCTTCTCGGATTGCGGAATCACCACGATAAACGGGAAGGCATTTTCGTCGCGTTTGATCGCTGGCCCGATCCCAACCTCAACAGGCTTCTTAGTTCCACCCTTGGTCTCGCCAGCCCCGTGAAGGAAGAGGATGACAGGATATTCCTTCTTCCCGTCGTAATCTTTGGGGACGAACACGACGTACGGCGAAGTGGTGCCGTCAGTGTTTTTAATCGTTTTCTCGCTGAACCCGGTGGCAGGCTTATCGTCTGCAAACACAAGACTCGGCAACGCGACCAAAAGGAGCGTGCTGGTAAGGCGGAGCATTGTGGGAGACTCCGAGGAGAGGCTAGCAAAGTAAGCACAGAGTATCAGAATGGTGGGCGAGCCGCCACAGCCTGACAGGGGAAATGCGGAAGCGTTACTGACTCGCGGAAATGTGTAGCGGTCACGCGAATGGGGCGACACCAAGCATCAGGGTTCGACCGCAGGCAGCGGCAGTTTGCTAACATCGACCCCCGCATCGGTCGGCTTCGCGCCCGCCAAATCCGGGAAATCGATCGACTTCAGGGTTGCGTCACCGGGCTTCATCGCCGCGAGATCCTGCGTGCCGGCTAGTCCCCTTGCAAACACCACCTTACCGACAGGTTTACCATCCTTCTCACCGGCAAATGTGATCCACTGGTCCCACATGAATTCTTTATTCATTCCCGCATCCAGACCAGAGCGAACGACCATCACCACGGCTTTGTCGTCAAAGTTGGCATAGCGGTTAGCAGTCTGAACCTTCCACTCCAGAACGGACTTCGCTTCCGTGGCGTTGATCCCGTCGAGTTCAACGAGTGATCGTCCCGAATTGGGGACCGCAACGAACAGGCATTCGTCGGCATGGACTTCGAGCGGCACCAACCCGCTCGCCCGCATCTCTCCGAGTTTCCCGCCGCGAAGCTCAACAACTGGCCCACCCACAAATCCCGTCACACGGTTCAACCGCAATGTGGACTTCGCTCCAAAGTTGGCCTTCCCACTTGGCTCAGCCAGGAAGATGGGACCATCGATTGCCAACAAAGATTGCTCGATTTCGACCTTCAGAGCGCGGCTGACGGGACTCCACACCGCACGACCTTTTCCGCGGAGCACGCATCGCTCGAACCGCGCCGTTGGTTCTGAACGCGCCCCAGGTTCCATCGCCATCACCTTGTCCGGGTCGGCGATCTGAACCGCCATCGCGGGCGAGTCGTCTTCTTCGGCGAGCGTGAAAACGCAGTCCCGGAACGAGCAACCCTTGCCACCAATGACGGTGACCGCCGCGACAATCTGACCCTTCTTCGGACGGGCGGGTTTGAGAAGGAACTGAATCCCTTCAAATGCAACCTCTCCGTTGACAAGACGGAAGAGAGTCTGATCCAGTTTGTCGTTGCCCGGCGCGGCAAGAATTGGTGTGAAGCCACGGTCAGCGCGGAAGGTGATGCGGAGCTCGCCCGTTCCGTTCCGAGGCTTTTCCAGCTCGACGGTTTTATCGACCGACAGAAGCCCATTGTGTCGGATCAGTACAAGATCACCTGGCCTGGCATTCGTCAACAAAAACGCGAGATCGTAGTGAGTGTCCTTGGGCAGCGGTTCGTCCTTGGCTGCATCCGGGTGCCAGATCAGTTGCCGTGGTTCGATCGACGATGTCTTTGGAGGAGGTGGGAATCCGCCAAAGAGGTCAGGGTACGCCCGCCAGCGTGGCAGACCATCGGGGTTGTAGAACTGTGCCCCAATGACCTTCTCTTCCGCGGTGGTGAACAAGGCCGCGTCAGTCAGTTTCAGTCGGAACGCGCGCCAGGGAAGCGGCGTCGTGAGGACACGCGCCGGATCAACTTCAGCCCAGGGTCGTTGTGCGAGTTGCACCGCCCCAAGGTCACTGACGGGCTGTTCCTCGGTCTTGCAATCCTCGAAGGTCAAATACCGCGATTCTCCATTTTCGATAACGGCGAGGGGGAGCACGCCGTAGTAAGCATTACGTCGTGGGCGGTCGCCAGCATCCCCGGAGAACTGCGTGTCCACTTTGCTCCCGGTGCACCGGACGATCACTGCCCGACTACCCAGAACGCCAGAAAAGAAGGATGCGGGCGACGCGATGGGCGCGAAAACACAATGCCCCGCAGTCACGCGAACCCCCGCTGTTCCAGTGCCGGGAAAAGCGTTCCGAATCGCGGCGGAATCCATGCCAAAAAGGAAAGATGAGCGATCGAGTCGAACACTCACACCCTGAACGGCGCCCGCAACAACGTCCGAAGCTGGCCGGGATTCGCCAATCTGAACAGCCGCTTCATGCGGCCCGAATCCACAATCCGCAACCGTCACTTCGCACCAATCAGGAACCCAGAGGCCGAACGTGGAGGCAACGAAAACACACCGCTCAGCACGAACCCTCACTTTGTCCCGTCCTGGCTTGGTCCGACCGACGCGAACACCCCCGACCCCACGGGACGTGGAGAAGACACAGTCCGTAAACTGCGCTTTCGCCGTCTCGGGCAGGTTCAACCCGACCAAGCCGGCGGTCTTCGACTCCTCGGGAGTCCCGGTGGCCGACACCTCGAAACGAATCCCAGAGAACGCCACTTCCGTTGCCATTGGCATGGCGAGCACGCCCGCACGGGGAGCCCCCACAACAAGAGGTAATGCACTGAGTTCGGAAGAACCCGCGTTCACCCGAATGGTCGCCGGCGAGTTCACCGAGCCAATCAGTTCCAGTTCTTTCCCCCGGAAGAAAATGGGGGACGAGAGTTTCGTCAGGTCAATCACAGCGCCGGGGGCGAAAACGAACTTCGCAGCAACATCGGCCGGGGTCTCGTCCAACTTTGTGGCGAACTGCTCTGCCGTCTGGATCACTTCATCCGCAAGCGGGATCGGAATCTGCGGGCCACCTGGGTCGAGCCCGCCATCAAGGGGCAACGGTCGCGAGCCTTTTTCGGAAGCGACCCAGGGCGGTGAGACTGACTTGTTGCCCGAGTTGTTGCCGGCCATTGTCAACGCGGCGATGGCAACGACGATCAAGACAACACCCGCGAGCAAGCCCCACCGGATACGGGGCGGTTGCGGCAGAGCGCTTTGCTGAACCACCGACCGCACCACAGAATCGTGACCGAGTGTTTCTGCCGAGAGCTTCAGTCGCTCCGCGAGCCCCTTGAGGTGTGCAATCAACTCTTGAGGAGTCTGGTAACGCCGGTTCGGATCTTTCGCCATCATCCGCGCGAGGACAAATACAAGCTCATCGGGGATATTCGGGTTCAGTTGCCGAGGATCAAGCGGATCCACGTGCTGGTGTGCATGGAGTTTCTTCGCGGCCGTCCCCTCTGGCACCGGCGGCCGCCCCGTGAGTGCGTGATAGAAAGCACACCCCAGGGAGTAGATGTCGCTTCGCACATCCGCACGGCGTGGGTCGAGCGCCTGTTCCGGGGAGATATAGTCGAACGTCCCCAGAGTAACTCCAGACTGCGTCACTCCGCCATGCCCCGCAGCATCGAGTTGGCGAGCCAGACCCATGTCCACGATCTTGGCACGACCATCAGGAGTGATGACCAGATTGGAGGGTTTGATGTCCCGGTGGACAACGCCACGTTCGGCCGCGTGGGCTAACCCCGCGGCGACCTGGATCATGTATCCGATGCATTCGCGGGCGGGCAACACACCACGCCTGTCAATCATCACCCGCATGTTGATGCCTTCGACAAATTCGAAGGCGATGAAGTACAACCCTTGATCTTCGCCACAGGAGTAAACGCGGGCGACGTTCTCGTGATCCAACAACGCAGCAGCCCGTGCTTCCTGCTTGAAACGAATCACGCTCTCGGAGTCGCGAGCGGATTCGGGCGGCAGAATTTTCAGGGCAACAATCCGCCCCAATTCGAGATCACGCGCCCGCAGAACGGCGGCCATCCCACCGGAGCCGATCGCCTCAATCAGTTCGTAGTGACCGAGCCGTCGACCGCTCACAAGCGGTGGGTTGGCCATTACCGGCAGTGGCGCCGCGGAACCTGATGACCCCGTGCTACGAGCACCCGCCTTCTGAGTGATGACCGTGGGTGCATCGTCCTCGGTGTTGGGCGGCGGTGACCCAAGCGCCTGGAGGATGTCGGAGCCAACAGTGATCCGACGAGACGACCCACTGTTCGAAAAGATGTCCGTGAGGGGATCAGTGGATGTAGGCCGCCGGGGTTCAGGTGGAGGCGTAGAGTTAACACTGAGATCGGGAGACGAGTCGTTTACCCCCGGCTCGCGCTTTCGCGAGGACGGCCGGCCGTTCGGGTCGGGCGGGGGTGAGGGCATTCCTAGTGCACCATGACTACGGGCAAGGTCTGCAACTGTTCCGTCGATCAAGGCCGCTGGGTGAGGGGAGCGGCCACCAAACACCTTTCCCCAGACTGAACATGACACCAAAACGGGAAAGAGGAACCCACGAATCTCGCGAACGGAAACAGCTACCTGTAGCTCGAAAGAGCAAGTCGATCAGGTAGGTGAATTATAGCTTCGGTTTTGGCTTCCTGTCAATTCAGAGAAGGAGCAAGTGATTGATCTGAGTGGGCCGAGAGTTTGTGTCACGCGGATGGTAACGGATGGTCGGGAGCGTGAAACAAGAATTTCGACTCTTTGCTTCACGCGGCGTTGAACCCCGTGGAATTCAGCGATTTCAGATACTCGGTAATTGTGGCGGCGAGACTCTTCCCGACCCCGGGTACACGTTCGAGAGCACGAACACCGCCTGTCTCGACGAGAACTGAAAGTTCTTGGGGAAGCGCGAGAACCACCATTGCTGCTTGCCGGAAGGCACGCACCCGATAGAGGTTATCTCCGTGGTTCGCAAGTTTTGTGGCGTGTTCTCGTAATTTTCTCGAGATTTCTTGGTTGGTATGGTTCACCGTCGGCCTCCTGGGGTTGGTTGAGCCTTACATATTATACACACGTACACAATGTCCGTAGTGACACTGGGGGCGAAATTCGTGTTTGACGTTCCCCAACCCTCTCTTGGCTCCGACGACGCCCAACGGCTCGACGACCTCTTCCGTCTCTATGAGTCCGAGAACGAGCGGCAGCTTGGTTACCCCTGTTCGGCGATGTTCGATTACACTCCGCTTTATCGCTTCCTATCGTTCCCTCTGAACAACGTCGGCGACCCCTTCAAGTCGAGCAACACCTCTCTCCAGACCCACGACTTGGAGCGAGAAGTTCTCGCCGTGTTCGCGCAACTCGCACACGCCCCTGTTGATTCCTACTGGGGGTACGTGACCAGTGGCGGAACCGAGGGGAACATGCACGGCATCTCCCTCGCACGCGAACTCCACCCTGAAGGAGTCGTTTATCACTCCGAGGATACGCATTACTCCGTGACCAAGATTCTGCGTGCTCTCCGTGTCCCGAACATAGCGGTCCAGAGCCGTCCCGATGGTTCGATGAACCTGGAACATCTGAGTGAGTCGATACAGCGACATCGCAACCGCCCGCAAATCATCCTTGCGAACATCGGGACCACGATGAAGGGGGCGGTGGACGACCTTCCAGGTATACGCGAGATCGTGAAGCATCACGCAGCAGGGGAGTTCTACATCCACGCAGACGCGGCCCTCAGCGGGATGATTCTGCCGTTCCTGGACGCCCCCCCACCGTGGGATTTTTCCGCCGGCGTGGACAGCATCTCCATCAGCGGCCACAAGATGATCGGCAGCCCGTTCCCCTGCGGGGT
Source organism: Planctomycetaceae bacterium (assembly GCA_013823135.1). Classification (GTDB taxonomy): domain Bacteria; phylum Planctomycetota; class Planctomycetia; order Gemmatales; family Gemmataceae; genus Gemmata. The sequence continues at coordinate 110,005 of PNLP01000007.1, forward strand.
GGCACTGGCGCGCAAGGCCAACGTGGACCGAATCGCACGCCGCATCGAGTACACGGGGTCACTCGACACGACCGTTTCCGGCTCGCGGAACGCGTTCGCACCAATGTTCCTGTGGTACGCCCTGAAGACAATCGGCGTGGAAGGGTTCCGGGCGCGTGTCCGCGAGTGCATGGAGGTTGCGGAATACGCATGCAATCGGTTAGTTACGGCTGGCCGGAACGCCTGGCGGCATACCTACTCGAACACAGTCGTGTTCACTCGCCCACCCTTAGCGATCATTCAGAAATGGCAACTTGCCGTGAAAGGCGAGATCGCACACCTAGTTACAATGCCCCACGTGACGCGCCGGCACATCGATGATTTGGTCGCAGATTTGATGGAGTAAATGGGAGAACAGGCGGACCCTCACGGGTCCGCCCTGCCGACTCACTTCGTCAACTTTTCGAGGTCTTCCTTGATCGCCGCAGCCCAGATGTCGTATCCAGCTGGGCTCAGGTGCAACAAGTCCGGCATGATCTTGCGATCCAGCCCGCCGTCCTTATCGAGGAACTTCGGGCCGATGTCCTTGTAGAAGACCTTCTTGTCGTCGGCGTACTTGGAAATGATGTCGTTGATCGCCTTGATCTTCGGGTTCAACTTATCCGCCGGGGCCACCGTATCTTCTTTCTTGAGTCCGCTCGCGCGGGGGAACACGCCGAGGATGAGCACTTTGATGTCAGGCTTCTGCTTCTGCAACTCAGCGACGATGGCCTTGATACCACCCGCGATCTGCTCGGGTGTGTGGGCCCCGGTGTTATTCGTCCCGATCATGATGACCGCAAGTTTCGGCTTGAGGGGTTCGATTTCCTTCCCCTCAGTGAGCCGCCACAGGACGTGACCGGTCTGGTCGCCGCCGATGCCAAGGTTGACGGGTTTGAACGACGCAAAATTGTCGGCCCAGGCCTTCTTCCCGGCTCCTTCCCAGCCGTGGGTGATGCTGTCGCCGATGAAGATCACATCGCCTTCACCCTTCGCGGTGATCTTCAGGAACTCCTTGTGCCGGGGGATATCACGGTTGAGGAGCTTGGCTGCGGGGTTGTCCTTGCTGTCTTTGGAGTCCTTGGCGTCTTGCGCGCGAACGGGCGTAAAAAGGGACAAGGCCAGCACCGAGCTGGCAATTGCGAGGCGACTGACGAACATGCTGTGCTCCGAGGGTGAAGCGTACCGTATGCGGTGGGTGGGTCTCTTGGAGAGATGCGGGCTGGGTACGGCAGCCTGGCATGTGTGAAGTATCTGGCCCGCATGCTGTCTCGGCAAGAACTATCTGTCCCAACTGCTTGAATCGTAGCTGCGGCAACTTCGCCGTTTGCGTTCTAGGCTGTGCCATGAGCGTTCGCCATCTTCTCACTGCGTTTGCGCTGATTGCCGTCGGCACTGTCTTTGTCGGGCAGATACGCGATCTACTCGCCGACCCAACCGTCTGGCCGCCCGACGACTTTATCGAGTACTGGTCGGCCGCGAAACTCACAATCGACGGGCAGAATCCTTACGACGGCAAGCTACTGTTGCCGCTCCAGAAAGCGGGCGGGCGGGATGAAGACCAGGCCGTGATGATGTGGAACCCGCCGTGGACACTCGCGGTCGTGTTCCCACTCGGGCTGTTCCCTTCCCGCGTGGCCCAACTGCTGTGGCTCGGGGTGAATCTCGCCGCAACGGGCTATTCCGGCGATCGCCTCTGGCGTCTGTTTGGCGGTCGCGCCGATCGACGCTGGGTTGGGTGGGCGATCGCCTTCACTGCGATGCCGAGTGCGTTCGCGCTGCAATCGGGCCAGATCAGTCCCTTGCTGTTGCTCGGAGCGGTTCTGTTCCTCGAGTGCGAGCGACGAAGGCTTTACTTCGCAGCCGGTGCTGCCACGGTGCTGCTGGCGATCAAGCCACACCTCGCGTACCTCGTCTGGCTAGCGATCCTGTGCGACGCCATTGCTCACAAACGCTGGCGAATCCTGATTGGCGGAGCCATCGCTGGCGTGGTCTGCTCTGCGTTCCCACTAATCTTCGTTCCGCATGTCTGGAGCCAGTTCGCCGACGCGATGGCGAACCGCCCGCCGGAACAGTGGCAATCGCCGACCATCGGCACTGTGCTGCGGCTCGTCATCGACGAGAAACTGTTCCGCCTCCAGTTCGTGCCCGTGCTGTTTGGGTTGGCGTGGTTCGGGTTCTACTATCCCCGCTGGTTCGCACGCTGGAATTGGGCCGAGCAGTTGCCGTTGTTACTGCTCGTGTCGTTCGTGACCGCCCCTTACGGTGCGTGGCCATTCGATATGGTGCTGCTGCTCCCCGCTGCGATGTGGCTTGTGATCCATCGTTGTTCCAGGCTCACCATCGCAGGGCTGGTCGCAGTGAACATCGGGTGCCTCGCGTGTAACCTCCTCGAAACCGGCTCGTTTTGGTTCCTGTGGGTGTCGCCAGTTGTGCTGCTGCTGTATGTCATTGGTTGCCGAAACAACATTCGCGGTTTGCCAGAAACGGTGCAGGCATGACACTTCCACGGTGGATCACGCCGGGAGCACTTGCGTTCCTTGCGATCTGGATCGTTCTGATGACTGGCGGCAGTTCGGGGATGCTCCGTGATCCCGGCACGTTCTGGCACACGCGAACGGGCGAGATCATTCTCGCGGAAGGGTTCATCCGCACCGACCCGTACACGTTCACTTGCCCCGCGTACCCCGTCGACCGCTGGTGGGTGCCCTACCAGTGGCTCGGCGAAGTCGGCATGGCGCTCACTCACCGCATTGGTGGCTTCGACACAGAGTTCCTCGGCGCTGTCACGATCATCGCGTTCGTGTTCGCTTACCTCACCGTGCGGTTGCTGCGAACAGGCCTGAACCCCGTGTTGGTCTGCACAGTGATGGGTCTCTCACTCGCCGCGGCAGGGTCGCACTTCCACGTTCGACCGCACCTCTTCACCACAGCGGGGATGGCGTTCACTGCGGCGTTCCTGACCGACTGCGACGCGGGCCGCTATCGCATCCGCCACTTGTTCTGGCTCGTGCCGTTCTTCGTGGTCTGGGTAAACGTCCACGGCGGCTACCTCGGCGGGTTCGGCACCGTCGTGATTGCAACAACAGGTTGGGTCGTGTTCTGGTGGCTCGGACGACCATCGCCGGTGCAATCGTGGCGTGACGTGGGGTTGCTCACGCTTCTCGTCCTGCTCTGCGGGGCAACGGCGCTGGTGAATCCTTACGGCACGGACATGCTGAAGGTGTGGCGAGTCATCATGGGAGAACCGATCCTGCGAAAGATCATTCAGGAGCACCGCCCGTTTGAGTTCGGCGAACCCGAATCACTCCCCGTTATCGGGTTCGCGGCACTTTACCTCTTCGTGTTGGCCGGTGCTCACTGGCGTGAAGTGCGTGTCTCGTGGCTGCTGCCGCTCGTGTGGATGCTTCAGACCATCGAACGCTGCCGGCACGCCACGCTGTTTATCGTGGTCGGCTTAGTGGCCATTGCCGCAATCTGGCCCCACACCCGCTGGGCCACGCGACTGGCGAAGACTCGCCCCGACTTCTACCAACCCGATGAGCCAATTGTGACCCGCCCCTGGTGGGCGGCTGTTTGGTTGCCGGTGCTGATGGTTCTCCTCTCGTTGGGTCTGCAGTCATCCGGCGTGCGGGTTCCCGTGATCGGCGCCGGCTGGGCACAGCACAGCGCGGATCACTGGCCGGTGGAAGTTCTCGACGCGATTCAAGCCAACGAACCGAAGCCCGGCGACCCGCACAACAAGGTGTTCAACGGCTACATCGACGGGGCGTTCATCATCTACCACGCACCCGGATACAAGGTGTTCGTGGACGATCGCTGTGAGGTGTTTGGCGGCCAGTGGCTCTTCAACTTCGTGAAGATGTCGCACCCGGATACGCCAATGGAAGTGCGGGCCGCCGCGATGGAGAAATGGCAGGCCGACTACGGCCGCTTCGACTTTGCACTCACGCGTACCGACACGCCATTCGAGGATTACTTCCGAGATGCGCCCGGCTGGGAGTGCGTGAAGCGAACCAACACGGCCGCGTTCTACCGACGGAAGTGAGTACGGCGAGCCGCCAGGGGTAGCGACTCGCCGGGGGGGTGTCGCGGTCATTCAGGCGGGGGAACCTGGCCAGGATTGACCCCTGGAATATTCGGAAGAATGGCCTCGAACTCCTGGAAATGATTGGTGTGCACCTTCCTCAGTTCCGCATTCGGAAGCATCTTCCCCACGAGGGTATTCCACTTCGTCTGCTGCTCGGGAGTGAGTACCTTGAGCGCTGCGGCCCAAGCTGCATCGACCTTGTCGGATAATGGGTCAACCTGCTGACCGTTCACAACGACGCGAGCGACAACATTCCCCTCCGGTTCATGTGGCAAAAGGGCATCGATCTTGTCTTCTTGATCGGCAGTGAGCCCCAGAGCGCGAATCACTCGGCGATCGAGTAGTGCTGCTGGCCCCATCGACTGAAGCGTGATCTGCTTCAATCTTCGAAGTTGATCGGCTGAGACAACGCCCTCAGCAGTCTTTTGGAACGCGGGGTCTGAACTGAGGCCAATCGAACTGACCATCAACTCAATCTGTGCGGCCCCAGGAGCACCACCAGGAAGGACACCGCCGTTGGGAATCGCAACCTGTGGGAGTTGGACGTTGAATCGTTTCATCTGCTTCGCCGAGTATTCCGCACGCAAGGCATCCAATTTCTTACTTTGATCGTCCGTCAGGCTGATATCCTTCTTGATGGCCTCAATCTGCAGAAGTGCCGCGATTTGTTCAACCTTGACCCTGGCGAGAGGATCTTCGACCGTGGGCGCCGTCTTCGGAACCGGAGCCGCTGACGCCAGTGCCACTGGCGCCACCGGAGCCGCAACAGCTGTCCGGAACAGTCCAACACCACCAAATGCGATCGCAGCGGTCGCGGTAAGACCCAGACACGCCACACGAACTTTGCTCATCGTCATGGCCCAAAGTACCTCGCTCATGAGTGGCGGCGTAACCGCGGGAGCAACAGCGCCCCCAGGAACCACCGCCGAAACTGTCGTACGCAGCAGCCGCGACGGCACGGTTGCCACCGCGACTTCCGAAACTGCCCCGAACCCAGCCAGGGCAATCCCGCCAGCCACTCCACGACTTTCCAGCCGTGCGGCCAGCATCGCCCGACCCCGACTCAACCGACTGGCCACGGTTCCGGCAGGCCAGCCAAGCTCGACCGCAGCACGGGCAACGGTCAACTCCCGAACCTCGCACAGAACCAGCGCCAGCCGATATCGCTCGGGGAGGCGATCGATTTCTTCATCGAGCACCTGCGCCAGATCAGGCTCCGGACCACCCGTTGGTGCGGACGCTTCAAGAGCACTGACCAAAGTCGTCTCACGTGCCAAGCGACGCAAGCGAGCGGCACGGGTCTTCCTGGCAGCCAGCACCGCTACCCCGTGGAGCCACGCAGCGACCCGACCCGGAGGGTTGATGCGTGCTGCCTTGCGGGCGAGTACCAGGAACGCAACCTGAAAGGCGTCCTCGGCATCCTGTGTCGCACGGAGAATCCGTTGACAGACGCCGAATACGGTTGGCCCGAGCCGACGAACCAACTCGGCAAAGGCGGGTTCATCGCCACTTGAAACGAAGCGAGTGAGCAACTCGCCATCGGATAGCTCGCCAAGGCGTGTCGCTGCCAGGGTGGCTCGAACCAGGGAGCCAAGCTGTCGGTCGCATTTCTTCCTCATGGCTGTATCCCTGATAGCAGTTGCGGCCGACTACTCATCTCTCTCCCGGCGGTGGGCAGACTTATCCAACGATTTGGGAAAATCGGAGAGACGATCCTCATCTGACGCGAGCCGGAGTTGTTCTAGGCCAAACCGCGTCATCCTACTGAGCTCATGAGTAGCCCTGACAAACCACCGGGTAACGCTTGACTTCGGTGAGTCGTCGCGAGAAAACGGATGTGTAGCTGATCTTTCCATGTCGAGGTTACCCAATGCCCCGCACCGTGCTGGCTGTCGGCCTGCTCCTCTTCGCCTTTGCCGGGACCGTCCAGGCCGCCGGCCCATACGACGATCTCCTGAAGCACACGACCACCAACACCAACACCCTCGTTCTGATTGACGTGAAGGGCGCGATGAACAGTGCCCTCGCCAAGGCAGAAAAGTGGGGGCAAAATGCCAAGAATGGCGACCGTGGCGGGCTGGGATTTGTCCCCGATGACGCCGAAACTGTGGTCATCGCAGCCGAGGTGAATCTCAACACCCTCGTACGCGATTTTCAAGTTGGTTTGGTGAAGGTGTCACACAACGTGCCCGAGATGCGGGATGTCGCGAATCGAGAGGGTGGCACAGTCGATGAAATCGCAGGGCGGCTTGCGGTGCTATCGCCTCGCAATGTGTACTTCACCACCCTGCCCGGCGCTCAGTTCGTCGCAGCGTACCCCGCGGATCGGCAATACACCGCACGTTATTTGAAAGCTGTGAAGGCAAACAAGACCGGGCAACTCACACCGTACCTCGCCGATGCTGTGGGGAAAGTCTCCGGTAACGCTGTCACGATTGCAGTCGATCTCGAGGACGTGCTAGACAGGACACTTCTGCGGATCTCGCTGGGAGCCAGCCCTGCCGTCGCAAAGATCCAAACGGCTGACGTTGATCTGCTCGCCAGGTTCATGGCAGGCACGAAGGGGATGACATTCGCCGCCAAAATCGGCGACGAAATTCAGGGGAGCATCACCGTCGAGTTCATCGGCGATCCCTCGGACTTCAAGCGTACACTCCCGGACCTGTTGCGTGAGTTGCTCGAAGGCCAAGGCGTGGCGATCTCAGGATTCGGTAACTGGGAAGCGAAATTCACCGAGAAAGCGATGACACTCTCAGGCCCAATGAGTTCTGCGGATTTAAAGCGGATCGTCTCGCTGTTCGCGTTCCCGCAGATCCCAGGCGAACCTGACCCCATGGTGAAGGGGAACGAACCCAGCCCGGACATGACGCGGCGATACTTGGTGGCGGTCGATACCATCCTCTCCGAAACACGCGCGATGCAGAAAAGCCCAAACTACGACAAGATGGCTACCTGGCACGACAAGGCAGCTGACCAGATCGACCACCTGAACCGACGGAACGTGGATCAAATCGCTGCTGACGCAGCATATCAGGTTACGAAGCAATTGCGTGCGATTGCCCAAAGCATGAGGGGCGTGCCGATCGACAAGAAGGCACTGGAGAGTCAACAGTATTATTACACCTCCGGTGGCGGTTACTCGCCGGGCTTCGGTGGGGGTTGGTACGGCTGGCGGCCCTATCTCGTTCAGAATGCCACTTCCACGACCACGAACATCCCGGAAATCCAGGCGAAGATTGCCAAGGTGGTTGCTGACGACGAAAAGCAACGACTGGAATCGTGGTCTGCGATCGACCGGATTCTGCAGGAGGCTCGCCGAAAGCTGAACGACAAGTTCAAGATGGGGTTCTAAGCATCTCGGATTGCGAAATGCGGCTTGGAAACTGACGAGATCTTCTACTCATCAGTTTTCAAGCCGCATTCCGCAATCCGAGATTACTCTGCCTCGCCCGTTGCCAGCGCCAATGCCAGCCGGCAACCGCTCTCGTACTCGACCAAATCGACGAACTCTTTCACGGTGTGAATCTCGTTCTGACCGGCTCCAAACGTGATTGTTGGGATGCCGTGCTTTACCATCCAGTTCGCGTCCAGACCACCGTTCGTTACACGCAAATTGGGCTCTCGGCCAATCGCCCGCACTGCCGCGGCTGCTCGCGTCACGACGGGCGCATCGTCCTTCAGGCGGAACGGTAGGTAGTCGAGGCGTGAAGTGAACTTGACCTTGGCCATCCGACCCTCATTGTCCTTGACGCGAGTTCCGGCATTGTTGAAGGCAAGCTTGTATGCGGCACTGATCTCACGGACGAATTTCGCATCGTGACTGCGACTTTCGCCCTTCACCTGCACGAAATCGGTGACCACATTGGTCGCGTCGCCCGCGCTACGTCCATCCGCAGTGCCAATTGGCCCGATGTTGCTGGTGCCAACTTTCCCATCCTTCACAACCTTACCCCACCACCCCCCTGCGTACACCTCGGCCATCGCCAGTGCCACGACCATGCTCGCAGATATCCCCTTCTCTGGAGCAACGCCAGCGTGCGAAGCTTTCCCCTTGATATCCACGGTCCAGCGGTCTGCTCCAATCGCCCCAACTATCACGTCCGCGGCGTTGCGTCCGTCCACATTGAAGCCCATTGCGGGGCCACCCAACTCTGCCGGATTCAGGTGTTTCGCCCCGAAGAGGCCACTCTCCTCACGCACGGTAAAGAGCAGCGTGAGCGGCGGGTGAGGCAACTTCTGCTTAAAGAGTTCCGCCACGAGCGTGACGAGCACCGCACAACCCGTTCGGTTGTCGCCTCCGAGAGCAGTGGTGCCCTCGTGAACATTCACGACCCGCTTCCCCTTCACAACGGGACTCGCCCCGGCACAAAGCGGCACGGTATCCATGTGAGTCATGAACAGCAGGGGCTTCGTTGCCTTTTTTCCAGTGCCGGGCAGCTTGACAATCAGGTTCCCCGTTTGAGTTGGCTCGGGGATTCGGGTGTTGGCGTCATCGAACGAAATGGCCGAAGCGGGAACGCCGGCCTCTTTCAAAGCGGCGATGATTTCCCTCCCGATCGCAGCTTCCTGGCCTGTGATCCCCGGGACTGCGAGCAGGCGGACCAATCGAGCAACGCTGGCCTGCGTATCGAACTGTGGCATGGGAGCCAGTGTGGTTATGGGCATGGCTTCGACTCAGAGCGGTGTGGAGTCCGAACCGAAGCAGTTTAGGAACACCACTACCAAGCGTCGTGGCTTTGATCAACAACGAACGATGAACAATGAGTGAAACTCAGAAGAACACTCCGGTTTTCCGCAAGAGTTCATCGTTCGCGGCCCAGGAACCACATGACCCTGCAACTCTGGTGGACGTTCTGCCCACACTTCCGCACCATGAGCACTACGCACACCACCACAACCCACATCCACGGGCGAGGACGAGATGCAACAAACGCTGATCCTGTTGAAGCCGGACGCAGTGCAACGACGGCTGGTTGGAGAAGTCATCGGGAGGTTCGAGAAGAAAGGTTTGCGGCTGGTCGGGCTCAAACTGGTGAAGGCAAGCCGCGATCTGGCCGAGAAGCATTACGCTGTTCACAAGGGCAAGCCATTCTACGAAAGCTTGCTGACGTTCTTGACCAGCGGGCCGACGGTTGCAATGGTGCTCGAAGGGCGTGAGGCTGTGCCCGCGTGTCGAGCCTTGATGGGATTGACCGACGGTGCCAAGTCGCCCCCCGGAACGATTCGCGGCGACTTTGGCCTGAGTGTTCAGAACAACCTCGTCCACGGTAGCGACAGCCCCGAGAACGCGATCATCGAGATCGGCTTGTGGTTCAAGCCCGAGGAACTGGTCTCGTTCACGCAGACGGATGCCACGTGGGTGGGCTGACGGTTTCGCCATGACGGTCCGCGAACTCACTCGGTTCGCCATCGGCGGACTGTGGCGGCAGAAGGTGCGAACCACTCTGACGCTTGTCGGAGTCACGGTTGGCACCTGTGCGATGGCGTTTAGCCTCGCACTTGGCCTGGGAATGCGAGCGTTCATCGAGAACGAGTTCAAGGGCCGCGACGACTTCTGGCGGATTCACGTTCACATCGATGAACCGCCTGCCGATCCGAAGGACGCTCCCCCCGAGAAGGTTGCCGTGCGGGGGGTTGTGTCTGACGCCAGAAAGGAGCGTCTCCGCGAGGCGCTCCTCGATCGCTACGTCGCGAGCCGACAGCGCAAGCCACCCATCCCACTCACACAGGATAAACTCGCCGCCATCGCGGCCCTTCCCGACGTATCCGAAGTTCGCACATACCGCAGCGCGGACGGCCGTGTTACCACTGCGGGATCTCCCAAACCGGCGGTTGAGTTCACGGTCAGCGGTCCACTTACCGATCTCCAATCCCGACTCATCGCAGGCCGACTTCCGTCTCCGAATACCAAGGAAATTGTCGTTACGGAACTCGTTCTTTACGACCTCGATCGTGGCGACGACGCGGATCTGGAGGGATCGCTAGGGTTGCCCGTTCGGCTCGAAGTGGGCGGCGTGCGGAATGCTCCTCCGCTGGCGTTGGCCCGGGCACTGACCGGCCATCAACCGAGTGATGAGTTAACTGCGGGCCAACTGGCCGTGCTGGAGAAACTTGTCACAGCGTTGCCCGGAAAGCTCGCCAGCTTTGACCTGAGCGAGACAGAACGCGCCGAGTTGAAGCGACTCCTAGATGTGAAACGCGACCCGGCCGAAGAACGGCAGTTGGCTTCGGGGGCCACGGCTTCGGACGAGTATCGCATCTGTGGTGTGGTCCGGATTCTCAATCGCGAGGAACGCAAGAAGGCCGGGCCGTTCTCATCGTGGGAAATGATCCGCGCGAATGTGTTCCTTCCACCCTCCACCGGGGCCGATCTATTCGGCCGCCTACCGTGGGCAAAGGATGGAACAGTCTATGTTGCGGATGTGCGAGTTCGCCCCGGTGGCGACCTTCAGGGCACAGCCGCCGCGATCGACGGCATGGGCTATCGGACTGTCTCCGCCGCGAAGTGGTTCGCGAGCGCCAAGCGGGAGGTCACGCTGATTGCGATGGGGTTGAACCTGTTCGCGTTGATCGCGTTGTTCGTCGCGGCAATCGGGATCACGAACACACTGGTGACAAGCGTGGTCGAGCGGACGAAGGAGATTGGTATTCTGCGTGCGATCGGCGCGACACGGGGTCAGGTGCTCGGAATGTTCCTGGCTGAAGGGGCATTCATCGGATTGCTCGGGAGTGTTCTGGGACTGGCACTGGCACGCGGGCTGGCCGTTCCCGCGGACGCCTGGGTGCAGGACATCATGAAGACCCAGATGGAAGAAGAGAAGTTACTGAGTTCGACGATCTTCGTGTTTCCGGTATGGCTTTGGCTGGCGTCCGTCGGGTTCGCGGTACTGTTGACGACCGCAGCAGCTTACTACCCCGCACGCCGTGCTGCTCATATCCATCCCATCGAGGCACTTCGTTACGGGTGATCCGATCACGCGGCTTTCGTCGTGGGGAACGGCAACACAACGGGCTCAGGCTTCATCGCGTTGGAATGGAGATGATTGCGGACATCGAGAAGGTTCAGCACGGCGGGGAGCCAGACGAGCGCCGCGACCATGCAGAAAGTGACACCCAGCGTCAGTGCGAGGCCGAGGCTCGCCATTCCGGCGTGCCGTGCAGTCATGAGTGTCCCGAATCCCAGAATCGTCGTGAGCGCCGCGACCATCACCCCGCGACCCGTGGCCGACCCGAGCCGGTAAGCCTGGCGTCGATTCCGTCCGCGATAGTCGTGAAGCACGTGGACGCCATTGTCCACACCGACGCCGACAATCAGCGGCAGCGCGATCATGTTGGCCGGATTCAGCGCGACCCCGCACATTCCCATGACGCCGAGCGTGAGCACGACCCCCACCGCGAGCGGGAACAATCCCAGCATCAGATCCCGCAATCTTCGCATGTCGAGCAACAGCACGAGAACGATCGCAGCCAGCGCGTAAACCGCCGCCCACTCGAAGCCGACCTTCATCTGGAGCAACCCTTCGAGCGTTCGATAGGCCTTCCCGGTGGCATCCGGATCAACTGCGTTCGCCGCCACCGTGAACTGCTTGAGTGCCTCGTAATCCCACAAACTTTCGCGGGCGAATGCACGGACCAAGTACTCGCCATGCGACCCGATGTACCGCTCGCGGAGTTCGGCAGGCACATCCGCTGCCGTGATCGGAGCAGGCCGCGACACAGCCCTGAGTTCGTGTAGGTCGGCAGCAAGGTCCGGACCCAGCCGACGGTCGAACACACGCAACCGCTCCGTGGCAGTGGCGGGGCAAGCATCGAGTGCGTCGCGGAGTGCGTTCGCGGCGATCGATTGCGGCGTGGCACTCCCTGCGAGGAGCGACACCCTGGCCGCAAGATCACGCACCGCGTTGGGATGAGAATTCATCGGCGTGGGGAGCCGGTCCTTGGGCGGCAGATCGGACAATCGCCCGTGGATCGCCCGCACAATCGGGAGCTTTCGTTCCTGATCCGCAGGCACCAGCGAAGCCACTTCAATCACGCGACCGACTTCCGGGATCGCCTCGTACTTAGCCTTCAACGCAAGGGCTTCCTCGCGAGAATGGGCGATGCTCATCGCGTCCCACGACGCGCCGGCCGCACGGTCGATCAGTTTGTGTTCCCACACAACAGAATCGAGCCCACACGGTTGCAGGTTCAGCAGGTTGTGATCGTACTTCAGGCGAGTTGCGAAAGAACCGCACACCAGCAAAAGCACAGCACCGGCTCCCAAGACGAGACGCGGGTGGCGGGCCAATGTGGGTGCCCACGTCGCCGAGAGCGGGATCGTTGCCAGCAGAGGAGCCGGCAACGCAACGCCAGCCGATTGGGTCGCACGATGGCGTTCCAGCAACACAATCAGCGCCGGCATCAGCAGCACACAACTCGCGGCACAGAACAGCACGCCCGAACCAGCGATCCAACCGAGTTCCACGACTGCCTTGAAGTCCACGAGCATCACGGCGAAGAAGGCGAGCCCTGTAGTGGCCGCAGCGGTGACGATGCTCGGCCCCGCATGTAGGGCCGTGGTTCGCAGCGATTCGTCAACCGAGCCACCCCGGCGTCGGGCCTCGTCGTACTGCGCAATCCACAGGACACCGTAGTCGCCGAGGCCAATCAGCATAACGGCGAACGTTGAAGAAAGGATGTTCAGGTGCCCAACGGTGATCGTCGCCCAGCCCAACGCCCACAGCGTGCCCACGACCAAGGTCACGATGGTGAGAAACGGGTAGCGTGGGCCACGATAAACTACCAGATACAGCACCGCGACGCCGAACAGCGCCAGTCCGGATGCCCGCGTGGTATCGATGTCCGAAAGCTCCATCTCGTCGGTTTCGAGCACGGGCAAGCCAGTTAGCCCGAGCGCAACGTCAGGGAATTGCCCTGAGACGTCGGCCAGAATCGCCCGCATCGCGGCGTTTGCTTCCCTCGCCGGGGTGAACGACTCGGCCGCCTTCCTGGGGCGACACGTCAGCAGTGCCAGCGATCCATCCGGCGTGATGCAATACTGCGTTTCCGCCAGTGGATTGTTGCGGCGAGCCTCGGGTGTCGTTCCGGGGCCAGGCGCGGCAAGCGACCACGGATTCACATAGGCTGCGGGGTTTCGCACCGTTTTGGCCGCTGAGTTGGCCAGCGCGGGGAGTTGTTCGAGCAAATCGAGATCGGCCCCCGATACTTCCCGACCTGCATGGCGTGCTTCGAGTGCAAGAGCGGCGTTCCCGAGCAACGCCTCGATCGACAGCATCCGCCACGCTACGGGGCCGACCGAGTTTAGCAGCGGGGCCATGCGATCAAGCCGTGCCGCCACCGCTTCCAACTGTTCGGGCGATAGATGCAGCAGTGCGCGGTCGCGGATGTGGCTCAGATCCACCTTGTAGAAGACGCGGTCGAACAGGTCGGGGCGTTGCTTCACCTTGTCAGCGGCCACGTCAAGTGCGGCCTTCATCCGTGATTGATCTTTACCCTCGGCTACGACCACCATGTCGTCGTCATCCCCGAAGGCGTCGAGGTAGCGTTGCCAGCGCTGCTGACATGGCTTGTCTGGGCTGAGGAGGTCGTTACGCTGGGTGTGGTAGTTGAGTCGGGTGTATGCGGTCTGGACGGCAACCGTTGTCACTATGGCTGCGGCCGCGAGAACAGCACGCGGATGGCGAGCCACCCACGCGACAACGGCACATACAAATCGAGCAAGGAAGTCGGGATGTTTCTCCGACATCATGGCGGTCCTTCGCCGACAAATTTATTCAGAACCACTCCGGGCCTATAGGGAATTCAGAAGTGGCGCACAACCCCGACTGTGAGCAGATTCAGGGCTGTTTAATTCTCGGGATGGTAGGTCACTCGCTCCGCGAGTGACACCAACCACCTTTTCTAAACGCCGGGGTACGACTCGCGGAGTGAGTCGCCTACTTTCTCCAAACCCGAGAATTAAACGACCCTCTGAGCAGATTGCAACGAGGGGTGTGGCACTGGTTTCCGGAGACAACGTTTGCTGTTCTGCAAGCCGATGTGTGCTTCTCATTGATTCCGGGCGATATGCCCACCCATCACCGGAACCATTCTGGAACCATAGACCTGTCCGGAAGAAAGAATATCAGAATCAGCGCATTCGCCGCATCACACAACATCCCAATCGTTTGCGACTTGCCATTGCAATTCATGCCACACGAAACCGACAAGCACACCCCGGAAACCAAGTGGCACACCCTGTAACGAGCGTTTACCACGGGTTCCGGAGTTTGTCACCTCACGAGAAGCCGTAAGCGGGCATCATTTGAGGCCGCTTACTGCCGAGCGGACTACAGATAAATTTGTCGGCGTAAAGCACTACCAATTCGGTTGTTAATCAGGTTTGACAATTCTTAGCGCTGAGACAAATGTAAATTTTTCATTTCCTATGTCCGCTCTACCGCATCCGCTGCGTTTGGCTGATTGGAGGGACACCATCAAGTTGCTGTTGCAGGAGAATTGCCATGTCGCCCGAACGGTTCAGCCCAGTTTCTTTGGCACGCTCGCTGATCCTAACTGCTTTGTTGCTCGGCCCGACAGCCGACCGCGCATCGGCTCAGATCTTTGGCAAGAACGGCCCGTCGCTCCCGTCGCTGCCCGCGCCGAAACCGCCCAAGCTGCCGGACATCAAACCCCCAGCGATCAACATTCCGAAACCGCCCAAGCTGCCGGACATCAAACTCCCAGAGGTCAAGCCGCCGACGATCAATGTTCCGAAGCCGCCCAAAATCGAGGTGCCAACGATCAAACCGCCGAAGTTCGACATCCCGACGGTCAAGCCGCCAACGATCAACGTCCCAAAACCACCGAAGATTGACATCCCAACGGTGAAGCCGCCGACCATCAATATCCCAAAGCCGCCCAAAATCGATGTTCCCGATTTCACGGTGCTGAAGCCGCCCACGATCAACATCCCCAAGCCACCAACCATCAACATCCCGACGATCAAGATTCCGCCGCTTATCACGCTGAAGCCAGCGCCCTACAGCACGCTGCCGGTGGAGCCGGACTCCCCACGTCCGCCGGGTGTGGTGAAGCCGCAAAACAATCAGCAACTCGGCAACTCCGTGCCAGGGCTGGAAGTTCCGACGAAGCCGAAGCCACCGAAGCCACCGGTGCCGAACCCAAACACGGGACCGAAGCCACCCCAACCGCCGATTATCATCATTCCGCCACTGGTACTGCCACCGGTGAAGCCTCAACCACAGGTGATTCCACCACAACTGAT
Source organism: Planctomycetaceae bacterium (assembly GCA_013823135.1). Classification (GTDB taxonomy): domain Bacteria; phylum Planctomycetota; class Planctomycetia; order Gemmatales; family Gemmataceae; genus Gemmata. The sequence continues at coordinate 125,379 of PNLP01000007.1, forward strand.
CCCCCCACAGGTGATTCCGCCGCAACCACCGCAGGTGATCCCGCCACAACCGCAGGTGATCCCACCGCAGGTGATTCCGCCGCAACCACCGGTGAATCCCGAACCGACGCCGCAGTCAGAACCACCTGCTCCGGAGACTGCGAGCAATGCACTTCGCGTTTCCGAGAGGGTTCTCGATGCAGCCGCGGCGAAAGCTGGGATCGAACTGGGCGACATTCTCCTGAAGGTTGGCGACCAGCGTGTGAAGACCGAGGCCGACCTGAAGGCAGCGCTCGAAGCAGCCCGCGGCAAACTGGTTGTGACGTACTTCAACCCGCGAGACAACAAGGTCGAGAGTCGCGAACTGACCCCAGATGCCGGTTCCATCGGAGTTTCGGTCGAAGCGGTCACGGTTGATCTTCAGGAAGAAGAGGCACCGCAGCCACCAGCGGAACCGGAAGTTCCGGAGGGCGAAACCGCAGTGCAAGTTACCGAAGTGGTTCCTCGGAGTGCAGCGGCACGGGCCGGCATCCAAAACGGTGACGTGATCGTCGCCGTGAACGGCAAACGGGTCAGCACGCCGACGCAGTTAACCGCAATGCTCGAAGCTGCGGGCGAAGAAGCGGAAGTAGTCTACGTCAACCCAGAAGACGGTAAGGCCGAGACGAAGAAGCTCAAGATCACGGCAGGCAGCATTGGCGTCAAGGGCCGTGCGGTTGCTGTGGCCGAGAAGTAAACCAAGGTCGTCAAGTCCGCATCGGCCGGGGGTGGTGTTGCCGCACAGGCATCGCCTTCCCCGGCCTCGCCATTTCCAACCCTGCGTTCGCTGCAAGCCCTGCCCCGCCTGAACTTCGCGCCACAATCGCTGTCTCAGTGGTGATTTCTGACCGAAATACCGCAATTGGCCACGTCTTCTCATCTTGCCGGGGTTCCCAGGACGAATAATACCCCATCGTTAACCCCGTAGGTGGTCGCGCATGTTCGAGTTCGTGGTGCGGGTGCCCGACAGCACCCCGCCGTGGCAATCTGTTTTCCTCGCCGGCGACGGTCCCAGCCTTGGGAACTGGTCCGCTGACCGCGTGCGCCTCGACAACTGGGATGATGGAACCCGCTACGCTCGTCTCGACCTGCCTGCCGGCTACCGGGGTCGCTTCCTGGTAACGCTCGGACGCTGGCGGGATGTGGAGTCGGACGGTCGGGGGCATGAACTCGCCCCGCGTGAGTTCCAAGTCGAGCATAACGGCTTTCTTGAAGTGAAGGTCGCCGGGTGGGGTCGCAGCAGCATCGACTATCACCACGACTTCGCTTCGCACTTCATTCCCCACCCGCGAACCATTTCGGTCTGGCTCCCCCCCGGTTACGATCTCGACCCACATCGACACTATCCCGTGCTTTACATGCACGACGGGCAGAACCTGTTCGATCCGGAAACGGCATTCGCGGGTAACCCGTGGTGGGCGAACGAGGTAGCAGAGCGTGCCATTCGTGGCGGGCAAGTCGAGCCGTTGATTATCGTCGGCGTGGCGAACAGCGTGGACCGACTCCGCGAATACGGTCCCCGGCGTTGCGGCAAGGACCGGGCCGGCGACTGGTCACGCGACTACGGCCGCTTCTTGGTCGAAGAGGTGAAACCGTTCATCGATTCGTCGTACCGCACGCTCCCCGAGCCAGAACACACCGGGGTCGGCGGTTCCTCAATGGGCGGGCTCATTTCATTGCACCTGTGCAAGTGGTTTCCCGGCGTGTTCGGGCGATGCGCGGCGATGTCGCCGTCGATTTGGTGGGATCAAGAATACTTCTTGCAGAACATCCACGTGTCGCCGGCGTGGATGGAACGCTGCCGCGTGTGGCTCGACATGGGCACACGAGAAGGGGCGTCGGAAGCGGGCATGGCGGCGATGTTGAACCGAGCCGAGCGGATGGCGAACCAGTTCTCCCGAAGGGGGATGCAACCGGGCGTCGGGTTCCATTACGAAGAAGTTGAAGGCGGCATGCACAACGAAGCCGCGTGGGGCGGTCGCCTCGACCGCGTTCTCCAATTCTTGTTCCCGCCACACGGTCGTTGAAATCCCATCGCTCCGCAGCCGTCATCTCGGTGCTGTCAAATCTGCGGGAGACGTACCATGCGCCGCGGCATCACCGTCATCGCACTGATTATCGTGCTGGTCATCCTCGCGATCGTGGTGATGTTGCTGATCCCCGTCGTTTCGAATGTGCGTCGTGCTGCCGCGAGAATGAATTGCCAGAACAACCTGAGGCAAATCGGTCTCGGCTGCCACAACTATCGCGACACGTTTCAGGTTTTCCCCGCAGGCACACATCCCGGAACGACACTCCCACCCGAGCAACGACTCAGCTTTTATGTCACCCTGCTTCCCTATCTCGAGTGCGATCCCACGTACGGCAGATTGATGAAGGAGGAGTCGTGGGATTCGGATACAAACCGCGAGGTTCCTGATTACGGTCGACGACTGTTCAAGTGCCCCGACTGGCTGAATGAACGTGGGTATGAGAACGAAGCGAACCAGAAGACGGGTTACCTTTCGGTCACGAACTACGTCGGCATAGCCGGTCTTGGTGCCGACGCCGCAACCCGTGGGACTGATTCACCCGGCATCGGCATGTTTGGCTACGACCGTACACTGAAGAACGGTGATGTGAAAGACGGCCTCGCTAACACGATGATGCTAATCGAGACGGGCTACGAAGTCGGCCCATGGTTACGTGGCGGGCCAAGCACCGTCCGAGGCATCGAACTCACGGGTGGCCCAATCACTGGCGACGGTCTGCCTTTCGGTGGCACCCACTTTCGCCAGGCGTGGATATTCCAGCCGCCACGTCCGGTGGCCTTCCACATCTTGCTGGCGGACGCATCCGTGCGAGAAGTCAGGAACGCAGTTGACCCCGCCATTCTCGCTGCTCTGGCGACCGTCGCCGGTGGGGAAGTAATCCCTGCGGGATGGTGATCACGCCGCTTTGCCGCTCCCTGCTCCTTCCCCGATGCGGCGACTGTACAATTTCTCGCGGCTGATGGACAAGACTTTCACCGTTCCCACGGAGACAATTCCGTTTAGACTGAAGGGTGTACCCGCCCGTCTGGCTCCCCCCGCCTGCGTCGAGGTCTCCGCCGATGCTTTCGCTTCTCCCTCGGATCCTGCCGGTCGTCGCACTGACTGCAATCCTGCTGTGCATTGGCGAGCGTGGAGCACTGGTCCCGCGTGCGACCGCACAAGCCAAGGTCGATCCCGACCACGTCGCGAAGATGGCCAAGGGCACGGACCTGTTCAAAACATCCGTGCGTGGCATCTTGCAAGTCAAGTGCGTGAAGTGCCACAGCGGCGATCGCGTCGAAGGCGAGTTCGACATGGGGACACGCGAAGCAATGCTCAAGGGCGGCGGGCGTGGTCCAGGTGTCGTTCCGGGCGATTCCAAGAAGAGTCTGATCTGGCAAATGACGGCTCACCTCAAGGAGCCGCACATGCCGCACGAGCGAGCCAAGCTCCCGGATGCGGACATCGCCAAGATCGCGGAATGGATCGACCTGGGCGCGCCTTACGACAAGCCGTTCGTCGAGCAGACAGACGCCTGGACGAAGAAGGTCATCGCACCGGAACTCAAGAAGCACTGGGCATACCAACCATTATCTAACCCCAAACCCCCGTTTAGCCGCGACCCGAAGGGCAGCGTTCATCCCGTCGATGCGTTCCTTCTGGCGAAACTCGAAGCCGCGAAGATCAAGCCGAACCCCGCGACCGACAAGCGAACACTCCTTCGCCGTGTGTACCTCGACATGATCGGGTTGCCGCCAACCCCCGAGCAGATCGATGCATTCCTGAAGGATGAATCGCCAGAAGCGTTCGAGAAGGTGGTGGATTCGCTGCTCGCCTCGCAGCACTTCGGCGAGAAGTGGGCCCGCCACTGGCTCGACATGGTGCGGTTCGCGGAAAGCCACGGGTTCGAGCACGACTACGACCGCCCCACGGCGTACCACTACCGCGACTTCGTCATCAAGGCGTTGAACCAGGATTTGCCGTTCGACACGTTCACAAAGTGGCAGATTGCTGGCGACGAACTGGCCCCGACCGATCCGCTCGCGATGATGGCCACGGGCTACCTCGCGGCCGGCGTTCACAGCACGCAGATCACCAAAAACGAAGTTGAGAAGCACCGCTACGACGAACTCGACGACATCGTCGGGAACATCGGCACCACGTTCCTCGGCCTCACGGTCGGCTGTGCCCGCTGCCACGACCACAAGTTCGATGCCTTCCCCGCACGCGACTACTACCGGATGCTGTCCGCGTTCACCACCGTCGTGCGAACCGAGGTCGAACTCGACCTCGATTCCGCGGGTTACGCAAAACTGAAAGCCGCATTCGATGCCGATCACGTCGCGTTCACGGATGCGATTGCCAAATACGAAAAGGAACAACTCCCCGCGAAGTTCGCCGCGTGGGAGAAGGCACGCGGTAACAAGCCGTTGTCACTCGACTGGATTTCGCCAACTGCAGGCGCGATGAAGTCCGCGGGTGGGGCCACGCTGACCGCCCAGCCTGATGGCAGCGTCCTCGTGACCGGCAAGAACCCGACGACCGAGACGCTCACGTTCGAGTTCACCACCGAACAGGAGAACTTGAAGTCATTGCGACTCGAAGCACTATCGCACCCCTCGCTCACGAAGGGCGGTCCGGGTCGCGCCGCCAACGGCAACTTCGCACTCTCCGATATCCGCGTCACGGTCCAACCCAAGACCGCGAAGCAGGCAGGCGGGCCAGAAGCTGTCAAACTCACGAACCCGCGGGCGACGTTCGAGCAGAAAGGGCTACCGGTCGCGGCTGCGATTGATGGCGACAAGAACTCCGCGTGGGCGATCGACCCGCAGCTCGGCAAGGATCACGCGGCCGCGTTCAACTTCGAGAAACCCGTCGGGTTCCCTGGCGGGACGAAGATCACCGTCACGCTGTCGTTCAACAACAACACCGGTCACGGCATCGGTCGGCCACGCTTCTCCCTCTCAACCGCCGAGAAGCCGGAACTGAGCGCCGCTCCCGTGTCGGAAGCTGTGCGGGCCGCCCTCGCCACACCCGCCGACATGCGAACACCGGAACAACTTGCCGGAGCTGTGAAGTGGTTCGCTCCACAAGACTCCGAGTTCGCGAAACTCCGCAAGGCTGAGCAAGATCACCTCGCCAAAGCACCGAAACCCAACCGCTTTAAGGCACTCGTTTCCAGTGAAGGCTTGCCCGCGATCAAGCTCCACACGCAGGGAGCCGACTTCCTTCCCGACACGCATTTCCTCCGTCGTGGCGACCCCGCACAGAAGGAAGGCGTCGCTTCCGTTTCGTTCCTACAAGTGCTGATGCCGGACGCCGAGGCGCAGACGAAGTGGCTCAAGCCCGCACCTGCCGGGAGTCGCACGAGCTTCAAGCGTGCGGCAGTTGCCGACTGGATGACCGACGCGAACGGCGGGGCGGGTCAGCTCCTCGCACGGGTGATCGTGAACCGGCTCTGGCAGCAACACTTTGGCCGGGGAATCGTGAGCACCGTGAGTGACTTCGGCACGCGTGGCGAACCGCCCACGCACCCCGAACTGCTCGACTACCTCGCGAACGAATTGATCCGCAACGGCTGGAAGCTGAAGCCGATTCACAAGCTGATGGTCACGTCAGCCGCGTACAAGCAAAGCTCGGTTCGCGATGAGGCGAAGATCAAGGCTGACCCCGAGAACAAGCTCGTCTGGCGGCAGCCCGTGCGGCGCCTGAGCGCCGAGGTGATTCGGGATTCGATCCTGGCGGTTGGTGGCAAGCTGAACACGACGATGTACGGGCCCGGGCATCTGAGCGAGGAGAGCCCGCGGCGCAGCATCTACTTCACAATGAAGCGGAGCAAGCTGATCCCAGCGCTGGTGGTGTTCGACGCACCGGACGGCACCACTGGCGTCGGCGATCGGCCAAGCACGACCATCGCTCCGCAGGCGCTTCACCTGATGAACAACCCGCACGTCCGCGGTGCGGCTCACGGGTTCGCACGCAAGGTTCTCGTCGATGCGCGGATTACGGACGAAGACGCCGTGAAGCTGGCATACCGAATGGCGTTGTGCCGTGAGGCGACCGCTGAAGAACTTGCCGACGCCCTGCCCTTCATCAAGGGGAAGGCCGGCGACGCTCGCGAAACCGCCCTCGCCGACTTCTGCCAGGTCCTGTTCTGCCTGAACGAATTCCTCTACGCGGAATAACCGCGGTGTGTCGGCTCTCCCAAAACACAGCAGGCCAGTGAGGTTCCCAATGCTCGACTTCCCACGTTGGTTCGCGTCGCCCGAAATGGCGTACAACTCGCGGCGTGAGTTCCTGAGCCGTGCCGGTGGCGGCTTCGGAATGCTCGCGCTTGCGGACTTGCTGCGAGCGCAGGAACCGAAACCCGCCACGCCGGCCGGGCCACTGAGCCCGCACGCGCCGCACTTCCCCGCAAAGGCGAAACGTGTCATCTGGCTGTTCATGAACGGCGGGCCATCGCAGGTGGACACCTGGGATTACAAGCCGGAACTCGAAAAGAAGGATGGGCAGGAACTCAAGGGATTCGACCCGAACACGGGCTTCTTCACCGGGCAGGTCGGGCCACTGATGAAGTCGCCGTTCAAGTTTGCGAAGCACGGCCAGTGCGGCAAAATGGTCTCGGAACTGTTCCCGCACATGGCCAAGCACGTCGATAAGATGGCGTTCATCCACTCGCTTTGGAGCGACTCGAACAACCACTCCCCTGCCCTGTTCAAGATGAACACCGGCATGGCTCGCATGGGCCATCCGTGCGTCGGTAGCTGGGTGACGTATGGCCTCGGTACCGAGTCGCAGAGCTTGCCGGCGTTCTGCGTGATGTACGACACGCTTGGCCGCGGCATCCCGAAGGGGCACTCGCTAAACTGGGGTGCGGGGTTCCTGCCAACGGTTTACCAGGGGACCGCGTTCAAGCCGCAGGGCGAGCCAATCGACAACCTCTCGCGGCCGAAAGACCTCAGCGCGGACCGGCAACGGGAACAGCTTGATCTGCTGGCGAAATTGAACCGACAGAGCTCCGCGAAGATGCCGAACGAGCCGGAACTGACAGCCCGCGTCGAGACGTTCGAGCTCGCTTATCGGATGCAGATGGCCGCGCCGGATGCACTCGACCTGAACAAGGAAACGGCCGAAACGAAATCTCTGTACGGTCTCGATAACCCCAAGGCGACGCACTTCGCCAAGCAGTGCCTCATCGCTCGCCGGCTCGTGGAACGCGGCGTGCGCTTCGTGCAAATCTACAGCGGCGGTATGGAAAACGACCTCTCGTGGGACGGCCACAACAACATCGCCAAGAACCACGGCGGGTTCGCCCAGGAAACGGACCAACCGATCGCGGGGTTGCTCGAAGACCTGAGCCGGCGCGGCTTGCTCGAAGATACGCTCGTGATCTGGGGCGGCGAGTTCGGGCGACTACCAATCGTGCAGAAGGGGAACGCGGGCCGCGACCACAACCCGCACGCCATCACCTACTGGATGGCTGGTGGCGGCGTGAAGGGCGGCACAAGCTACGGTGCCTCCGACGAGATTGGATTCAAGGCCGAGGAGAATCGCGTCAGCGTCAACGACTTCCACGCGACCGTGCTGCACCTGATGGGCCTCGACCACAAGAAGCTGACCTATCGTTACAACGGCCGCGACTTCCGCCTCACCGACGTGGCCGGCACCGTGGTGAAGGACATCATCGCCTGATCGAGTCACGACGCACCCGAAGGCGGCTCCTCGTGGAGTTCGCCGTCTTCGTGCTGGTTCCGACCGCGGATGCCCACGACGGTCCAGACCATCGCGAGGATCCCGAGTAGTGTCAGGGCCGGGATGCCGAGCGCCATGAGCCAGATCACTTCTTCGGTCACCAGAAACGCGACCACCGACCCAATCACGCACCCACCCAAGAGCACGACGAGCCACGGCGTCCAACCCCAGCGTTGCGGCGGGATGACCGGCAGGAAGTCGGGCGGCGGCGGATTGGCCGGGTCGTATGCGGGTTGGTTGAGTTGAGCGGGATGCCACCCCGGGGGAAACACGACGGGTCGGTGACAGTAACAGCACGTAAACCCCGGATGCTGCCAGTGGTCCGGAATGTTGGTGAGGGCATGACAGAACGGACACGCGAACCGTGGCACATCGGACCCCAGTCGGGGAAAAGGTGGGTGGAGCCGAAGAATACCACCCTTCCCGACCGAGTGCCACAGCGCGTTTGGCATGCACAACGGTATCTCTCAATCACAGATTGTTGACCGTGTTGGTTTATCTTCCGTTCACTCATGAGATATTGATTTCCATATATTGTCGGGATTTTCCGCACATCATTTCTGAGGTTTTCGTGTCCTGCTCTCGCTTTGGGATGTGAGGTTGGGCAAAATAGGGTTCGCGCCAACGGCGGAATCATTCGTTGGATTGTCCTATCCCCGGGTGTTTGTCGTGCGAATTTCTCCCCGCCTGCTCGCCGCGATCGTCCTCGCCACCCTCGGTCTGACCGCTGAGTCAGCAAAGGCGCAGGCACCACTTTACTTCTCCGGGGATAGTGCTGCCTCCTTGAGTGATCTTACATCATGGAGTATCACCCCAGGTGGCCCCTACGACACCTCGTTTGCCAGTGGGAGTTTAGCCACATTTTCGGTTGTCGATGGGTTTGGCATAGGAGGTAGCATTACTGTTGGAGGCATCTCTGCGACTGAGAACTTCACGCTTTCATCACCCACCGGCACAATCTCGAATGATGCGGACGGAGTGGTAACGATTCATGTTGCCGTTAGCAAGACTCTGGATTTCAGTACCCAAACATTTACGAGCGCAGCAACGGCTGGGTATATCAAGACCGGCGACGGAATCTTGGCGTTGTCTGGAGGTTCTTACGGCGGTGGATTTACTCTAAGTGCAGGGACAGTGGTTCTTCTTGCGGACAACGCTTTGGGGAGTGGTGGATCGCTTATTATTAATGGAGGAATCATTGCCTCAAACGAACACAGAGACCTCACTGATAAGTTCGGCGGCGGCATTGTGATTGGAGGCAATTTTCAGTTAGGCGACATCACTGGATTGGCCAGCTCAAACGCAAATTTGACGTTTAGCAACAATGTCGATCTAGGTGGAAGCACGCGGACTATCACCCTCGGAAATAGCGGCATCATGACCTTTAGCGGAGTTATATCAAATGGTGGCTTAGTAGTAGCTGGGACAGATGGTATTCTCAAGTTGTCCGGGAACAATAACTACACAGGCGGGACAACACTCTTGGGAGGGACGCTGAGCTTAGGCAGTGGTGGAGCGTTAGGCACAACTGGAACTCTCAGTTTCTCTGGCGGTACTCTCCAATACTCGGCGGCAAATACAACCGACTACTCTTCAAGATTCAGTAACGCACCTAACCAGCAGTACAACATCGACACTAACGAACAAAGCGTCACCCTTGCCAGCAATTTAACTAGTTTGAATGGATCGTTGGCCAAACTCGGAGATGGTATTTTAACCCTGAGCGGAGCGAACACATACAACGCTGGCACAACGATTTCTGCAGGCACACTTATTGCTGTTAATGCATCCGGAAGTGCGACTGGGAGTGGAACAATCATCGTCAGCAATAGTGGCACTCTGCAGATTGGCACCGGTGGGACCGTTGGCTCTGTCTCAGGAAACATTAGTGTTGAGAATGGTAACGACGTTAAATTTAGCAGGTCGGATCCATTCACCTATAGCGGAACCATTATCGGGGATGGACTCATCACCCAAGACGGGGGAGCACTGGGAACCGGAACACTAACATTGACAGGAACCGTTTCAGCGAGCACTGTACGAATAGCCTCGGGGTCATTATTCATCAACGGAACTGTTACCGCGGTAGGCATTGAGAACAATGGCAATATCCTTGGTGGCTCGGGGCAAATTAATGCACCGCTAACAATCAATTCGATAATTCGTCCTGGAAATGGATCAGTCGTTGGAACCCTCACAGTGAATTCGGAGGTTAATAGTGTTGTGGTTGGTGGTAACACCCTTGCGATAGATGTCAATGGATCAACAGGAAGCCAACTCAAGTTTATCGGTGCCGGCAACCTCGACCTCACCGGTCTCTCGGGTCTCTCCGCTTCAAACAAGTTGAACATCAACTTGAATGCACTCGGAATGTTGACCCCTGAGACTCAATACGTGATCAAAATCGTCGATATGAGTGGAACGGGGACAATCCAATACAATGGTGAATCATTCGATGCTTCGCACTTCAACGTGACTGGGAACTTTGGAAATTTCGCGGTGGACGAGAGCGGCTTCGCACTAAGCGGTACGGGAACGGACCTGACTGTCACCTTCACCGTGGTTCCCGTTCCTGAGTCATCTGCGGTGCTTGGGATCGCGGTTGGGGCGCTCGCGGTTGGTGGGTTGGTTCGGCGGCGGTTGCGGAAGCCCTCCGAAACGACCACCGCAGCGTAAGCACACCATTTCTCCTCGGGGCTTGTCGAGCGTTGAGCGGGCGTGCCATAATAGCATCACTCTCGCCGGCCTCGACCGATCACGCCCGAGGACTCACACACATGCCCACGCGACGCGTATTCCCGGCCATCCTGGCCGGGTTGATTCTTGTTGTTGCTGCACAATCCGCACCCGCACAGAAGCCCTACGACGATCCCGTTCTCGAACGGATGCGGAAGGATATCTTCTTCCTCGCCGGTCCCGAGTGCGAAGGCCGCGGCGTCGAAACCAAGGGTATTGAGAAGGCGGCCGACTACGTTGTCGATGCCTTCAAGCAAGCCGGCCTCAAGCCCGCCATGAAGGATGGTTCGTACTTCCAGCCGTTCACCATCACCGCCGGAGTGAAGCTCGACAAGCCGACCACGCTCAGCCTCAGCGGCCCCGGCGATGTCACCAAGGAACTGAAGCTCGGCACCGATTACAACCCGATGGGGTTCTGCCCAACCTCGAAGGCCAACGCCGGCCTTGTGTTCGTGGGCTACGGCATCACCGCCCCGAAGCTCAAGTACGACGACTACGAAGGCGTGGATGTGGCCGGGAAGATCGTCGTGATGCTTCGCCGCATCCCGCGGTATGCCGAGAAGGGCGACAAGCGATTCGACACCACCGCCGCGAGTTCCGACGACAGCGAGTACGCCCCGTTCGTGTACAAGATCGAGAACGCCGTCGCTCACAAGGTCGCCGGCATCATCATGGTGAACGACACCACCGCAGCCGGCCCACGCGACCCGCTCCCGCAATTCCTCAACCACGCGATGGGCACGGAGCCAGCCCCCTTCCCCGTGATGTTCGTGAAGCGCGAAGTGCTCGATCCGCTGATCGCCACCGGCCCGGTTCGCACGGTCGTGGACATCGAAACACTCATCGATAAGGATCTGAAGCCGCGTTCGTTCGAGATCAAGGGCTGGAAAGCGGGCGCGGAAGTGACCGTGAAAAAGACGGAGTACAAGTGCAAGAACATCGTCGGCGTGCTGGAAGGTGCTGGCCCGCTGGCCGATGAAACCGTCGTGATCGGAGCACACTACGACCACGTGGGGTACGGCACATTCGCGAGCCTCGGCGGCAAAACCGCGGAGGGGAAGATCCACTACGGTGCCGACGACAACGCCAGCGGAACCACGGGGTTGATCGAACTGGCCCGCCGCTTCGGAGCGATCAAGGATCGCCAGGGCCGGCGGCTCGTGTTCATCGCGTTCAGCGCCGAGGAACGCGGGTTGTTTGGCTCGCAACACTACTGCAAGAACCCGCTGTTCCCGCTCGACAAAACCACGTCGATGATCAACATGGATATGATCGGCCGCACCAAGCCCGTCCCCACCGACTGGCTTGGCCTCGCGGAAAAGAAGGACCGACTGATCGTGTACGGCACCGGCACCGGCGACGGGTTCGACAAACTCGTCGATCTCACCAACGGGAAGGTCGAGTTCCGCGTGACCAAGCTCGCGGCGGGGAGCGGCCCGAGCGACCACGACTCGTTCTACCGCAAGAAGATTCCCGTGCTGTTCCTCTACACCGGGACCCACGGCGAATACCACCGCCCGACGGACGTGCCCGAGAAGATCAACGTGCCGGGGATGAAGAAGGTCACCGACTTCGTGCAGATTCTCGCGGAGGATCTGACCACGCGCGACCGGCCGAAGTATCAGGTCACCAAGGATCCGTGGCGTGACCCGACCGAGACAGCATCGCCCCGGCCGATGGGGCCGAAACTCGGCGTGCTGCCGGACTATAACTACGAGGGCGAGGGGATGCGTCTGGAAGGCGTCAGCCCCGGCGGCGCGGCCGAAAAAGGCGGGCTCAAGGACGGCGACGTGATCGTGGAGATCGGCGGCAAGCCTGTGAAGAACGTCGGCGGCTACATGACCGCGATGAGCGCACAGAAGGCGGGCACGACGGTCGAAGTGATCGTGTTGCGGAAGGAAAAGCGCGTGCCCCTGAAGGTCACTCCTGAGTAGCGATTTGTGATTTCAGATTTGTGATTGGCGATTGAAACCACTCCCGTTGGTTTCGTATTTCAATCGACAATCACAAATCGCAATTCTGAATTCCGAGGTTTTCGTGGACATCCCGCACGTTCAGCTGGTTCGTCAGACCGCTCCCCAACCCACTGTTGCCGACGTGGCCGGTGAAGTGCGTCGGCAGTGGGCCATCTCCAAGACTGCCAAGCGGATCAAGCCCGGAATGCGGGTCGCGGTCGCCTGCGGTAGCCGTGGCATCCAGAACTACCTCGTCATCGCCAAGGCGACAATCGACTTCCTGAAGGAACTCGGGGCCAAGCCGTTCGTCGTTTCCGCGATGGGCTCGCACGGTGGTGCCACTGCCGACGGGCAACGCGAACTGCTCGCCAGCTACGAGATCGACGAAGCCCACCTCGGCGTTCCCGTCGTCACCGACATGGACGCCGTCACCATCGGTACCAACTCGGTGGGCCAACCGGTGTGGTGGGACAAGAACGCCCTCGCCGCCGATGCGGTCGTCACCGTGTCGCGGGTGAAGCCCCACACCGACTTCCGCGGCAAGTTCGAGAGCGGCATCCTGAAGATGCTGGTCATCGGGCTCGGCAAGCGGCACGGGGCCGATCAGGTTCACAGCTTCGGGCCCCGCGGCCTGCGTGACATGATCCCAGCGGCCGGCAAGGTGATCGTGGAGAAGACGCCGTTCATCGGCGGTCTCGCGATCATGGAGAACCTCAACGAGCAAACCGCGAAGCTCGAAGTCGTGGACCGCGACGACCTCTGGGACCGCGAACCCGTCCTGCTCGAAGAAGCCCGCAAGCTCCTCGGCCGTCTGCCGTTCAAGGCGCTCGACGTACTCGTCATCGGCGAGTGTGGCAAGAACTACTCGGGTGCCGGGATGGACCCGAACGTCGTCGGCCGAATGCTGATCGAGGCATCGCCGGAGGTCGAGACGAACGATCCGAAGATCACCCGCATCGGCGTGCTGGACGTGTCGGTCGAAAGCCACGGCAACGCCACCGGCATCGGCATCGCCGACCTGACCACGACCCGCGCTCTCACGGGCATCGACCAGACCGCGTTCCGCATGAACAACCTCACGGCCCGTTCGCTGTGGCGCAGCAAGCTGCCGATCACGTTCGACACGGACCGCGAGGTGATCGAGGCGTGCCTCGACACCTGCTGGCAGCCGGACATTCCGAACGTGAAGTTCGGCGTGATCCCGAACACGCTGGAGGTCGCCGAGGTGTGGATCTCGTCGGCACTCGTTGAAGAGGCGAAGGCGGTTCCGCACTTGGAATTCGTGGGTACTCCGCAGCCGCTGCCGTTCGACGCCAACGGCAACCTGATGCAAGAAAAGCTCTTCCCGCACAGCGTTCGCGGCCGCCGCTGCAAGCACCACTAACCGGTTGAAGTGTCGGCGCGGGCTTCCCCCACGCCGACACAAGTTCGCCCCATCTCACCTCGCCTACCAAATCCAGCAGAAGCACTTCGTCGAGTGGGTTTGCCCCAACCACCCATCGTGAAGCTCTCAACATCTCTGACACTTCGTCGGTTCGCGATTTGGCGATCTTGACACGAATTCATCGGGACCGTATGCCCGGGCCACTCACCGAGATACCGTTGTATGCCGACTGGGAACCGAGGACGCCCCATGACCGCTTGCCGTGACCGTCGTCGGACATGGCCCGTGGCTACCTTACTGGTGGCTGCCGCTTTACTGACGGCCGCGGGCGTTCTGACATGGTCTGCCCGCTCATCTGCCGCAGACGACAACCCGAGCGGCAAGATCATTGCCGAGATCATGCCCATCGGCAATCGGGTCCGCACTGCGGACCAGATTCGCCAGGTCATGCACTCCCGACCGGGCATCCCGTACGAAGAGGCCACCGTTCAGGAAGACGTGCGGCGACTGAACAACACCAAGTGGTTCGTCCCGGGTGGAATTCAGATCCTCACGCAGAAAGACCCCGACGGGCGGATCCGCGTCCTGGTCTACGTCACGGAACTGACCAGCACCGTGCAGGACATCCAGTTCCTGGGGGCACAGCACGGGTACGGAGACCTCGCGAAACTCGTCGGCGTCCGCAAGGGCGAGCCGATGAACCCGATGGCCAACGAACTCGGCCGTGTCGCGATCCTGCGGAAGTACCAGGAAGATGGTCGGTACTTCTCCAGTGTCGAGTTGATCGAGGGGAACAAGCCGACCGATACGCGAATTGTCTACCAGATCGTTGAGGGGCCAAAGGTGAAGGTCACCGGGATCGACTTCTACGGAGTCGATTCCGCCAGCGTGTCGCGCCTCCGAACGCAAATCGTCACCAAGAAGCAGTTCGCCGGGTTCTTCGGCGGGCAGTTCAACCCAATCAGCATGGAAGTCGATCGCCAAAAGCTGATCGAGTACTACGAAGGGCTCGGCTTCCTCGACGTGCAGATCACCCCCGAAGTCGTCCAGACCGGGGACGTGGGCCACGTGCGGGTCGCTTACCACATTGCCGAGGGTCGCCAGTATCACGTCGCCGGAAAAGAGATCCAGGGCGTGAAATCGTTCCCGCTCGACAAGCTGGAACCACTGGCCGACGAGATGAAGCCCGGCGAGCGCTACAACCGGTACCAGTCCGAAGCGAACAAGGCCCGGCTCAAGAACTACTACGGCGTTCGCGGCCACCAGGTCGCCATCGAGGAACACCGCATCGCCGACCCGGCGAACCCGAACGTGGTGCAGGTGCAGTACGAGGTCATGAACGACCGCGGGGCACCGGACCGCGTCGGCCGAATCATCATCGACGGCAACACCGTCACCCGCGACCGCGTCATCCTGAACCAGCTCGATCTGCGCCCCGGGCAGATCCTCCAGTACCCGGCGATCGAAGACGCCCGAATGCGTCTTTCCCGGCTCGGCATCTTCGACCCCGAAGACCCGCCCAGCATCGAGGTCGTGCAGAACGAGTTCGATAGCCCACTGAAGGACATCCGCGTCAAGGTGCGGGAAACGCGAACCGGCTCGTTCATGCTCGGTGGTAGCTTCAACACCAACCAGGGCATCACGGGTAACATCACGGTCAACGAGCGGAACTTCGACATCCTGCGGTTCCCGACGAGTCTCGACGACTTCCGCCAGGGACGTGCGTTCCGCGGTGGCGGCCAGGAGTTCCGAATCGAAGCGGCTCCCGGCACGCAGTTCCAGCGGTACTCGGCCACATGGCGTCAGCCTTACCTGCTCGACACGCCGTTCGGCCTGACCGTGTCCGGCTACTACTTCCAGCGCGGCTACGCGGAGTACAACGAGGAACGAGTTGGCGGGCGGTTCACACTCGATCGCCGGCTCGACCCGATCTGGCGTGCATCGTTGACCACCCGCGTGGAAAACGTGAACATCAACAACATCCCGCTCGACGCGCCGGCCTCAATCGCCGACGATTACGGCCAGCACTTCCTGCTGGGCCTGCGTCCTGGGATCACCCGCGATACCCGCGACTCCTATGTGTATCCGACCACGGGTAGCGTGTTCGACGCCGGGTTCGAACAAGTGTTCGGAGCCTACACCTTTCCGGTCGGAACGGTGGAGTACACCAAGTTCTTCTCGAACAAGTTCTTGGCCCGTGAGGACGGCAGCGGAAAGCACGTCTTCGGGTTGCGAACGCAGGTGTCGGTCGCGGGCTCGAACGCACCAGTCTACGAACGGTTCTATGGCGGTGGTATCCGGAGCTTCCGCGGCTTCACGTTCCGCGGCATGGGTCCGTTCGAGAACGGCTACGCAACCGGCGGTACGTTCGCGTGGTTGAACACTGCCGAGTACCAGATTCCGATCCTGGCGAACGACAAGTTCCACTTCGTCACGTTCGTGGATCACGGCACGGTCGAGCAGAACTTCTCGATCAAGAACTATCGGGTCGCGGTGGGTGCGGGCTTCCGGTTGAACATTCCGGCCCTCGGGCCGTTGCCGCTGGCACTCGACTTTGCAGTACCGCTCAACAAGGGTCCAGGCGACCACAAGCAACTCATCAATATCTCGGTGGGTGTGTTCGGCAGCCAGTGATGTCGGTCGGTTCGCGGTCGCTCCATCAGGGGCGACCGCTCGGCCGGATCGCGACGAATCACTTTGCTTGATAATGCCGCGTGATCAGATCGTTCTGAATCCACAACAGTTTGCCGAAAGCACGCAACGCCTTCACCTCGGTGTCACGGTCGAGCTTCAGTCCGACGATCGTCGCTGTGAAAGCATCGGCCACAAAGCCCATGAGCGCGTTCATCTGAACGAGCGGAACGACGATCGCCTTGTTGCCGGCCTCGGGTGTGTGAATCTTCCCGACCATGTCCAGGTACTCAACCATTTTCCCGTCATACGGCTTCGTCACGAGCGCCACGAGATAACGGCCCAGGTGTTGCTTTCGGAAAGCGATCTGTGGGTGGTCGAGCGTAAGTTGTTCGAGGGTCAGCGGCGCTTCGCCTTCGTACCCGTGCTGCTTGGGAAGGAAGTGTCGCCAGGTCGCGTCTTGCTGAATCAGCTTGGCGTACACCGCATCCACCAACCCCGGAACAAGCGGAGCCAGGAGCGGGGCCGCTGAGTGAATCACCGCAACGTCGTCGGGACCGAACCCGATAAAGTTCGCGACATAGTTGAATCGGTAAGCGAGGTCGTTTTCCAGTCGGGGTTCGTCGATGTGGGTCATTTTTGTTCCTCGGGAGAGTAAATAGGAATAAAGACTCCTTATTCCAATTTCGCAAGTTAGTCTAACCCACTACAATGATCTGTCAAGCAGTCGGTGAGGTGAGTCGCTGATTTTGGGAGGTTTTTGATGTTCTCCAACACGGTTGAGTACGCGCTACGGGCAATCGTTCACCTTGCCTATGAATCGCCCGAAGCGCGAACGACGGCGCAGATCGCCGAGGCGACCAAGGTGCCAAAGGACTACCTCTCGAAGATCCTCCAGGGGTTGGCGAAGAAGGGAATCGTTCAGACTCAACGCGGGGTTGGCGGTGGTGTCACGCTCGCGAAGCCACCGGAGGAGTTGACAATCCTCGATGTGGTCAACGCCGTGGAACCGATCCAGCGGATCAAGACATGCCCGCTGGGGTTGGAAACGCATGGCGTGAAGTTATGCCCGCTGCACAAGCGGATGGACGCGGCGATGGAAACGGTCGAGGCCGCGTTCCGGCAAACAACTCTGGCAGAGGTTCTCGCGGAGCCCGGCGAGAGCGTCCCACTCTGCGATGGCGACCCGACTCCTCAGGCACTCCGCCTCCGACGCAAGGTTTGAGATCTCAACTGGATAAAGACACGAAGCAATAGCACGCGGATCTCGCGGATGAAACGCGGATGAAGAGGATCAAACAAAAGCAAGATTCACCGGAGAGAACGCAGAGGACGGAGAGAAAACCAAGACCGAGAGAAGAGTTTTGTTCATACCCTGCATTCTCTCGGTGTTTGATTTCCCTCTGTGCTCTCTGTGACTCTGTGGTTAATCCTCTGAACTGATCCTCTTCATCTGCGGTTGATCTGCGTCATCCGCATGCCATTGCTTCGATCTCCCCTTGCCCCCCCGATCGTCACTTCTTGGGCTCATCCTTCTTTGGCTCGTCCTTCTTCTTCGCCTCGGTGATGTCGATCATCAGTGGCGGCGGGATGATGGCGAAATCCTTGCCCCCGACTTTGGTCGTCACGCGAAACACAAACGGGCTCGAACCGGCGATTGCTGCGGAGGTCGTGGTCAGTGCGAGGTCGGTCTTCGTCGCGCCTTTGGCGATCGGCTTCGCGGCTGCGGCCGTGATGTTCGGTGGCACGAAGAGCGGCGCGATCGCAATGTCGCCATCGGCACCCATACCACGAACCACCTCCACGACGACCTTGCCCCCCTTCCCCTTCTCGATGCTCGCGGGGTCGGCGGACAACTTCACCTCGAACGGCTGCTTCTCCACCACCGCCAAGGCACAACCGCTGAACAGTTCCCGCGGCGGGTTAGGCATCCCACCCAGGGTTGCTTTTACCGTGTCCACCAGCGTCCCGACGCGAACAATCGCTTCCCCGTTTACCGTTGCCTCACCCTGCACGCGGAACGGGTACGCACCGGGCTTCGTGCCGTCCTTCACCAGCAGTGGCACGAACGCGACCGTCTGCCCTGTGGCGACTGTCGTTGTGCCACTCAGGCTGGGGTCGCCAACGATGCTGAGGTTGACCGGACCCGTGTAGCCGTTGAGCCTGTTCACGGTCGCCGCGATCGCCGTGCCGCCTCCAGCGGGTGCCTCGCCGCGATCGAACGCCAGCACGATATCGAAGTCCGCGGCGACCGGCTGAACCGTGAGATGGTAAATCTCGTTCGGGCCAGACAGGAAGTTGAGTTGCTCGCAGGCGATGACGAAAGTGCCGTCAGCAGCGGGGGTAAACTCGACTCGTGCGTTGGGTTGTGCGGGTGTGCTGCGGCCGATCTCCTTCCCCTTCTCGTCGAGCACGCGAATCAGGACTTCGCACGGTGAATTGATCTCGAACGTCGATACTGCAGCCGAGTACTTCACGCCCTTCTTGCCGGTGATCGCGAAGTGATCGAGGTCACCGGCTTTCTCGAATCGCCCGGACACGCCACCCGGCACCGGCAGTTTGTTCGCCTTCGCGGGCTCGTCGTTTGGCTCTTGCTCCGCGGCCTCCGGCCAGTTGCTCAACCGCACGGCAACGGGCCAACCACCGATACCACCCGGCTTCTTGGGGGATACATACATCGCCGCGAGTGTCGGGTCGGCTGGCACTTTCAGGCTCACGGGAGGGATCTCCGCAGTGCCCGGCCCCGCAAAGCCGATGCTTGCGGTTTGGCCTCGCTGAGCAGCGACAGGGAACGCAGTCGTCACGCCGGGAAAATCCCCGATGCGGAGACGGTAGAAGTAGTCGGCACCACCACGGTACGTTGTGTCACGAACTTCCACGAGGAACTCGCCGCCATCCTTGAAGGTGTGAGTCAATCGGCAATCGGATTGCAAGCCGGGGGTATCGTCGGCGTATAGGTCAACGAGTTCGCGTTTGGTCTTCGCGTCGTGCAGCACGATGATCGGGTCGAGCGGTGACCCGACGCGGCGTGCGATCACCTCGAACGTGACCGTTTGCCCTGGGGAAACTTTCACCTTGTAGAAATCGCTCATCTCAGGGTCGGTACGGCCCGCGATGACGGTGGGAATCGTCGCGACCTGCGGCATGTCCTTCGAGCGGTTCGTGTCCACTTCGGGCACCGCGGCGAGTTCATCCACAAGGAACGGTCGGAAGTTCGAAACGCCTTGTTTTGTCGCAACCCGAAGCGTGTGCAAACCAACGGGGCAGTCTGCGGGGAGTTCAACCTTCACCCGCAACTTGGCCGCGTCGGTGCCGTTCTTGTTGTCGGTCGGGATGCTAACCTTTCCAGGGCAACTGAGCAGAACCGAAACCGGATCGTTGAGGTTCGTGCCCGTCAGGGTGAGTTCGAGTGTGTCGCCCACTTTCGCGCCGAGGCTGCCACTATTGGCGAGTGTGGGAGCCTGCGGGGCGGGCGTGATGACGAGTCCCTTGGGCTGAGCGACAGCTACGCGATGGCTTTGAGAGAAGAATGCGATCGCGAACAGACCGCCGGCGAATCCGGCGAACGCGACCACCCAGGCAGGACGGCGACGAGACATGCGGAACCTCAGGATGGGAGCACAGGGCGGGATGGTGCGATCTTACCCGCAGACACGCCCCACGGCGAGCGTCGATCCGCGTTTCACGTCTGCTCAACGAGGATGGGCTTGGGTTTCGGAAAGCTTGCGTTCGACAGACCACGAACTCGTTCCCGCTCCACTATAATTGCCGCATGTCGCAGAACATGCCGCCCGACGTTCCATCGCTCGTCCGCCTGGGGCACGCGTACACCCGCCGTGGGGAGTACTTGCGCGCCACCGAAGCCTTTACCGGGGCGATCGACCTCGAACCCACCGACGCCGATCTGTACTTCTTCCGCGCGAACGCCTTCGCGGCTGCCGGTCGTTACCCTGACTCACTTGCCGACTTCACACGAGCCATCGACCTCCGACCGGACTACTCAGCAGCTTACCACAATCGCGCCACGGCCCAGGTTGACGCCGGCGAACTCGAAGCCGCGATTCCCGACTTCACCCGTGCAATCGAACTCACCCCTGAAGATGCCGATCCACTCAACGGTCGGGCCGCAGTTTACAGCCGGCTGAAGAACTACGACGCGGCGTATGCCGACTACGAAGCCGCGATCAAACTCGATCCCCATACCTTTCGCACATATTTCAATCGAGCGAATGCGTACTCCGTTCAAGAGCGCCATGAGGAAGCCATCGCGGATTACACCGAGGCGCTGCTGATTAACCCGCGACACTCGCGAGCATATGTGTACCGCGGACTGTCGCTGGAGGCGCTCGGCAAACTCGATGCGGCGATCACGGACCTTTCCACCGCGCTCCGACTCACACCCACTGCAACAGACGCCTTCTGGCACCGCGCCCGACTCTGGGCCGACCTCGGCGAACACGAGAAGGCGGTTGCCGACTTCAACTGGGTGCTGAAACTCGACCCCAAGCACGTTGGGGCGTTGAACCTCCGGGGTGTCGCACTCGCCGAACTCAAACGGCACGACAAGGCCATCGCGGACTTCACGGCCGCAATGAAACTCGACCCGACGGACTCTGCTCCGGTATTTAACCGCGGACTCTCTCACATCCGGATAAAGAACCTTGATGCAGCGGTTGCCGATTTCACCGAGGCCATCCACATCAACCCGGACGACCCATCGGGGTTCATTCAGCGTGGGTATGCCTATCACGAACTCCACGACTCGGAACGTGCCGTTGCCGACTTCACCGAGGCCATCCGGCTAAAGCCAGAATCCTCGCGGGCGTACTTCGCGCGTGCGATGGCCCACCGCCGGGCACAGAACTGGCACGCGGCACTTGCGGACATCACGGAAGCCATTGAGCGGAATCCGAAGTCGGATGCCGCGTTAAACCTCCGAGCGTCGCTCCACTATCGTCTGGGCGACTACCGTGCAGCGTTGGCGGATCACGTTGCGGCCTGGGAACTCGATCCGGAAGATGCGGCCACGCTCAACCATATGGCCTGGCTTCGTGCGACGTGCCCGCTGGATGAAGTGCGAGACGGTGCAGCAGCAGTGCGGGACGCGAGCCAGGCTTGTGAGTTATCCGAGCACAAGGCACCGGGCTACATCGATACGCTCGCCGCGGCACATGCCGAAACTGGCAACTTTGAGGAAGCCATCCGCTGGCAGGAGAAGGCAATCGAGTTGGTATCCGCCGAACAAAAGAGCGACTACGAAACGCGGCTGGAGTTGTACAAGGCCGGGCAGCCATACCGAGATGTGGCAGAGAAAACTGATCCGATTTAGCGGCCGCCCCCGACGGAGCGGCGCTCTACACGGTGGCCCCGTTGGGACCACCGCTTAACACAACTCTCAACCAACGGCTGGCGGCAGCTTCCACGAGCCTGGGGTCGGGGCTCCGGTCACCTTCAGAGCCGACTCCAGGGTCAGCCCCTTCGGCATCGTGTCTTCGTTCGCCTTCAGGGCGTCTTCCCACTTCAGCGTGCGGCAAGCGTAGGATGCGTTCCGCCCGAGGATCGCGGTGAACGTGGAGTCGGTCACGTTCTGCAGTTCGTTCAGCGGCTTGCTGGCGCGAATGCTGTTCAGCAGGTCGATGTGCTCCTGAACGTAGGCGTTGATGTCGTCCTCGCCAGCTTGCTCGCCGTTGATGATGTACGAGCTGACGCGGCACTTGCCCTTGGAACCGACGACGGACTCGGAGACATCGTTCTCGCCGGGGATGTGCCGGCAGTAGGAGTACATCTTCATGCCGTTCTTGTACTCGTACTCAACAGCGTAGTGGTCCCAAATGTTGCCGACTTCGTTGGGGTCGCCAACCTTACGGTTCGCACGGCCGCCCATGCCGATGGCCTTCACCGGGTGGTCGTTCATGATCCAGTTGATAACGTCCAGGTTGTGGACGTGTTGTTCGACGATGTGGTCGCCACACAGCCAAAGGAAGTGATACCAGTTGTTGAGCTGGTACTGAGCATCCGAAACGCCCTTGGCACGGTCGTGGAACCAAATTCCCGACCCGTTCCAGGCGCAACGAGCCGCAACGATGTCGCCGATCGCTCCGCCCTGCAACTTCTTCACCGTCTCGATGTAACCCTTCTGGTGGCGACGTTGTGTGCCAGCGACGATTGCGAGGTTCTTCTTCTTCGACTCTTCAACGAGTTCATAGCACTTGCGAGCACCGGTCGCGTCCACGCAAACGGGCTTCTCGCAGAAGATGTTCTTGTTCGCCTTGATGGCCGCTTCAAGGTGGAGCGGACGGAATCCCGGCGGGGTGGCGAGAATCACGAGATCAACGCCGGTGCTGAGCACCTTCTGGTAGGCGTCGAGGCCGTCGAAGGTCGTCTCGGGGGTCACCTTGATCTGGGAGACGTATTTCGCGTAGTTGCTCTTGGGGCTATCCGATTTGAACGCCTTGACCGCGTTCTCGGCCTTGTTCTTGAACACGTCGCCGACGGCAACGATCTCGACCTTCGGGTTCTTCCCGTTGATACGAGATTCGGCTTCCAGGATGTCGCGGACAGCTCCGGTGCCGCGACCGCCGCAGCCGATGAGGCCGACCTTGATGGTTTCGTTGCCGGCGGCGGCGAACAGGCCGGCACCGGATGCAGACACGGCAGCCCCGGCGATCGCCGAGGTCTTCAGGAAATTGCGACGACTCGACATGGGAGACACCTCGAGATGAGAGAGTTGTGTAGCAGCGACCCTCTCGGGTCGCGGCTACACGAAATACTAAACACTACTCCGACTTCTTAACAACCTTCGGCTTCATCGCCGCGAGTGCGGGCTGCTCTTCTTCGGCCAACACGACACGGAAACCAACCACGTCCATCCTTGTGAGCCACCAGATGCTTCGTGGCTCTTGCGGGTCGTGCTTCTGCCAGCTTTCTTCGGACACCCGGCGACTCGCACTCCGCAACTTATCGGCCTTGTCGGCCCACGAGCCACCGCGAATAACGTGCGCCCATTTGTCTGACGTGGGGACATTCACGGGGTTCAGGTTCAGCATGTTCTTGGCCCGATTCTCGTAGGTCTTCGGGTCGTATTGATCGAGAGCCCACTCCGAAACGTTGCC
This sequence comes from Planctomycetaceae bacterium, assembly GCA_013823135.1. Lineage (GTDB taxonomy): Bacteria > Planctomycetota > Planctomycetia > Gemmatales > Gemmataceae > Gemmata. Next base: position 148,978 of record PNLP01000007.1, read on the forward strand.
GTACAGATCATGGATGCCGAACGGGTTCGGCTTGCGACTGCCAACCTTGTGCGTACAGCCCTTGGGCTTTTCGGGGAAGTCCTCGTCCTTCGAGTTCTCGGCGAACCAGGCATACTCGGCGAGTTCCTTCGGGTCGTTGCCGAAGAAGTACGCCGTGTCGCCCTTGCCGCCGCGAGCTGCGTACTCGAACTCCGCTTCGGTCGGGAGTCGGTACAGCCGGCCTGTCTTCTTGCGGAGCCATTCGCAGTACACCATCGCCGCGTGGTGGGTCATGCTCAGGGCGGGGTGACCGTCGCGGCCGTGGTCATAGGTTTCGTCAAGGAACGTGTTCGTTGGGCGTGTGACGGCATCGGGCCCGAGTTTAGCTGCATCCTTGTGGTCGGCCTTCAGGAACTGTTCGTCGTACCAGAACATATCCCAGTCGTTCCACGTTACCTCGACCTTCTGCATCCAGAAGCTGCCGACTTTCGCCTTGTATCGCGGCCCCTCGTTTGGCAATCGCCCAGCTTCGGTATCAGGGCTTCCGACGGTGACTTCCCCGCCGGGGATGTAAACCATCTCGAACTGACCCTTCATGTCGGATTTCGTGGATTCCTTGGTGCTCGCGTCTGTGATGAGCTTGTAGCTCTCCACCTTCTGAGTGAAGTTCTTCCGCTCCAACTTCGCGGGTGGCGGAGCGTCTTTCTTAGCTGCGGGTTTGTCGGCCGCGGGGAGCGTTAGAGCCGCCACCAAGAGTGCGGCACACAAGAGCAACGAGTGGGTGAATCGACGGACCATGTCTGCTAGATTCTCCGATAACGGCGGCAGTGTCAACTACCGAACCGCCCACGTGGGGGAATGTCGTGCTGGGATTGTTCGCAATATTCGTGATAGGCGCGTGGGGTTATGTTATTCCCCCTGGCGAGCCGTGCCAGTCACGGCAGGGCTCATTAGCGGAAACCCGTGCCGTGACTGGCACGGCTCGCCAGAATGTTTCTCGCTTCGAGTTTGAATCGAAGCACATGGGAACGACGTTCCGCATCGTGCTGCACGCGACCGACGAAGCCATGGCCAAACGCGCCGCAACTGCCGCATTCGAGCGGATCGCTGCGATTGATAACTGCATGAGCGACTACAAGCAAACCAGCGAGCTCATGCAACTCTGCAAGGCGTTCGCGACTGAAGTCGGCGAACCGCGGAAGGTCAGCGACGACCTGTTTTTCGTGCTCAGCAAAGCAGAGGAATTGTCGAAACGGAGCGAGGGTGCGTTCGATGTGACCGTTGGCCCCGTGGTCCAGTTGTGGCGACACGCTCGCCGCACGCAGGAATTGCCTGATCCTAAGGAGTTCGCCGCAGCTCGTGCCACTGTTGGTTACCAAAAGGTGAAACTCGACGCGACCAAGAAAACCGTGCAGCTCACGACACCGGGAATGCTCCTCGATCTCGGTGGCATCGCTAAGGGATTTGCAGCCGATGAAGCCTTGAAACTGCTGCGTGAGAAGTTCAGCATCAAATCAGCACTCGTCGGAGCCTATGGCGATATCACCTGTGGCGACCCGCCTCCGGGCAAGGAATTCTGGACGGTAGACATCGCCCCCATCGCGAAATCGCAGAAACCGCGAACCCTTCAGCTCGCCAACGCGTCTGTCTCCACTTCCGGGGATCTGGAACAGTTTGTGGTGATCAACGGGGTGCGATACTCGCACGTTCTCGACCCAAAAACCGGACTTGGCCTCACGGGGCGGCGGAGCGTCACCGTCATCGCCTCGAATGGCACGACTGCCGACAGCATGACCAAGGCCGTCAGCGTGTTGCCACCCGAACAGGCGTTGAAACTGGTCGAGGAGACGGCGGGTGCGGCCGCGTACATCGTGGTGTTGGACAAGAACGAGAAGCCCGTGGTGACCACATCGAAACGGTTTCCGGCGTTCGAGCCAAAGTAAGTTAAGCGGCGGTCCCACCGGGACCGCGATCCGATCTTCTGCTCTTGGTAGGCGACACACGAGCGGGGTAGAATACGGGTACCACAGACCCCGCAAGGGGTCGGCATTGTTTTCTGCGACTTGAACCCGCGCGACCGAAGCGTTAGTCTGGTGCGGTTTGTTCGCCGCCTGCATCTCTGGCGACCCCAACACGGAGGACATCACAACCCATGGCCACCGCCACGGCAATTCTCGACGGCCTTCGCGCCAAACTCGATACCACCGAGTACCGGAAACTCCACCGGGAAGGCTCGTTCACCGACTACCTGAACATCGTGCTCGAAACGCCGGGCGTCACACGCACCGCGTTTCAGCGGCTGTACGACATGATCCTGTCGCACGGCACCGACGACGTGTACGAGAACAAGGACCGCATCAACCGGTTCAAGTTCTTCACCGACTTCGCGACTCGCCACGGCGACGGCATCTACGGACTCGATCGGTCGCTGATGCAACTCGTGAACACGTTCAAGAGCGCCGCGCTTGGATACGGCACCGAACGCCGCGTGATCCTGCTGCACGGCCCAGTCGGCAGCGCCAAGTCCACCATCGCGCGACTGCTCAAACGCGGTCTGGAGGAGTACAGCCGCACCGACGCCGGGATGCTGTTCAGTTTCTCGTGGAAGAACCACGACGGAAGCGGGTGGACCAAGGATCCGATGCATGGCGAACCACTGCAACTCGTCCCCGAGGAGCAACGGGCCGCACTGCTCACATCGCTCAACGAGAATTGCACGAAGCCTTACGCTTATGACGTCAAGATCAAGGGCGATCTCAGCCCGTTTAGCCGTTATGAGTTCAAGACCCGGCTCGCCAAGTACGACGGTGACTGGCTCAAGATGCTCGAACACGAAGTGAAGGTGTATCGTCTCGTTCTCAGCGAGAAGGACCGCATCGGCATCGGCACATTCCAGCCCAAGGATGAGAAGAACCAAGACAGCACCGAACTGACTGGCGACATCAACTACCGCAAGATCGCCGAGTACGGCAGCGATAGCGACCCGCGTGCGTTCAACTTCGACGGCGAACTGAACATCGCCAACCGCGGCATCGTCGAGTTCATCGAAGTGTTGAAACTCGATGTGGCGTTCCTCTACGACCTCCTCGGCGCATCGCAGGAACACAAGATCAAGCCGAAGAAGTTCGCACAGACGGACATCGACGAGGTGATTCTGGGGCACACGAACGAACCGGAATATCGCCGGCTCCAGAACAACGAGTTCATGGAAGCGCTGCGAGACCGCACGGTGAAGATCGACGTGCCTTACGTCACTCGGTTGCGCGACGAGGTGAAGATCTACGAGAAGGACTACAGCCCCGCGAAGGTGCGAGGCAAACACATCGCCCCGCACACGGTCGAAATCGCGGCGATGTGGGCGATCCTCACGCGACTCACACCACCGAAGCACGCCAGCCTCAGCGTGCTCCAGAAGATGAAGCTGTACAACGGCAAGACGCTCCCCGGTTTCACCGAAGACAACGTGATTGAGCTGAAACGCGACGCGGGTAGCGAGGGGATGACGGGGATCAGCCCGCGATACATTCAGGACAAGATCAGCAACGCACTCGTTGCCCACCCTGACGAGGACAACATCAACCCGTTCATGGTGATGCACGAACTGGAATCCGGCTTGCGACACCACTCGCTCATCAAGGACGAAGACCAGTATCGGCACTACAAGGAATTGCTTGCAGTCGTTCGTGAGGAGTACGAGGACATCGTGAAGAACGAAGTCCAGCGTGCAATCGCCGCCGACGAAGATGCACTGATGCGTCTCTGCGGCAACTACATCGACAACGTGCGGTCGTACACGCTGCGGGAGAAGGTGCGCAACAAGTTCACGGGTGCGAACGAAGACCCCGACGAACGGCTCATGCGTTCGGTCGAGGAGAAGATCGACATCCCCGAGGGCCGCAAGGACGACTTCCGCCGCGAGATCATGAACTACATTGGCGCTCTGGCCATCGACGGAAAGAAGTTCGACTACAAGACCAACGAACGGCTCCAGAAAGCCCTGGAACTCAAGCTGTTCGAGGACCAGAAGGACACGATCAAGCTGAGTTCGCTGGTGTCGAACGTGGTCGATAAAGCGACGCAGGAAAAAATCGACGTGGTGAAGAGTCGCCTGATTCGCAACTACGGATATAACGAGTCTAGCGCGACAGACGTTCTGAACTTCGTGGCGAGCATCTTCGCCCGAGGACAGACGAAGAAGTGAGATTTGCGATTGCAGATTTGTGATTGATGATTGAATGACCTGAACGGTTCCTGTCTTTCAATCATCAATCACAAATCTGCAATCTGACATATCGCCGAGGGGTCGAGACGGGTGGGGGCCTGACCGAGCTAAAGGTATGAACCTGGTCAGGTCCGGAAGGAAGCAGCCATAAGTGCTGGAGGTTGCGGCTCAGGGCACCCCCATCCGTCCCGCCCCTGGCGGCGAAACACGAAAGCCCACCCGAACTCGGGTGGGCTTTCTGCGTTCATGGTATGATGTTGTGCTGTTAGATGGTGGTCAAGAGTTGTGCGATTTGGGAGGCAGTAATGGAGCTATCCGTACTGGTTCAGCATACCGCTGGGAACGGCTTTCGAGCGTGGTGTGGCGAGCCAATCCCGGCGTCCGCAGAGGGTGCTACCCGCGAAGAAGCACTCGCCAGGCTCCGCGCCACGTTGGAAGGAAAGGTGCAGGGGGTAGAGGTTGTGAGACTCACAATTCCTACCCTCGGGCAGGTAGCTGAACCAACCGGAACGACCGGCGATGAACAATTGGATGATCCGGAAGTTGTTGCTCGCTGGGTTGCTGCCTTCGATGCCATCCCACCGTTGCAAATGACCACCGAAGAGGAAACGGCTTGGAAGATAGCCCGCTTGTCTCAGAGAGTCGCCGACAGATTCTCAGTTGATCGCATCGTGGCCCAGTTGCCTGGGAACACAGGATGAGCCGATATCTACTCGACACGAATGCCCTGGCGGACTGCATTTTCAGACGCCGAGGCGTTCACGAACGGGTTCGCGCTGCCCGTTTGGCCGGTCACACGATCGGCACAGGGATTCCCGTCGTCGCAGAGTTGTTGGCTGGAATCGAGTACAGCGCCACCCGCGATGCGAATCTGGACGTACTCAATCGGAACTTGGCATTATTCAGGCAATGGCCATTTACGACGGAAGCTGCCCGCGAATATGGACGATTGTACGCTGCGTTCCGGCGTGTTGGTCGAACGATCCAAACTGTTGACCTCATGATCGCCGCAACTGCTCTGACCATGGGCGGATGCACGGTTGTGACCTCGGACTCGGACTTATCGGTTGTCCCAGGTTTGGATGTCGAGAACTGGGCATCGGAACAGTAGATAGTTCCACATCACTTGACGAATGCGTCTGGTGATCTCTCCCACCCATCGCGGCCTTCCACCACCCGTCGGACACTCCTTTCACTTCTCCGCGAACCCCTCCGTCTGGTACGATGCAGTATCGGATCAAACACCCTCATCACCCGAGGCGTTGCCGTGGGACAAAAGATCGAACAAGACCTCCAGCGGTTCCGCAAGATTGTTCGCGGGAAGGTGAAGAGCAACCTTTCCAAGTACATCGGCCGCGGGGAGATGATCGGCAAGAAGGGGAAGGACTTCGTGTCCATCCCCGTGCCGTCGATCAACCTCCCGCAGTTCCGCTACGGCAACAAGAACTCCGGTGGCGTCGGCGTTGGGCCGGGCCAGCCGGGGCAGCCGCTCACCCCGCAGCAGGGCGAGGACGGCGAGCCGCAGGCCGGCGATCAGCCAGGTGGCCACATCCTCGAAGTCGATCTCACGATGGAAGAACTCGCCGAGATTCTTGGGGAGGAACTCGCGTTGCCACGGATCGAACCCCGTGGGCAGAAGAACGTCGTCACCGAGAAGGACAAGTACACCAGCATTCGCAGCGTTGGCCCCGAGAGCCTGCGTCACTTCAAGCGGACCTACAAGCGGGCCATCAAGCGGCAGATCGCGGCCGGCACTTACGACCCGATCATGCCGAAGGTGATCCCGCAACGCGAGGACAAGCAGTATCGAAGCTGGAAGGAGGTTCAAAAGCCCGACGCAGTAGCATGCGTCATCTACATGATGGACGTTTCCGGGAGCATGACCGACGAGCAGAAGGAGATCGTGCGCATCGAGGCGTTCTGGATCGATACCTGGATCAAGCGGCACTACAAGGGCGTGGACACCGTTTACATCATCCACGACGCCGTGGCGCAGGAAGTGGACGAGCACCGCTTCTACCACACCCGTGAGAGCGGCGGGACGAAGATCAGTTCGGCCTACGAGATGTGCAACAAGATCATCGACTCACGCTACCCGCCCTCGCAGTGGAACGTGTACGCGTTCCACTTCTCGGACGGGGACAACTGGGGCGACGATGTTCCGAAATGCACCGAACTGCTGACAACGCAGTTACTCCCCAAGCTGAACCTGTTCGGGTACGGGCAGGTCGAATCGCCTTACGGTAGCGGCGAGTTCTTCGAGCACGTCAACGAGTTGGTGGATGACCACGAGAACGTGGTCGTGAGCCGCATTCCTGACCGCGATGCGATCCTCGGGAGCATCAAGGAATTCCTGAAGACGGGGCGGTAACACGGAGCATATGGCTCCGGGGCACTTGATCCAGCAATGGCTGTGCCCCTCCTACCCGGATAATTCGTATCCTCGCCCTTTCTTGCCCAGTTGTGTTCATGTTGACTCAACGGGGGCAGGAGTTCAAAACGAGATTCGGTCGACCAGAGGCGAAAGACGAGGCTTCATGATACCATAATGTGACGGGGTGAGCCGGCACTCCCCGGTTCCCGGAGCGCGCGATGACGTCCGACGACCCCAACAACACGACGAAGATCCACTCGCCCGATCCGTCTGTCGGCAACAACACCACTTCGGACAGTACAGCAAGCGGCAGCGACGCCAACGCGGCGCCAGACCTGTCGTTCCTCGGACCTCCCCTCGAACCGGGTGACCTGGGGCAACTCGGCACATACCGCGTGCGGCGAGTGCTCGGCATTGGCGGGATGGGGATCGTTTTTGAAGCCATCGACTCGCAACTCCGCCGCCTTGTCGCCTTGAAGGTCATGCGTCCCGAGATCGCCGCTTCTCTCGCAGCACGAACCCGGTTCCTCAAGGAAGCCCGAGCTGCTGCTGCACTCACATCTGACCACATCGTTACCGTTTTCCAGGTTGGCCAGGACAACGACGTCCCGTTCATGGCAATGCAACTCCTTCGCGGGGAGGCGCTCGACACGCGATTGAACCGCGAACCACGACTCTCCGTGGTGGACGCCCTCACCATCGGAATCCAGGCATCGGCCGGGCTTGCCGCTGCCCATGATGCCGGTTTGGTTCACCGGGACATTAAACCCGCCAACCTATGGTTGGAGATCAAAGACGAGGGAGCGAAGAAGTCGGCCGACTCCGGTCGGCTTGTGGTCTCGGGGGCGGTGGTCCCTGATACCTCGTTCCGGGTCAAAATCTTGGACCTTGGCCTCGTCCGTGGCGGAGGCGGCCCTCGGTTGACCACGGCTGGTGTGGTTGTGGGAACGCCTCACTTCATGGCACCCGAGCAGGCGGGAGGGACCGAGATCGATCACCGGGCCGACCTATTCAGTCTCGGCTGCGTGATCTACACGATGCTGTCAGGGGAACTGGCTTTCCCGGGTAATTCCACCATGGCTGTGTTGATGGCATTGGCCAACCATACACCGCCGTTGTTGCACGAGAAAAACGAAGCCGTACCTCACGAACTCTCGCATCTCGTCGCACGAATGATGTCGAAGTCTCCGGAGGGGCGACCTCCGTCCGCACTTCAGGTCATCGAACACCTCACCGAGATTCTGGATGCGGAACTGGAGAAACCCAAGGCTCCGTCACTGCGGAAGCCAGGGTCCGGTAAAGTCGGCTGGGCCGATGCAGTTCGCCGTCCCCCGGTCCCCGAACTGAAAAGCCGATCGGGGTTGGCAGCGGCTTCTCCGCAATCTGAGGTCATGGTTGGAGCGACGCCGAACCCAGGGAACAGCAGCGAGCAAACCGCTCTCACCACACCATCGCCCACCCGCCATCACGAGACAACTCGCAAGACGCCGGTTCCTGCTCCCGTTCCCCCAGGCGACGAGCCGAAATCTGAAGTTACGCGGAACACAGCGTTACCCACACAGCCGCCCGCTCAAGGAGTGAGTGTTGGGATCGGATTGGTGGCCCTGGCCATCGCAGTCGTCGCGTTCGGTCTGATGATCGGCTTCGGGGAGCGCCTGGGCAACACGCCCACACCACCGCCCGATTCGGCTGAGCCGATCAAGATCGGGATTCTCCACTCGAAAACCGGCTCGATGGCTCTGAGCGAATCCCCGGTAATTGATGCCTCCTTGCTGGCACTCGATGAAGTCAACCAATCGGGCGGGGTTCTCGGCCGACAGCTTCAACCGATTGTCGTCGATGGGAAATCCGACCCCGAAACATTTGCTCTGGCTGCTGACAAGTTGCTGGGGGAGGAGAAAGTCGCTGCCGTGTTCGGGTGCTGGACGAGTGCTTCCCGCAAGGCTGTCAAGCCCGCATTCGAGCGACACGGGGAACTCCTCTTCTACCCAGTTCACTACGAAGGGCTCGAGCAGTCCCCTCGCATCGTCTACCTGGGGCCAACCCCGAACCAGCAAATCATTCCGGGGATCGACTACCTCACCGTAAAGCTCGGCAAAAAGCGATTGTTCATCGTTGGCTCGGATTATGTGTTTCCGCGAACCGTCGCGGAAATCATCGCCGACCATGTAAAAAAGTTGCCAGGTGTGGAAATCGTTGGCGCAGAGTTTGTGCCTCTCGGTTCCCGAGATGTGGTGAGCGTGGTCGAGATCATTAAAAAGTCGAATCCTGACGCGATCATCAACACTCTAAATGGTACGACCAATTTCTCGTTCTTTAAAGATTTGAAGGCCGCTGGACTCTCCGCCGAGAATATCGCGATTCTTTCGACGAGCGTCACGGAGAACGAACTCCGGAGCCTCGACCCAGCGACAATGGCAGGCAGTTATCTGTCGGCGAGTTACTTTCAGAGCGTGGACCGGGAAGAATCGCGTGCTTTCGTGCGGAAGATGCAGGCACGCTTTGGGACCGACCGCGTTGCTTCCGACGCAATGGCGGCGGCGTACACCGGTGTCCATATGTGGGCGAGAGCAGCGAACCTGGCAGGAAAGCTCGACGCGGAAACGGTTCTCCCCAAGCTACTTGGCGCATCGTTTGCTGCACCGGGTGGTGTGGTCAAGATCGACCCGCAAAACCGACACACCTGGCAGCCCTGGCGGATCGGCAAAGTCCGGCTCGACGGCCAGGTCGATATCGTGGCTACAGCAACGGAGAGCGTTGCCCCGAATCCGTTTCCCAACACGCGGTCGCGGGCGGATTGGGAGAGATTTTTGGAAGGACTCTACATCGAGTGGGGAAGTCGGTGGCAAGCACCGACCAGTCCTTGATTCGCGGATAACGCAAAAAGGTGAGTATTCATCTCACCTTTCGAGTGATTCATGAGCAAGATCAACCCTCTTGAGCCTGTAACCACCAGCAGGATTCCGATCAAAAGTAACGTCCCAGAGGGTGCGCGCTACCCTTTCCTGGCCCCCGCTGAGCGACCGGATGAACTCGGCCGGCTCGGGGATTACCGCGTCCTGCGTCTGGTCGGAACGGGCGGCATGGGAATGGTTTTCGAGGCCGAAGAGATCACACTCGCCCGCCGGGTTGCCCTGAAAGTCCTCCTCCCGGAACTCGCAAAGGACCAGGAGAACCGCGAGCGATTCCTCCGCGAGGCCCGTGCCGCTGCCGCTGTTGAGTCCGACCATGTCGTGACAATCTACTATGTCGCGAGCAGCGACCTCCCCTACCTCGCAATGCAGTTCCTCGAAGGCGAGACACTTCAGTCGAGAATCGACAGGCAACCGGCACTCACTCTTCGCGATGCCCTTGAGATCGCCCGACAGACCGCGAAGGGCTTGGCCGCCGCTCACGAAAAGGGACTCGTTCACCGCGACATCAAGCCCGCCAACCTGTGGCTGGAAACAACGCGAAGCTCAGACCGCGGAACTTCGGGGGAGAAGTGCGAGGATACGTCCGGTTCGCACCCGGGCCTCCGCACTCCGGGATCTAACTTCCGCGTCAAGATCCTCGACTTCGGCTTGGCACGCCTCGCATCAGGGGAAACGAGCCTGACTTCGACCGGGCTCGTTGTCGGAACGCCGAACTACATGTCTCCCGAACAGGCTGCGGGTCTGGACCTCGACGGCCGGTCGGACTTGTTCAGCCTCGGATGTGTGCTGTATGCCATGCTCGTCGGTGTCCTGCCCTTCCCCGGCAATACCGCAATGGCCGTGATGATGTCGCTGGCCAGTCAGACGCCGCCACGTGTTGACGAGACGAATCCGGAGATCCCCAGGGAAGTCGCCGACCTCGTCGCCCGTCTCCTGAAGAAGAAACCACACCGACGCCCGGCCTCGGCATGCGAAGTTGTCGCCGCACTGGAGGATCTACTCCTGCACGTGCCCGAAGAGGTTGCACTGCGGTCTTGCACGGGGAGCCACTCCACCGGGAACTACTTCGTCGGCGAGACGCTCGTCCGGCTTCCTCCAGGCTCACCACCGGCCTCATCGACCGAGGCCAAAGCGGTCCCACAACCGTCTGTGGCCACACGACAACGGCGCGGGAGACGGGCAGTGCTCGTCTGTGCGATGCTTGGTGTTGTCATCGTGGGGGCGGTAGGCTTCGGATTGCGTGGTCTGTTAGACACCCCAGCGCAAGTACCGGAACCGATCTTGATCGGCGTGCTGCACTCCCAGACTGGCACGATGGCGGTGAGCGAAGGCCCGCTGATCGATGCCACTTTGTTCGCGATCGATGAGATCAACGCCGCCGGGGGGATTCTTGGTCGGCCACTCCGAGCAGTTGTCGTGGACGGGAAATCCGACCCGTCCGATTTCCAGAAAGGCGCGCGATCACTGATCGAAAATGATCGGGTTTCGGTCATCTTCGGGTGCATGACCTCACCCTCGCGCAAGGCCGTCAAGGAAGTCGTTGAGAGAGACAATGGGTTACTCTTTTACCCAGTCTCCTATGAGGGTCTTGAGCAGTCCCCACGGATCATCTACGTAGGTGCGGCCCCGAACCAGAAACTGCTCCCATCCATCGACTACATGGTGAAGTGGTTGGGGAAGCGGCGGTTGTTCATCGTGGGGTCGAATCTCGTTTCGCCACGGTCCGCGACCGAGGTCATTCGGGACCATCTCCAAATCTCAAAACCCACAGCCACAATCGTCGGCACGGTTTTCATCCCACTCGGATCAAGCGATGTCAGTGGGGCCGTTGACGCAATCGTGGCTGCGAAACCCGACGCGATCGTGAACATCCTTAACGGAAGCAGTAACTTCCCCTTCTACAGGGAACTCCGGAACCGCGGGATCAAATCCGATACGATCCCAACATTGTCGATCTCACTCACCGAGCACGACCTCATCGGGCTCGACCCCAAGCTCGTGGCCGGGGACTACCTCGCGGCCAACTACTTCCAGGCAATCAACCGCGAAGAGAGCAAGCGGTTTCTCGCCAAGATGAAGGAGCGGTTCGGAGACCAACGTGTTGTGACCGACAATATGACTGCGGCCTACAGCGGTGTCCACCTGTGGGCAAAGGCGGTCGAGCTCGCCGGAACGCCCGACCCGGCCGAGGTGGTGAAGACCATCCGCGGCGTCGAATTCGAAGGACCGGGCGGACTGATCCGCATTGATCCCGACAACCAGCACGCCTGGCGACCCTGGCGTGTGGGCCGGATTCGCGCCGACGGGACAGTCGAGGAGGTGTCCCAGTCCATTGGCAGCGTTCGGGCCGATCCGTTCCCCGGAACTCGGACGCGACGGGACTGGGATCGCTTGTTGACGAACCTTTACATCGAATGGGGTGGTCGCTGGCAGGCACCGGACAAGAAATGAGACCCTGCACGGTGTATGATGGGGTATCAAGCCGTTGAGCCGTGGAGGGAACCATGAACCTGGGTTTCTACAACACGAACCTGCCGCCCCACCTGCGGGTCCTGAAAGACGAGATCGAAGGCTACGCCCGTGAGTACGGGCTCGACTTCTACGAGACAATCTTCGAGGTCGTGGATGCCGACGACCTGAACGAAATCGCGGCATACGGCGGCTTCCCCACCCGCTACCCGCACTGGTCCTTCGGGATGCAGTACGAGGATCTGAAGAAAGGCTACGAGTACGGCCTGTCGAAGATCTACGAGATGGTCATCAACAATGACCCATGCTACGCATACCTGATGCGCTGCAACCATGTCGTCGATCAGAAGCTCGTAATGGCCCACGTCTACGGCCACTGCGATTTCTTCAAGAACAATGCGTACTTCAGTCACACGTCCCGGAAGATGATGGACGAGATCGCGAACCACGCGGCTCGCATCCGTCACTACGTCGAGCGCTTCGGCGAGGACGAGGTCGAGGCGTTCCTCGACAAGTGCATGTCCATCGACGACCTGATCGACATTCACTCGGTCGCCATCAAGCGGCGAGACGACCACTCGAAGTACGACTTCGCCCCCCCGCAAGCCGAGGGCGAGGCGGAAGAAAGCCAAACCCGCCGCTTCAAGGCGAAGGGTTACATGGCGGACTACATCAACCCGCGTGCCACGTTGAAGGCCGAGGACGAGGAGCGCAAACACCTCAAGGAACAGCGCGTCGCCCACTTCCCCGAGCGCCCCGAGAAGGACGTACTGCTGTTCCTGATCGAGCACGCCCCGCTGAAAAACTGGCAGCGCGACATGCTCAGCATCATCCGGGACGAAGCCTATTACTTTTATCCTCAAGGCCAAACGAAGATTATCAACGAAGGGTGGGCAAGTTTTTGGCATTCAACGATGATGACGCAGAAGATCCTGCAACCGTCGGAGGTCATCGACTACGCCGACCACCACTCAGGGACGATGGCGACGAGTTCGCGGCGACTCAACCCCTACAAGGTTGGGATCGAACTCCTTCGCGATATCGAGCGGCGTTGGAACATGGGGCAGTTTGGACCCGAGTGGGAGAACTGCGACGACATGGAGAAGAAGCGAAAATGGGACACGGGTGTGGGTCTGGGCCGGAAGAAGATCTTTGAGGTTCGCAAGATCCACAACGACATCACCTTCATCGACACGTTCCTGACGCCTGAATTCTGCAAGGAGCACGGCCTGTTCTCGTTCAACTACAACGAGCCCGGCGCGAACTACGTCATCGAGAGCCGGGAATTCCAGAAGGTGAAGCAGCGGTTGCTCTTCAGCCTCACGAACTTTGGCAAGCCGTGGATCTACGTTGTGGACGGGAACTATCGCAACCGCGGCGAACTGATGTTGCGGCACGAACATAATGGGGTAGATTTGAAAGGAGACGAAGCACGGGACACTTTATCGAACGTACAGTTCATTTGGGCACGCCCTGTGCATCTGGAAACAATATTTGATGGTCAACCCACCATCATGAGCTTCGACGGCTCGGATCACACACAACAAATCATCGGAGGGACCAATGACGCTTCCCGAAACGCTCCTTCCAAGGCTAAGTGAGTGGCGACCCGCCGGAGCCGGCCGTCACAGCTGGGCCGAATCGTTCCCCGATGCCGGCTGGACGGTTCAGATCGCCGCGGACAAGACGGATTCGCTTTCGTGTCTGGTCTGGGAGATGACGCTCAACCGCACAGCAGATGTGCCAGCGGGTTTGACACTTTCGACGTGGGCCGCCGGAATTGCATCCCGCGTTGCCGGGCTGATGGAACAGTTGAAGGTTCACGAGGTTGACCAGCACCGCGGGGAAGCCATCCTGCGAAGTGTTGCACCCGCGAAGAAGGGTGATGCCCTGGCTTACTACGAAGTTCGCCTCCCGAACCTGAACACGGCTGTTGTGCGTCGGTTCACGGCCAGCAAGGTCGAGAGCGGGCGAGACCAGGTTCCGTTCGCGCTTACGCATGAGACGATCGCAAAGATCGTCGGCGACATCGCGGGTTAATCTCGCCACGCGACCGCTGCACACTGAAAGCAATTCCGCCAGGGCCGCTACATTAACTGTGGCGGTCCTACTTCGTTTGGCGGACACGCCTGCCACCACTTCACCCCGCAGGAAAACAGCATGCTTCGCAACGCAATCGCGCTCGTGGCCGTGGCACTGATCGCCGGGACGGCCCCCGGCGCGGTCGTCACCAAGGTGGTCGAGTACGAATACGACGGCACCAAGCTGAAAGGCTTCCTCGCCTACGACGACGCCCTGAAGGGGAAACTCCCCGGCGTCTTGGTCACGCACGAATGGTGGGGGCTGAACGACTACGCCCGCGAGCGCTGCAAGAAGCTCGCGGAACTCGGCTACGTCGCGTTCGCTGTCGATATGTACGGCGACGGCAAGACCGTCGATCACCCGGACGATGCCCGCAAGATGGCGACTGCGGTTCGCGAGAACCTGAAGACCTGGCGTGGCCGTGCGGAAGCCGGGTTGAAGCAACTGATCGCACAGCCGAACGTTGACGCCACCAAACTCGCGGCCATCGGTTATTGCTTCGGCGGAAGCACCTGCCTGCAACTCGCATATGCCGGGGCCGACCTCAAGGCCGTGGCCACGTTCCACGCTGCGCTGCCGACCCCCACGGCAGACGAGGCCAAGGCAATCAAGCCGAAACTGTACATCGCTCACGGTGCCGACGACGCTTTCATCCCTGAAAAGGCGATCACCGCGTTCAAGGAAGGGCTTGATGGGGCCAAGGTGAAGTACACGTTCGAGGCGTTCCCCGGCGTGGTTCACAGCTTCACCGTCCCCGAAGCCGACAAGGCGAACATCAAGGGGATGAAGTACGACAAGGCCGCCGACGAGAAATCGTGGAAGGAGATGCTCGCGCTGTTCAAGGAAACACTCGGGAAGTGACATACGACTACTTGGCGAGCGGGGGGCGGGGCGTAAGTCCCCTGATCTTCAGTAGCGATCAAGGGCCTTACGTCCCCCCTGCTTGCCAAGGTTGCCGATCATCTCCTGGGCACTCGGCAATGCACTTGCGGTTGCCCCGCACGCCGATTCGCGTTCTAATCCCGGATCGATACCGCCGCCGGACGCGGCCCATTCCGCCCGCAGGACGCCGAGCATGTCCGATTCCCTGATGCAGTCGCAGCCAACCGATGTGGAAGCAACCACGCCACGCCGCCGACGCTGGCCCAAAATCCTCGGCGGGTTCTTCGTTCTGCTGTTGGTCGGTGTGTGGTTTGCGCCAGCTGTCATCGCGAAGACATCACTGCTCAAGCGAGTTGCCCGCACGGCGGGTGCCGACCTGAATGGCACTCTGGACATTGGCAACGCATCACTCGGTTGGTTGTCGAACGTCGAACTCCGCGACATCACGCTGACGGATCCCCAGGGCCGGGTCGTCGTTCGCGTTCCGAAGGTCACGTTAAGCCGCACGCTGCTGTCGCTCGTTCGCAATCAGTCGGACCTCGGCGAAGTCGTCATCAGCAACCCCGTGGTCGAGATCGTCTGCGAGAACGACACGACCAACCTCGAAGACGTGCTGCGAAAAGTGCTCGCGGATTCCGACACGCCACCCGGCCCGACCCGCACGCCGATCGCGTTGCGAGTTGTTGATGGCCTGCTGATCCTGCGCGACACTGGCACCAGCCGCTTCACCGAGTTCCAAGATATCGGCGTGCAGGTGAGCATCCCCGCGTCGCGTTCCGAACCACTCACGCTGAAGGTGGCCGCGAACACACCACAGCGGTTGGAGATCGACGCTTCACTGGGACAGATCAACCGCGTGTCGGTTGCGACCGGCGGGTTTGCGATTGAGGCGCTCTCGCCCTTCCTGCGGCGATTCGGGCCGGGGCTGTCTGTCGCGGGAGCACTGACTGCGGACGTCACCGCAACCTGGAGCACAGGTCTTGCGAGCATTGACGGAACGGTGGGGGTGAAGAACCTGGCGGTCGCAGCACCCGCACTCAAGGGCGACACACTGCGATTGGCATCGGCCGATTTGCCCGTGAACGTCAAGCTCACAGGCAACACGCTTCAGGTCGATCGTGCCGAACTGACCTGCGATGTGGGGACGGCGAAAGTCGTTGGCACGTTCGACCCCGAATCGTTCGACAAACTGGCCGACCGGCCCGGCGTGAAGATCGACGCGAGCGTGGACGTGGCAAGGCTGGCCACGGTGCTCCCGCGATTCCTGCAAATTCGTCAGGGCACGGAAGTACGCGAGGGGAAACTGACGGTCGCCGTGGAAAGCAAGGCCGGCCCCGACGGCACGGCGTGGAGCGGCACGGTCAACACCTCCGCCCTCAAAGCCATCCGCGAGGGGAAAGAGATTCGCTGGGATGAACCACTCGCGGTTGAGTTCACCGGGCGGGTGAAGACCGGCCAGATTCCCACGTTCGACAAGCTCATTTGCAAGTCGGACTTCATCGCGATCAATGCGAAGGTATCGTCCGACCCGGCACGCGATTCGATTCGTGCTGCCGCGAACGTGTACCTCGACCGGTTAGCCGTTCGCCTCGGCGAGTTCGTCGATCTTCAAGGTGTAACGCTCGATGGGCAAGCCTACGCGACCCTGGTTGCGTCTCGCGTCCCGACGGGTGAGTTCAAGGCCGAGACTGCGGTCGAACTGAAACAGTTCGCGTTCCTGAACAGTAAGGGGAAAGGTCTTCGTGAACCCGCCATGCAGTTGCACCTGATCGCCAGCGGGAACGCACCCGCGAGCGGCACCGTGGTCGTTTCCACCGCGAGTCTGGTCAGCACCGCAGGCACCGATGAACTCAACCTCACCCTGCTCGAACCGATCGCGGACACGAAGCAACTTAGCAGTGGGAAGTTCGACGCCAGGGTTACGGGGGATCTGAGCAGTTGGCGGAAACGGATCGCGACTGTGGTGCCGGTCCTCAATGATTACGTGATGGGCGGGAAGACCACGGCTCGCGGCGTGCTTCGATTCGCAGGTGATTCGTTCCACATCGACCAGCTTTCGCTCGCGATCCAGAACGCCCGGTTCGTCGGCGCGGGTCTGGATATCGACGAGCCGACCATGAACGCGGTTGCGAACCTGACGGTCGATCACAAGACTGGCACCACGACATTCGATAACTTCACGATCAACTCGGCCCCGCTCTCGGTGACCCGCGGGAAACTCGTGATCGAGTCGCCGAAGGGTGGGCAGACGGTCGTCTACGGCGGCGGCCCCGCGGTCACCGATCTGACCCGCCTCGGCAAGACGCTCGGCATTCACGTTAAACCAACCGACCCGGCCGTGATGTTCGGCAAAGGCACCGGCCCCATTCAGTTCCGCTATGCGGGAGACGTGACCACGTTCAACGGCCACCTGGATATCGTCAACTTCGTACTGGGGCCACGGACTGATCCGGCATGGACCGACCCCACGATGGCTCTGGACGTGGACGGCTCGTACACGCAATCCACTGACACGGTGGCGTTCAAGGCCATGAAGGTCGAGCGGCCCGGGTTGGCGGTCGCGGCCGCGGGGAGCATCGGCAAGTTCGACACGACCACCGATGCGAGCCTAACCGGCACCATCACCTACGACTTCGCGAAGCTCGGCCCGAAACTTCGAGAGGAACTTGGTGCGGGGTTCGCGATCCAGGGTAAGGGAAGCAAACCCATGAACTTCGTGGGAAGCCTGACCCCGCCCGCGAAACCGGGGAGCAAGCTACCGCCTTCGCGATTCGCAAACGCAACCGGCGACTTCGCGATCGGCTGGGATTCGATGCAGACTCACGGGTTCACGATGGGGCCGGGAACGCTTCAGGCGAAACTCGCGAACGGCGTGGTGCGGTTCTTGCCCATCTCGGGCAACTTCGGCGGCGGCAAGATTTCCCTGCACCCAACTGTGAACCTCGAGCCACCACCGGGGAACCTCACACTCGCGCGGGGATGGATCGTCGATAAGGCGAAGCTGACGCCGGAAGTCTGTGCCGAGGCGCTGGGGTATGCACTCCCCGCGATCGCGAAGTCCAGCAAGGCCGAAGGCGAAATATCCGTGATGCTCGCCGAGAACACCATCCCGCTGGTGGGCACGCGTCAGGCCACAGTCAAGGGATCCATTGTGATCCACAAGGCCACCGTGACGGCGGGTCCGGTCGTCACGGAGATTGCGAAACTTCTGGGTGCCGACAGCGGAACCATGACGCTCGCGAACGAGCAAACCGTGCCCGTTCGTGTGGAACGCGGGCGGGTCTATCACGAGAACCTGAACGTGAAGGTCGGGGGCTACATCGTGAAGACAACCGGCTCCGTGGGGTTCGACAACACGGTCGATCTCGTGGCGGATGTGCCGATCCCCGGTGGCTTGCCTGGGTTCAAGAACGCTCCGGCACTGGCCAAGGCACTCACGGGCAAGCGAGTGCTGGTGCCGATCAAGGGCACGCTGGAGAAACCTTCACTGGACCCGAAGCAATTCCAGGCCGCAATTGCGAAGCTCGCCGAGAGCGTGGCGAAGGACGTTGGCAAGGATGTGTTGCAGAAGGAACTGAACAAGCTCTTGCCGGGATTCACCGCTCCTGGCAACACCGGTGGCTTCTTCCCATTCCCGCTGCCAAAGAAGTGACCGCGTGCCCGCTGCGGGGTTCGTGGTTTCGTGCTAACATGCCCGAAACCACGGATCGACCATGGCATCATTTCACAACTGGCTCGAACGCATCCTGACGCGGGGCGAATCCGTGCAGGACGCCCCACCCGAGTTACCACAGTCCGAGATCGGGGAAGCGGAACCGCTACTTCGAACCGCGTATGCCACACACGCACTCGATGTCGCCGGGCCGCCCCTCGCATTCGACCCGGTTGCAGCATGTGGAGCCGCCGTCGTGCTGGCTCGGGCTTGCTGGTTCCTGGTGCGTGACCACGACACACGCGAAGCGGTCACGCTCACGCTGAAGATCGACCCCTCTCCCGCCGCACAACTGTCCGCCGACGTCACGCTGCGGTTCCTGCCGGCTGTCTACCGGCGTGCTCGCCTCCGCGAACCTCAGCGCGAGCTTGAGAGTCAGGTTGAGCAACTGCTGCGTGCCTGGCCGCTATCGGGAGTGCTCGCCGACCTGGACGGTTCACCATCGGTCGCTCCCGAGTTCGGCGGCCACATGGGTTTGCAACTGCTCTACACCGAAAGGCTCGCGGCAACCGGCCGCCCTGGCTGGGTGCCTGTCTCACCAGCGGCGAGAGAGTGGGCCGAGCGAGTCTATCTGGAACGTGGCAAGCCGCTGCCCGCGTTCGCGCCCGAGGAAACCCATGACTGATTCGCCCGCAGATCGACTCCGCCGCCACGCTTCCGAAACGCTCAAATCGCGGTTCGTCGGTCGCGACGAGGTGATCGACCTCATCGCGCTCGCGGTCGTGGCCGGCGAGCACCTGTTCCTGTTCGGGCCACCCGGAACGGCGAAGTCGCTGCTCGTTCGCGAGTTCGCCGGGGCCGTGCGCTGTCGATACTTCGAGTACCTGCTCACGCGTTTCTCAGAGCCGAACGAACTCTTCGGCCCGGTCGATCTGGCACGGCTGCGGGAAGGGGTCGTCGCAACGGTCACCACCGGAATGCTCCCCGAAGCAGAGTTCGCGTTCCTCGACGAGTTGTTTAACGCGAACAGCGCGATCCTGAACAACCTTCTCACGGTGCTGAACGAGCGGGTGTACCGCCGCGGCGCGGAGACGCATCGCCTCCCGCTTCTCAGTGTCTTCGCGGCGTCGAACCACTTGCCCGAGGACGACGCACTCCAGGCACTCTTCGACCGCTTCCTGCTCCGCTGCAAGGTGGATGCTCTCCCCGCAGCGCAACTGCCCGGCTTGCTCGCCGCGGGCTGGGCTATCGAACGGAACGGCAAGCCGCGAAGCGAGTCACACGACGCACCCACCGCCGACGACCTGCGCGAGTTGACGCGGCAGGCCAAACAAGTCGATCTCGCTGCCGTGCTGGAACCGTATGCCGACGCGATCACGAAGGTGCGTGACCTGGGCGTCGCGCTCTCGGATCGGCGTGCGGTGAAGGTGCTGAAACTGGTCGCGGCTTCGGCTGTGATGTGCGGGCGGTCCGCAGCGAATCCGTCCGACCTCTGGGTTCTTCGTTACGTCTGGGACCGAGCCGAGCAGATCGGGCCGCTGGGCACGTTGGTAACGGGAATTCTCGAACGCACGCCCGATGCCGAGGGGCCGCACCCGCGAGCACGACGGCCCGAAACGGTGGACCCCGAATCGCTCGCGGCTGAGTTGGAAGCAGCGGAACGCGAACTGGCTTCCGGGTTGAAGTTGGTCGAACTTGCTCGACTGCGGGAACGAGTGCAGGCAGTCGCGGATCGGGCTGCTTGGGTGACGGAGGCTACCGGTCGCACGCACTTGCTCGCGAAGACCGCGGGGTTGCTGGAGAAACTCGGATGAGCAAGCCTGACCGCTGGCGAGAAGTCACCGCGGCCCGCATCCCCGCCGAGCACCTCACCGCGCTGGCCACCGTTCGCAACCTGGACGGCCTGCGAGTCCATCTCGTCGAATCGACCGCGTGGGTTCGCTGGTCGGTTCACGGGGCCGAAATCGTGAACTGCCTGCTGCCGATACCGGGCGTGGCATTGTTCGTTCGACGACAGGGTGAGATGTTCGAGTACGGTCGTCGGCTTCCTTCATCTGAGGTTCCGCCAATCGGAGATGGCTTGCCGGTCTCGGCTGTGTTGGTTCCCGCACGATTTGAGATCACCCCGCCACCCACAGAGCCACTCGCTCCGGCTGTGTTGCGGATCATCCGCGGTGGGGAACCGAAGCCGGCCTCGGCATTGATCTGCAACACCGCTGATCTGCTGAAGTGGGCCGAATACGCGACCACGGCCGAACTCGCAGCAGTGCGAGCGGCACGCTGCGGTGAACGTGCCCTTCTGCTGGGCTCACGACTTCCTGCGATTGGCGGTTCGGTTCGCTACTGGGGGAAGGATGTGCTCGTGCCGGTCGGGTTCCGCACCGAGCCGGAGTTGTCGCCGACAGCGATCCGGGCTGCGTGCGGCGCGGCCGACGACGAACTCGTTCTGCTCGATGAGCAAGGTGTCGAGGTGATTCCGCAAAGCGTCTTCCGGCCGCTCACACGGGCAGGGATTCGGCTGGGGGTCGCGCAACTGTGAACACCCTCGACCGTGCCGACGCCTACCTGACGATTCCCAAGGAATACGCCGAATCATTGGGCGGATTCTGGTGGTCGTCCCGTCGCGATGCAGTGGAACGCCGCGACGGAACCACCTTCGCCGTGGCCGACGAAATCCGGGCGATCCTCACCGGCGTATTCGCCAAGCAGCCCGTGCCACCGTTCGCATTCGTGCTGAACCTGCTCCAACTCATGAAGTCGGGAACGGGCCATTTCGCGAGGCTTCACGAGGCGTTCGAGGATACCCGCGGAGCCGCAGCACGCGGGCGGAACGTCGGCCTGTTGATCGCGGAGCTTTGTGACGAGCTTCCGCCCGTTGCCGGCGAACTGTCTGGTCAGGATGTCGCCAACGCACTCCAGTGTCTGCGGCTATATGGCGAACACACGCGGCCCGAGCGTGTCGAAGAACCAGCACTCACGCGAGCGGAGTTTGAGGAACGAATCCTCACGCGGTTGGCGGGTTTCACTGACGGCGACCTGCGAACGTGGCTCACGCACGGAACTGGCCCAAGCCCTGCGGGCAAGAAGCTCGCGGCCGAAACCGAGTCGATCCCCGCACGGGTGGCACGGTTGCTGAAGCTCGCGAGGAAGCGGCAACGGCTCGTCGGTGCGGCGGTGCTGGTGCCCGCCCTCGACGCGGGTCTAACACTCCCGCCCCGCCGCCGAGCACCGAACGCCCCGCCGCAGGGTGGCTACTGCGACGTGACCACTCGCGGCGAACCCGAGCAGTTGCTGCCGACGCAGTTCGCCCTCGATAGCGACGAGTTCATCCGCCGCTTCGCCTCACGCGAACTACTCTACTTCCAGAAAGAAGAACCCCACCAACCCGAGTTGCCCGAGCGCGTGATCGTGCTCGATCAGGGGGTGCGAACCTGGGGAAGCGTGCGACTCGCCCTGGCCGCGGCCGCGTTCTCGCTCCTCGCACCACGAGCCAATCGCTGTGCTTCCGTGAAACTGTTCCTCACTTCCACGCACGGCCCGATCGACCTGACCGGCCAGGACGTGGAAGCGGTTGCGGACCAACTGGAATCCAGCGACCTGACCCCCGACCCAGCAGCGTGCCTCGTGCGGGCCGTTCACGATCTCTCAACCGGCCCGGCACCGCGAGACGTGATTCTGCTGACGCATCCTCGCAGTGTGCGAGACATGGCACTCTCCGCGAAGGTGATTCCGCGACCGAGCGATCGCCTCTTCGCGTTGACCGTGGATGATCGCGGCAAGGCGGAACTGAACGAATGGCACAACGGCGGCGTGGTCGCGATCCGGTCGTTCCGGGTGGATCTGGTCGCAGCCGAGGCCGCCCGCGTCGAGAACGAGCTACCGCAACCTCGGCACGCACCGGGAACTGAGGGCGAATGGAGCGGAGCTGTCGAGCCGATCCCGTTCCCGTTCCGTGCCGGGTTGGTTGCCGAACCGTACGTGTTCGGCTTCGACGCGGATGGCGAATGGCTTGTCATCGTCGGCCAGAACGGCATCCTACATGGGTTGCTGGCGGATGGTTCACTCCCCGAGGTGTTGCCGCGTGCGTTCGACGGCGGCGCTGTGTTGGAACAGGTCGATGCTGTCCTGGGTGTGACCGGGGGCGTGGTGATCTGCGGGCGAATGACGCCAGGCCGAGAGCCAGCAGTTGCGAGCCCAAACCCCGCGACATACTCCCAGCGAATCGCAGCTCAGCTCTCGGGGGCGGCGGCACGAGTTCAGGAACAAGTCGCGGCGCACTACGACCGCGCGACACGGCGGGTCACCTTGCACTTCCTGGGCGTGGCACTCACCAACGCTCGGTGGTCCGCGTATCCCGATTTGCACTGCATCACGGTGCGAGCCGAGACGGTCACCGGGTGCGCGCTGGACCTGGGCACGGCCGGGCGGTACCCCGGCTGGTCGGATGCGGGGCTGGTGAGTCGTGCCCGACTCGCGTGGGATTGTTCCGCGAAGGGCGGCACACCACCATTCTCGTTGCCAGCGTTGACGACGACGTCGATCCCGGAACATCCCGGCGTGGGGCTGCCGTACTTGCGGGTCGAGAAGAACACGTTCCGCGTCCGACACGCCGAGCCCGCATGGGCGCCCGCGTGTGAGCCGCAGTGCGATGGTAAGCCGTTGCTCGAAGGTGCGACGATTCACCGGGCACAACTCGCCGCGAACGTCCTGGCACTGGCGGTCGTGCGTGCGGGTGAACGAAAGCTGTATTTGCTTCGGGGGCCAGATGGCGGCGTTCTGGGCGAAGTCGCGCATCCCGTTCGGAACGCATTCACGCTATCACCCGACGGCCGCCTGCTCGTGCGGCGCGACGCGACCCGCTCAGTTGTGGTGTCCGAAACCCACGACCCCGGGCGACCGGTTGCCACCGCCCCGCACGCCGCACTGCACAACGCACTCGACATCCGACTCGATGCCAAACCGTTCCGGCTCACGATCGCGATCGGCACCTTCGCGCATACTTTTCGTCTGCTCAACGGCGAGTTGCGTTACTCGCTGGCATTGGGCTGGGACAACTTCCCCGAGGACAAGGTTCCGCTCACGGCCCAGCAACGGTCGTGCCCCCAGACCGAGTACGACGCGGGTCGATTCCCGGCGAGCGAAGGAGCCGCGTCCGGGCCGTGGCGGGCCGTGCTCGATCGGCTTGGGCAAGTGCTGCTGTTCGCGAACGGCGTGCTCGTCGCGGCATTCCTGGTTCGCAGGGAGCGTGCCGCGGCGTGGATTCCTGGTGGTGTCTTCTGGGGCACGCCGACACTGATCGGTGGCCCGGCCACGCCCGATGCCGAGAAGAAGATCGGGCACGCCATTCTCACGGCAGGAGGGTGAATCGTGGAAGTGCCATTCCGACTCACGTGCCGCGACGAGCCTGACGCTGTCGATGCCTTCTTGCTGTTCGCGGAAGATGCGACGCCACTTGTCGCGGCCTGCGTGCGGTTGGGTCGCGATCTGGTCCCGACTGTGTTCGCGGTGCGTGGCGGGTTCGTGCTGGTGCCAGCGAACGGGCAGCAATTGCAACCATTTCCGGGAGCCATCCGCCTGCGTCGAGTTGCGGGCGATCTGTTCATTCCCGCCGACGCGAATCTCGTTCCGGCATTGCTCACGGATGAAGCGGTCACGCTGACCCAGAATCGCGGGCTGGTCATGTTGCCGGGCGGCGACGTGCTGGCGTTCGCACCGACTCCCCTACCCATCGAGAAGTGGCTGGCACCGATCCGCGTGCGACGGGAAGAGTGGGAACCGTTTCCTGCTCGGCCCGATCACCCCGACACGCTCACAGTCATCGAACGCCCTGCCCCGCCCGCCGCGATCATGGATGTGCTTGGAGGCGGCGCACCCGACGACGCCGAACCGCTCGCTGGCGAGGGAGCCGGTTCGAGTGTGCCCGAAGATGCCCGACCACCATCCGGTTCAACCTTCAGAAGATTTGTTGCCGGCACGGGGCTCGCAATCGGGGGAATCCTCACGTGGTTCGGCAAGCAACTCGGCTCGGTCGGGCTCGCGAAGCTCGGCGGCGACATGGCCCGAAAGGCGCTGGAGGCGGTCCCTCGACTCAGCGAGAGGGTTCTCGGTGAGCAGGAAGCCGCACTGCGTGAAGTGCTCCGGCAGCTTCAGTCGGGCGATGTCGAGAAGGGGCTTCGCCGAGCGCCGATTGCTGTGGGCGACCCGGACCAACCCGGCCGCGTTGGCACCGACGCCCAACTCGGGAACCGCGACCCACGGTATTCGCTCCGCGACCTGATCGGCTCGGGCGGTGGCACTGCGACGGCCTGGCTCGGTGGTGGCGACGTCTGGGACCAACTGGCCCGCACGTACCGGCAACTCGCCGAGGAGGCCATGAAACGCGGCGACTTCCGGCGTGCGGCGTACCTGTACGGCGTGCTCCTGCGTGACTTGCGGAGTGCCGCGAACGCGCTCATGGCCGGCGGGTTGTACCGCGATGCCGCCTTGCTCTTCCGCGACAAACTCAACGAGCCGCTCCCCGCCGCGAACGCCTTCGAGCGAGCCGGCGACCACGACGAGGCGTTGCGGTTGTACGAGAAGTACGGCAACTACGAGAAGGCTGCGGAACTCCTCATGCGACTCGGCGACGAGGACCGCGCCATCGCGTACTACATTCGCGCCGCCGACGATCTCGCCAGTCGTGGTCACTACCTGGGTGCGGGTGAACTGGTCCGCAACAAGGCCGGGCGCCGCGATCTCGCAATCGGCTACTTTCGGCAGGGGTGGAAGGGAATCACCGCCGAGAACGTGGTGTGTGGTGAACGCCTCCTCGACGAGCACCTCGTAGCCGAGGACTTGCCCGCGGTGAACGCCTTGTTCACCGAAGCCGAGGCGAACCTCGCGGAGCGGGCCAACGACTGCGGGCGGTTCTTCAACTACGCTCTCCGAGTCGGCGAGGACTTCCTTCCCGCCGAGACACGCGACGATCTGGCCGACCGCGTGCGGCTCATGTTCGCCGCTCACCTGCGTGCGACGGGCAGCCCTCCCGAAGGCGTGCGACTGGCCAGCGAGTTGTTCGGCCAGAATCACCCGTGGCCGGGGCCAGTGGTCCGCGATGCAACCCTGGCGGCACGCGAGAAGGCGACGCAACCCGTGCTGGCTGGCCCGGCCCATTCGCCACCGGTGAAGCTCGCGGACGGCACGGTGACGGCTGTGGTGGTCGCTCGCGGCACGTTCGACATTGTCGTGGCGACAACCGAAGCCGTCGTGCTGTGGCGTGTCCGCGAGAACCGCGTGGTGCCGGTGAGCGGCCCACATTCGGGTAGGGTAGCAGCCCTCTCGGTTAGTCCCACAGGCGATATCGTCTACCTGTTTCACAAAGGGGACGTTCGAGCACGGCTGCAATGTTTTACTGCGGACCGAGCCGATTCGTTCAGTCGACAACGCGCACTCAGTTATGCATTGGATGCTGAAACCGAGGCGAGTTATCTTCAGCCATCTGCATCATTCCACGACAACGACCATCAAGTGACCGTCGCGACACCCGGTGAGAGGCGAACGTTCATTGGCCCCCACCTCCGTTCCTCGTCCGAGGAGTCAACCGCAACAGATGTATTTGAAACGTTTCTGCTGGTGGAGTCGCAGGAAGGGCGAATGTGGGACTGGAACTCTTGGTTCGTGCGGTGGTGGAAACGGGCATCGGAAAACACTAATGATCTCATCTGTCAATGGTCTCCGACCTCGTGGCAACCGAAACGGGGCACGGTGGACTGGATCGCGTCGGTGGCTCACCTGGAAGTGACAAGCATCGACCGGGAGAGCAACATCAGGTGGGCGACGTTCGATGCCACTGACCCCGAGTCGCCACGATCGCGGAGTGCGTGCTCAACCCAATCGGAGTACGTCGCGGCGTGTCTCACGGGTCCGGGGGCGGTTGCAGCCGTGACGAGCCTGAACGAGGTTCAGTGGTTGCGGGTCGCCGGGCAATCGCTCGAAGTGGTTGCTAGAGTCTCGCTCGATTTGCCCACCGCAGTCGTAGCCTTGGTTGCGCGACCCACTCAGAATGAGGTCGTCGCCATTCTCGCCGATGGGTACGCCGTCCGACTCACACGCCCCTGATCACAACCCGGCACGCGGATTGCACCCATCCAGGGATTGCCTGGGCAGTTCGGATGTCCAGTCGTTCACTCACACCTTGGGGATGCCATCATGTCAACCACAGTAAGGGCACTCGCCGATCAGGTTATCGAAGCGCGTCAAAACGCCTGGGGTAAGTCCGATCACGCAACGGCAATCGTCCAGACCGAGCAACTCGGACTGGAAGACATGAAGGTCGTCCGCCGCGTTGTGACCGAAGCGGGTTACGAAGGGGAAGAACTGGAGGAGATGGTCAAGCAAGTCTCCGCGCTGGTCGTGGGAACGGTCGAGGGGCTCGAAGACAACATGCCCACCGCCAGCGCCGGTTGAGTCAGACGCCGTGCCTCAACCCGTTGGGTGCCTCTGGGGATTTTGGCATTTTGGCGAGCGGGGGTGCGTAAGCCCCCCGAGTTCTTGCCTTCGCTCACACCTCGGGGGACTGACGTCCCCCGCTCGCCAAAAACGAAAGACACACCCTTTCGAGTTCGTCTGGACACAAACTGCCGAGATGGTATGCGTCAGCCCAGAAACCAGATCCACATTGTGGGGGGCGGCGATGCGCACACTGTTGCAGGCGGGGATCGTGGCGCTGGCAGGGGCTGGTGGCGTTGCCGCCGCACTCTTCTTCCTGACGCCACCACGACAGGCCGGAGCCGCATCGAACGACCGCTACCAGGATTCCATCATGGCCACCGGTGCCGTGTCCGTGAATCCGAAGATCCAGACCGATGGCGTTTGGCTCCTGGACTACAAGGCCGGCAAGTTGCTGGGCACGGTGATCGACCGCCAGCAGGGGAAGATCGTGGGCTGGGCGGAAGTCGATCTCGCGACCGAGTTCGGGCTACAGGCCCGCGCCGATGTCCACTTCATGATGACCACCGGTTACATCACGCAGGGGCAATCTGCGCTCTACCTCGCGGAGACGACGACGGGGCAATTCGGGGTATTCACGATGGGGCCGGGCGCGAACGGGAGTGGCGTGGCGATTCGCCGACACGACATGACAAAGTTCCGCCAGGTCGCTGGTCAGGCGGCACCCGCACCCGCGGCACCGGGCGGCCCGGCAGTTCCCCCCGTGCTGCAACCGTGATCGGCGAAATGCTGCCAAACGGTTGACGTTCATAGACTATCCCGGTGTGCTGACGCCCGCACCGGGTTTTGCCGATGATCGACGTTCACATCCACGCGGTTCCGCCATACCTCCCCGGTACGGGTTCGCTTTCGCCATTGCTCCGCCAACCACCCGCGGTCGTCGCTGCCGAGATTCGTCGCGAGATGCAGACGTCCGGCGTCGAGATGGCTTTCGCGATGGGCACCTGGAACTGCCCCGAAGACGACCCCCTCGGAATCAACTCAACGCTCCAGATCGCCGAGCAAGTTCCCGGCCTGAAGGCCATCGGCGTCGCAGACCCTACACGAACCGACGATGCTCACTTTCGCCGAGTCGAGGCGTTGCTCGCTGCCGGCCGCGTGGTCGCACTGAAGGGCTACCTCGGCTACCTGCACTTCGAGCCGGCCCACGCCAACTACCGCCGGTACTACGAGCTTGCCGCGAAGTACAAGATCCCCGTCATGTTCCACACCGGTGACACGTACTCGCCGGCAGCCAAGCTCAGGTTCGCACACCCGCTTGGCGTCGACGACGTGGCCGTCGATCACCCGGATGTGCGGTTCGTGATGTGCCACGTCGGCAACCCGTGGACACTCGACGCCGCGGAAGTGATCTACAAGAACATGAACGTGTGGGCCGATCTGTCCGGTTTGCTCGTCGGCACGGATGAAGTGTTCGCTTCGGAGGAAGGTCGCGAAGCCGCGGTCGAACTGAGCCACGCGATTCAGCACGCGATCCGCTATTCCGAACGGCCCAACCGCTTCCTGTACGGCACCGACTGGCCCCTCGCGCCGATGGCGGCGTACCGCGATTTCATCTTTGAGGCGATCCCCGCCGAGTTCCACGAGCAAGTCTTCGAGGCGAACGCCCGCCTTCTCTTCCGGCTGTGAACCCACCGCAGTGGTGCCGTGTCTTCCTCGGTAGATTCAACATCAGTATCACTCTCCAGGATGTTCACATGCCGAAGCTCAACCAGATCAACGCCATCGTCTCGGCTCGCAAGAACGAAGCCGAAAAAGCTGTCACCGAGTTGTACAAGCTCGTTCAGAAGGAACAGCTTTTCGTCGGTCGCGAACGGACGTACCGCCCGCTCGACGAGGTGAATGGCCAGAAGTTGCCGCCGGAAAGCCAGCGAGTTCAGCAGCGCGTCGATGACCTCATCCGGCAAGCTCGGGAGAAGTGGACCGAGCTGTGGAACCTCATCTTCACGCAGGACACCGGCAACCAGTCGGCCCGAGCCGACATCGTCGTCGACGGCAAGACGATCCTGGCGAACGTGCCGGTCACGAGCCTGCTGTTCCTCGACAAGCAGGTGAACGACCTCGAAACGTTCATCGCGAAGTTGCCAACGCCGGACCCGGCGGAAGAGTGGAACCACGACCCGAGCACCGGTTTGCTGCGAAGCAAGGCGAACGAATCGCTGCGCACGAGCAAGGAGCCGACGGTCATCGTGAAGTACGCTCCGACGAAGGAGCACCCTGCACAGACGGAACTGTTCACGAAGGACGTGCCGGTCGGAACGTGGACGCAGATCCTGTACAGCGGTTGCATCTCGACGGACCGCAAGAACGCGATCCTGGCCCGCGTGCGGAAGCTGCAAGACGCGATCAAGGCCGCGAAGGAACAGGCGAACTTGCTCGAAGTGGAACGCCAAAAGGCCGGCGACCCGCTCCTCGATTTCGTCTTCGGTGAGTGATACCCCCCGTTTAGCCGCGACCGAAGGGAGCGTGCCTCACGCGCTCCTTTCGGTCGCGGCTAAACTAAACGGGATCCCGGATTCCCTTGAACCTTTCTTGCACATCGCGCATCATTACCAACGCACAGGCGTGCAGGCTGAGGCTCCGACTCAGGCTGAAACGCGGGTGTCCGACAGTTGCAGGTTCGAATCCTGCTCCCGCCACTTACAACCACGGCGGGATAGCCCAACTGGTAGAGGCAGGCGTCCCGCAATCCAGAATCAGACTTCCACGCCAGGTTCAAACCCGTGCTGAGGTGACTACTCGACTGTCCGGCAACCTGCAACCTTGAAGTATTGGTTCGATTCCAATCCCCCACGCTCTCTGCGGTCCAACTTGTGGGGGTGGTCTAAAGGTAAGACACAGGGTTACTTCAGGCTGAACGCCGGCGACTGGATTACTGTGGTCACTCCCTGAGACAGCACACCGAAGCCGTCTTCACCCGACGGTTAGGACATCGCCCCGACCGGAAGGCTACTCCGGCCGGGGCACCTTTTTCTACACTCCCTCCATGACCGAACGCGGCTTTGCACTTGATGTGGTTCGCAAGCTCCAGCAGGCCGGGTTCACGGCACTGTGGGCGGGCGGTTGCGTGCGCGACGAACTTCTCGGCCTCACCCCGGATGATTACGACATCGCCACGGATGCCGTGCCGAGGCAACTCCCGGCGCTCTTCAAACACCGCAACGAGATCGGTGCCAGTTTCGGTGTCGTGCAGGTGATCGGGCCACGCGGTGACCACGGCGAATGGCTCACGGTCGAGGTCGCGACGTTCCGTTCCGACGGCATCTACAGCGACGGTCGCCGACCCGATACCGTCGTGTTTTCGTCGCCGGAACACGACGCTCAGCGCCGAGACTTCACCATCAACGGCATGTTCTTCGACCCGATCAAGAACGAATTGATTGACTACGTTGGAGGCCGTGCCGATCTCGAAGCGAAGGTTCTTCGCGCCATTGGCAACGCTTCCGAACGCTTCACGGAAGACAAACTCCGCATCCTCCGCGCTGTGCGAATGGCCACGCGGTTCGGGCTTGCGATCGACCCCGACACGCAGGCTGCCGCGAAGCAGATGGCAGCGCAGATTCGCGTGGTATCGCCCGAGCGGATCGCCCAGGAATTGCGTAAACTGCTGACGCACCCAAACCGCGTTCGTGGTCTGCGACTGCTGCGTGAGTTGGATCTCGTTGAGCCGATCTTGCCCGAGATGGTGCCGACGTTCACGTTGCCGCAAGGGCTGCCCGCCGCACCGACGGGAACGCTGTGGGAGCACACCGTTCGCGTCGTGGAGGAGTTGCAAGGGGCAGTCTCGTTCCCGCTGGCGTTCGCAACGATACTCCACGATGTCGGCAAGCCACGGACGTTCGCGCGCACGCCGGACCGGTACACGTTCCACCGCCATGAGCACGTCGGCAAGCAGATGGCGGAGGCCATCGCGGATCGGTTGCGTCTTTCGACCGCGGAGAAGACCCGCATCGCCTGGCTGGTGGAGAAGCATCAGTATCTGGCCGACGCACCGACGATGCGGGCGAGCAAGCTCAAGCCGATCCTGATTCACCCGGGGATTCGCGAACTGCTGGAATTGCACCGAGCCGACGCCAGCGCCAGCGGGAAGAGCCTCGATCACGTGACGTTCTGCGAGCGCATCCTGCGCGACACGCCGCCGGAAGAACTCAACCCGTCACCCGCCGTGACGGGTGACGACCTCGTTGCTATCGGCATGAAGCCCGGCCGCGAGTTCAAGCGGCTTCTTGACGCTGTGCGGGACGCTCAACTGGAAGGTCAGATTCGGACGAAGGATGAGGGTCTACAACTCGTCCGCGAGTTGCGATCGGCACCACCACCCGCGCCTGGAACACCGCAGGAGTGACGGGCAGCGCCTTGGGGCCGAACACCACGTTCGACCACCAGAATCGCAGCAGTCGCGTCGCGGTCTTGGGGATTTCTCGCAGCGAAACCTTGCTCTCGCCGCTGGCTCGCGGGCGGTGCGTCACGGGGAGTTCGATCACCGGGAAGCCGAGTTGCCGCGCTCGCGTCATCATCTCCGTGTTCACGAAGAACCCGCGGCTCTCCGGCAGTAGTTGAGCGAGCGCCTCGCGACGGAACACCTTTAATGCACAGTCCACGTCGCGAACGCGGGTGCCCAGCAGCGTGCGAGCCATTCGGTTGTAGCCCCACGAGAAGAAGCGACGCTTTGCCGTGTCTTTGCGATCGAGTCGGTATCCCGCGACGATGGGGTAGTCATCCGCAAGCGCGACGAGCGTACCAAGCTCCGTCAGGTCGAACTGGCAATCCGCATCGGTGAAAGCGACTAGTGGGAACCTCGCAGCTTCAAAGCCCGTGCGCAGCGCTGCGCCGTAACCTTTATTGAACCCGTGGCGAATCAACCGTGTGTTGGGGGCACTATCGCGTACTCGCTGAAACACCCCCGCAGTGTTGTCGTAACTGCCGTCGTCGATCACAAGGATCTCGAACTCGGCGAATCGCCCCGCCAGCGAGGCTTCCGCTTCCGCGATCGCCTGTGCGATGACCGCGGCCTCGTTGTACGCAGGGATAACCAGACTAATTGAGTCGTTGCGGAGAGTCGCGTTCATGCCCGCCCCATCCTTGGGTAAGTGAACGGCAAGAGACTACCACCCGAGCTGGTTGCAGGTAAAGACGAAGCACAACGACCACTTTTCCCCTCGCCAAATTGCTCCTAAGCCCCTTGTGAGACAGCGTCTCAGCGAAATAGCACTTGTCAACTGCGATTACCCTGTCTACAAATGGTATAGATGCGGTGCTCATTCATTCCCATACCCTGCGAGGACGAGTCGTGACGCTGCTGAGCCGCAAGGCCGACTACGCCCTCCTGATACTCTCGTATCTCCACCAACAGACAGGTGGCGGGACCGCCCGTGCGGTCGCGGAGAAGTTCGGGCTGAGTCGCTCGTTCGTCGCCAACATTCTGAAGGAACTCGGTCACCTGGGCTTCGTCGCCAGTCATCGCGGCGTCAAGGGTGGCTACGCACTGGCTCGCCCGGCCGAAATGATCACGCTCGCGGAACTGCTCGAATCCCTGGAATCGGGATTCCGCCTGACCATGTGCAACCCTTCCCTGCCCGACCAGAAGCACGAGCAATGTTCGATGGCAGGAGCCTGCACGCTGAAGAAGCCGTTGACCGAAGTCCACCACCGTTTGCTCGAAGTCTTGCGGTCGGTCACGCTCGCCGACATCTTCGACCCGAACGGACAACTGAGTCAACCGTCTGCCCTACTTTCGCTTTCCCTGCTCCCCGCGACGTGCCGGTCGGAGCCGGCGACTGCAACGCAGGCATAACACCTACGCGAATTGGAAAGCGACACACCCGGAGTTTGGCACAATGTCGGCGAAGCTGCCCGTTTACATGGATAACAACGCGACGACCCGGACCGATCCGCGGGTGGTCGAAGCAATGCTCCCGTACTTCACCGAGCACTACGGCAACGCGGCCAGCCGCAATCACCCATTCGGTTGGGAAGCAGAAGCAGCCGTCGAGGAAGGTCGCGAGCAGATCGCGGCACTGATCGGTGCCTCCGCGAAGGAAGTGATCTTCACCAGCGGCGCAACCGAGAGCAACAACCTTGCGATCAAGGGCGTTGCGGCGATGTACAAGAAGAAGGGTAACCACATCGTTACCCAGGCGACCGAGCACAAGGCCGTGCTCGACACCTGTAAGCGGCTCGAACGCGACGGGTATCAGGTGACGTACCTGCCCGTCGATAAGTTCGGGCTCGTGAGTGCCGAGCAGATTCGCGAAGCCCTCACCGACAAGACCGTGCTCGTGTCGATCATGGCGGCGAACAACGAGATCGGCACGGTTCAACCGATCAAGGCCATCGGCCGCTTGTGCACGGAAAAGGGCGTCCTCTTCCACACCGACGCGGTGCAGGTGGTCGGGAAGATGCCGGTCGATGTCGAGGACATGGGGATCGACCTCCTGAGCCTCACGGCCCACAAGCTCTACGGTCCCAAGGGGATCGGAGCGCTGTACGTTCGCAAGAAAGACCCGCGAGTCCGCCTCGAACCACAAATCGACGGCGGCGGACACGAACGCGGGATGCGCTCCGGAACCCTCCCCGTGCCGTTGATCGTCGGGCTCGGCAAGGCGTGCGAGATTGCTCGCCTGGAGATGCCTGAGGAATCGGCGAGAACCTTCCGCCTCCGCGAACGACTTCGCAACAAGATCATGGGCGACCTCCCCGAGACCTACCTGAACGGCCACCCGGAACACCGGCTTCCTGGAAACGCCAACATCAGCTTCGCCTATGTTGAAGGCGAAGGGTTGATGATGGGAATCAAGGACGTGGCAGTGTCGTCCGGTTCGGCATGCACGAGTGCGAGCCTGGAGCCAAGCTACGTTCTGCGGGCGCTGGGTGTGGGCGACGAACTCGCACACTCCAGCATCCGGTTCGGCATCGGGCGGTTCAACACCGAAGCCGAGGTGGACTTCGTAGCCGACCTCGTCGTCCGCGAGGTGAGCCGACTGCGGGAAATGTCCCCGCTGTACGAAATGGTTCAGCAGGGGATCGACATCAAGAAGATCGAGTGGGCACACCACTAATACACAACGCCCGGACATCGGTCCGTGGCCTTTCATCAGGGAGCGAAATCATGCCGTACAGTGAAAAGGTTCTCGAACACTACAACAACCCGCGGAACGTGGGGAGTTTCGACGCGAAGGATCCGAGCGTGGGCACGGGGCTAGTCGGCGCTCCGGAGTGCGGCGACGTGATGAAGTTGCAGATCAAGGTGAACCCGGACACGGGCGTGATCGAAGACGCCAAGTTCAAGACGTTCGGTTGTGGCTCCGCCATCGCCAGTAGCAGCTTGGCCACCGAGTGGCTCAAGGGCAAGACGGTCGATGAGGCTATGTCGATCAAGAACACCGAGATCGTCGAAGAACTGGCCCTGCCGCCCGTGAAGGTTCACTGCTCGGTACTCGCGGAAGATGCCATCAAGGCGGCCATCGCGAATTATCAGCAGAAGCAGGACACCGAGATCCTCGCGGATGCGAAGGCCGAACCGGTTGGCGTGTAACGCAGTCACGGCGAACGTGTATAATCCTTCAGACAACCAAAACTCAACCGACCTGGAAAGGGAAACTCATGGCGACCGCAACCGCTCCTGAAATTCACAACCTCGGCGTCGTCAAGGACGCACCCCCGAGCGCTCCTCCGCTGAGCGTCACCGAGAAGGCCGCAGCCGAAGTTCGTCGGCACGTGGCCGACATGGAAGCTCGCGCTGATGTGGAACCCGGCTCCAAGCTCTACCTGCGCGTTCGCGTGCAAGGCGGCGGTTGCAGCGGCTTCCAGAACAAGCTCGACCTCGACGCGAAGTACGACGAGAAGACCGACCACAAGTTCGAGTTCCACGGCATCGAAGTGGTCGTCGACAAGCGATCGCTCCTGTACCTGAACGGGGCAATCGTCGACTTCCACGACGACCTGAACAAGCGTGGCTTCACGATCACCAACCCGCAGGCCAAGAGCACCTGTGGCTGTGGTAGCTCGTACAGCATGTAATCCAGTTTCGAGTTTCGCGTTCAAAGTTTCGCGTTCAGAAACGGAACGTTAACTCGAAACGCTAAACACGGAACGCGAAACTCATGGATCTTTTCGAGCGCCTCGGTTTGCCGAGGCGTTTTTCGGTTGACGCCGCGGAACTGGAGCGGGCTTACCTGCACCTCTCGCGGAACGTTCACCCGGACTACCACCTCGCGGGTTCCGATGCCGCTCTTGCCGAAAGCCTCGACGCATCGGCAGCGGTCAACGAAGCGTATAGCGTCCTCCGTGACCCGTTCACCCGTGCGGATTACCTGTTGTCGTTGCTCGGTGGCCCCACCGCAACCGAACACAAGCAAATGCCGGGCGCATTCCTCGCAGAGATGCTCGAAGCACGCGAGCAAATCGAAGAGGCACGCGGGAATTCTGCTGCTATTGCACAGCTCGAGTTGGTGTTCCTTGAGCGCTCTGCTGGATTGATGCAGCAAGTGGGACAGTTGTTTACTCGGTTCGAGAATACGCCCGAAATTGACCCGAATCGTGCGAACCTCCTGATGCAGATCCGTGGTCTGTTAAACGCAACCAAGTACGTCCGTGGGTTGCTCCGCGACCTTCACGCCGATTGAAAAAGGGATGGACTATGATGTACGACCCGGCGAATATGAAGAAGTTGCGGACGATGAAGGAGCTTGCACCGGAAGCCATGGGGGCGTTCGATGCACTGAATGCGGCCGTGTTCAAGGATGGAGCGTTGCCCCTCAAGCTGAAAGAACTCATTGCGGTTGCGGTTGCCGTCACCACGCAGTGCCCGTATTGCATTGATGCACACGTAAAGAAGGCGAAAGCCGCGGGTGCAACCGAAGCGGAACTGACCGAGGCGACGATGGTCGCAGCGGCACTTCGGGCAGGTGGCGCAGTGACACACGGCGCACACGCGATTGGTTGATGGATTTGGGCGTGTAACTCAGCGGTCAGAGTGCCTCGCTTACACCGAGGAAGTCGGGGGTTCAAATCCCTCCACGCCCACTTTTCAAAGTCGATTCAAGACTGGAACGTCAGTCGATTCATCAGTCAACTGTCCAATCCGTGAAGACCCTTCTACACGCGATTCGTCCCTCACCAAAGTATCCATTCTGGTGAATCCGTGTTAATCTGGGTACCTTCCAGGTGCAGGCGAGATTCGTCTGATGCGCGAATTTCGCACGAAGTCATTTCTCTGATATCGGTTGCGATTACACTCACGATCTTTCTTCCAGACAGGTAAAACGGTTCCAGGTGTGGGTGTGCAGATCGTCTGGAAACGTTTCTCGGCTCATCTCAATTCGTTGTACTGACGCTCACCCTTGATGCAGTGCATCACGCACAAACCCCGGTGACGCACTAGCGTTTACCAAACCGTAAGCCGATGCAATATAGTCATTTGAGTTGTCCGGAACCTGAGTTCGCAGTCTACAATTGATATTGGACTGCGTCCCATATTCTGCATCCTTCGTCGCGGTCCACTTCTTCTCTCCCCCATTCTTCCCCGCCCTCAGAGGCGGAGACTAAGGATCAAATGATGTCTCATCCACTCTCCCGAAGCCCACGCAAAGGCTTTACTCTCATCGAGTTACTGGTTGTCATCGCGATCATCGCCATCCTCATCGGGTTGCTACTGCCAGCGGTACAAAAGGTTCGCGAAGCTGCGGCACGGATGAAGTGCTCAAACAACCTCAAGCAACTTGGCATCGCCACGCACGCTTGTAACGACGTAATGGGTGTCCTCCCACCAGACGGTTCGGCAACGAACTCCTGGAGCGGCACCATCGCACGCTCGGGGCCGTACATGGGGAAGTCCGGGGCGTACTTCTTCCACATCCTCCCGTTCATCGAACAGGGAGCTTTGTACAGCGGAGCGAACGGCCTCATGAACACTTCAGTCAATGGTAAGGCGGCATATGGCTACGTCCTCGCCGCTTTCCGGTGCCCATCCGATCCAACCCCCGGGGCGGCCAAGGGGCTGGGCAACCCAGCCGGACCCGACGCAACCCACGCCATCACGAACTACGTGGCCAACTACATGGTCTTCGGAAACCCCGCCACGGGTTCACCTGAAGGGGGAGCTTCAATTCCTAACACCTTCAAAGACGGCACCTCGAACACCATCATCTTTGGTGAGCGGTACGCGCAGTACGGTTCGGGTAACACGGGCGGTGGCCCATTGGCAACACTGTGGGCGAACTCCGAACCGCGTTGGTCCCCAACTATGTGCGACTCTCGCGGGACGAGCGGATACGTGGCCTGCCCCATCTTTCAGACGAACCCGGCAGTGGCCAGCGCAACCAACCAAACTGGCGGTGGCCAGGCCTTCCACACAGGGATCATGAACGTCTGCCTGGGGGACGGAAGCGTTCGCACAATCAACAGCAGCATCACCCTCTCGACCTGGCAGAATGCTTGCAACCCACAGGATGGAAACGTCCTCGGAGGCAACTGGTGATCGGCCCGGTTCCAATCTCAATAAGGGTGCAACTGATGAACTGGCGACGAACATACGCTCCTGCGTTACTGGCCGCGTTTCTGGCTGGGTGCGGCAGCAACAGCAGCACTAGCACCACGGCGGAGGTGACTGGAACAGTCACGTTGGACGGCAAGCCTCTGGAGAATGCGGAAGTCCAATTCGTGCCGAAAAGTGATCCCGCACTCGGGCTCCACGTCGCGAAGACGGATTCGTCGGGGCGGTTCAAGATCACCCAGGACTCGCCTACTAATCCGGTGAAGCCCGGCACCTATGCTGTCCTGGTGAGCAAGGTGATCGGTGGGAATGACCCCAGCCAGCCCGGCGGGGGCATGGATGCGCAGAAGAACGAGGTTCCCGCCGTGTATCAGGATCGGAACAAGACGCCGCTCTCGGCCGATGTCCGGGAAGGGAGCAATACCTTGCAGCCATTCCAGATCACGCGATGAATCGAGGCCAAAAGCAACCCACGACACCCTGCCGACCGGCAGGGTGTTTTCGTTGACAGTTCGCCGCGAGCTTTGCGAACCGTCGAGAAAGCCGAGCCCTGATGAGGTCGTACAAAACAATGGAGCAGGGAACACGACACCGCGCGAGAAAATGATGCCATCGCCAGCGAGCCCGCCCGTCCTTAGCACTTCTGGTGGAGATCTTTCACTGGGGGAGTGCCGACTGTCAGTCGGTGGCAAAGAGTGGTCCGTGCTGTACACCGCGGC
Organism: Planctomycetaceae bacterium; assembly: GCA_013823135.1. GTDB lineage: Bacteria > Planctomycetota > Planctomycetia > Gemmatales > Gemmataceae > Gemmata. The sequence continues at coordinate 187,251 of PNLP01000007.1, forward strand.
AGTCGTAACTCGGGACGATGAGGCGCGGTTCCTGGCAGAACAAGCAGAGAAGATACCCTACGGTGTGGCGTTGTGGCCGGCGGCGATCGCACTGGCGCACGAGATCGCCACGCGAGCCAACGAGTTCCCTGGTAAGCGAGTGCTGGAGTTGGGTGCCGGAACCGGGCTACCGGGGATCGTGGCGACATCGCTGGGTGCAACCGTCGCCCAGACTGACCGCAACGAACTGGCACTCCACATTTGTCGGCTGAACGGCGAGCGAAACCGGGCGAACGGCGTGGAGTATCGACAGGCTGACTGGATCGAGTGGAATGATAGCCGACATTACGACTGGATCATCGGGTCCGACATTCTATACGCCGAAACCCAGCACCCGTACCTGCGGAAGATCTTCGAGACCAACCTGGCCCCCACAGGTCGGGTGCTTCTGGCCGACCCGTACCGGGCCGACAGTCTGTTGCTTCTGGAGGAACTGGAAGCCGCGGGATGGCGAGTCACCCACTCCCGTTGGGCGATCGGTGAGGGTGCCGACAGCAGGCCAATCGCGGTCTACGAGTTGGTGCCACCTACCGCGTGATAGCTTCGGCGTTCCACACCTTGATATCGTCGAAGTGGCCGTCTTTGCCAGCAACACCGAGTTCGATCTTGGACTTTGTTGCGTGGCCGATCCCCGATGATTTGAGATAGCCCGCTGGCTTTCCGTCGATGGTGACTCGCATCTCATCCCCCACCGTCTCGACAACAAGCGTGTACCATTTCCCGACTTCCAGCTTGGCCGGGTAGGTCACGCTGCGACCGACAAGCAGTTTGGCAACTTCGCCCTTCTTGGTGGGGTCTTTCTTCATCTCGTAAATGTCGTTCTTCATGTTCCCGTCCCGCTCATCAATGAGCGTGACTTCATTCAGTCGCACCTGTGCTCGACAGATGTGCCCGTAGTGGGCTCCTGTGTACTTTCGGTCGTCAAACTCCACGTCAATCATGGTGGCACCGTCAAACTTGATCTTCACCTCGACCACGCTGTCCTTGGTCGGAATCTCCAGCCCGTGAACGGCAGCGTGAGCCGTAATGGCGGGCTTGCCATCCGCTGCGGGAATGTTCTTGTCGCGAGTCTGCGTGCCCTTGAGAGCACCCTTCTCGACCGCAAAAGTTGGAACGACGCGGTGCCAGACCTTGGCGGGTTCGGCCGATTCGAAATCATCGGAAAACAGGAGTTCCTTCTTGTGCGCGATCGACTTTTCCGGCACGGGAGGCGGCTCGGCAGCCGAGGTGTTTGCTGCAATGAGGACCAGGGTGGTCAGTAGGAAAGGGAACTTCATGAGCGACTCGCGTGGTGGGAATGGGAGAACGGTCTGCGTCATGCTAGACTTTGCGTCGTGAACCAGCAAGGATCAGGCTGGGCAAGACGCTCGTGCAGACGGTGGCGAAATCGGTTATCGTTTGCTGACGCAGGCGGATAGTACAACGATCAACGTGCCGAGACTTCAAACGGAGAGAGGGACTAATTCCATGCGAGCGACGATGTGTGGCCTGTGCTGCGCCGCAGCATTACTCACTACCACGACTTCCGTCCAGGCCGATCATTACGAGGTCTTTCTCGTTGGAGGTCAATCCAACTGCGATGGCCGCGGACAGGCCGCAGACTTGAAGGGACCGCTCACCAAGTGGGCCAAGCCACAGGAAGACGTTCCCATCGCATACTCATGCTCCACACTCCGGGGTGCGGCACTGAACAGCGGCGGGTTCAAGCCACTGCAACCGGGATGGAGCGTCGCACCGGGGAAGAACCGGCCCAAGGAACTGCCAAGTGGCACCTTCGGCCCCGAGCTTTCGTTTGGCCGCGCAATGGCAGATCACCTCAAGGACAAGAAAGTCGCGCTTATCAAATACACGGAAGGCGGCACGAGTCTGGCGAAGGACTGGAATCCCGAGGTCAAGGATCGACTCTACTCCGCGTTCCTCGACTTCACGAAAAAGTCGCTCAAAGAACTGAAGGACAAGGGCCACACCTACACAATCCGCGGCATGATCTGGCACCAGGGCGAGAGCGATGCGAGCCTGAGCGCCGAGGAGTACCAGAAGTTACTGACCGCGTTCATTGCTCGTGTGCGCACGGATCTGGAACTGCCCGACTTGCCCTTCGGCATCGGCGAGGTTTACGACAATGGTAAGCGAGACACGATTCGGACCGCTCAGAAGGCGACCGCCGAGAAAGTGAAGGGTGCCTTCTTCGTGCCTGCCGACAAGCTGAAAACGAGCGACATGGGAACACATTTTGATGCCGCCAGTCAGATCGAACTCGGCGAACGGTTCGCGATCGGGATGGCAAAAACGATCGGCGCACGCTGATCGGCTAAGTGTTCCGAAACGAGGGTTATCGCGTAATCACTTTCCCTGATTCCAGTAAATCCGTGCGTTCCCCGTTGCGCGACCGACCGCGATGATGTCGATCTTGCCGTCGCCATCGAGGTCGGCAGCGCACAAATCCTCGACAGCCACCCCGCCATCTTCGATGATAAGCCGATCCCACTTCGCACCCTTGCCGTCGGTGTTCTTGTAGATCCGCACGCCGCGACGCTCCGTGTGTTTGTCGCCGGCCTTCGCGTTGGGGTCATCCCGCACGCCGATGATGAGTTCATCAGTCCCGTCGCCATCGAGGTCCGCGAACCACACGCCGTGCCCCCACCGCAGTTGTTCGTCGATGACGTGGCGATCCCAGAGGTGTTCTTTCGGATCCTTTGGAATGTCGAGTGAGGGAGTGTACACCACGACTTGATTACCATGCCAAGGTTCGATCGTGGCTACGCATCTCTGAGGAAGCTTTGGGAACTTGTCGTTGACAATCGTCCCCATCTTGACCTCACTCGCCCCTCTGTTGCTCTTCGGATTCGCTTGATTCCCCTCGCCAATCCGCCGATGGATGAACCCTTTCTCGTCGCGAATTAGAACGTGCACCCCTTCGTAACTCGCAGTGATGATGTTGGAACCGGTAAGACCAACCCCAGCCGGGTACATCCAGAAGTTGTGGACGACGTGCAGTTCCTCGGATAGCACCGTCGTCTTCCAGTTCTCAGCCTTCTCGGGGTCTTTCGCAGGCACCTTCAGCGCGACGACTCGCACCGGCCGGCCGTCGACCCAGTTCCCCTTCGCGGTCGCGTCGCGGCCCATCAGCGGTACGTGGACGATCTCGGGTTTGCCGTCGCCGTCGATGTCGAAAACCCGCACGCGGTGAACGGTCGGCTCGTCGCACGGCAGCGCGTGGTAGGTCCACTCGTCGTCGAGTGTCTTGCCGCGTTTCGCCCAGCCGAGTTGAGCGGCGTTCGCGGTGTCGAACGGCTTCCACGCTGAGCCAATGACGATTTCTGGCAGCCCGTCGCCGTCGATGTCGATGGCCGCGGCGCACACGTTGTCGGGCTTCGTTTTGCCGTCCAGCATCACCCGCTTCTTCCAGTCCGTGCCGGGCTTGCCAGGGTTCTGATACCACACGAGCTTGTGCTGGTCGACCACGACGATGTCGAGTTTCTTGTCACCATCGATGTCCGCGGTGAGCACGGCGTAGCCGATCTTCAGACCGGAGTCGATTTCCTGAGCCTTGAACTTGGGGAAGTCGGCGGCGTGCGCAGAAACGGGCAAGGCCGCGATCATCGCGACGATGTGGAATCGCATGGGAACCTCGGGGAGAAGCGGGATGGGATTCTGGAAGTGTACTGGGAAATGAACGAGCCGCTTGCGGCTTTGCAGGCAGACCTGCAAGGCCGCAAGCGGCTCCAGAGGGATCACCCCTCGACAACTTCTTCTTCAGTCTCTTCCTTGTTGGCCGGCTCTTCGATCACGGTGGATTGGCCATCCTCGTTGCCTTCGCCGAATACGAGCAGCAGCGGAGCCGCGACGAAGATCGAACTGTAAGTCCCGACCAACACGCCCATCACCATGACGAACGCGAACAAGTGAACGCCCTCGCCGCCGAACGCATAGAGCACGATCGACACGAGGAACACGGTCGTTGCCGTCAGGATGGTTCGGCTCAGCGTCTGGTTCACGCTGTCGTTAATCATCTGCGGAACCAACTTCGGGTTCTTGCCACGCACTTCGCGGATTCGGTCGAACACCACGATCGTGTCGCTCACGGAATACCCGACCAGCGTGAGCAGTGCCGCCACCGCAACGAGGTCGATCTTGAAATCCTCGATCCCCAGGAGGCTCGCACCCGGAATCAGGTGCAGGTAGTGGCACGCCGCGATGATACCGAGCGTGAAGCACAGGTCGTGGATGAGGCAGATCACGGCGGCCAGACCGAACGTCCAGTTACCGAAGCGGAACCAGAGGTACAGCAGAATCGCGACCCAGCTCAGCGCGATGGCCCAGAACGCCTTTGTGCGGGTTTCCTTCGCGAGTTGGCTGTCGAACACCTCAAGGCGCTCGGGTTCGGGAGCCGATTCGAACGCTTGCTTTGTCTCGGCCAGAATCTTCTTCAGCGACTCGAGCTGCGACTTCTTCTCGGGATCGGTGTCGGCGGCCTTGAGCTTGCCAAGAGCTGGGTTGTTAGAAACGTCCACGTTCATCTTGGTGAACCGGCCACCCTCTTCGGTGTTGCGGTCACCGTTGATCGCGAATGTGTCGCCCTCGCCGCTGGCTCCGGCCTTCTTGAACTCGCGGCTCAGCAACTCCTGAACGTAGGCACGGGAGGTTGGCTGCGAGAAGGTCAACTCGACCGTCGAACCCTTGATCTCCACGTTCATCGTGGCACCAGCCATGAGCGACTTGCCATCCTCTGCCCGCAACAGGCGATCAAGCGTGGCACGCACCAACTCTGGCTGCCGTTCGGTGGTCCGGATGGTGAAGTATTTGCTCTTGCCATCCGGGTAGCTGGTGCCCGCGAGGAACATCTGCTCGACGGACCAGTCCGGCAGTTCCTTCGCTCGACGAATTACGTCTTCTTCCATTTCCTTGTCGGTGTTGCCCGCAGGCTTGTTGTTCAATGTCACCGTCGTGGTCGAGTTGTCCGCGTAGGTGATGGTGTAGACGAACGTGTTCGCCGTTGCGGTCTCGCCCACGGGCTTGTTCGCCCAGTGCGCCGACGTTGCAGTCAACTGCTTCTTCTGGTTGGCTTCGCCAAGCAACTCGCGGAACCCGGGCTTCCCATCGGAGGTCTTCGTGAGGCCGCGTTCCTCGCCGTCGCGGAGTTTGCCGGCGAACACGGTGCCGCCGCGGAAGTCCACGTTCAGACCTGCCTCACCTCGCAACACGAAGAGCGCCAACCCCAACCCCGTGCTCACGGAAGTGATCACGAAGAAGAGATGTCGGTACTTCATGGGGTGGAAGTTCGGCCGATCGAACAACTTCAGCATCTTCAGTTCGGTCAGCCAGTTCTTGTGCTGCCAGAAGTCGAACATCAGGCGGGTGATATAGAGCGAGGTGAACAGGCTGATCACCAGCCCGACCGTGAGGCTGATCGCGAACCCCTTCAGGTTATCGTTTCCGAAGGTGTAGAGCACGATGGCGGTGAAGATACTCGTCATGTGCGTGTCGATAATCGTCGCGAAGGCTCGGTCGTAACCGTTGCGGATGGCCGTGATGAGGTTGGCGCCCTTGTTCCGCTCTTCCCGAAGCCGTTCGTAGATCAGCACGTTCGCATCAACTGCGATACCCAGCGTGAGCACGAGCCCGGCAAGCCCAGGAAGGGTGAATGCGGCGTTCACCGAAACCATAAACCCAATAGTAAGCAACAGGTTGGCAAACAGCGCGATGCACGCCACCATCCCTGCAAAACGATAGTAGACGAGCATGAACACCAGCACCGCGACGAACGCGAGGCCCACAGCGAGCGTCCCCTTGCGGATCGTATCGCGACCAAGCGTTGGTCCGATGGTGTTTTCGCTGACTGGCTTTTCCCGCAGTTCGGCGCTCAGGGCACCGCTTCGCAGGATGTAGACCTGGCGATCAACCGTCTTGCGGTCGAACTTCCCGGTGATCTGGCCGTGACTGGTGATCTCAGACTGGATGGTCGCGGCCGACACGACGCGGTCATCGAGCAGAACTGTGAGCAACCGCGTGTTGTTGTTTGAAGGCTTGTTTCGGCGAGTGATCTTGCCGAAGACCTGAGCACCTGCCGCGTTGAAGTTGAACTCGACGCAGGGTGTGAAGGTTTTGGCGTCGGTCCCGGTTGAAGCCGTCAGCGTGATGTCGCCACCGACTCGCACGGAGTCTTCGGGCGAAACACGGGTCAGGACGAAGTACTCGTACTTCTTCGAATCAATCACCTTGGCGATTTCTGCTTCGGTCTTCCCTTCACGCAGCAACCGTTCGCGTTCCGCATCTTCACGGGCGAGTTGATCCCGGTTCGTGCAGACGCGGCTGAAAAGCACTTCCGAAGCGATCGCGTTGTCGTTGACGACGTTGTGCCCTGGCCCGATGAGGAAAGTCTTCCCGGCGGCGCGAGCATTTGCCGCCGCAGCCCAGAGCCCACCGGGACTCTCGCTCGCGTTGCTCAGCCCAAGGTCGGCCCGGTATTCCGGCCCGATTTCGGCCCACACGTAGCGAACCTTGGCCTTCGTGCCGTTGATCTCGACGTTAAACTCTTCCTTTGGTCCGGGAGGAGCCTTCCCCTCGCGTGCCAGCGATGCCAGGACTTCGGGCGACTCCGAGTCCACAACAGCACGAGCGGCAGCGATGCCTTCAGCATCGTCGGCACCATTCGCCAGGATGCGGAACTCCAGCACGCCCATCTGCGAGATGAGGCGCTTCGTCTCCTCGATTTCCTCGGCCGTCAAGTTCTCGCGTCCGCTGCTGGCACCGCCAGTGGGAAGAATGATTTCGAGCCGGCGGTCGCCAAGTGGCCGAACGGTGACGTTCTTGATGTCGGTAGGGTCAATTCGCCGCTTGATCTGCGCGGCCAACTGGTTCATTTCCTCAGGGGAAAGCCCCGTCGCGACGGTCTCGGATTTCTTGGTATCCTTCGGGGCACCTTCACCGAGCGCTTCTTTACGCTGCTTGGTGCGTTCAAGGTTAATCTCGTAGACGAGGATGGTCCCGCCCGCGAGGTCGATCCCGAGCTTATATTTGTCGATCCGGAATGCGAACAGACCTGCCAGAAGGCAGGGGATCAGACAGATCAAAAGCCCGCGGAGGTAATTCCGTTGCATGGTGTTCCGTTCCCTGTCCGGGTTCGCTCCGCTTCAAGTCGCGGTGAAACGAGTTCCGGTTCTTGATTCCTCGATCCGATTTTCTGCAATCCGCGTCACTTCGCGGCAGCCTCGGCCTCGTCGGTGCCAATCACCTGAACCACAACATTTCGCTTGATTCGCAGGCGAGTGTCTTCCGATCGAATCACGATCTCATCCTCGCCGTCTTTCGCCGAGACGACGGTCCCAACAATCCCGCCGCTCGTCAGCACCTTGGCCCCACGCTTCAGAGTCGCAAGCATTTGCTCTTGTTCCTTCTTCTGGCGGCGGCTCATCGGAAGGATGACCACTACCCAGAACAGCAACATGAGCCCGATTAGGAAGAACGGGAACATCGGCCCCGCGATACCGCCGGGTGGTGGGGCCGGCGTCTCCTGCCCGAACAGCGTGTGCGTCATCGTGTAAGCCATGAGGCGATCGGCAATCGTCAGGTTATCGGTAGTTCCCGTTTCCACGACAACCTGACGGTTGCCGTTCACCGGGTTCGGATAATCGGAAATTTCAATCTAGGAAGCCGCGTTCCAGCGGGCAAGACAACTCGCGTGGAACGCCTCAAACCGCCCTTCGAGAATCGCCTGCCGGGCATCCCGCATCAACCGCAAGTAGAACGCCACGTTGTGCAAACTCAGTAGCGTTGGCCCGAGCATCTCTTCGGCCGAGAAGAGATGATGCAAGTACGCCCGTGAGTAGTTCGCACAACAATAACAGCCGCAACCGGACTCCACGGGGGCGGGATCTCGCCTGTGCTTCGCGTTCCTGAGCCGCATGGGGCCGTCCGCGGTGAATGCCAGGGCGTTCCGGCCGTTGCGAGTCGGCATCACACAATCGAACATATCGATGCCAGAGGCAACTGCGGCGAGAAGGTCTTGCGGTCGCCCGACGCCCATCAAGTAACGCGGCTTGTTCTCTGGCAAGAGTGCGGCACATGCGGGCAACGCCGCGTGCATCGCCTCGGGAGCTTCACCGACGCTGAACCCCCCCAGTGCGTAACCTGGGAAGTCCATCGCGACCAGTTCGGTAGCGCATGTCGCACGCAGGTTGATGTCGAGCCCGCCCTGCACGATTGCGAAAAGAACCTGATCCGGTCGTGTGTGGTGATCCTTGCAGCGTTTCGCCCAGCGGATCGTACGTTCGACCGCGGCCCGCACCTTCGCGGGAGTTGTGTCCTTCAACGATGGGCACTCGTCGAGGACCATCGCGATGTCGGAGCCGAGGTTCTGTTGGATTTCGACGGCTCGTTCAGGGGTGAGTTCGAGTGGCGAGCCGTCGATGTGACTCCGAAACTTCGCCCCTTCGTCGGTGATCTTCACCTGCGTGGCGAGGCTGAAGACCTGGAATCCGCCGGAGTCCGTGAGGATCGGGCCGGACCAGTTCATGAACTTGTGCAGGCCGCCCAGGTCACGGACGAGTTCGTCGCCGGGCCGCAGGGCGAGGTGGTAGGTGTTTCCGAGGATGATTTGTGCGCCGGCTTCACGGACCATCTCGGGAGTCATCCCCTTGACGGTACCCTGTGTGCCGACCGGCATGAACACGGGCGTCTCGACCGGCCCGTGCGTGGTCGTGAACCGCGCGGCACGTGCCGCACCGTCGGTCGCCTGAAGTTGGAAAGTGAAGGCCATGCGATTCCCGAAACGAGTTTAGCCGCGACGCGAAGCGGAGCGCGAATGCATTCGCGCTCCGCTTCGCGTCGCGGCTAAACGAAACCTACCCGACTCAGTCCCCGCGCAACTTCAGGTTGTGCGACACGAGGCGTTCGCGGACTTCCGTGAGCGAGGTCATACCAAAGTTTTTCGCTTCGAGCAACTCATCGGCCGTGCGTTGAACCAGTTCGCCAAGGGTCGTGATATTCAGGCGGTTCATGCACTTGCGAGCACGCACCGACAGGTTCAGGTCGCTTACTGGCTTGTTGAGCGTGGCCTGCTCCTCGGGGCTGAGATTCTGCTGCGGACGGTAGCGGAACTCGTACTGCTGGCCCTGATCGAGCGACTGCCCGATCCGCAGTTGCTTGGCGTTCATGATGATCTTGATTTCTTCGAGCGAAGTCTCGCCGAAGTTCTTGCTCGCCAGCAGTTGCGACTCGGTTACGCGAGTCAGGTCGCCGAGCGTGCGGATGTTCATGCGCTTGAGGCAGTTCCGGCTGCGCACCGACAACTCGAAATCCGTGATCGGCACTTCCATCACGCGAATGAACGCTTCGTTGTGCTGCTCGTCTTCAGGGCTGTAGTGCATCGTCAGCGACGCTTCGGCGTCCTTGACGAACAGTTTGGCGCGTTCGTCGCGAGGGTCGGCCTTGTGGAGCCGGCGGAAGCACTCAGTCGCCTTGTCGTACTGGTCGTGGTCTTCGTAGAGAATGCCGAGGTTGTACAGCACGCCCTTCCCCACCGGCGGGTACTTCAGGCACTTCTCGTAGTAGCCGATGGCTTCGTGGTCGTTCCCCTGGAGATCGTTGAGGAATCCGAGGCGGAACAGGGCACCCGAGTGGCGGGGTTCGAGTTCGACGGCGCGTGTGTACGACTTCGCACCACGGATCGCGTCACCTTCGGCCTCGGCGATTGCGCCTTCCTGGAAGTAGTACTCGGCGTTGTGAGCCGCAGCGTCCTTCAGTTTGACAAGGATCGCCTTGGCTTCACTGAGGTGTTTCTGGAGACGGAGAACGCCAGCCTTCTGGAGTTGCACTTGCTGTGCGGCATAGCCCGCTTTCTCGGCCCGGTCGAATGCCTTGAAGGCCACGTCGAGGTGATCCGTCGTGTCGCCATCGTCGTCGGCGTAGGGCTTGGCCTGACCGATATAAGTGTGCGCCTGGCCGAGGTAAAACGCTGCAAGGGGGCCTTCGGCCTTGTTCAGGTTCTCCACGGCAGTGCGAATCTGGCCGAGGAAGTAGAACGAGATACCGAGTTTGAGGTGGATCTTTTTCTGCTGGGGTGCGGCAGCAACTGCCAACCGCTTCTGAAGGATCTCGGTAATTTCCCTCATCGCCCGAACCTGAGGGCCGCCCTGAGCGAGCCCTTCGCGAAGCTTAGATACCATCCCGCCTTCAAAGTCTTCACGTTCGACGAGAAGGGCCCGCAAGTCGATCAGAGGTTCCGTCACGGGTCTCACTCTCCCGGGGCCGACGCGTCCTCAACACCTCGTCGGGTGTGGGTGGCGTTGGCTCCAAAAACAGCGGCCGGGTCTTGCCGCGCGTCGGCAGATCGCGCGAGAGCCAGCCATGCAAGGTGCATGCCGAAGAGTTGTATTCTACGTGAGACATGGGTGAGTCGGCAACCCCACCAGACGCGAGCTTGATGATTGGATTCCTTGCAGCGAGCCCACCCGCCAAAAGTAAAAGTTTGGGTGTGCCACTGGTTTCCGGGGTGTGCTTGGCGGTTTCGTGTGGCATGAATTGCAATGGCAAGTCGCAAACGATTGGGATGTCGTGTGATGCGGCGAATGCGCTAATTCTGATATTCTTTCTTCCGGACAGGTCTG